>JAZQGZ010000090.1:0-2113 GCA_045540255.1 Oscillospiraceae bacterium | reverse complement strand
AAGGAGCAGTTGATGGGCGCTGTTGAGGCTGTTTTCCGTTCTTGGGACAACCCCCGTGCAAACGTTTACCGTCGTGACAACGATATTCCTTATTCTTGGGGTACCGCTGTTAACGTTCAGATGATGGCTTTCGGCAACATGGGTGACCATTGCGGTACCGGGGTTGCATTTACTCGTGACCCCGCTACAGGTGAAAAGGGTCTTATGGGTGAGTTCCTCACCAACGCACAGGGCGAAGACGTTGTTGCCGGTGTTCGTACTCCTATGCCTATTGCTGAAATGGCTGACAAATTCCCCGAAGCATTCAAACAGTTTAACGAAGTTTGCGCTACTTTGGAAGATCACTATCGTGATATGCAGGATATGGAGTTCACCGTTGAGCACGGTAAGCTTTATATGCTCCAGACCCGTAACGGTAAGAGAACCGCTAAGGCTGCTCTTAAAATCGCTTGTGACCTCGTTGACGAGGGTATGATCGATGAGAAGAAGGCTGTTGCTATGATCGATCCCCGTAACCTTGATACACTTCTTCATCCCCAGTTCGATGCAAAGGCACTTAAGGCTGCAACTCCTGCAGGTAAGGGTCTTGGCGCATCTCCCGGTGCTGCTTGCGGTAAGGTAGTATTTACTGCAGAAGATGCAGAGTCTTGGAACGCTCGTGGCGAAAAGGTTGTTCTTGTTCGTCTTGAGACATCTCCCGAAGATATCACAGGTATGAAGGCTTCTCAGGGCATCCTCACAGTTCGTGGCGGTATGACATCTCACGCAGCTGTTGTTGCTCGTGGTATGGGTACTTGCTGTGTATCCGGCTGTGGCGAAATCAAAATGGACGAAGAAAACAAGCAGTTTGAACTCGCAGGTAAGGTTTACCACGAGGGTGACTATATTTCAATCGACGGTTCAACAGGTAACATCTATGATGGCATCATCCCCACAGTTGACGCTGAAATCGCAGGCGAGTTCGGCAGAATTATGGATTGGGCTGACAAGTACAGAACTCTTAAGGTTCGTACAAATGCTGACACACCTGCTGACGCTAAGAAGGCTCGTGAGCTTGGTGCAGAAGGTATCGGTCTTTGCCGTACAGAGCACATGTTCTTCGAGGCTGACAGAATCGCAGCATTCCGTGAAATGATCTGTGCTGACACAGTTGAAGAGAGAGAAGCAGCTCTCGATAAGATTCTTCCTTATCAGCAGGGCGACTTCGAGAAGCTATATGAGGCTCTTGAAGGCAACCCCGTTACAATCCGTTTCCTTGATCCGCCTCTCCATGAGTTCGTTCCCACTGAGGAAGCTGACATCAAGATTCTTGCAGATGCACAGGGTAAATCAGTTGAAGATATCAAGGCTATCATCGCTTCTCTTCACGAGTTCAACCCCATGATGGGTCACCGTGGCTGCCGTCTTGCAGTTACTTACCCCGAAATCGCTGCAATGCAGACAAAGGCTGTTATCCGTGCAGCTATCAACGTTCAGAAGGCACACGCTGACTGGAACGTTGTTCCCGAAATCATGATTCCCCTTATCGGTGACGTTAAGGAGCTCAAGTTCGTTAAGAAGGTTGTTGTTGAAACTGCTGATGCTGAAATCGCAGCTGCAGGCGCAGACCTTAAGTACGAAGTTGGTACAATGATCGAGATTCCCAGAGCTTGTATCACAGCTGACGAGGTTGCTAAGGAAGCTGACTTCTTCTGCTTCGGTACAAACGACCTTACTCAGATGACATACGGCTTCAGCCGTGATGATGCCGGTAAGTTCCTTACAGCTTACTATGACAGCAAGATCTTCGAGAACGATCCCTTCGCAAAGCTTGACCAGAACGGCGTTGGCGCACTTATGGAAATGGCAGTTGCTAAGGGTAAGGCAAGCGGCAAGAACCTTCACTACGGTATCTGCGGCGAGCACGGTGGCGACCCCGTTTCAGTTGAGTTCTGCCACAAGATTGGCCTCAACTATGTATCATGCTCACCCTTCCGTGTTCCGATTGCTCGTCTCGCAGCAGCTCAGGCTGCTATCAAATATGGGGAGGACTAATCTGTACTTCAGTTTTAAGGTTAATTTCGACCAAGCAGAAGCATACAGAAAATCAACAGACCAATATCTTCGTGCAAAA
>JAZQGZ010000089.1:0-1843 GCA_045540255.1 Oscillospiraceae bacterium | reverse complement strand
AGCTCCTGCGAAGGTAAATCTTGTCATCAATCCTTCTGCGCTTTCCAGACTCTTATTGGCAAATGATATCAGATCTCCTATAGCAAGCCCTGTAGGAAGCTGCAGCGGTTTCATTCCTCTGACGAATCTTACGGCATTATGCCCTGCCAGTGAGCCTGTTGATATCGCTTCCGTATGACCTACGAAAAGGCCCGCTTTTTCCCCGCCGCAGAAGAGGTTTCCTACACCTGACACTTTGAGAGAATCGTCTCTTTCCGCTACTGATAAATACCTTATCGAATTGCCTTTCCCGCCTGCATAAGGATCCACGTACCTGGCGTTTTCGAACCCCGGGATCTGCCTGAGAGTTTCCAGATCGAAGAACGGAGTCATTATCTTAGCATATCCCGTATCGAGGAGCACTATATTCTCTGCGAATTCATCGAGGGCATACTGCCTGCATACTTTCATATCAAGTTTTTCTTTTTTCACTGCACTCCTCGGAAGAGGTATAACTGCTACACCTTTCTCGCTCAAAGCCTGCCGTATCTCTTCGGACAGGGATGCTTTCTCCAGCTTGCCGCTGCCGCTGAAAGCTCCGAAGGATCCGTCCTTTCTCTGCCCCATGATGTCGCGTCCGCCTGCTTTGGCACTGATGCTCACCCTCGGACCAAATGCCGGACACCTCAAGATACACATACAGCAGCCATTGCCGTATGTAAGGCAGTTGCCCGGCCCTCCCGTAGATCCTGTCGTCTCTATGAACACATCGCCCTCAAGTTCTTCTCCGCCTGCCAATATCAGCTTCTCTATGTCATCGCCACGCTTGATCACATCTACCGCGCGGGTCATAAATCTAATCTCGATGCCACGGGACTTGAGGAGCCGCCTCACTTCCGGCTCCACCTTCGTCACATCATAAAGGCTGGCATGTTCATGTCCCGGAAAATCCACGTTTATATGGCGGGAGCACCTGTCTGTGATCCCGAACAGATCGCCTGCACCAAGGGCGATATTTTCTTCGGCAGCTGTGAACCTGCCGTTATTTCTCATTATGCCGCCTACATTGCCAAGTCCCAGCAGCATATCTGTTTTCTCGAGCAGTATGACATCTGCACCTGCTTTTTTCGCGGCAATGGCTGCCGCACATCCTGCCCAGCCTCCGCCTATAACAACCACCTTATACAAAATGATCCCTCCCAATCTCAGTTTAGTTATAATACGCTGCTTCAGCCGGATTGGTGCAATGAAAAAGCGCCGCATCATTTGATGCAGCGCCCATATCGCTTAGTTTATTGATGAATTCTTCGGAGGTTTGTTTATACTCCTATGCCATCACGAAGCCGAATACAAGGAAGAGTATCGCAGAGATAACTCCTGCCAAAAGTCCGAACGGCATCTGAGTGATAGCGTGTCTGAAGTTATCGCATCCGCATGCTGCTGAAGTCAGGATAGTAGCATCGGAGTAGAAGCAAACGTGGCTTCCCAGTACGCCTGCAGAAAGAACTGCTGCTACTGCCAGCGGCATGTGTACTCCCATCTGCATTGCCAGAGGGATAACGATAGGAAGTGCGATTATGTACATTCCCCAGTTAGTACCTGTAATGAATTCTGTAACAGCCAGTGCAACGAAGATGATGAATGGAAGCATTGCTACGCTTACATTAGCTGATACTGTATCGATAACATACTGAGTAAATCCAATCTGATCGTTAACTGCTGCGAAACACCAAGCCAGAACCATCAGCATCAGCGGGAGAACCATGTTACATATACCCTTGATGCAGAGATCTGCGAATTCCACCGCAGTCATAAGGCCTTGTGCCAGATATATCACGAACAGAAGTGCGATGGTACAGATAAC
>JAZQGZ010000088.1:0-1986 GCA_045540255.1 Oscillospiraceae bacterium | reverse complement strand
GTGCATCTCACAGGGAGCGTAGCCGATGATGATTGACGGTCCCGGATATGCTTCAGCTTCCATGATTGCCTTGAGTGTCTGGTTCATATCAGCACCCATAGCGATCTGTGCAACATAAACATAGCCGTAAGACATTGCGATCTCTGCAAGGCTCTTCTTAGCGATAGCCTTACCTGCTGCTGCGAACTGAGCAACCTGACCTACCTGAGAAGCCTTTGAAGCCTGTCCGCCTGTATTTGAGTAAACCTCTGTATCGAATACCATGATGTTTACATCCTCACCTGATGCGAGAACATGGTCAACACCGCCGAAGCCGATGTCGTATGCCCAACCGTCACCGCCGAAGATCCAAACTGACTTCTTTGAGAGGTATTCCTTCTGAGCAAGGATTTCCTTAGATGCGTCGCAGCCGCACTTCTCGAGCTCAGCTACGAGAGCCTCTGTTGCAGCGCCGTTCTTTGCGCCGTCAGAAACTGTTGCAAGGTAGCCTTCGCAAGCTGCCTTGAGCTCTGCTGTTGCCTTGTCGCACTCTGCAGCAGCCTTAACCTTTTCGATGAGGCTGTTACGGATAGCGTTCTGGCCGAGGAACATACCGAAGCCATGCTCAGCGTTATCCTCGAAGAGTGAGTTAGCCCAAGCAGGACCGTGGCCGTTCTTGTCTGTTGTATACGGTGATGTAGCTGCCGGACCGCCCCAGATTGATGAACAACCTGTTGCGTTGGAGATATACATTCTGTCACCGAAGAGCTGTGTGATGAGACGGGCATAAGCTGTTTCAGCACAGCCTGCGCAAGAGCCTGAGAACTCAAGCAACGGCTTCTTGTACTGGCTGGAGATAACAGTCATCTTCTCTGTTGTCTCTGCCTTCTCTGTAACATTAGCTACACAGTAGTCAAAAGCTTCCTGCTGTGCATCCTGGCTCTCACGGGATACCATAACGGGGGAATTTGTCGGACAAACGCCTACGCAGACGCCGCAGCCCATACAATCCATCGGAGATACTGCAAGAGTATAAGTGTAGTTTGTCTTAACAACCGGCTTCGGAGCCTTCTTCATTACTGCGGGAGCAGCTGCAACCTCTTCGTCATTAAGAGCGAAGGGTCTGATTGTAGCGTGCGGACAAACGTAAGCACACTTGTTACACTTTGCGCAGGTCTCTGCGTTCCACTCGGGAACCATAACTGCAACGCCGCGCTTCTCATAAGCTGATGCGCCCTGCTCGAAAGTACCGTCAGCGTGATCCATAAAGTCTGAAACTGAAAGGCTGTAACCGTCCATACGGCCAACAGGCTTCATGATGCTGTCAACCATCTTTGTGAGCTTTGCGGGGCCCTCTGTCTTATCGTTAGCAGCAACATCAGAAGCGTTTGCCCAATCAGCGGGAACCTCAACCTCTACATATGCAGAAACACCTGCATCAATAGCGTCCCAGTTGCACTTAACAACATCGTCACCCTTCTTAGCGTATGACTTCTTAGCAGCTGCCTTCATGTAGTCAACAGCTTCCTCGATGGGCATAACCTTTGCAAGAGCAAAGAATGCAGCCTGAAGGATTGTGTTTGTTCTCTTACCCATACCAACCTTCTGAGCGAGGTCGATAGCGTTAACTGTGTAAAGCTTGATGTTGTTCTTAGCGATGTACTGCTTTGTTTCAGCGTTCATCTTCTCAGCAAGCTCAGCAGCATCCCACTGGCAGTTGATAAGGAATACACCGCCGGGCTTAACATCGATAACCATCTTGAATCCCTTTTCGATGTATGAGGGATTGTGGCAAGCAACGAAGTCTGCCTTGTTTACATAGTAGGGGCTCTTGATGGGCTTGTCACCGAAACGAAGGTGAGAAACCGTGATACCGCCTGTCTTCTTTGAGTCATACTGGAAGTATGCCTGAACGAACTTATCAGTGTGGTCACCGATAATCTTGATTGAGTTCTTGTTAGCACCAACTGTACCGTCGCCGCCGAGACCCCAGAACTTGCACTCGAT
>JAZQGZ010000087.1:0-41866 GCA_045540255.1 Oscillospiraceae bacterium | reverse complement strand
CATATTCTCGCGCCTTACATAAAGGCTTCCCGCCTCTCCTGGGAGGTCTATTCCCGTGCGCTCGGTAAAGCCGAACGCCTCCAGATAATCGCTGAACTTATCCGCGCCTAAGAGCTGTCCTATCGCAATAAACGAGGGGTTGCAGGATTTCGTGACCGCATTCTGCAGGTCTACCTCGCCGTGACCGTAGGAAACGTGACAGCTTATCTCCGTACCCGCAACGTCCGCGTGGCCGTAACAGCTGAACGTCGAGTTCAGACCGACTACCTCCTCCTCAAGCGCCGCCGCACAGGTGATAGTCTTGAATACCGAACCGGGGTAGTACAGCTCGGTTATCGCCTTGTTCTTCCACTGCTGTTCGCGGTACTTTGCCTCAAGGGAGCTTATCTCCTCCTCGGAAGCCCCCGAAGCGGAGAGCTCCTCAAGACGCTGGAGGTCATAGGCACTGTACAGCGTGGAGGGATTGTTAAGGTCGAAGCTGGGTGCCGTGGACATCGCCAGTATCGCGCCCGTGTTGCAGTCCATAATGATACCGCAGGCACGGTTTATTACATCGTGCTGTGAGATGCACAGCTCAAGATTCTTCTCAACGTAGTGCTGGAGCACCTCGTCAATGGTGAGCACCAGCGAATATCCGTCCTCGGCGGAATAATACGCATCGCTTGTGTATGCCATCTCCCTGCCGTAGGCGTCCTTTGCATAGACAGCCTTGCCATCCGTGCCGCTGAGGTAGTCGTCGTAATACGCCTCAAGCCCGTAAACTCCGTCGCCGTCATAGTTGGTAAAGCCGATGACGTTTGAGGCAAGGGACTCGTTGGGATAGTAACGCTTGCTGGACTCCTCCATGAATACCGAGTCGCTGTTGATGCCGTTTTCCGCGAGGAACACGTTTATCTCGTTCACCTCGGTCTTTTCCACCTTGCGCTTTACCACATGATACTGTCTTAAATGGTTTTCCGTAGCCTTCATCAGGTTGTCATAGTCAACGCCGAGCACCTCGGAAAGCTTTGTGCAGATAAGCTTCGCACGTTCAACGTAGGGCTCAATGGTCTTGCCCTCTTCCGCTGCCGCCTTCTTATCCTTCTCGTACTGCTTCTCCGCCTTTTCGTTTGCCGCCGCTATGCCCTTGGGATTTATGATAACATCCCACACGGTGGAGCTCTGCGCCAGCACCGTGCCGTTTGAATCGTATATGGAGCCGCGCGCCGCCTTTATGGTGACAGAGGACATCTGCTGGGTGTTTGCGAGAACACGCCACTTATCGCCGTCCAGCACTGAGTATTTCAGCAGGAAGTATCCCACATATACCGACAGCGCACACACCAGCACAAGCACTATTACCTGCTTGTAGCTCGATTTAAGCACACGCTGCTTCTCGCCTTCCTTTTGGTCCCACGCCTTCAGCGCTTCCCATATTTTCGATAAAAGCTTCATTTTTCCTCCAAAAAACCATAAACTAGAAAGAGCAAAGCCGCTTATAAAACCGACCTTGCTCCGTAATGTTGACTGCCGGCAGATCAAAGGGCTTGTTCACCCCTATATTATGCCATTACAGACCGATGTATTCCATCATATCCCCAAACCAGCCGTTGATGCTCTCAAAGATAGTGCCGTCACCGTCAGCGCTTACCTCGATAAGGCTCTCGGTGTTTACGCTGAGATACTGTATCTGGGTATTCTGCACCTTAGCCATGCCAAGGGCAGTGGTAGCATACTCCTCGATATAGCCCGTGTTAGCCACCTTGGAGTCCAGCTTGCTCTGCAGCAGGGAGTTCTCCTCCTGTGCAGCGGTCAGTGCCTGCTGCTGCTCCGTGACCTTCCTTGCCCAGTCATCGGCAGCGGTGAGCTGTATGTTTACCGCGCACAGCGCCGCAAAAACAACGCTGCCTGCGAGAATTATCTTGAGCCTGGAGCCGCTTCTGGAAACGGAACGGCTGTTCATCTGTATCTCCTGCTTAGCCTGCTCCTGCTTCTCGCGGCGGTGGGCATTCTGCTTTTCCTGCTCCTCAACATCGAAGCGGGAAAGATCGTATGCAAGATTTGAATTGTAATTTGCGGGAACCTGCATCGGCTTGCCCTCCTTGTATCTTCCTGTGTTTTATCTTATCTTCTGTATTATCCTGAGCTTTGCGCTGCGGCTCCTGCTGTTTACAGAAAGCTCCTCCTGCGAAGCGGTTATCGGCTTCTTTCCGACAAGCTCGCCCCTGGGCTGCTTTCCGCAGACACAGACGGGGAATTCGGGCGGGCAGGTACAGCCCGTGCAGAACTCCTTGAAGCGCGTCTTTACGATCCTGTCCTCCAGCGAGTGGAACGTGATAACCGACATCCTGCCGCCGACCTTTAATCTGTCAAAGCCCACGGTAAGCGCAGTTTCAAGCACATCAAGCTCCTTGTTTACTTCAATACGTATCGCCTGAAAGCTCTTGCGGCAGGGATTCTTCTCCCTGCGGTATGCGGCGGGAACGCTCTTTTTGATTATCTCGGCAAGCTCGCCCGTTGTTTCTATCGGCGAATTAAGCCTTGCTCTTGCTATTCCCTGTGCTATCTTTCTTGCGAATTTCTCCTCGCCGTAGGCGAAGAGTATGCGGGAGATATCCTCCTCTGCATATTCATTTACAACGTCGCGGGCGGAAAGTCCCTCTCCGCTCATGCGCATATCAAGCGGGGCGTCGTTATGGAACGAAAATCCCCTTTCAGCCGTATCAAGCTGATGCGACGACACGCCGAGGTCGGCGATTATGCCGTCAAGAGCCTCTATACCCAGCTCGTCCAGAGCCGAGTCAAGCTCGCAGAAATTTCTCTTTACAAAGGTCACAGGGTAACCCTTAAGCCGCTCCCCAGCGGCCGCAAGTGCCTGTGGATCCTGATCGAAGCAGATGAGCCTTCCCCCGTCCAGACGCTTTGCAAGCTCCAGACTATGGCCACCGCCTCCTGTGGTAAGGTCCGCGTAAACGCCCTTTGGGTCTGAAAACGCGCCGTCTACCGTTTCTTTAAGCAAAACCGAAATGTGTGAAAACTCCATTACAGACCGATCTCCTCAGCGAACGCGGCAATATCCTCGGCAGAAATTCTGTTATTATACTCTGTCCAGAGTGCCTTGTCCCAGATCTCGGCATGGTCGTCCATACCGACCACCACTACCTCGGAGGTTATCTCTGCATAAGCGCGGAGCGAAGCGGCGATAGCTATTCTTCCCTGCTTGTCCGGCTCAGCTTCACACGCACCGCCGAACAGGAAACGTTCGATAGGCAGTGCAACCTTTGAGGGCTTTCCTTTTAATTTTTCTTTGATAGAGTTCCAGCTTTGCTCAGTGTGTACCGTAAGACATTTTTCACCTATGGTCTTGGAAATAAAGAAATGCTCACCGAGTTCTTCGCGAAGCTTGGCAGGAAAGTTCATACGACCTTTGCTGTCAACGGTATGCTCAAACTCGCCCCACATTTTCTTTTCCCCCTTTCCATTCACATAGTCCCCGTGAAAGTCTTTCAGTGCGCGGATCGTCTGTCGGGGTTGTTTTTATGCGGTCTTTGCCGCTGTATGATACCGATGAACGATCGCTTCCGCCCTCCTCAGGCGGCATTTTCCGTAGATGTTTTTATATTTTCCCAATTATGCTGTGGAAATGCGGTGAATCTCTTTTTATATGTTTTCAGTGGATTTTCTCCCCACTTTGGTGAAAATTTCACCACTTTTCCCCACTCTTAAAGTATACACTGGATTTCATTTTTTTGCAAGTGTAAAAAGTAGGGTTTTTTTGAAAAAACGAAATAAAGTTTTGTTCATGTTTTTGTGCAACTTTCACAAAAAGAGTGCTTCAAAAAAGTCATTCACAGGTCGAATTTCGTCACAAAACACAACATATCGTCGCGACACCGATCTACAACGACAACATATAGTGCTCCGCGCACATTCTCCACACTATTCGGCACCCTGTATCCGATATCTGCGCAAAAAGAACAGCAAGCGGGAATCAGGACAAAAATACGCCCCGCTCCGATACCGAAGCGGGGACTAAGAGGACTTTTTCGTCGATTCTTTAAGGCTGCGCCGTCCCGATAACGGCGTCAGTTTGCCTAGAAGCTGCCATAAAGACGGTTTGTTGCCGTCATCATAGCACGGACTCCCACGGGGATAAGCTCCTCGTCATCCGTAGGCAGGCCTACAAGGCCCTCCTGCTCCTTCGGGTGGCTCATCAGCAGCACTTCTCCTTGAAGGAGAGGCAGTCTGTGCACTGTGACTGGGAGGGATCACACTCATGTGTGCCTACCTCGATCCTGTCAAGTGAGCAGTAATTGTCGTTTACACAGTGGTACTCGCAGTTCTTTACAGTACATCCGATGTGCTTGTTTGCAAATTCAGTTCCCATAATATCATCCTTTCAGATCAAATAAAAGGGGCGGCTCGTTCTCACGACCGCCGTAAAAGTATTATCCTCGATTTTCTGATATATATTCATTTTTATAAAAATTTCAAAACATCGGAAAGAGTGTCCGCCACATAGTCCGCGCCGTACTCGCTGAACTCCTCCCTTGAGCCGAAGCCCACCAGCACGCCTATGCACTTCATCCCCACATCATGTGCGCCGACGATATCATGCAGTCTGTCCCCCACAAGCACGCAGTCCTCAGAAGATGCGCCCGTGTTCTCCAGCACATAGCGAAGTACCTCGGCCTTTGTGCGGATGCTTCCGTCAAGCCTTGCCGCCCCGATAACATCGAAATACTCCCGTATGCCGAAATGATCCAGTATCATCAGTGCCGCGCTCTCGGGCTTGCAGGTAGCAAGGCACACCTTTCTTCCGCTTGCCCTGACAGCCTCAAGAAGCTCACGTGCGCCCGAAATAAGCCTGTTTTCGTACACGCCCTTTTCAAAATAATATTCGCGGTAGTAAGCCGCCGCCTGCTCAGCCGTTGCGATATCCATTCCGAAGCTGTGCTGAAACTCATCTGTCAGCGGCGGGCCGATGAAATGCCTTAGGCTCTCCCTTGGCGGAACATCGCGCCCCATCTTCCGAAGTGCGTGCATTATTCCGTTGGTTATGCCCATGTAGGGGTCTGTAAGGGTGCCGTCAAGATCGAATAAAACTGTACTGTACATAAAACCTCATCCGTTTTCACTGTCATGGCGATGCTCACAGCCTGCACACCATTATATATTCCTCGTCATTCTCGCCGACCGTTTCAAAGCCGACTTTTTCATACATCCTCACTGCGTAGTTTGCTTTCTGCACCGCAAGCGAAGCCTTTGTGTAACCGCACTCTTTCAGATGAGCAAGCATAGTGCGCATAAGCTCTGTACCTATTCCCCGTCCGCGGTATTCTCTGAATAAGGATATCGCAAAGGAGGGTGTATCGTCATCCACATGACCATAGTCCTGCATGATGCGTACCCACACTGCGCCTGCCAGCCTTCCGTCTGCCTCTGCCACAAAGCAGTGATCGTGAGCTCTGCCGAAGCCCTGCACATAGACCTGAAGCTCGGGCTGTTTCACAATGTCCCTAGGTGGAGGCTCCACCCCCTCGGGAATGAAGATGGCCTCGTAGAGGAAGTCCTCCAGCAGGGGATATTCGCTTTTTTCAATGTGTCGTATGATGTATCCTGTCATATCTGCACCTTCTCCAGCGGCCCGGGATTCTCCACAGGTATCTCCGTGCGTAGGATATCATAACTGCACGCCCATCTTACGCCGTTGGTTATAATACGCTGTACGTTCTCGTCGTGATATATCGGATACTCCTCGTGTCCCGGCTGGAAGTAGAATATCCGTCCCTTGCCGCGGGTGAATGTAACGCCGCTCCTGAACACCTCGCCGCCCGAGAACCAGCCGAGAAACAGCGTTTCGTCGGGAGTCGGGATATCGAAAGGCTCGCCGTACATCTCCTCGCAGGGGAGCAGGAACTGCTGAGGGACTCCCTTTGCGATAGGATGCGCGGGAGCGATGCACCACACGCGCTCACGGTCGCCGTGCCGCCATTTAAGGTTGAGCGTAGTGCCGAGGAGCGTTTTCATCACCTTGCTGTGATGCGCCGAGTGCAGTGCAACCAGTCCCATACCCGAAAGAACGTGCCTGTGCACACGAAGCACCGTTTCATCCTCCACCCTGTCATGCGCCATGTGGCCCCACCATATCAGCACATCGGTGTTTTCCAGCACCTCCTCCGGAAGTCCGTTCTGCGGCATGGAGAGGGTTGCGGTGCGCACCGTGATATCCTCGTTTCTGCCGAGAAACTCCGCGATACAGCCGTGTATGCCCTCGGGGTATATCGCCGCCACCTCAGGCTGATTTATCTCGTGAAGATACTCGTTCCAGACTGTTACTCTTATCATATTCCCTCCGTTATGCGAAGTATGTTCTCCGCCGACTTCTTCATATACATGAGCTGATCCACCGCACCGAAATGCTCGATAGCAAGCACTCCGTCATAGCCGTCCGACATCAGCTTTCTGATGAGATCCTCTATTCCGATAACGCCGCCGCACACCTCCACGGGATACATCACTGCGCCCGAAAGATCCGCCTTTCCGTTGGTGCCGCCTGCGTCTGAACGGGCGATATCATAGCTTCTGTCCTTTAAATGCACGTGCGCTATCCTGTCGGACAGCAGTGAGTACGCCTTCCCTGCATCCTCCAGACAATAGCGAAAGTTTCCCGTGTCGAATGTATAGCGAAGCCCCTCGCAGTTGTCCAGCAGATAACGGATATCCACCATCCTGCAACAAGGAGATTTTATATCGTCGAAATCCTCCACAGTTACCGTAACACCGTAGGAGTTCGCCGCCCCGCACATACGGGAGATACCCTCGCTGAACAGCTTCATCTGCTCGTCCTTATCTCTGTCCTCATCGAAAAATCCCGGGATGCACAGCACCTTTTCAGCACCGAAATATTCGGCAGTGCCCAGCAGGTCATGATATCTCCTCTCGGAGGCCTCGATATCATGCAGGAAATCAAAATGCGCATAGATACAGGAAACGCCCATCCCCTGCGAGTCCAGCAGCTTCTTTACATCCTCACGTTCCGCAAGCCGCCACAGGTCGCACTCAAGCAGGTCTATGCCGCAGCTTTTCGCGTGCCTCAGCGCACCCTCGAGGGTAATGCCGCTCTGCTGTGCGGCTTCAAATATATGCTCATAAAAAACGGATAATCTCATATTAACACCTCGCTTTAATTGTAGCATAATGACGGCGGTTTTGCAATACTTCCTTGACAAAACAGCACGCGTGGGATATACTTATATCAATAAACAACGGAGGTCCGAAATGACGGAATTTGAGATATTCAAGAGCTGCTTTCCGCAGCTTCCGATAGACGAGAAAGCTTTCAGCCGCCTTGCTTTCAGCGAGGATACCGAGGTATTCCACACCGAGGGCGGCTTCGCCTGCACTGAGGGCAGCCGCATCACGCTGCTGTGCGTTGCGCCGCAGCATCAGCGAAACGGCGAGGGTACAAGGCTTCTGAAACTATGTGAGGAGCATATAAAGCAAAACGGCAGTGCTGTCGCCACACTTTCGGGTAGTATGCTGCCTGGAGCGGCAGCCGGAAGCCGCGGATTTTTTGAAAAGCAGGGCTATTCCCTCGGCAGTGAGTTCGTGGAGATGGAGCTGAAGCTGGGCGACTTCTCCCTGCCTGAGTACGAAGTGCCCCATGATGCGCAGTACGGCTTCCTTGACGGAAGCATAGACGAGCTGCGCCGTGCTGTCGCAGAGGTGGACGAGGAATGGGTACAGTACTTCAACGAGGACGGGGTGTTCTTCTGCTGCTTCGTAAACGGCGGTATAGCCTCGTTCTGCATAATCGGCGAGGATGAGGACTGCCTGCTGTCGGACGGAAGCACAAAGACAGGCAGCATCGGCTGCGTCGGAACTGTTCCGAAGTTCCGCCGAAAGGGGCTCGGGCTGCACATGGTGGCACTCGGCGCACAGTGGCTGAAGGAACAGGGCTGCGACAACGTGTTCATCCACTACACGCACCTTGAGGGCTGGTACGGAAAGCTCGGCGCAGAAACGTTCCTGCGCTTCTCTCCCGCCGAAAAGAGGCTGTAATGAAGAAGATACATACAGCCGTCACCATCGCGGCGACGGTCATAGCAGTTATCGGATTAATAGTGCTTTTCAACCAGCCGTTGGACCATGAGGCACTTACGGTGCTCCTGATAACATCACTGGTGCAGCCGCTGTACATCAGAAATGAGGACAGCCGCAGCCTGCTTTTCCGCATGAGGATCTCCCTTGCGGGGTTTATCGCTCTTATATCCCAGTGCGGAATGATCGGAATACTGATTGTGACTGATCAGTGGTGGCTGCTTATTGGTGCTGTTGTGCTGCTGATACTGCTGATCCTTTCCCTTATCCCCGCAAAGCCTGCGGAGCTTCCCGACCCCGACCCGACGGGCAGGATGTTCACCTCGCAGCTAACCGAGATGCTGGATACCATCAGCCGCGCAACGGCAGAACGCTCCTGTGGCATAGATACCGAGATGCTGTACGAACAGGCGCGCTTCGGCGAGCCGTCCACCGACTCCTCACTGCGCCCGCTGGAGCACAGGATACTCTCCGCGATATGCGAGCTTCGCCCCGACGACAGCGACGAGGTCATCACGCAGAAATGCAGCGGCATACAAAGGCTGCTGGAGGAGCGCAGCCACAAAATGAAGTCCACTATACACTGATACATAACAATGCAAAACAACATCACGACCGAGGGAGGCATCCGCATGAGGATATTCATAAACGCAAAAACGCAGATCCTGTGCGAAAACATAGCCGCGGCTCTGGATGACCTGGGCGCAGAGGTGCGGTGCTGCTTCGACGACGCGGACGCCGACGCCGCCGACCTCACCGCATACGACGTGCTGATCGTTTCCACTCCGCTTCGCAGCGAGTTCGGACTTAACTACATCGCAGCAGCGAGGAAGCGCACCTCGGCGTGCATCATCTGCCTTGCAAAGACCGAGCTTGCCGAGGATGTGCAGAACAGGATAAAATTCACGGGGGCATTTGTTCTTCCCCGTCCGTTTTCAAAGGCTTCGCTTATCCAGACCGTGCGTATGGCGGTGCTCGCCCGCGAGAATATGCAGCGTCTGCAATCCGAGAACTCCGAGCTTTCCCGCAAGCTGGACGACACCAGAATAATCAACCGCGCAAAGTGCTGCCTTATCCAGTACCTCAACTTCACCGAGGAACAGGCGCAGCAGCACATCCACAGGCTCGCGATGGACTCCCGACGCACCAAGCGCGAGGTCGCCGAGGATATCCTGCATACCTACACAAATATCTGAACACAAAAGATCGGCTCATATCGCAGCCGATCTTTCTTATACACAAAAACCGCTCCCGAAAATCGGAAGCGGTCATTTTGTTGTTGGATCTCAACCCAAGGATTAACCCTTTACTGCACCCAGAGTTACACCACCGATGATGAACTTGGAGAGGCAGAAGTAAACGATCATTACGGGCAGGATGGAGATTGTGATAACCATGTAGATGTGACCCATGGAGATGGACGCATAGTCCTTACAACGCCACATGTAAACCATGATAGGCAGTGTCTTCATCTCTGTCTTTGTGATCAGCAGGTTGGGAGTGAAGTAGTTGTTCCAGGACGAAACGAATGTGAAGATCGCCTGTACAGCCATAGCAGGCTTGAGGATAGGCAGAATGATCGAGTTGAATGTCCTGAACTCGTTAGCACCGTCGATACGTGCAGCCTCAACGATGTCGATAGGCAGCGAGCTGTCCATGTACTGCTTCATGAAGAAGAATACTGTGGGAGCTGCGATAGCGGGAACGATAAGGGGGATAAGGCTGTTCAGCAGGCCCCAGCTTCTCATCATGTCAACGAAACCGAGAGCGGTTACCTGTGTAGGAATTGTCATGATAAGGAGGATGAAGTTGAATGCGAACTTTCTGCCCTTGAAGTCGTAAACGTGGCAGCCGTAAGCTGTCATAGCAGAAAAGTAAACGGAGCAGATAACAGTACCGAAAGAAACGATGATACTGTTTAACATACCCTTCATAAGAGGAATGTTGGCATCTGTTGCAACAGCTGTAAAGTTAGAGATAAAAGAAGTGCTTGGTAAGAACGCAAGACCTGTTCTCTGGATCTCGTTATGTGAACGTGTACAGTTGATCAGCATTATGTAGAAGAAGAACAGACACAGGATACACATAAGGGTCAGACCGATGTAAGCTACAGTACGTCTGAAATTGAGCCAGAATTTTCTTTCGTTGGTTACAACATCATATTTTCCTGCCAAAGCTTACACCCCCTTCTTTTTCTTCTTAGCCGCAAAGGACTTTGCACCGCCGAGAGTTCTGTCGGTGAAGAAGTAGTATACGATAAGGCTGAATACAGCACAAACAATAAACAGAATTACAGAGATCGCACCTGCAGCACCGTAGTTCTTGGAGTAGAGGTTCTCGTTCAGGAACATGATAAGGGTCTTGGTAGTACCGTTAGGTCCGCCGATACCGCTTGTAAGTACCTGGGGAACGTCGAACATCTGCAGACCGCCGACCAGAGATGTGATGAACACATATACGAGGATGGGGCGGATAAGGGGCATTGTGATCTTCCAGAAGATCTGGTTAGGTGTACAGCCGTCGATGTCAGCAGCCTCAACAAGAGACTCATCAACACCCAGCATAGCTGCCATCAGCATGATGGTGGTGTTACCGAACCACATGATGAAGTTCATAAATGCAATGATTCCGCGAGCGGACCACTCATTAGCAAGGAAGTCGATCTTTTCGGTAGTTGCGCCGATAGAAAGAAGCATATTGTTGATGGGAGCTGTCTCAGTGTTAGCGAACAGAGAGAACATCAGCAGAGAGAACGCAGAAGCCATGATAAGGTTCGGCATATAAATGATAGACTTGAAGATGCTTGTGCACTTCAGATCCATTCTCTTGTTTGTAAACCAGTAAGCAAACAGAAGAGATACAGCAAGCTGAGGGATAAAGCCCATCAGCCACATGATGACCGTATTGGAGATCAGATTCCAGACAGGAACACCCTTTGCACCGGTAAAGAAGTTTATGTAGTTCTCAAAACCGATAAAGTTGGGTCCTACCTGATCAAGACCGATACGATAGTTTTCAAAGAAGCTATTGTATACTGTGGTAATCAGAGGCCACAGGGAGAATATCGCATACGCAATAAAGAACGGTGCGATAAAGAAATAGCCCCACTTCGCATAGCTTATAGACTTGCGTTTCACAGGAATTTCACCATCACTTTCATGTTTTTTCTCGGCCAGCCTAACATCCGAAGCCGCCACACGCACAGGCGGCCCCAAGGTATGTTAATACCGATTTACCAATAAAAATGACATTTCTATACAGCAAAATGGCATTAACATACCGGACTGCGAGTTTTACCCCGCAGTCCGAAGATGTTAAGTCAGACCTTAATTGCTAAACGTTGACTAATTACTCAGCAGGCTTTGTGAGTGCGGGGTACTTAGTAATAACGTTTGCGTAGAAGTTCTCGAGAGCGGTATCGTAATCAACAGTACCGTCGAAGTAATCCTTCATAGCAGCCTGGAAGGACTCGTTACAGCCCTGGTCGTACTTGCTGATGTTGGACATGTCGATCTTCTTAGCGTTCTCTGTGAACAGCTTGATGTGGTTCTGGCCGCCGAGGAAGTCAGACTTGAAGTCAGAGTTAGCAACTTCTTCCATAGCTGCCATGTTGTTTGTGTAATCCTCAACACCGGGTGTTGTTGTGATGTCCTTCATGATCTCGCCGTTACATGTCAGCTGGTACATAATGTCCTTAACGAGGGAAGCATTATCTGTCATGTAGGAAGCGCAGAGCCATGTACCGCCCCAGTAGTATGTCTCAGGACCGTAGCAAACTGCGTAGTCGCCGAATGCACCGTTGCCTGTGCAGTACTCAAGCCACTCAGCAGAACCCTGAGCCATGCCATCCGGAACCTTATCCTTGAGGGAGTTGCCCAGCAGTGTGAAGTTGATACCCCATGTGGAGTAGAAGAAGCCGAATACCTTACCGTCGGGACCCTGGTCAGCAGCCCAACCTTCAGACCACAGACCGTTCTTGTTGTTGAAGCCCTTGTCTGTGAAGTTCTTGGTCTGCTCAACCCACTTGAGGATGTTAGCGTCGATGATGATCTCGTTCTTGTCGTTTACCCAAGGAGCGGAAACGTTGTTGGAGAATGTACGGTAAGCATCGTCGTAACCGGAGAGCATGAAGTAACCATTGTCCTTCATCTTCTGAGCGGTCTCTTCGAACTTAGCCCAGTCAGCTACGTACTCCTGAACTGCATCGGGATCGTCTGTACCCAGAACTTCCTTAGCGATGGAGCGCTTGTAAGCGAACAGACCGGGAGCTGCCTGCCAGGAAACTGCCTTCAGATCGCCGTTAGCGTCAGAAGCGATAACCTTTGTGTACTCGTACATCTCAGCTGTATCAGCGTCTGTAATACCTACAGCAGATACGGGCAGAGAGTACTCAGAGTTAACGTACTTATCAGCATAGTCAGCCTCGATAAGGAAGATATCGATTCTGTCATCAGCTGCTACGTTAGCCTGATCGGGAAGAGCAGCATCGAGGGGGATCTGGTAACCGTTGTCCTTGTTGGGGTTGATTGTCCACTTAACTACAACATCACCGATCTTACCTGTGCCGTCGCCGTTGTCAACGTAGTCGGGGTAGTAGCTCTTTACACGGCTCTGGAACTCGTCATTCCAGCACCAGATGTTGAGAACCTTACCGTCATCGGGAACTGTAACAGTGTCGCCGCCTTCAGTGTTGCCGCCTTCAGTGTTGCCGCCAGCGTTGCCGCCGTCGCTTGTGGATGTGTTGCCGCTGTTGCCTGCGTCGCTGCCGGATGTGTTGTTGGAGCAGCCAACTACAGACAGAACTGTAGCAGACGCGAGGAGCGCTGCTAAAACTCTTTTCTTCATAGGTTTTTTCCTCCCATAAATAGGTTGTTCGTTCCGAAGATCGGAACTGGTTTTATTGATCAGGCAGCCGCAGTTATGCAGTTGTCCTGATTTCATTTGTAAGTTTATCATAAAACTCCCTTTTTTTCAAGTCTTTTTTTTGAACTTTTTTGCACACGACCATCCGTAAACGTTTTCAAACTCTCTCGATTGTACATTATTACAACAGTTTTCCTTAATAACTTAAAAAATGAATTTTGTAAATTAAATTTCAGATTTTCGGCATAACACCGCCGTTTGCGAAAGTCGTTTTTGTAAATAAAAGGAAGCAAAAACGTATTTGTAACCGTTTTGTTACCAAGTTGTAACTTTTAATTTGGTGAAAGTGCCGAAAAATTGACGAACCATTATTGTAAACGTTATCAGTAAAAATATACAGTATTTTTTAACTTTTTTATATATATTGAACTGCCACGCTGAACCAACGCAGTGCTCCCTTTTATTAATAATAGTACTCGCATTCTGCGGAATTAATTACATATTTATCACGGAAAACGGAGATCAATCCGCGAAAAAGTACACCTGAATACCTCATTCCGCGCTGCTGATCACTCGTTTTTGCACAAAAAGCTCCCTCCGTTTTGACGGAGGGAGCCTGTATACTATATAAATATATTAAACGGGATGAACCTTGTTCACCTTGTCTGCATGGTCAGCATCGATGCCGAGCTTGCGGTCACGGCGCTTCTCAAAGTACTTGGGAGCAACCTTGGGGAACATAGCGTAGGTGAGGATATCCTCCTCCTGCTCTATCCACTCGGCAGCCTCAGCCTTCATAGCCTCGAACTCGGGAGCGAGCTGGTCAGCGGGACGGCAGGTGATGGGCTGCTCGTCGCCGAGGATCTTCTTGCGGAACTCGGGATCCATATCCACGGGAGTCTTGCCGTATTCGCCCTTTACAAGGCCCTTGAACTCCTTGGTAACGGTCTTGTAGCGCTCGCCTGTGATAACGTTGAACACAGCCTGTGTGCCGACGATCTGGGATGTGGGTGTAACGAGGGGCGGGAAGCCGCTGTCCTTACGAACACGGGGAACCTCCTTGAGAACCTCGTCAAGCTGATCTGCCTTGCCTGCCTGCTTGAGCTGAGAGAGCAGGTTGGACAGCATACCGCCGGGAACCTGATAGATAAGCGCATTTGCGTCTGTTGCGAGCATGGAGGGATCCAGCAGACCGTTGTCGATGTACTTCTTGCGCAGCTTCATGAAGAAATCTCTTACCTCTGTCAGCGCAACGAGATCGATGCCTGTGTCGTACTCTGTGCCCTTGAATGTAGCCACGATGGACTCTGTGGGGGCGTGGGATGTACCCAGTGCAAGGGGGGACATAGCGGTATCCACTGCGTCAGCGCCTGCCTCAACAGCCTTGAGTATGCACATGGATGCAAGACCCGAGGTGTAGTGTGTGTGGAGCTGTACAGGGATGCTTACAGCGCTCTTGATGTCACGGACGAGAGTTTCAGCCTCGTAGGGGGTCAGCAGCGCAGCCATATCCTTGATGCAGATGGAGTCAGCACCTGCGCTCTCTACCTGCTTTGCGTAGTTCATGTAATACTCGTGGGTGAACACCTCACCGAGGGTGTAGGAGATAGCCACCTGTGCGTGACCCTGCTCCTTCTTGGCAGCGTTGATAGCTGTCTCGAGGTTTCTTATATCGTTCAGTGCGTCGAAGATACGGATGATGTCGATACCGTTTGCGATGGACTTCTGTACGAAGTACTCTACAAGGTCATCGGCATAGTGACGATAGCCCAGCATATTCTGTCCTCTGAACAGCATCTGGAGCTTTGTGTTGGGCATCTCCTTGCGGATGGTGCGCAGTCTGTCCCAAGGGCACTCGTCCAGGAAGCGGATGCAGGAATCGAATGTAGCACCGCCCCAGCACTCAGCAGAATAGAAGCCGATCTTGTCCATGGTGGACAGGATGGGGAGCATCTCGTCTAAAGTCATTCTGGTGGCGAGCAGTGACTGGTGCGCGTCACGCAGAACGGTTTCGGTTATCTTAAGCTTAGCCATTTTTCGCTCTCCTTATTTATATTAGTTGATGGTGATTACAACAGCGCCTGTCTCAACGGAGTCGCCCTTTGCAACGTTAACGGAAGCGACAACGCCGTCCTTATCGCAAACGATGTCGTTCTCCATCTTCATAGCCTCGAGGATAGCAACGACTGTGCCGTTTGCAACCTTGTCGCCTGCCTTTACCTTAACGTCAACGATGGTGCCGGGCATGGGAGCTGTAATGGAGGAAGCGCCTGCTGCTGCGGGAGCGGGAGCAGCCTTCTTGGGAGCTGCCTTGGGAGCGGGAGCCGCTGCCACGGGAGTTGCAGAGCCGTCGGCCTCTGCTACTGTTACATCATAAGCTGTGCCGTTTACTGTGATGGTGTATCTTTTCATGTCAAAAACCTCTCTTTGTAAAATTAGGAATTAGGAGTTAGGAATGAGGAATTATTGTGTCCGCTCTGCGGACATATCCTGATGCGGCTGCGCCGCATTTTTGCGATTTAAGTATATCGTACTTTGTGTACGCCAAGCGTGTAATACGTGCATATCGCCGTTGTTACCTCACCTGAGATCGGTGAGAAGGATGCAGATGCAAGGATATCGACCGCCGACGTACTTTGTGTACGCCAAGGGAGATAGACGAAGCAGATGCGTTCTTATCGCCGTCGTTATCTCACCTGAGATCGGTGAGATGTATGCAGATGCGAGGAAGCCGCACCGCAGGCGTACTTTGTGTACGTCAAGGGAGATAGACGAAGCAGATGCGTTCTTATCGCCGTCCGAACGCTCAGTTAAAATGCGAAATTCACATGCTTTCTGGTAGGAGCTGCTACTCTCTTGCCGCTGCAAAGATCCACAGCGGATGCGATGGCGTCCTTGGTGTCCTCGGCAGCGATAACGCCGTCGATCATGCCGAGCGCCGCAGCGTTGAAGGGAGAAGCGTCGATCTCCTCGCCCATGAATACCTTGGCAGCCTCGAGGGACATGGGAGCGATGGAAGCGCTCTCCCATGCGTAGGAGATATCAGCACTGTCAAATGCAGCGTAAGCCGCACCGTAAGCCGCGCCCTTGATGAGGTTGACCTTTGTTGTGGTAGCGGAAGCGTATACCTGTGCAAGCTTTGCGCAATCTCTTACGCTGCCTGCAAGCTCAGCCTCGCTGGAGGGAACGAAGCCCTCTGTATCGATAACTGTAACAACGGGGATGGAGAATACGTCAGCAAGCTGAACGAAGCGTGCGATCTTAGCACAATCAGCAGAGGAAAGCTTGTCCGCCTTGTCGGTCGCAACAAAAGCAACCGTTGCCCAGTTCACGCTTGCCAGTGCTGTGTAAGCAGCACAGCCGAACTCTGCGCCAAGCTCAACAACGGAGTTGCTGTCAGCGACAGCTGCGATAACGTCCTTGCCGGCCATGCCTGCGGATACAACAGCGTCGTTCTCTGCGAAATCATCGTTTCCTGCGAGGGAGATGTTGTTTGCAGGGAGGATAGCAACCAGCTTCTTAGCCTTTGCGATAGCATCTGCGTCGTCCTTTGCGAGGATGTCGCAAACGCCTGCCTTAGCTGCGTTAGCGGCACTGCCTGCGCCTGCAAGCTTGCCGTCGGGTGTATTGAAGGGAGCGGTCATGAACAGCTCTGCCTTTTCTGTCATAACAGTAACGTCAGCCATGGAGGCGATCATAGCAGCAGCACCTGCGCAGACACCGCATACAACTGCGATCTGGGGAACAACGCCCGAGATAGCTGCGGAAGCCTTTACGATGTCGCCATAAGCGGAGAGCACAGCCATGCCCTCGTTGATGTCGCCGCCCTTGGAATCGAAGATACCAACAACGGGAGCGCCGTTCTTTGCAGCAAGCTCGTAGATCTTCTTTATCTTGAGTGCAGCACTCTTGTTTACTGCGCCGCCCTTAACGCTCACATCCTGTGCGAATGCATAAGCGGTAGCGCCCATAACTGTTCCGTAGCCCGCAACAACGGAGCAAACGCCGCCGTCAGCGGAAACGAACTTGTCCAGCTCTCTGAAGCTGTCCTCGTCAAACAGCGCGGTAAGTCTTTTCCTTGCTTCGCTGTCGGGAACGTTCTGTTCCATTTCAGCCAATGTCTTTGAAAATGCCATATCTGTCCTCCATAACTTAACAAAGAGCAGCCGTATCCACGGATACAGCTCCCCTTCATATTAAAAATTATACCAGTTTAATTATACTACATTGTGACGAAAATAACAAGACCAAATCACATTTTTGTACATTTTTTATTTTCGTCAAAGAATTTGGCGATATTATCTATCGTTTTTTCGTCATTTTTTACAAAGCCCCAGCGCCTGAGCTGCTGAAGCTGTTCACCCTCCTCAAAATCGAAGCGTGCCTTTTCAACGCCGTGAAGATCCATAAGGTTGAGGATCGCTCTTACAAGCCCGTCAACGAAAAAGTCGTCGCACTGAAGCTCGTCGAAAACAAAGGTGTCGCCGCAAAGAACACCTGCGCATTTTCCGAGGCTCTTTCCGTTTTCGGAGGCGTTGAACTCTATCTTCTCGGTGTTCTGCTTGTTCTGAAGTATCTCTATCATTTTATGTACCCCCTTATCTTCCCTGCTTTACGCCCTTTCCTACAGCGGTGCGCAGTCTTCTAAGCTCGTCCTTTGTGAGGTCGCGGTACTCGCCGGGCTTCAGCATACCCAGCTTTACGCCGCCGATAGCCACTCTGCGCAGTCTGCCCACCTGCAGTCCCACTGCGTCGCACATACGGCGTATCTGACGGTTCCTGCCCTCCTTGATGATGAAGCGCAGCACCGTGCGCTCGGGCTCCTCCGTCAGTACCTCAACAGTACAGGGCAGGGTCACAGCGCCGTCGTCCAGCTCCACGCCCGACATGAGGGTGTTGAGCTGCTCCTCGTTCACCCTGCCGTCGATCGTAACACGGTAGGTCTTTGCGACATGGCGTGAGGGGTGCATGATGTCGTTTGCAAACTCGCCGTCGTTCGTGAATATCAGCAGACCCTCGGAGTTGCGGTCAAGCCTGCCCACGGGGTACACACGCTCCCTTACATCTGTAAGGAGCTCTGCGGCGATCTTTCTTCCCTTTTCGTCAGCCATCGAGGTAACGTAGCCCCTCGGCTTGTTGAGTATGATGTAACGCTTCTCGGCACGCTCGGCAGGGATGATGTCCTCGCCGACCTTGATAAGATCGTTGCGGGGGTCTGCCTTGTCACCGAGGGAGCAGCCCCTGCCGTTCACCGTGACAAGTCCCGAGGAGATGTACTCCTCAGCCTTTCTGCGTGAGCAGTAGCCGCTGTCTGCGATTATTTTCTGTATCCTTATCTTTTCCATAATGTTTTACCTCCGTCTCCCGACGAGTTTATTTTAACGGCAGCACATCGGCATATCCGTGCGCCGCCGTCATGTTCTGTATTTAAATATAGATACCGACAGCCGCCAGTATCCTCTGCCACAGCGAAAGCTGTTCATCTGCGACAGTAATGCTGCTTTCGGCGTACAGCGGACAGGTCTTTACCACCCTGCCGTCTATGCTGAACTCCATGCGCCCCAGCTGCTCGCCACGCGTTACGCTGCCGTAGATGAACCTCGGCAGGTACACCTTGCGCGTAAGCCGCTCACGCTGCCCCGACATAAGCGAGACAGTATCCTGCTCGGCGTACACCGCAACGCTCTGTCCCGTGCCCGCGACCGCCACGCGCTCGCTGCAGGAAAGCTCCAGCGGGTAGCTGTGCACCTGCGAAAAGCCGTAGTCCAGCATCTTTGTGTGGTCGTTCCAGTCGTCGCCTGCGTTGAGCGTAACAGCGATAAGCGTGACCCCGTCACGCTCTGCCGCCGAAACAAGGCAGCGCCGTGCGTTGTCCGTAAAGCCTGTCTTTACACCGATGGCACCCTCGTATCGGGTCAGCATCTTGTTTGAGTTGTAGAGAGTGCGCATATACGGTGGGTTGCCGTACTCCACCTCGGCCGAGGTGCAGCACACTATCTCACGGAAGATCTCATTCTGCATAGCATAAGCTGTGAGTGCCGCAAGGTCCCTTGCAGTGGTGTAATGCCCGTCTGCGTCAAGCCCCGAGGGGGTCACAAAATGCGTTGAGGAGAGCGAAAGCTGCTGCGCTTTCTCGTTCATAAGCTCCACAAAGCCGCCTATGCTGCCGCCTACCGACACCGCCGCCGCATTCGCCGCATCGTTGCCCGAGGGCAGAAGTATGCCGTAAAGCAGATCACGCCTTGAAACACGGTCGCCCTCGCGCAGCCCCATGGAGGTACCCTCCACCATGATGGCATAGCTGTCCACCGTGAACTCGCGGTCGAGGTCGCCCGCCTCGATGGTGAGGATGGCGGTCATTATCTTGGTGGTGCTTGCCATGGCGCGCTGTGCGTCGGCGTTCTTCTCGTAGATGACGGTGCCCGTGTCCGCCTCGATAAGTATGGCGCTCACCGCCGAGATGTCAGCGGGATGCGCACATACATAAGCCGCGGTGATCTGAAAGACCATCGCGGCAAGTATTAAAGCTACAACTGCAGTTTTTCCTTTTTTCATAACAGCACTCCTGTACGTTTATTCTCGGTGGTAGGATGTGCAGAAAAAGGAAGATTATACAGCTATTTCAGGGATGTTATTTGCTTTCTTCCGTATCAGCGGGAGCTTCCTCGGCCTTTTCGTTCTTCTTGTTGTCGATAAAGCCCTTGATCTTGTCGATAATGCCGGGGAGGGCATCGATAACGCCGTCAACGGGGCTGCCCTTTGCGCCCAGCTCCATAAGCTTCACGTCGCCGTCCTTCTTGATAACGATGAATGCAACGGGCTTGACGGTAACGCCTGCACCGGAGCCGCCTGCGAACATATCATTAGCCTTTGTGGGGAGATCGCTGCCGCCCGATACAAATCCGAAGGAAACCTTGGACACGGGGATAACGATGGTGCCATCGGGCGAGCTGATAGGATCACCGATGATGGTATTGACGTCGGTCATTTCACGGATCTTGTCCAGGGAAATACCCATTACGCCTTCAATTGGATGCTTGTCGTTCATAATAAAAACTCCTTTCGGTATTTACGGTTGATGTTATTTATTCTTATCCTTGCGGATCTTCTTGGCGATCTTCTTTCTGGACTTCTTATCAGCCTTCCTGTCTGCGCTGTTGCCGCGTATCCTGCTGATATAAGCCATGACACTGCTGTTTTTCCATGCCCTCACGATAAGTCTTCCGAGGAACGTGAACACAAACGCCAGTGCCGTAAGCGTATTCATCTTCACGATGCAGAAGCACCGGGTGACGGTCTCCTCCGAATCGAAGGCAACATCTATCCTGACGTTAGGTCTTTTCAGTTTGAAAAATGTATCCAGAAGTCCCAGTGCGTTGCCTATCAGCAGGTTCATCCTGCCGAAATTCAGTGCTGCCGCTGCCGCGTCCTCGCCGCCGCAGATGATCTCGACATCAAGGT
This sequence comes from Oscillospiraceae bacterium, assembly GCA_045540255.1. GTDB lineage: Bacteria > Bacillota > Clostridia > Oscillospirales > Ruminococcaceae > CAG-115. Next base: position 21,460 of record JAZQGZ010000087.1, on the reverse strand, counting down.
CGCATACCGATGTACGCTTCAGCAGCTTTTTAAGCGGCTTTCCCAGACTGTCCAGAACCACCTTGATCAGCTCGATCAGCTCGGGCAGGGTAGGATTGTTGGGGTTTTTCTCCTTGGGACCTTTCTCCTTTTTCTTTTTATCCTTATCGGAGGCAACCTCCTCGGGGGAGTCATCAGACTGGGACTTCGCAGCGGTGCCATCCGGCTTCTTGGAGGGCAGGCCGGTCTTTCCGTCGGCTTTTACAGCCTTATCGGGCTTCTGCTTTTTTGCCTTTTCCTTCTTAGGCTTCTTCGGCTTCTTAGGTATACTGTACAGCGTAATGAAAAGGTATCTGATCTTAAGGCGGATGTCATCCTCATATTCAAAGGTCATCACAACGGGAATAGCCAGCAGAATGATTATAAACAGTACTATACTGCCCGCAATTGTCCAGCCCGTTAGAATCACCACCTTTGTCAATGGGAGATATCATTCTCCCGAAAACGTCATTTCCTCATATTCGTCAAAATCTATCTGGCCGCTGCTGTCGGGTATGGGAGGAAGCCCTCCGATATCCGTCATGCCGAAGCAGCGCAGGAAGTTCTCCGTAGTCCTGTAAGCTATCGGACGGCCCGGCAGGTCAAGTCTGCCGTACTCCTCAAGCAGCCCGCGCTCTGCGAGGTTATTCACAACGCTTGAGCTGTCAACGCCCCTCACCTGCTCCACAAAGCCCTTTGTGACGGGCTGATTGTAGGCGATTATCGCCAGCACCTCAAGTGCCGCCTGCGACAGCGGAGTCTGTCGCTTTGTCTCGATCGCGCTCTTTATCTTCGGTGCGAACTCGGGGCGGGTCATCATCTGGTAGCTTTCGCCCAGCCTTGTGATGTACAGCGCACTCTCCTGTTCGCTGTAGCGGTCGTTAAGACGGTCTATTATCTTTTCGACGGTCTCCTTTTCTATCTCTGCGGCGGACGCAAGCTTGTCAAGCTCTATCGGCTCTCCGCAGGCGAAAAGTATCGCCTCTACCGCCGCCATTCCCTCTGTAAACTTCATTCTTGTGCTTCCTCCTTGTCGGCGCGGGTCGCCATGCGGATGCTGTTTCCATCCTCCGATATAACTATGCGCCCCTGCTTTGAAAGCTCCAGTATCGCAAGGAACATCGCGACCTCGTGCGAGCGCTCCCTGCCGCCGTAAAGCTCGTCCATCGTAACGCTGCCCTTTCGGCGCAGGCTCTTCAGCACCGTCATTATCCCCGTGAACACGGTGACGTAGCTCTTGGCAACTATCGGCTTTATGGACTTAGGACGGTAGGACGCCTTTTTGCGGCCCCTGTCCGTGACAGCACCGAGAGCGAGAAGCAGCTCCTCGGGCTGATGCGATCTGTTATACGAGCGGTCGGTCTCTATCTCCATCTGCTCACGCACGAAGATGCAGTCGCCCTGAAAGCGCTTTTTGAGCCGCTCCGCCATGGTCTTGCACAGTGCATACTCGATGAGTGCGCCCTGAAGCTCCTTTTTGAGCTCCTCCGCCTCCTCCTTCGGAAGCAATGCGGCGGATTTGATCAGGATAAGGCGTGCCGCCATCTCCAGAAACTCCGAGGTGACCTCAAGGTCGGCCTCCGTCATGCGCTCAAGGTACAGCATGAACTGCTCCAGCAGTATGCTTATCTCGATGTCCTGTATGTTGAGCTTGTGCTTCTGTATCAGCGACAGCATAAGGTCCAGCGGACCCTCGAACACCTCAAGCTTAAAGCTAAGTTCCTCCATCTGTCACCTTAACCCACAAAGAAGGACGCCTTGTCAAGCACCCACACCACACAGTCGGTAAGGAAGCTGAGCGGAACATCCAGCACACCGAATATCAGCAGCGCAAAGAACACCCAGTGGATCATCTGTCCGTAACGCTCCATGAACACGATGCCCTTTGTGGGCAGGAAGCTGTAAAGGATCTTTGAGCCGTCAAACGGGGGGATGGGAAGCAGGTTGAACACCGCAAGATAGATATTGAGGTGCACCACCAGTCCGATCGCCGACCAGACATAAAGCATAGCCATGCTGTTTACCGACATCAGCACTATCTTTGAAATGATAAGGAACACATAAGCGAGTATGATATTTGCCATGGGGCCTGCAAGGGATGTAAGCGCAAGCGCGGTCCTGCCCTTTACCTTGCTGCAGCGGGAGATGGTCACAGGCACGGGCTTCGCCCAGCCGATGCAGCAGAAGCACATCACGATGGCACCCGTGGGATCGATATGTGCAAAGGGATTGAGCGTAAGTCTGCCCTCGCGGTCTGCGGTATCGTCGCCGAGCAGCTTCGCCATGAAGCCGTGGGCGCACTCGTGTATCGGGAACACCACGAAAATAATGACCGCCACCGCAAAAAACGAGATCACAACGGTTTCAAGTGTGGTCCTGCCTGCCATCCAGTCCAGCAGTTCAAATACCGGGCCTTTTATTCTTTCTATAGGATCGTTCATCTGTAACTCCTTTATAACCGAAAGTCTGTCTGTCTATTATTGACAAAGACATCATACGTAAACGCACATCTGTAAAAAAGATATATTTTTCAATATTCCATATTATTATAACCGATATTGAGATTTTTTTCAAGGGGAAAAACGAAATTACACAGCATTTTCATATTTGGATACAGGTCCCGTCGCTGCCGCAGCAACACAAAAAGAAAGAGGGGTAACATAATGCAGGCAGTTATAAAGAAATAAGACCCGCGAAGTAGATCTTCACGGGTTATTTTAATGTATCAATGATAAATTGGAATATGTCGCTTCATCAGGCAGAAAGTTTCTGTTCACTACGAATCTTGAATTTTACTTACAAATTTCCATCTCAATGCTTTTCCATTCTTCATTACATATATTATAAGTCAAGCTATATCCATTTTCGACAAATCCAACTGCTTTGTAACAATGATAAGCACTTGGATTATTCTCAAAAACCTCTAATATCACTTTCGATGCTCCATAAAGTTCAAATGCAAATTTTATACCTAACTGCAGCATTTGTTTCCCATATCCTTTTCCTCTTGCCATGGGATTCAGAATTACATATCCGAAGCTTAATTCACCTTCTACTTCTCCAGGTTGGCGAAGGGTAAAAAAACCTACTATTCCATCTTCATCAAAAGCAACAAACGGGAAATATTTTTCATTATCTATTCTTCCAGAAACCGCCTGTTCCAGACGTTCCGCCGAAACAGGAAAACTGCCCAATCTTCCTTCACTCCATTTATAAAATGTGTTCTCTTCTTGAGCCCAAGTTACTATTTTTTTACTATCATTTTTTCGATATGGTCTTAAGTTTAGCATAACTTCACCTCGCCAAATTCTTATTTATCGTTTAGCTAATTATAACAAAACGTCTGCATAAAGTCAATGCCACAAGCAACGAAAAGCCACTTCTGACACAACATCAGAAGTGGCTTTGTAATATTTATATAACTATCTGATTTACTTCACGGTCTTAAGATCGGTCAGTATCGATAATTATGCGCCGATAGCTGCGATAACTGCGTCAACAACTACTGCACCGTGCTCGTGAACGATGATATACATATAGCCGTTGTCCAGTGTACCCATTACAGCGCCCTCAGCGGAAGGCTCCTGCTCGGGGTAGAAAGCTGCGTCGTTCTTGATATACTGGAAGTGAGCGTCAAGCTGTGCCTGGATCTCGCTCTCCATGCCCTCGAGAGGCTTAACGAAGATGATCTCGTTGAGCTGAGCGGAGATGAGCTGGTTTGCAATATAGTAGTCCTCGCAGATGGTGGAGTCGATACCGAAGAAGCTGTTGATCATCTCGGGATCGTCAACGGGCATCATAGCGGGCCACTCAACTGCTGCGTAAGCTGCATCAGCCATTGTGAGGGAAAGGGGCATACCCATATCGCCGCCGTCTACGCCGAAGCCGTCATCCAGACCGCCTTCATCACCTGCGTCTGCGCCGGGCATCTCAGCGGGAGGGTTGTTCAGAAGTGCTGCCTCGCAGTCAGCACCGTTTGTGTGAACGAGGATGTACAGATAGCCGTCATCGGTCTTGCCCATAACTGCGCCTGCAGCGGACTCCTCCTGTGCGGGGTAGAAAGCTGCGCCGTTCTTGATGTAGTCGAAGTGAGCGTCGAACTGCTCCTGAAGAGCTGCCTCGTTGCCTGCGGAGGGCTTTGCGATAACCACCTCGTTGAGCTGTGCACTCATGAGCTGTGTGGAGAAGTAGTAGTCCTCGCAGAGTGCGGGATCGATGCTGAGCATCATGTTAGCGGACTCAGCGTCGGGGATCTCCATCATAGCGGGCCACTCAACTGCTGTGAGTGCGTTTGCCGCCATCTGAGCTGCCGTGAGGGCAGCTGTTTCAGAGTCGGAGCCGGATTCTGTACCTGCATCGGAGGTAACCTTGTCAGCCTCAGATGTGGTCTTGTCAGCCTCGGAGGTCACACCACTCTGGGGAGCAGAGGAGCTGTTGTCACTGCTGTTGCTGTTGTTGGAACATCCTGTGATAGTCATTGTGAGGGCAGCCAGGATAGCTGCTGCTGTTAAGAACTTTTTCATGTTGTTTTTTCCTTTCATAATACAGTGCTTTTTATTTTTTATGTTTATCTATTTTCCGCCCAGTCTCTCAAGGTTATTGAGGAGTGCAGTCGGCAGACGGTGTTTTTTCTCGTCGTACCAGGGCAGATCATGAAGAGTGATAACACGCTCGTCATTGAATATACGCTGCATGAAATCCTCGTCCATGTACGTTGTATTGGGGAGGGGCATTCCGTCCTCATCGAACAGCGGACGTCTGTCCTCGCCGTTCTTATATACGAACTGTCCCCACCAGGGCAGCCACCACAGCCACATGGCATCGTCGCGCTGCATGAGGTCGGGCTCGGGTATGCTTCCGCACTCCGACAGGGTTATCATCTTGCCGTGGGTGTAGGAGGATACCTCGCGGAACTTTTCAGCCTGAGAATCATGGCTCGGAGGGGTTGCATAGATATCTTCCCCCGCAATATCGAATGTATTCGCATTGACAGCCATTTCCTTGCTCTGTCCGTTCCATACCCATATAAGGTTTCTGAGCTTGTGATAGTTCATCATGCGGTCAAACATCATGTACCACAGCTTTTTATAGGCCTCTACGCTCTCGGGGCCGCGGTTGCCCCACCAGAACCAGCTTCCGTTTGCTTCATGCAGCGGTCGCCAGATAACGGGGATGTCCTCGGCCTCAAAACGCTTAAGCTGCTCCGAGACCATGTCTATCTCGCGGATGACGAACTCGTTTTCGGGAGTGCCGTCCTTCACCGCCTCGATCATATCGAAGCCTGTCTTTCTGTCGTAGTCGGTGGACTTGTAGTAGAACGCTGCAAGCTTTTTCGGATCGCTCATATCATCGGGAGCGTACCAGTGCCAGCACATGGTAAGTATGCCGCCTGTGTTCCTGCACCAGTCCAGTGCACGCTCTATCTGATCGTAGCCGCCGCCGAGACCGCTTATTCCCATGAAGTCATATCCGCGTATCGCGGGTATCTTTCCCGTATATTTATAGTATACGAGATCCTCCAGCTCGCTCTCGAACAGGTACTGCTGACCCGAGATGTGCTTTTTGCCGTAGCAGGATTTAAGAAAATCAAAGAGTCGCTGCGTATTCGGCGTGGGGTCGTCCGTAACCAGTCTGTCGGGATCGGGAGTTTTTGCTTCAAGCTTTTTAAGCAGTGCGTCATAGTCGGTTCTGTAATCCATAATGTCACCTCAGTGGCTTTTAACATGATGTTTTCCTGCTTCAGTGTTTTTTGTGAATTACGTTCACCGCAGATAACACTGAGCATAAATTCAAAAGGTTGCAAAAAAATTTTTTATTTTTTAAAAATTTTTTAAAATCATTATTTCACCCGCCGCAAAAGCGACGGGTGAATTTTTTGAAAATTACAGCTTGCCGATGATGGGGGCAAATCTGATACGGATGTCGGGCAGCTTGCTGATGGTGGTGTAGTAGTTTGTCTGCCAGTCCTCGCCCTGAGAGGGGTCGTTCTCGCCGCTTGCGGGAGGTGCGAAGATCTTGAGGGTAAGGTCAGCCTCGCCGTCAAGGGGCTTCTCATAGAAAGCGGACATGAGATCGATGGTCTTTGCCTCGGGTGACTTGTAGAACCACTTGCCGTTTATCTCCATCATAAGGTTCAGCGGCTCGTCAAATGTTACCTCGCAGAAGGTGGGGTTCTTTTCAAAGTGCAGGGGGATAGCAAGACCTGTGCTGTCCTCTGCGCCGCCCCAGCGGAGCGTTGCGGGAAGTGCCACCTCTGCGCCCTGCTTCATGGAGGGGTAGAAATACTCGTCGTGGATGATCTCCTTGTAGGTCTTGAGAGCGGGCTGCTCGATACCTACATCGGGGTTGTTGGGATCCTCTATCTCAAGGCCGAGTCTGCCTCTGTCGCGGAACTGATAGAATGTGAAGCCGTTAAACCAGCCCTGCTCCTCGTCGTTCTTCAGCATATCGCAGAATTCCTTTATCATGTCTGCCTGCTCGTAGGGGCCTGTAACGTCGCCGTCAGCGTTGAACTCGGACATTACCATGGGCTTCTTCACGCCGCCGCAGATCTCCTTATAACGCTTCTCGGACATCTTTGTGAGATTGTAGGTGTCGGATACCTTACTTCTGCCGAAGGAGTTTCCGCCTACCTCCGCAACATCGTAGGGCCAGCCCCAGTGCAGTGCCATGTACTTGTCAACGGACCAGATGTCGGTAGCCTTTACAGCCTCTGCGAACTCCTTTTCCATCTCGATCTCGCCGCCCTTTTCGGGGTGCTCAACGCCGCCGATGCACAGAACTGTCTGCACATTGGGAGCCTCTCTCTTTATAATATTGTGGAAGCGCACATAGAAGTCAGCGACCTCCTGATATGTCGCACGCTTTGTGAAGCTGAACCAGTTGCCTGTTGCCTCGTGGTTGATACGCAGCTGCATACGGCCGTAGGTCCTCAGCTCCTGTGCGATCTTTACAAGGTACTCGTCGGTGAGGTTGGGGTCGATCGTGATGGTGAGGATAACATCCTGACCGTGACGACGGACATCTCTCATGCAGGTGAAGGGCTCGTCCTCGGTGGTGCCGCCGATGCCGCCCTTGTAGGTGAAATAATCGTCATAGGGATAGTCCCACTGGAAGGATACCTCCTGATCTGCGAAAGCGTCACGCGCTCTTGCGGGCCAGGTCTTGTCCAGAGGGTAGTAGCAGTACATAAGGCTGATGCCACGGTGGGGACGTCCCATCTTGTGCAGGATGTAGTCCTGATTAACGTACTCGCCGCGCTCGCTGCCATCGCCGAGGTCTACCGCACACTTAGCGGGACCCATTTCAATGCCATAGATCTTCTGTTCCATAAATAATCTCCGTTTCGTAAAAATCATTCATGCCGCACCGCGGCTATTCATCGTGAACAGTATAACACATTTTGAAAACGTTTTCAAGGGGTTTGGACAAAAAAATGTAAACGTTTTATATTTTTTTGCGGACAGCCGTTTTTTCCGCAAAAACGGCGGGGGTTATTGCAATTCGCGGTGAGGTGTGGTAAAATACTATGTATGACAAAACTGAATGCCGAAAGGAGAAGCGTATGTTCGGTCTATTTAAAAAGAACAGGCTTGTAAAGTCCGAGGAGGAAAAGCGTGCCGAGTCCCTGCCCCGCACCAAGAAAGTACAGTTCGAGCCGATGAAGATATCCGAGGCGGAAGCACTTGTGGATAACGATATGCGAGCGGTGCTGGAGTTCGTTCCCGTGAACTATTACGCCACCAAGAACAGCTATCTGCTGTGCACGTTCTTCTACGAGGAGGACTACTCCGAGATCTATATGCGCTTCGAGTACCGCGTGGACGACCTGCCGAGAGGAAAGAGCAGGCTCTACACCATCGACAAGGTGCTTATGCGCGACATCCTGCGGAAATTCGGCGTGAATATCAATATATAAATATAGGTGGAATTAATGAAAAAATTATCTGTACTCAACTGCCCCATAGAATTTGACAAAACAAATTTTCTGCACCTGCTGTCGCTTTCGGCAGGCTACTGCCTTGACTGCCAGAACAGGATGGGCGAGCTTGTGATAGGCGACAACGGCTGGAACGTGGATGTGGAGAACGGCACGATAAGCTTCGGCGAGGATAACGTGTATCAGTCGGGCATAATCGGGTCCGAGTCCGATATAAGCGGCACATGGCTGTGGGGCTGGGCAAACACCGAAAGCGGTCTGCCCGAGGTGACATTCTCCCCCTCCCGCAGGGCACTGAGAAAGCTCCCCGATATGGAGGAGTTTAAAAACGGCAGCTTCATGCTGGACGAGCTCCGCACAGGCCACGACATCGCTATGATATGCTGCGGAGTTTCGGAGAGAAACGACGGCTACTACCGCTGCCCCTACTCCGACGGCGCACTCTTCGTGACGGTGGAGGACCTCCCCGAGGAGGTGTTCGCGCCCGTCGCCCCCGATGTGCTGTTCAGGCAGTATCTTGAGATACTCAGCAGCTTCTACTGCGACCACCTGCTGCTGGCCGCGGGATACCTCTATCAGAACGGATTTGAATTCACCCTTTCGGGAAACACACTGGGCGCAAGGCTTGGAAAAAACACCGCATTCTTTGAATACGAAAAGGCAGACGATATCAACCGACTTATCAATATTTCATTCTGATAAACCGATAAAATCTAATCAAAATATACAAAAATGACCTGCTGTCAACATTTTAACAACAGGTTTTTTGGTTGTTTGTGCACAAAAATATCTATAATTATTCAATATTATTGACAATAACACATAAATATGATATACTTTTATTAACATCAGTTGCAAAAGCGACTATAGTTTCTTAATACATCAGAAACAAGCCGACGACGGGTGTTATTTACAGAGTCTTTAATACCCCACCAACCCATAAAACGACAGTGAGGAATCAATTATGGTAAAAGTAAACGCAGAAAAGTGTATAGGCTGCAACGCCTGTATCAGGACCTGCCCTGTGCCAAACGCCAACAGGTATGACGGTCAGGTTGTACACATCAACAACGAAGAATGTATCCAGTGCGGCGAATGTATCAAGGGCTGCACCCACGGTGCAAGAGATTATGAGGACGATATCGAGGCTTTCCTCAGTGATATCAAGCGCGGTAATATGTCCCTTATCGTTGCGCCCGCCATCAAGACCGCCTTTGACGGAAGCTGGCGCCATGTGCTCCAGTGGCTCAAGGATCAGGGTATAAAGGAGGTATACGACGTATCCTTCGGCGCGGATATCTGTACATATCTGCATATCGAGTACGTAAAGCAGCACCCCGGCGCAAAGATCATCTCCCAGCCCTGTGCCGCTATCATCAACTATGCCGAGAAGCATAAAAAAGAGATGTTCCCCAGCCTCTCCCCCATCCAGAGCCCCATGCTGTGCAGCGCCATCTATGTGAGAAAGTACCTCGGCAGCACCGATACCCTTGTGGGTCTCTCACCCTGTATCGCAAAGGGCGACGAGTTCAGGAACACAGGCATAATCAAGTACAACGTTACCTTCCGCAAGCTGGCTGACTACATAAAGAAGCACAACATCCAGCTCAAGACAGGCAGAAGTGAGTTCGAGTTCTCCGATGCCCGCGGCTTTGACGGCGCATTCTACCCCATCCCCGGCGGACTCAAGGAGTGTCTGCGCGAGTATATCCCCGACCTCAACGTAACTACCTCCGAGGGCGTACAGAAGGTTTACGAGGATATCGATGTTTACCTCGAGACCAAAAAGGATAAGCTCCCCACCGTTTACGACATCCTCTCCTGCGAGTTCGGATGTAACTCGGGCGTGGGTGCAAGAGAGGAGTTCGACTCCTTCAACGCTTACGATGTAATGATAAACGCAAGGAAGTGGGCAAGCAAGCAGAGCAACGCAAAGCGCTTCCACCGCAACATCTTCAAGAAGCTGAAGATGGAAGACTTCCTGCGCGAATACGTTGACAGAAGCGTAAGCGTACAGCCCACCGAAAAGGAGATCGCCGCTGTATTCGCACAGATGGGCAAGCACACCAAGGTGGAGCAGGAGTTCAACTGCCATGCCTGCGGCTACAAGAGCTGCCGCCACATGGCACTCTCCATCATCGCGGGCAACAATACGCCCATGAACTGTATCCAGTACGAAAAGGCGCACCTGAAGGAGCTTCAGCTCAGGACAGAGAACGAGCATCAGGAGCTCTCCCAGTCTGTGCTTGAGATAAGATCCGCCCTCGCAAGTCTGCAGGATAAGATCATGCCCATCGCTGCAAACTCCGAGGAGCATCTCTCCCAGAACAGCGAGGTCATGGATGAGATGCACTCCCTCAACGACCAGATCCAGACCATCGTCGAGGGTATCGACAGGATCGGCGAATCCGTCCGCGATATCAGCATGAATATCGACGCATACGAGCGTATGCTGGGCAGCATCCGCGACATCGCAGAGCAGACACATATCCTTGCTATCAACGCCTCTATCGAGGCTGCAAGAGTCGGCGCAGCGGGCAAGGGCTTCGCAGTAGTCGCAAACGAGGTAAGATCCCTTGCGATGAAGTCCAACGCCACCGTTAAAAAGGCAGAGCTGAATACCAAGAGCATCATGGACAGCATCAGCTCCATCCACGATGTAACAGGTCAGATCTCCGAAAAGATGGAGGAAACAAGGACCAGCGCAGACAACACCGTCACCGCTATGGGCAAGATCCGTACAGGCTCCGAGGCTATAAGCGAAAACGTACAGGAGGTTTCCGCTATCGTAGAAGAGCTGAACTCCATGGTTGAGTCAATGACAGAATAAAAAAATACCATAAAACGGCAGGGTCGAACCTGCCGTTTTTTCTGTATATTCCATCAGGTTCTGCACATGATATCCTTGCGGCAGGACCGCAGCAAATACTCATACACAGGAGGAAGAAACAATGTCTGACCGTAACGAACAGCAGAACACACAGCAGAACAAGCAGAACAACCAGCAGCAGAACAAGCAGAACCAGAACAGCCAGAACAAGCAGAACAACAAGTAAATTACGGGCGGGGCTTCCCGCCTTACATATAACCGCAGGGCTGATGTCAGGATACGTCAGCCCTTTCCTTTATGCAGAAATATTGACAATCAAAACACATTGTTATATAATTATACTAGGTTATTATGCGGTATCGTGTGCCTCAGCCGTGTCAGGGGCACCCCCCTTACCTTAAAGCTTACAGAGAGAAAAAGAGGTAACAGATGAACAAATACTATAAAAAGCTTGAGCTTGACAAGATACTGGAGCTTCTTGCCGAGCAGACCTACAGCGATATCTGCCGCGAAAAGGCACTTAAGCTCCGTCCCGAGTTCAACGGCGAGAAGATGCGCGCCGAGCTTAAAAAGACAGACGATGCTTTCAGGCTCTCCGCGAAGTTCGGAACTCCGCGCTTCAGAAAGATAAAGGACATCACAGGCTCCTTAAAGCGATGCAAAAGCGGCTCTGCCCTGTCCTTCCGCGAGCTTCTGGACGTTGCCGAGATACTCCGTGAAACGGGTATGCTGTGCGACTGGTACAGCCAGTGCGAGAACGTGGAAAACTCCCTTGATGTGTATTTCAGGGAGCTTTATCCCATCAAAATCCTTGAACAGCGCATCTCGGACAGCATAATCTCCGAGGAGGAGATGTCCGACGGTGCCAGTGCCGAGCTTTCCTCCATCCGCAAGAGGATAGTAAGACAGGGACTGAATATCCGCGAACAGCTCGACAAGCTGATAAAGAACAAGAACACCCAGAAATACTTACAGGAAAACATCGTGACGATGCGTGACGGAAGATACGTTGTCCCCGTCCGCTCCGAGTACAAGAACGAGGTACCGGGCCTTGTACATGACACCTCCGCCACGGGTCAGACATTCTTCATCGAGCCCATGAGCGTCGTTGAAGCCAACAACGAGATACGTGTCCTCAAAGCCCGCGAGCAGGCAGAGATAGAGCGCATCACCCGTGAGCTTTCCGAGCAGGTGGGCGAGAACGCCGACGCCATCCTCAACAACTTCCGCCTTTCCGAGATACTGGAGCTGTACTTCGCAAAGGCGAACCTCGGTGCAAAGATGAAGGGCGTTGCCGCTGAGATATCCTCAGAGTCCAAGGTGGTGCTCCATAATGCAAGGCACCCTCTCATAAACGCTGACGTGGTGGTGCCCATCTCCGTTGAGATAGGCGAAAACTACGACAGCCTTATCATCACAGGTCCCAACACGGGCGGTAAGACAGTTGCCATCAAGACAGTGGGACTTCTCACACTTATGACCATGTGCGGACTTATGATACCCGCAGGCGACGGCAGTATCATCGGCGAGTTCGACGGCATCTATGTCGATATCGGCGACGAGCAGAGCATTGAACAGAGCCTGTCTACATTCTCCTCCCACATGACAAACGTAATAAAGATACTGGACAAGGCAGACGACCGCTCCCTTGTGCTGATAGACGAGCTTGGAAGCGGCACCGACCCCGTTGAGGGTGCGGCACTGGCGGTATCCATTCTCTCCACATTAAAGGAATATTCCGCAAAGGTGGTGGCTACCACCCACTATCAGGAGGTAAAGATGTTCGCCCTTGAAACGGACGGCGTTGAGAACGCCTGCTGTGAGTTCGATGTGAACACATTGAAGCCCACCTACCGTGTCATAGTGGGAGTGCCCGGAAAATCCAACGCCTTTGCGATAACCTCAAAGCTGGGTATGCCCGACCATGTGATAGAGCGTGCAAAGGACCTCGTAAGCACCGAGAACAAGCGATTCGAGCAGGTGGTGGACGCCCTTGAAAAGTCCCGTCAGGAGCTGGAGGAGCTTAAGGAGAGCGTAGCGGTATCCGAGCGCAACGCAAAAATGACTGAGAGCGAGCTTAAACAGAAGCTGTCCGAGCTGGAAGCGCAGAAGGAAAAGGAGCTTGAAAACGCACGTCAGCGCGCGATGAGCATAATCGAGGAGACCCGTATGCGCTCCAATATGCTGTTAAACGAGCTGGACGAGATAAAGAAGATAAAGGACAAGGAAGAATTCCGTAAGCGTCACAGTGCGGCGAAGTCGGGAGTCGGCAGTACCCTCAACAAGATGCACGACGAGGCTAACCCCGTGATGGAGCGCAGGAGCGAGGAGTATGTCCTGCCCCGTCCCCTCAAGGCAGGCGACAGCGTGATGCTCGCCGATACAAGGAAAGAGGGCACGCTTCTTACAGTGCCGAATATGTCGGGCGTGTGCTATGTGCAGGTGGGCATGATGAAGGTAAAGACCAATCAGAAGAACCTGCGCCTTGTAGAAAACAAAAAGAAACAGCAGTCCGCACCCACAGGCGGCAAGGTAAAGAAACAGCTCAAGTCCAACATGGAGCGCAAGAGCTCGCTGGAGCTTGATATCCGCGGCATGATGGGCGATGAGGGCGTTGTGGAGGTGGAACGCTTCCTTGACAGCTGTATCCTCGGCGGAATACACTCCGTCACCATCATCCACGGCAAGGGCACAGGCGCACTGAGAGCCGCAGTGCATCAGGCACTCAAGTCCAACCCCTCGGTAAAGAGCTACCGCCTCGGTGCCTACGGCGAGGGCGAAGCAGGCGTTACGGTGGTGGAGCTGAAATAAGCCTGCCACGGAGGACATTTTATGAAAGACAGCACAGCAGCAAAGATAGTTACAGTAATAGCCAACATCCTTACAGCGGCAGGAGCGTTGTTCCTGTATATAGCAGGATGCTTATACACAGGTCCCCTGTCATTCTGGATGGGTCCTAAAGTGATACACGGTACCGATTTTATTCTCGGGGTGTTCCTGTTGATAGGCTGTATCCTGCTCCCGATAGGAATAAACGCACTTCTGCGATTGCTCCACAAAAGATTCGGGGTATCGAAAAAATGGGCGATCACACCTGCTGTGATACTTGCCTCGGTCATGGGCGCGCTTATATTGATCTTCGTGTTCACTGTCGGAACAGACTTCTTCACCGCGGAATGGCGATGGTGAATTTGATGTGTCAACGCCTTGACAAAAGGACCTAAGAGTCGTATAATGAATATATGTAGAAATATATCCGAAACTATCGGAAAACAGGGGGAAATATAAAATGAAGATAGCAGTTGCCGGTACAGGCTATGTAGGCATCTCAAATGCCGTTCTGCTTGCACAGAACAATACGGTAGTCACCGTTGACATCATTCCCGAAAAGGCAGAGATGCTCAACAACAGAAAGTCGCCTATCGCGGATGAATACATCGAAAAATACCTTGCCGAAAAACAGCTGGACCTCTCCGCCACGACCGACGGAAAAAGCGCGTACACAGATGCGGATATCATTATAATCGCAACTCCCACTAACTACGATCCCGACAAGAACTATTTCGACACCTCCTCCGTGGAGAGCGTTATAGAGCAGATACTTGAAGTGAACGACAAAGCCACTGTCGTGATAAAATCCACTGTTCCCGTGGGCTACACCATGTCTTTAAGAGAACGCTTCGGATGCGACAGGATAATCTTCTCCCCTGAGTTTCTGCGCGAGGGTCAGGCTCTTTACGATAACCTGTACCCCTCCCGTATCATCGTGGGCGCACCGCAGGATAACGAGGACTCCGTACGCCGCGCAAAGCAGTTCGCATCCCTGCTGGAGCAGGGCGCGATAAAGGAGGATATCCCCGTTCTGTTCACAGACCCCACTGAGGCAGAGGCTGTAAAGCTGTTCTCCAACACCTACCTCGCACTGAGAGTGGCTTACTTCAACGAGCTGGATACCTACTGCGAGATGAAGGGTCTGGATACAAAGCAGATAATCGACGGTGTTGGCCTTGACCCGAGAATAGGCTCCCACTACAACAACCCCTCCTTCGGCTACGGCGGCTACTGCCTGCCCAAGGATACAAAACAGCTTCTCGCAAACTTCGCAGATGTCCCCAACGAGATAATCGGCGCGATAGTTCACGCAAACAAGACCCGTAAGGACTATATCGCAGACAATATCGCACAGAAACAGCCAAAGACAGTAGGCGTGTACAGACTTACGATGAAGTCCAACTCCGATAACTTCCGCCAGTCCTCCATACAGGGCATCATGAAGCGTCTTTCAAAGCGCGGAATACGCGTTATCGTGTACGAGCCTGCGCTGAAAAAGGGTCAGAACTTCTTCGACTACGAGGTGTACGAGGATTTCGGCCGCTTCAAGGCAGATGCGGATATCATCCTTGCAAACCGCCGCAGTGCGGAGCTTGAGGACGTGGCAGAGAAGATCTATACCCGTGACCTCTACAGCAGAGATTGATATTAAATAATACATCGCAGGGCGCAGACCGCCCTGCGATTTTGACAACAGGAGAAAGATGATGGAAAATAATCAGCTTGCATCCAACCTGATAAATACCACAAACGGAACGCTTACAGGTCTGTTCTCCCTTGAGCTGAGAGATTCAAAGCCCTGGGGGATACTGATAGACAAAGAGTTTACCGCCATGCTGGGACTTGACCCGACACTGCCGCCTGATCTCCTGCTCAGGGAGTTCTTCGCCCGTGTAAGGGAGGAGGACAAGCAGGGCATACTTTTCGTGCTGAAAAACTGCACCGCAGGCCTTAAGGCGCAGGTGGATTTCCACTGGGATCACCCTGTCTTCGGCTGGATAGATGCAAGATGTATCGGAATCCATTCGGGCGGAAGCGACGGCCACTATTTCGTGCGCGGATATTTCAAAGGCACCATAGGTGCGGCAACGGAAACCGAAGAGGGCTATGACACAGCACTTCTCAAAAACCTGCTTTCCGAAGCCATGATGGACAGCTTTTCGGTGTGCGGTATCACAGACCTTGAAAACAACCGTATATATCTTGTCAAGGACTACTTCAACATAGGAAGCGTACTGGGAAGCAAGTTTACATACGACCACTGGCGCGATACCATCTCGGGACTGGTCGCCCGTGAGGACGCTGAAAATTTCGACGAGGCCACCACAAGAAAGTCGCTGATTCACTATTTCGAGGTGGCAGAGGACGAGCGTCACGAGGAGTTCCGCTGCCTTGACCCCAAGACGCGCAACTACAAATGGATAAAGCTGCGCTTCGTCCGCCTTAAGAACGAGCTTGCCTCCAGCTACAAGGAGTTCTTCGTTTTCCGCGATATATCGGAGCATCACCACACGGAGTTCAAGGACTCGCTGCGTATAAAGCTCATCAACGGACTTACCCTGCCCTACGAGGACATCGACCTTGTAAACCTCAAAACAGGCAGATGGTACACCTCGGGACATCCGGGAAGCCGCTATGCCGAGGACTTCGGCGCCCGTGGCTACTACGATGACGAGCTTGTAAAATACGCCTATATGTGCGAATGTGCAGAGGATGTCCGCACCGAGATCTTCGACAAATTCTCCGTGCGACGCATGAAAGAGCGTTTCGCCGCGGGCGAGAAGATAATCGAAGCCGAGTTACGACGCATGAACACCGTCACAAAGGTGTATGAGTGGGTGCGCGTTCAGGCATCTATGTCCTCTACCGACGAGGACGGTATGCCTCACATGGCGATAGTAACGATACAGGCGATAAACGCAGAAAAAGAGAAATCACTGCGCAACAAGCAGATGCTGGAGTATGCCCTGCGTGCCGAGAAGCAGTACAAGCAGGCTATACTTTCCAGTGCCATCGCCGTGTATACCTACAACGTCACAACAGATACTATCTACGATGAGGTGATAGAAGAAGAGGGTATCAATCCCCTGCTCCCCCAGCTCGGAATGAGCTGTCCCTGCTCCTACGATGAATATATCAACAAAAAATCAAAGCTCCTGACCTCAAAGCAGGAGGCAGAGGTGTTCCGCAAGACCTTCAACACAAAGACCCTGCTGGATATGTTCAACAGCAACCGCCGCTTCTTCGATACCGAGTACGAGTTCGTAGATACCCAGAACCGCAAGGGCGTGTACCGCGAGGCGGTCATCCTTACCCAGGACCTCCACACGCAGGAGATATGGGGCCTCACCTACGTAAAGAACGTAACAAACGAAAAAGAGGAAAACAGACGCGTTGAGCAGGCACTGCGTGACGCGTTCTATCAGTCGCAGAGGGCAAACAGCGCAAAGACCCTGTTCATGTCCCACATGAGCCATGATATCCGTACTCCGCTCAACTCCATCCTCGGTATGGCGGCGATAGCCCACGAGCATATCGACGACAAGGAGCGTGTTGCAGACTGCCTCAACAAGATAGAATACTCGGGCAGACATCTGCTGGAGCTCATAAACAACGTACTTGACCTCAGTTCCATCGAAAGCGGAAAGACCGTGCTTGCAACGGATGATTTCGAACTCGACCGCTTCCTTGAGGATATGCTGAAGATGATAAAGCCGCTGGCAGACAAGCGCGGTCATACACTGATAACAGATATCCGACAGATGCACACCGCAGTAAACGGCGACCGTACAAAGCTCCGCCAGGTGCTTACAAATGTACTCAGCAACGCGATAAAATACACCCCCGACGGCGGCGAGATACGCTTCACCGCCGAGGAACTGGAGCCGGACCGCCATGACATCGCAAGATATATGTTTACCATTGAGGACAACGGCGTGGGTATGCCGCAGGAGTTCCTTGAAAAGATGTTCGACCCCTTCGTGCGCGCCGATGACAGACGCACCACAAAGGTAGAGGGCACAGGCCTCGGTATGGCGATAGCCCTTAACATCGCCCGTATGATGAACGGAAACATAACCGTGCGCAGTGAGGTAGGCAAGGGCTCCACCTTTGACGTGACCGTGTGCCTTAAGCGCGGCGAGGAGCACACCACCCGTATCCTCGACGAGATATCCATGGACGAGCCGAAAAAGGTGCGTATGTCGGACTACGACTTCGGCGGCAGACGTATACTTCTGGCAGAGGACCTTGAATTCAACGCTGAAATAGCGACGGAATTCCTGTCCGAAGCAAACCTTATCACCGAGGTGGCATCCAACGGTGCCGAGGCGGTGAGTATGTTCTCAAACTCACCCGTGGGCTATTACAGCCTGATATTCATGGATATCCAGATGCCCGAGCTTGACGGAAACGAGGCCGCAAAGAAGATACGCGCCCTTGCAAGGGACGACGCAAAGACGATACCTATAATCGCCATGACTGCAAACGCCTTTGTAGAGGATGTAAAAAAGGCAAAAGAGCATGGCATGAACGGACATATAGCAAAGCCGCTGGAGATAGCCCGCCTTGTAGCGGAGCTTAAGCACTGGTTCGGAGATAAAAAGAAAAGAAGCTGAGTCCGCTGAACGAAAGAGGAGAATAACGATGCTTTATAACGATATTACAGAGCTTGTCGGCAATACGCCGCTTTTGAAGATATCCCGTTTTGCTGAAAACAACGGCGCAGAGAGCGGGCTTTTCGCAAAGCTTGAGCGCACCAACCCCGCAGGAAGCGCAAAGGACAGAGTGGCACTGTACATGATAAAGGATGCCGAACAGCGCGGCGTATTGAAAAGCGGCGGCGTCATCGTGGAGCCCACCAGCGGAAACACGGGTATAGGTCTTGCGGCAGTGGGCGCACGGCTCGGCTATCGCGTAATACTCACCATGCCCGACACCATGTCGGTAGAGCGCAGAAAGCTTATCGCCGCCTACGGTGCAGAGGTGGTACTCACCCCAGGAGCCGAGGGTATGAGCGGAGCCATCGCAAAGGCAAAGCAGATAGCGCAGGAGCTTTCGGGCTTCATCCCCGGACAGTTTGAGAACAAGGCAAACGTCCTCGCCCATTACGACACCACAGGCCCCGAAATATGGCGCGATATGGACGGCAGGATAGACGCGTTCATAGCAAGCGTGGGCACAGGCGGCACCCTTACGGGCGTGGCACGCTACCTCAAGGAAAAGGACCCCGATATCCGTATCATCGCGGTGGAGCCAAAGGACTCCCCCCTGCTGTCCGAGGGCAAGGCAGGCCCTCATAAGATACAGGGCATAGGAGCTAATTTCGTCCCCGAGATACTGGACAAGGACATTATCGATGAGATAATCACAGCCTCCGCCGAGGACGCTTTCCGATGCGGCAGGGAGCTTGCACAGACCGAGGGCATACTTGTAGGCATCTCAAGCGGCGCGGTGCTTTCCGCGGCACTTAAGCTCTCCGCCCGTCCCGGATCCAAGGGAAAAAGGATAGCTATGGTGCTTACCGATACGGGAGAAAGATACCTTTCCTCGGAAATGTTTTCGGACTGAGGGCTTGACACGATGAAAAGAATAGTAACTATACAGGATTTCTCCTGCGTGGGAAAATGCTCGCTCACCTCGGCACTGCCCGTTATTTCGGCGGCAGGCGTAGAGGCCTGCGGTATCCCGACAGCACTGCTGTCAAACCACACGGGCTTCCCCACCTTCTACTCCCGCGACCTTACCGAGGAGCTTCCGCCTATCGGTGCCCAGCTCAAAAGGGAGCGGATAGATTTTGACGCGGTATATACAGGCTACATCGCATCGGTGCGACAGATGGAGCTTATCTCGGACTTCATCGATGAGTTCAGGACAAAGGATACCCTTATCTTCGTCGACCCCGTGATGGGCGACAACGGACGTATCTACTCGGGACTTTCCGCGGATTATCCACAGCACATGAAAAAGCTGTGCGAAAAGGCAGACGTGCTTGCACCCAATCTTACCGAGGCGTGTCTGCTTCTCGGCAGGGAATACCACACTGATATCCCCTATGAGGAGATATGCTCCATGCTCCGCGAGCTGTATTCGCTCTGCGGAAGATACGCCTTTATCACAGGCGTAAAGCGCGACGATATGATAGGTGCCGTCGGCTTTGACGGAAGCGTATTCAGCAGTTGCTTCATGATACACGAGGACATTGTGTGCGCAGGCACGGGAGATATACTCTCGGCAGCGTTCCTCGGGGCAGTGATGCGCGGCGCGCAGTTCAGCGAGGCGCTGGATATCGCGGTGCGCTTCACCTATGAGGCGGTGCGCTTCACCGCCGCCGACCCCGACAGGCGGTTCTACGGCGTGCAGTTCGAGCCTGCCCTGCCCTACTATATCAGGCAGATAGGAAGCATAGAAAACGATGGCAGAAATTAAGCTTACAAGGCTACATAAGGCGATACTGCTGCTGATGACATCGGCGCTGTTCTTCGCATTCATGAATATGTTCGTCAATCTGTCAGGAGATGTGCCCACGGTACAGAAGACCTTTTTCCGCAACTTCTTTGCCCTCATCGTGGCAAGCGGAGTAATGATAAGGAACAAGGAGAGCATCATCCCGAAAAAAGGCGCACTGCCCGATCTGCTGCTGCGCTCGGTGGCAGGCTACGCGGGAGTCCTGTGCAACTTCTATGCACTGGGACATCTCGCGCTTTCGGATGCCTCGCTGCTCAACAAGATGTCGCCGTTCTTTGCGATAATATTTTCAGTGTTCCTGCTTAAGGAAAAAGCGAACAAGGTGCAGTGGCTGATGATACTCACCGCCTTTGCAGGCGCGATGTTCGTGATAAAACCAAGCTTTCAGAACGCGGAGCTTATCCCCTCGGTGGCGGGCTTTGCCGGCGGTATGTGCGCAGGCGCGGCATACACTTTCGTGCGCAGGGCAACGCAGAAGGGCGTTAAAAGCTGCTATGTGGTGTTCTTCTTTTCAGCGTTCTCCTCGCTTGCCTCGCTGCCATTTGTGCTTTTCGATTTCCACCCGATGACGTGGTTCCAGTTCCTGATGCTGCTTGGCGCGGGACTGAGTGCCGCAGTAGCACAGTTCTGCATAACGGCAGCGTACTCCTACGCTCCCGCAAAAGAGGTGTCCATCTACGACTACTCTCAGATAATCTTCTCCGCACTGCTGGGCTTTCTGGTCATGGGTCAGATACCCGACGGCTTCAGCATAGTGGGATATATCATCATTATCGCGGCGGCGTATGCGATGTTCAGATACAACAAGACTCACTCTTAAGCTATGTACAGATAAAAGCTCCCTCTTATGGACTTATCCACAGGAGGGAGCTTTGTTTATGCAGTTACTTCTTGTTTCTGCGCTTTCTGTTCTTCAGCGCAAGGAACGATGTAGTAAAGGATGCTGCCGCCATTACAGCGATTCCGCCCATAGGCAGACCGCTTGTTCCGGGGTTATCCATGTCGCCCTCGTCGGAGTCATCGGGCTTTACGCCGATATGACCGTCATCGGGGTCAGGTTCATCCGTAGTCTCGTTGCCGTCGGGCTCGTCGATCTCATCGGTCTCCGATGTATCCTCAGTTTCCGATGTATCCTCTGTTTCTGCTGTATCCTCAGTTTCAGCTGTATCCTCAGTTTCAGCTGTGTCAACGGTTTCTTCCGTTTCGGTCGCATCAGCAGTTTCTTCTGTTTCAGCAGTATCATCAGGTTCTTCCGTTTCAAAGGATTCAGAAGTTTCGGGATCGGGATCGGGATCGGGGTCAGGATCGGGATCGGGATCGGGGTCAGGATCGGGATCAGGATCGGGATCGGGGTCGGGATCGGGGTCGGGGTCGGG
>JAZQGZ010000086.1:0-3522 GCA_045540255.1 Oscillospiraceae bacterium | reverse complement strand
GAGGCGATCAGCACAATGGGAAGTGCGGACACTTTATTTCGGTAATACGCATAGTAGGTCACATTTTCTGCACGCAAAAGGGGTTCACCGTCCGCAATGGGCTCGCCTCCGCCGTCCGGCATGGTAAACCAGCCGACAAAGACCTGTCCGTTTTTATCCAGCGGTTCGGGGAATGCCGGCGGAGAGCCGTATGCACAGCTGACCTTATTCTGCATTTCGCCTGATACAAACGTGACCTCGTAGGTATTCGGTGTCCAGACGGCACACAGATCGATGAATTCCGAACCACCGCCCACATAGACAGTCGAATCGTGCTCCCAATCGCATCCGTCCTCATACTGCCAGCAGTCAAACGTGCAGCCTGTCTTTTCATATTCGGGAAGGAGCGGCTGCTCGCCGTATCCCACGGTGACGGTATGCTTCACTTCGCCGTCCACAAGAAAACGGTAGGTTGTATCGGAATGTGCGTTATTGCCGACAAGGAAGCGGCCATACCGGTTGTCAAAGCGATCACCGGCCACCCCCTCCAGCACGGCGGAGTCAAGCTCGATGCTTCCATCCAGATGCTCGTACGGATCACCTGTATGAAGTACATCGGTCGCATAGCAATACCGATTGTCATCGGACGGCATCGCCTCTCCGCGGTCTTCGCCGTGAAGGGCGCATCCGAACAGGGACAGACGCTGGGCATCATATTCCTTCATAGCAGGTGTATTGCCTGACAAGGTGGAAAGAATAAGGAAGGTCTTGCCGAGCCCTCCGCCGCCAAGCACTGCTTCATTTTCGGATATGTAAAGCGCGCCGCCGTCCGCTGCCGTATTGTTCGCAAGTGTGCCGTTGACGATTGTAACGAGATTGTTGCCGTTATTCTCATTCCAGATACCGCCGCCGTTTTCTCTTGCGATATTGCACGATATCACACATCCGTCAAGATCGCTTTCGGTATAGGAAAGAGCCACACCGCCGCCGTTTCGCGCTTCATTATCCGTTACATAGCAATTTTTCATCGTAAGCGTTCCGCGTCCCACATAGATACCGCCGCCCTTTGTCAGCGTATCGGGGTAGAAATCCTCAAAGCGGTTTCCGGTGATCCGACAGTTCTCCAGCGTGACCGCTGTCTGATCCGCCCATATTGCACCGCCATAGCCGGCAACATTGCGGGACAGCTCACAGTTTTTCATGGATAAAAAGATGTTGCCTGCCCCGGACAAATAGATTGCGCCGCCGTAGCCGCCCGCATTGGAATTCAAGGAACAGTCCTCAAAGGAAACGGACAGTCGGTATCCCTTGCTGTCGGCAGATGAGTATATGCCGTAAACGGCGCCGCCGTTTGCCATACTGTAGCCCGAAAAATCACAGCGAACAAACGCGGCATCGATACAGCGGGAGAAAAACACCGCCGGACGAACCTTGGTCGCGGTCATGATCTGCTTTCCCGTAAAGTCAATGCTGTCAATATCATTCACACCCGAAAAAGTGATATCTTCAAAGCGGATACTTATGACATCCTGCTCGGATGCGCCGCCCATCACGGCAAACGCACCGCCCGAAAAGACCGCAGGCGTGTCCTTTCCGCTTTTGACCGTCACACCCTTTGAAAGTGTCATACCCATCGGTGAGTAAGCAAATTCAATATCTCCGACAAGAATCGTATCTCCCTCTTTGGCGTTATGAAGTGCTTCCTTCAGTTCTGCTTCGGTGGTGATCAGATCAGGCTCGGCGGCAGAAACACATACGCTGACTGCACCGAGGATCAGCATAATCATGAAAAATACGGAAATCGCGTGTGATATAAGCTTTCTGTGATTCATTCCGAATCCACCTCCTCAAAGTCGATCCCTTTTTCCCGACAGAACGCATAAAATTTGCCGAGAGTCTTCATCCGGGGCTCACGGTCTTCGTTCTCCCATCGGCTTACCGTCGGCAAAGATACGCCGATTGCGTTCGCAAGCTCGGTCTGCGAAAGACCAAGCTTCATGCGGACAAATTTAACAGCATCGCTGAACTTCAGTTCCTTAATATTCATTTGCTCTCCTCACTTGCGCACTTAATCATTATTATTCATATCATATCACATTTCATCTCTTTTTTCAATAGGTGAGGGAGTATTTCTTTGTAAAATATGTAGCATTAGGGCGGTTTGGAATTTCGGCGCGTGACTGTTTTGCTATCTCAAAATAGATTGTTGTGAAATTCGTAATTATCTTCACCGCAGAAAATCATCATTTTACAAGTTCGTGCTTATCCGTATAGTGAATACGGTACACGAAAATGTGGGTGTATCTATCTTTCCGTGTGTTCTCACGCTTTTTCGTTAAGTGAAATATGCCCCTTTTCGTACAGGACATCGTATGAGATAAAATTATCGGCTGTATCCGCCTTTTTTGCAGATACAGCCGATATTGCCATTTTCAATCTAAAGGTTTATACTCCGTTGCAGTTTTCAGATTTGTTTCGGGATCGCCGTTCAAAATTAGTTTGGCATATTCAAGCGGCGCATTGTAGATCAGATAATCAAGTTCTGATCGTTCGTACATATTACGGGCAACCTCGTTCTCCGCTGCGATAGTGTCAATCGCAATCATGCTGCCATCGGTAAATTTCAGCTCCACACAGCAGTTTTCGAAGTTATATTCGCAGGATATAAGGCGTTTCATGGGTTTTACCTCCAAAATTTGGTGTTATGGAAGTAATGCAAGCGTGGGTTTTAGTGTGATATCTTTAAGTTTGGGAAACCCCGGTTTCCCATTTTGAAACTGACTGAAATGTAACGCCAAGGCTGTCCGCAAGCTTTTCTCGTGTAAGTCCGTTCTGTTTACGCAAATCTTTGATTTTTTGACCTATATCATTCATATATAACACCACGCTTGAATAGAGCAAGCCGGATCCTGCTCCTATATGCACCTGAATATACCGCCCCAAAACGAGCGGCGAAACCGCACAGATTGTGCACTGCCGCCGCGATGATTGAGCAGCCGCACCGCAGGGCTTGTGCATCGGCTGCAAATGCGGTAAACTATTGTTACACGCGAAAGCGTGAATACAACAATAGGAGGTCACACCATGACCAATTACCGCGAGATCCTGCGGCTGCACAGCCTGGGACTGAACAAAACGGAGATAGCCGCAAGCATGGGCTGCTCCAGAAACACTGCCGCAAGCGTCATCCGACGCGCCGAAGCCTGAGGGCTGACGTACCCGCTTCCCGACGACCTGTCGGACAAGCAGCTTGCCGAAATGCTGTTTCCGGCAGCAGCAAAGCCGGTATACAAGATGCCAGACTATGCCTACGTCCACAGAGAGCTGCAGAAAGATGGCGTCACGCTGAATCTGCTATGGCTGGAATACTGCGAAGCCTGCCGCAATGCTGGCGAGATGCCGTATCAGTCCACACAGTTCAACAAGTATTACAGTGATTATGTCGCGATAACCAATGCCACCATGCACCTGCATCATAAGCCCGGAGAGATCATGCAGGTCGACTGGGCAGGCGATACAGCTGCCGTCATCGATACGGACACA
>JAZQGZ010000085.1:0-123112 GCA_045540255.1 Oscillospiraceae bacterium | reverse complement strand
GGTGCAGCCTTGAAATTCATACCATTGATTTCCGACTTGAGAGCATCGGAGCTGGAAGCAAGCTTCTGAGCGGAAGCGGCACAAGCCTGTGCGGTGCTGTCGGCACGCTTTGCAGCTGCACCGATAAAGTCAACGCCTTCGTCAATCTTGCCGATAACGCTTCTCTGCTCGTCGCAGGAATCGCTGATAACTTCTACAAGACGGGAAACTTCACGTGTTTCCTCAGCAATTGCCGCAAGGGATTTTGCAGTCTGGTCAGTCTTTGCAACACCCTCACGCACATTTCTTACACATTCCTCGATAACCGCAGTTGTCTGCTTTGCGGCTTCCTGGGACTTTGTTGCGAGAGTCTTTACTTCACCTGCAACAACTGCGAAGCCCTTGCCTGCGCCGCCTGCTCTTGCCGCTTCTACGGAAGAGTTGAGGGCGAGGATATTTGTCTGGAATGCGATATCTTCAATGGTCTTGATGATACCGCTGATCTCGTTGGACTTGTTCTTGATATCCTCCATCGCGTTTATCATATTACCGATCTTGGCATCCTGCTCACCTATCTTTGCAGCAGTCTGCTTGGAAAGCTCATCGGCACGGGAGGCATTATCCGCACTGCGTTCGATCTGTATGGAAATATTGTTTACAGAAGCAGACAGCTCACTGATCGCGCTTGCCTGAGTTATCGTACCATCAGCCAATATCTGCGAACCGTCAGCAATCTGGCTTGCTCCTACTGTAACATCGCCTGCTGCCTTGTTCAGATTAGCTACGATCTCGCCGAGATTTGTGTGAATGGTACTGAACGATTCGCTGATCGCTGCGAAATCTCCGATATAATCAATGCTGTTCACCTGGGAGAAATCGCCCTCTGCCATGCTTCCGAGAACACCGTTTATGTCGCTTATATAAGAGTTGAGCTCCTGCTTTGTACTCTCGATCTTTCTAGCAAAATCGCCCATCTCATCATTACCGAACTTAAAGCTGCTGGGAGGCGTACTAAGCTCACCCCGACTGATCTCATCAGCGATACGATTTGCCTCGTTAAGAGGCTTCGTAATCATGTGACCGATGATGATATACAGCAGAACACCTGCGCCAAGGCAAGCAACCAGCACCAGAACTATACACAATGTTGTTACCGATGAACGCATATTGTCAAATTCAGCAGAAGAAATACCTGCAAAGAAAGCACCGATAACATTTCCGTCCTCACCACGGATGGGAGTATAGTGAACAAAATGGTTCTGTCCGAGGATATCAGCCTCACCGAGGTATTCCTCACCGTTGGTTATAACAGCATTTTCTACAGCAACGGCCATCTGTGTGCCTACTGCCCTGTTGCCATCCGCATCTACCACTGTAGTTGAATATCTGGTATTACCGCTGAACAATGTTACCTCGCAGATAGACTTCTCCTTTACTGCATCCAGCACAGCAGTGTCCTGAAGATCGATACCTGCAATCATAACTCCCGTTATCTCCGCAGAGCGCACAACAGGAACCAGGCACTGAAGCGACAACGGAACATTCTCATCAGTTGCGTAGCATATCACAGTTTCCCCTGCGAGGGCCTTTGTAATATCCACTGAAGCTATTTTATAGTTCGGTGACTGCCACAATACGCTGCCTGCTGTATCCAGAATTGCACTGTAATAGTATTCGCTGTAGCCCTCTTTCTCCCAGTAGCTGTCCATCTGTGTATATGTACCACTCTTGATGCAGCTTCCGAGGAATCCTGTATTCGACCAGTTTGTGACGGTAGCAGCAAGGGATTTTCCCTCAACATCAAGATCATACTGAAGCACTCTTACACCCGAAGCGGCATGATCTGTTACCAGATCCGTACTGAGCGAAAGTGACAGCGACATTGAAAACACTGTCAGCGCAACAGAAACCAGCACAACTATGATGGATACTATGGTTACCAGACGCAGGCCAAGCCTTGAAGTCCTCCTGCTCTTTGCTGTTTTGGGAAGTTTTTTCTTTTCTTTCATAATGATTCTCCATAAAATTAATAGCCGATCTCATCGGAAGTTTTCGTAAGAATATTATACCATATTATGTAGTCTATTTCCATTAGACATAATAAACAAAAAGCAATATCCCCATTTTACAACGGGGATATCTGATGTTTTACAATCCCATCACATTGTGGAACGGCGTATAAGCATCTCAAAATTCAGATTTACACTTTCCCTGACCTCTGCACCGTTTATAATATCAATCAGGACAGAGGCAGAAGCTGCACCCAGTTCACCTGCATTGAATATCAGCGAGGTTATAGGCGGTGTGTAGATATCAAGAAAAACACTGTCGTAAAATGACGCCACCTTGACATCGTCAGGTATCCTCATACCAAGATTATTCAGCTCGGCAAGCAGTTTCATGCATATAATATCGTCACCGCAGATGATACATTCAGGCTGCTCTTTAAGAAGTGCCGCCACAGATCTGCTGAACTGCATAGGTCCGTCAATACCAAGATACACCATGTTTTCAGCTGGTACTGTTCCCGCTGCCGCAAATGCGCTCTCGAAGCCCTCATACCTGCTCTTGTTTACATTGAAGCTCATGCTGTTCATCAGCAATCCGATCTTTTCAGGATGATTGGACATCAGGAGATAGGACGTCAGCTCTCTGCAGCCCTCCATGTGAGCACTGTCGATGCTGACCGCATCAGTCAACCTGCTTCTGCCTACCACTACAAATGGCATATTATGCTCTTTCAGCATTGACTCGATCGCATGATCCTTAACAGGGCGTGTAACAATGATACCATCCACTTTGTGATTATTCAACACTCTGTCAAGCTGAGAAAGATCCTTTTTGTCCGTGCTTATCACAACTACGTCGTAATCGCACATAGCACATTCTCTGCTGATGCCCATAAGACAGGTCTGAAAAAACGGTGCTTCGGTCTCGTCGCTATCCATAGGGATAACTACTCCAATGTTGTATGTCTTTGATTCAGAAAGGCTCTTTGCAATACTGTTGGGATGATAATTCAGCACCTTTATGCACTGCAACACCTTTTCACGTGTGCTTGGACTTATCCTGCCCTTGCCTGATATCGCACGGGAAACAGTGGACTTTGACAGTCCAAGTTCTGCTGCGATATCATCAAGGTTGTATGTTTTAGTTTGTGAAGATCCGTTCATTATTGTTCCTTTTGCGAGATGTCAAGAGATTACTTCTTCTTTTTCTTTTCCTTCTTACCCTTTGCGAGTGCCGCGATATCGACAGCCTTTTTCTCTTCCTTAGGCACAGGAACTGCGCCCTCTACAGCAAGATTTGTGCCATCCTCTGCATCAAAGAGATTGATAGTACGCTCTCTGAGAGTAAAGGAGATCGTCGGCTGCTTAAGCAGTGCTGTCTGTTCCTCGTCTGTCATATCAGCTATCTGAACACGCAGAATAGCCTTTTTGTCATTATCACATACAGCATGTATATGTATCTCGCTGCCCATCATCTCGTTGACTGCGACCTTTGCTGTAACGGAATCGGGTGTACCCTCGCTGCAGATGATAAGATTTTCGGGACGCACACCGAGCACTGCCTTTTCCGGAACGCTTTCTCTCTTTGAGAGTGCCTCGCATATATGCTCAGGAACGTTAACACGTGCATTACCGATATAAGCAGCATACTTTCCGTTCTCTTTCTTCAGATCAACATCGAAGAAATTCATCTGAGGTGTACCGATAAAGCCGGCAACGAACAGGTTTGCAGGATGATTGAACAGCTCCTGAGGAGTGCCTACCTGCATAACATAGCCATCCTTCATGATAACGATACGGTCACCGAGC
Organism: Oscillospiraceae bacterium; assembly: GCA_045540255.1. Classification (GTDB taxonomy): domain Bacteria; phylum Bacillota; class Clostridia; order Oscillospirales; family Ruminococcaceae; genus CAG-115. The sequence goes on along the minus strand of JAZQGZ010000085.1, from coordinate 119,315 downwards.
GTCATAGCCTCGGTCTGATCGTGGGTAACGTATACAAAGGTGGTGTTGATCTTCTCGCGAAGCAGGATTATCTCTGCACGCATCTGGTTTCTGAGCTTAGCATCGAGGTTGGAAAGCGGCTCATCCATCAGGAACACCTTAGGAACTCGCACGATCGCACGACCTATCGCAACTCTCTGACGCTGACCGCCTGAAAGCTGCTTGGGCTTTCTGCCGAGAAGATCGGATATGCCGAGTATCTCTGCGGCTCTGACTACCTGCTCATGCACCTCGTCGTTGGGTACCTTACGCAGACGGAGTCCGAATGCGATGTTCTCATATACAGACATATGAGGATAAAGCGCGTAGTTCTGGAATACCATCGCAATATCTCTGTCCTTAGGTTCCATATCATTTACAACGTTCTCGCCGATCATGATCTCACCATCGGATATATCCTCAAGGCCTGCGATCATTCGCAGAGTAGTGGACTTGCCACAGCCCGAAGGGCCTACAAGCACGATGAATTCCTTGTCCTTTATTTCAAGATTGAAGTCATGCACAGCAACAAAACCATTGTCATACTGCTTCTTTACGTTTTTAAGAATTACTTCAGCCATAATATTTATCTCCTGTTTCTAAGATTATCAGCCCTTGACTGCTCCGCCTGTTACACCCTCAACATAGTACTTCTGAAGTCCCATAAACAACGCCGTTACAGGAACCGACACGAACAGACCGCCCGCGCAGAATACCGTGAAGAAGTTGTTGATCTGCTCTTTCTGCAGCCATTTATAAAGACCTACCGCTACGTTATATGCTTCCTCGTGTCCGAAAGAGATGAGAGATGCATACATATAATCTCCCCATGGAGCGATAAATGCCATCATGATAGTGTAAATGATTATAGGCTTTGCCATCGGCATAATTATGCGGAAGAACACTCTTGAACGGGATGCACCGTCGATACGCGCTGCCTCGTCCAGAGATTTCGGGATAGTGTCAAAGAAGCCTTTTGCTATGTGATAGCCCATGCCCGAGCTTGCAGCGTATACGAGAATAAGACCGGGGACGGAGTTCTCGCTTGTAAGACCTACGAGCTTAAGCAGGAAGTATGTAGCGATCATGGAAAGGAAGCCGGGGAACATTCCAAGTACCAGCATCACATTCATCAGAAGCTTACGTCCCTTGAAGCGCATTCTTGAGAGAGCATACGCCACACAAAGAACTATTATCGTCTGAAGCACCGCATTGAAAAGTGCGATTATCAGTGTATTGAAATACCATTTAAGGAACTCGGTCTCCTGGAAGAGTATCCTGAAGTTCTCCAAAGACCACTCTTTGGGGATTATGTAGGTTACCATTGAACGGGATTCGCCCCTGAATGCCTGGAATATCAGATAAACAAAGGGGATCAGCCATATTATACATATTATTATGAGGAACGCATAGATACAAATGCGTATGAAGCGTTCCTTGCCGGATTTACTAACAGGTTTGCTCATTACTGGAAGTCCTCCTCATTTTTCATGGCAGGTGACAGATTGTATACGATCAGCGAGATCACAGCCACCACAACGAATACGAGAATACCAATTACCGCTGCCAGCTTGTAGTCGTTCTTTTCTATGGTCATCGAATACAGCCATGTTATCAGCAGATCAGTGCTTCCCGCGCCGCCCTCGTAAGCCATTGTTTTGGGTTTACCCGCGGTGAGAAGATAGATAACGTTAAAGTTGTTGATGTTTGCAGTAAAGCTTGTAAGCAGGTAAGGACCTGTAACAAACAGCATATAAGGAAGGGTGATCTTTGTGAACTGCTTGATTCCCGAAGCACCGTCGATCTTTGCACTCTCATACAGGTCGGCAGGAATATTCATCAATACGCCCGTTGTTATAAGCATCAGATACGGTATACCTACCCACAGATTGATGACCAGCACCATTATCTTTGCAAGGTCAGGCGAGGACAACCACTGGATGTTATCGGTTATCCAGTTAAGCTGCTTGAAGATGGAGTTTACGATACCCTCATCAGCAAACATCTTAGATACCAGCAGCAGCGATACAAACTGGGGAACTGCGATCGTCATGACAAGAATGGTACGGAATCCCTTTTTGAATCTGATACCCTTACGGTTGATAGCGATCGCAACAAACATTCCGAGGAAGTAGTTCGAGAAAGTGGCGATAAGCGCCCAAACAAGTGTCCAGATAAGAATATCACGGAAAGTATATGCAAACTTGCCCGATCCTGAGAAGTCGGTGGAAAGCATAGTCTGGAAGTTCTCAAAGCCGACCCAGTCGAACAGCTTTTCGGGAGGCAGATGAGAATAGTCATAGTTCGTGAAAGCTATGAGAATCATGAAGAATATCGGGATAACAGTGAACACCACGATTCCAAGAAGCGGCACTGCAAGCAGAGTCTTGTAGTACTGCTCATCACCGAGGGATTTGATATCATCCTTCAGTGCCTTGGGACGAATACCCTTGGCGATAAGATCCTGGGCAAGCTTATTCTGTCTTATATTGATTACCCATGTATAGGCAAATCCGATAACAAAAAACAGCGTAAGAACACCGTACAGCAGTATCTGCAGACTGTTGTCCTTGTATGTTACTACCTCAAGGCCCCAATCGTTAAGGGTGGTTTCAACCGCAACCTCGCCAAGGCTGCCCATTCCTACGATATAGTCGAATCCGAAGAACACCATAAATGTTATAAAGATGATCTCAAACAGCAGAAACAGTATACCGCGTCCTATCTGACGGCGGAAAAGCTGACCGAAGCCCATAACAAGGAACGAAACACGTGTGAGCCAGTCACCCTCGGCAAATGCCTTACCTATCTCGGCGAAGAAGCCTCCAATTCCGCAAAGCAATCTCCAGATCGCAGCGGGTATCTTTTTCAGAGCCGCCAACAGCTTTCCCGGAAGCTCGGCAAAGAACAGGCAGAAATTATATCCGAATTTCTTCATCGGAGATAACCCTAAATATTCAAGCTCGGGTAGTCTTTTCATAAAAATCATTCCTTTCGTTTTTGAGGGTATTTGCTGCTTCAAAAGGACAGAATCTCTCTATCCTCTTGAAGCGGCAAATACAGCGGGCAGGCAGCTATTACTGCTCCGCCCGCTGCACTCTGCTTATGGTTTTATGGGAGTGTTGAATCTGCTATTAAGAATTGAGCCGCGTAAATTACTTAGCTTCCTTGATGCCTGCCTCGAGATCAGCAAGAGCTGCGAGAAGATCAGCATCAGAAGCGGAATCGTACATACCGCTGTTGACGTCTGTACCGAATGCTTCTGTGAGTGTCCAGTAAGCGTTGGGATACTGACCCTGACCGGGGCAGAATGCGAGCTGCTCAGCAAGAGCTGCAAGAGCTGCATCGGACTGAACTGCATCGGAAGCCTGAACCTTCAGGTTGGAGGGGCCCCAGCCGTTTGCATCGAAACGAGCCTGCTGCATCTCTTCGCTTGTCAGATAATCAGCCAGCAGGTGGCAGAATACCAGCTTATCGGAGTCTGTCTGGGGCTTAACGCCTACCAGCTTGAAGCCGCCGAAGCCGCTCATCTGGTATGTTTCGCCATCAACTGTGAATGTGGGAAGCTTAGCTGCGCCGAAGTTGTCGCCGAGGTAATCCTTAACTGTGGAAGAATCCCATGTACCGGAAACGATAGCACCTGCTGTGCCACCCTCGGGGTTGAACAGTGCGGAGTCAGAACCTGTGGACTGAGAGAAGTTGGGGTGAGAAGCCATTGCAACCATAGCCTTCAGAGCTGCGAGACCCTTGTCGGAGTTGTAATCGCAAACTGCACCTGTTACGTTGCCGTCTGTATCGTAGTTGTAGTAGCACTCAGCGCCTGTAGCGAAGAAGAATGCAACGTTATACCAGCCGGACTGGATATCCATGTACATATTCTTGCCTGCAGCCTGGCACTGGTCGAGGATACCCTCAAGTGTAGAGGGATCTGTAACTACGGACTTATCGTAGTAGAGGAAGAAGCCGTTATCGGATGTCTCGGGGTAAGCATAAACCTTGCCATCGAGTGTTGCAGCACCTACGGAGCCTGCGTCATTGTTATTCTGAATATTTGTCAGGAAGTTGCCACCGGGAGCGGAAAGTGCGCCTGCAGCAACAAGTCTTGCGAGCTGATCCTGTGCAAAGCCGTATACATCGGGACCTGCCTCAACGTCTGTAAGCATCTGGGTAGCAGCTTCACCCTCGCCCATAGCGGAAACGGTGATCTGATACTTGTCAGCGTAATCAGCCTGTCCTGCGAGCCATGCATCCAGCTTCTCCTGTGTGAGAGTGGAAACCTCCTCGGGAGCCCATACTGTGATGGTCTCCTTGCCGCTTGCGCCTGTATCGCTTACGGTAGAAGATGTGTCAGAAACGGTAGAGCTGTTGTCTGTTGTTGAAGAAGAACCGTTTCCGGATGTGGAGCCGGAGCTTGTGCCGTTGGAAGAGCAGCCTGTAAGGCCGATGGATGCTAACATTGTAAGAGAAAGCATCGCAGAAAGTAACTTGCTTGTTTTCATAAGAATTCCTCCTATAATTGCATTCCTCTGGGAAATGCTTTTTTCCTAAGGTTTTTATTTGCATCAGTCGTCGTAATCTTCGACTGTAATGCGCTTCATCATATCCCTGTACCTGAATCGTGCCATTTCGTTCTTTGCCAGAACATCCTGTTCATCACCATGATAGCAGCATCGGATACAATAATATTCTTTCATGTCCTTGTCATAGAACATATCAATGTCTATGTCACGCATGAAGCATGAGGGGCAGCGGAAATTCAGTTTTCCTTTTGCAGACTGAGCCATGATGTCAGCACCTCCCCTTTTCCTAACGCTTTTTTAAGGCTGAGCGTAAACATCGGAGAGAAAGCGTAGCCCTCTGTGATGACACCCTCGGCTTCCTCATGACAACCGAAGCCGACTCTTGTTTCAATTGGCGGGATCACCGCATTAAGCTCCTTAACGCCCGAAACGCACTCAGAGCGGTTACGGTACTCATAAGGGATAGTCTTTACACCCTCAATACCCTCCGCTGTAAGAACGATATCCGTCATATCCTCGGGATACTCGGTAGTACCGTAGCAAGCAGTGATATATTCAGTGATATCCAGCTTCTCGTTCTCATCGGAGATCTCAAGTATCTCGCGGCGGTAATCGATACGGGAGCTACCCTCCTCAAAGGTTATGACCGTCTGTATCTTTGCAGAGAGTCCGTCAAACACGATATCAACGGGATCCAATGTCAGGATGCGCCTGTTATCTGTCTGAGAGAAATGTGCCTTTGTTCTGCACAGGCACATATCAGTTTCCTGACCCTTCCAGGATATCTTACAGCTTCGGATGGTTCCCTCACCCGCGTAATGAGTGAAGTAGCCTGCCCTGTAATTCATCTGGATAAGGAAAGGATATGATACATCCTGAATATGCTTCGTACCGATACCGTATTTCCAGTCGAGCTTTGATACATAAGGTCTGAGGTCAAAGAGTGCTCCGCCCTGATTCATATCAATTCCCGCTCTCATATAGGGATCGCAGTACCAGAACACCTGCTTATTGCTTCCGTAGAGGATATCCCTCCAAAGCGCACATTCGGGCTGCTCGTAGTGCTTATTTTCACGGTAGAAGTGTGCAAACTCCTCCATGGTCATATCAAGCAGCTTACCCTCTTTTTTGAGCTGTCCGTAATATGCAAGTCCGTCCTCATAGCTTTTTGCAAGAAGCTCATAGGGGGACTCCCATCGGCCAAGCTTGTTCAGCCAGCCTGGGCCAACAAACATCATGTTGTAAGCGATACCGTCATTGTACTTGGCAAGATGTCTGTACTGATCCACAAGATTGAACAGATACGGATACTCACCGTCACGGTAGATCATGCCTCTCAGCACGTTCTGGGGATGCGTTCCGAAATTGGAGCCGTTTCCATCATAGCATGCCAGCAGATCTCTTGAAAGATGCGGGATAGCAACTATGCCACTGTCCTCCTCCGCATTTGCCGCAGGAGCGTGTGTGTTCTGCTTCGAGGGTATCCATGGTGCCCAGGGGCCACCATCCATAAGGGTATACCAGCTATTGTTGCAGGTGTGATACGCCTTGGGGCCCTCCTCCCAACAGGTAGCAACTGCGCACACCACATCGGGATATTTTTGCTTTATGTAGTTGGTAAGCTCAGCGTCCATATAATAGGAGCCTGTGGAACGCGGATAAAAACCGAAGCGTTCGTAGAACTTGCCGAAAACATCATCAACTATGGATTTCTTATCCTCAATAGAGAACATCCAGATACAAAAATCCTTAGTCTTGTACTTATCGCGGAATTCCTTACAAGGAAGGCCCAGCAGCGAAAGGCTTATCTCATCGCCGTATTTTTCGTGATGCTCCTTTGCCAGCCTGCACGCCTCGTCGGAAAACAGCGAAGCGTATGTCATCTGTATAGTAGTCTTCAAGCCGTTTTTATGGGCTGTTTCCTGCTGAAACAGGAAGATATCAAGGGATTCATCCCTTAAGTCGGAACGGGAGATGTCCTCTTTCTTGCCCTGACCCGTTACCTTTTCAGCGTACTCGGGAGCAAGCTCGGGACGATGGATCAGATTGAGTATGAATTTTTCTTCCACCTGTTACCTCCTTACTCCGCGGGGTTAAGCAGCATATCATCTATCGAGCCCCAGGAGCCTGCCGCGGCTTCAACGTGAACACCTACAATGACCTCGGCATTTGCGGGAATATCGATACCGCTTATTACGGGAGTCTGCCAGTTGACCCAGCCGTCGATAGTGGCGGGAGCAGTATATTCCTCACCGTTCACCTTGCAGAATATGTAGATGTTCTGGGTTGTGTCTGCATTATCAAAACCGCCCTGTATCGAAAGTGAGAGATTATACTTGCCTGCGGAAAGATCACTGATATTCTGTGTAAGCTCGAATTTTGTTCCGCTCTCTCCCCAGAAGTGTACGGAATATTCGCCTGTTACGGCATCCATAGCCTTCTGCTGGAAATCTATCTGAGTTGTTGTATCATCGATATTATTTATCGTCCACATGGAGCGGTCGTTGTCTTCAAAACTGTAGTTGTTGCAGTAGTTCGCCTCGACCATGGAGATGTGACATACTGTAGACATTCCGTCAGCGGTACCGTTTACAGTATATTTTGCGACCTCACCGTTAGTCATGGCTGCCAGGTCTGCCGTTTCCCATTCTACCGCTATCTCCTGCTCGCTGCCATCATTATATATGGCTGCAACCGTTTCAGGAAGCTTTATCTCCTCGCCCAGACGTACTGTGAGCTGTGAGTCCTTTATAGCATCGGGAGCGGGTGCGACCTCGTTGCCTGTACGCACCAGTTTGAAAGTCTTAAGTGATTCCAACGGATAACCGTTGTTATCAAACATCGCCTGATTATCCCAGGCGGAGCCACCGTAATAGATTCCTGCATCATCGGGATCGTACTCAGCGGAGAAGCTGGATGCCCAGCCCGAACCGTGAAGCTCCCACAATGCTGACTGTTCTTCCCATGTCTCGCCGGGAACGCCTATCCATGCAGGCTCCCAGTAGAACACGCCGATGCCTGCATCACCGACATCTGCCACAGCCTCTATAACATCCGCAAGGGCTCTTGACTGACCCTGGACAGTGATGGGATATGGCTTTTCGTAATTCACTTCGTCACCGATGGTGTTGCCCGACTCATCACCGTTATCCAGCGTATACGCATAAGAGGTCTCAGCGACCATTACCTTTTTACCATACTTTTCAGAGATCTGCTTCAGAACTGAGGTCAGATTCTCTGTTGTTCCATGCCAGTAGGGATAATAGGAAGATGCGAATACATCATAGTCAAGCTTGTAATAATCAAGCTTTGACGCGTAATTCAGCATATTGTCAGTAGACTCGGGATTTGTGAAATGCACAGCGACAAGAGCCTCGGGAGCGACCTCACGTATTGCTCTTGAGCCTGCATCCATAAGATAATAGATATTCATCCATATCTTCTCGCCGCACATCTTGCCGTTGGTCTCATTTCCGACCTGAACCATTCCTATGTCTGCGCCGCCTGCCCTGATCTCCTCAAGGGCAGTCTTGGTATACTCATACAATGCCTGGGACTTTTCCTCTATTGCCATACCCTCCCACGCCTTGGGCGTCATCTGTTTGGAGGGGTCTGCCCAGAAATCGGAGTAATGGAAATCCACGAGCAGCTTCATACCATGCTCCGCAGCACGTCGGCCTATCTCGGTGGCAGTCGCCACATCACAGTTTCCTCCGCCATAACCGTTTCCGTCTGCATCACGCGGATCATTCCACACACGTACTCTTATGTAGTTAACGCCCGATTCCGCCAGCACAGAAAAAAGATCGCTCTCATTTCCGTTGTAATCATATATCTTTACGCCTGACGCCTCCTGAGCAAGCACCATAGATATATCACAACCCATGATGAAATCCTCGGATAGATCTTCTATCTGCTCAACGTACAAAGTGCTGCTCTTATCGGCAGTATTTCCGCCTGAGCAGGATGTCAGCAGGAGCAATGATGCCGCAGCCAGCGGCAAGACCATGTGTTTTTTACGAATGCTCATTATTTTGTCCTCAATCATCTGTTTCACTAGTTGCTCATAACGTTTGCGCAATCGGTTGCTCTAAAATAAATATACCATATATTTTCGTTTGTGTCAATCGGTATTCTTTATCAACTTTATATATATTTTTTTGTGCATTATCAACAAACTCAAAACCAACTCTGCGCAACAAAGCTCTCCATCACACTCATTCCGCGCAACAAATGCTATATTCGCAGTCATTTTTGGACATTTGACACTCGATCGGGAAACATATCACCACAAAGACTTAAGCATCTGATATTTGTTCCGTATACAGCAAACTGCACCATCGGAATGATAGTGCAGTTTCATTATGCTATTTGAGGACTCTGTCGCATCAGAAGTCCTTTCAGGAGCCTTTTCACCTGCAAGACCGCCCCGTACACTCAGCACAATTGCCGATTTCAGGGTTCAGCGACTAAACCTCTACCGGACAGACCACTCTGCGCTGTCCTCCATGACCCTGCCGTCGCTGAAATACGCCCGCACGATCACGCTGTTATCTCCTGCGTCAAGCACGATATTCTTCCATACAAATACCGTCGGAAGCTGTGCATCATGTACACCCTCACCGATGCTGACGCCGTTCACGATAAGCTCCGCACGCTCTGCGTTGGAGTAAGACTTTACCTCGGGAATATTACGGCTGCGCCCGCTGAAACGCTTGTCTGTAAGCCACACCATAGGCTCGCTGTTCCATTCCGACTTGTAGAAATAATATGCGTCCTTCGGGATGCGCTCACGGGTGACAAGTCCCTTGTCATTCTGACCCTTGGTGTCGCCCTCCTCCCTGCCGTCAGAGGCAAAATCGAACATACACCAGATATACTTGCCCCATAGGTACTGCCTTGCCGCAAACTGAGCCCAGATACGCTCGTGCATGGCAGACTGATAGTTCTCGTAGTGACGCTTGCCCCAGGGGTCGATCTCGTTCTCCCAGTCGATGTTGTCCTTGTGCTGTGAGATAGCTCCGCCACCGCCGTATTCCGATACGCATATCGGGTGGTGAGCCTTTTCAGTGTGCTGCCTGTCAAGCCAACCGCCGAAGCTCTCCGCAGGGCCTGCGTCCTTATACCAGCCGAAATAGCGGTTATATCCCACCACATCCACAGGCATATCAAGAAACTGCCCCCAGAACTGATTATCAGCAAGGGTAATGGGCCTTGTGCTGTCCTCTTTTCGTGCAAGGTCGCTCAGCTCCGTCCACAGCTTGTATATCTCATCGTTCATCTGATACAGCTCGTTTGATATACCCCACACGATTATCGAGGGGTGGTTGTAATTCTGACGGATAAGCTCTGTAAGCTGCTGCTTTGCGTTCTCTCTGAAGCCGTCAGCTAACGTAAGAGTAGCATTATCAGGCGACATCTGATTTACAATCCCTATCTCCGACCACACTGTAATTCCGTATCTGTCGCAGAGGTCATATTCATGCTCGCAGTGCTGATAATGCGCCATTCTTACGGAGGTGCAGCCCATATCCAGCATCATCTTATAGTCGCGCTCACGCTGATCGTCGGTCATCGCCCAGCCATTTTCGTAGCTATCCTGATGGTAGTTGACGCCATGCAGGTCGAGATACTGTCCGTTCAGGAAAAAGCCCTGCTCCCTGTCGATGTTATAGGTACGGATACCAAAGGTCTGTGACTTGCTGTCGAGGATATTTCCGCTCTCGCTGAGCATGATATTTGCGGTATAAAGATATGGGCTTTTTCTGCCGTTCCACAGTACGGGAGCGGTGATATCGGTATTCAGCACAACACTCGCCTTGCTGTCGGCGGAGATGGTCATATCCTCCCGTGCGACCGCGACAGCAGTTCCCTCTGCGTCAAGTATCTCTGCGGTAACGGTGAGCGTTCTTTCCATATCTCCGTCATTCGCAAGCTTTACAAGGATATCCGCCTGTGCATTGTCGGAGGTAATGTTCTTCGGCGTTACATACACTCCTGATGAGCCATAGTCCAGCAGATCTATATGAACGTTTTCGGTGACTATCAGCTTAACTCCACGATAAAGACCACCCATTTTTGTGAAGTCGCCCTGATCGGTTATCGGTGCGATGTAGTTAGAGGGGGAATTATCCACCTTTACTGCGATAACATTCTCGCCCTCGCTCACGAAGTCTGTGATATCAAATCTGAAAGCGGAGTAGCCACCCTCGTGCCTGCCGACAAATTCGCTGTTCACGAACACCTCTGCAATGGTATTCGCAGCCCCGAACTCGATAAACACACGCTTGTCAGAGCAGTCGCATACAAATCTTCTACGGTAGCACGCAAGACCTCTGTAATAATTCTCGCCACCCTGACAAATACCTGTCCTGCCGCTTGCGCCGTCCTTGTCATTCCATGTATGAGGGAGCGTTACCCTCTCCCAATCTTCGTCCCCGAAATCAGACTTATGTACAGGCAGGCTCGCTGAGCCATCCTCCTGCGGAAGTCTTGCAAAGCTCCAGTCTGAATTGAGATCGTATATTACAGCCATTTCGTTATCCTCCTGTGAGAAGCTATGCCTATATTCTACTACATATTTCGGATAAGGTCAAGGAAATATCGCGTAGGCTGCTTATGTGTATTAAAAAGCCGTACTCGTTTATACGAATACGGCTGAGTATGAGAGCTTATGCGCCAAACAAGCCGGTCCACTGACACGATGCTTATTGACAGTTTTTCTTTATTATTTCCAGACCCTTTTCCATTACCCTGTCACGCTTTGCCGCGAAATCTTCCGCTGTCTGGGCTATTCTCACATCAGGTGTAAATCCTTTATTGTAGATGTCCTCGCCATTCTGAGCGATACACCTGCGTGTACAGATGCGGAAAGAGCCGCCGCTTTCAAGTTGTTCAAACAAAGGCTGTCCGCTCGTTCCTGCGGTGTTAGTGCCTACAAACACCGCATCGGTATACATCTTCATCACATCAATGAAATCCTCTGCCGCAGATATGGTATACTCATTCATCAGGACGACTATCGGACCGTTAAGTTTACCCGGAGCGTTGTCAGAAACTACATCGCCATTTTCTTTTACATAAAACATATTCCTGCCTGTCCTGCAGGTTTTTATGCTTTCCTCGTCATCGGCATATCTTTCCTGCAGCTCCTCCAGCGACAGACCTCTGAGATCTTCTCTGAACATCGACCATGCTTTATAAACAGGCTCATACTGCTGTGTTTCTGCGAAGCAGCTACTGAATTCACCCTTGATAAACAAAGCCGCGATCCTATCGGCATTTGCGCTGTTGCCGCCGCTGTTTCCTCTGACATCTATGATATAGCCTGCGGCTTTATTGAGTTCTTCAAAATCCGCATAGATCTTCTCGCACATAGAATGATCTTCAAATGAAGCCATCCTTATGACAGCTATATTATCGGCAGTTATGCAGACCCTATGTACATCTGAGCTGCTGATGAGCCTCTGAGTATCATCCTGCTCAGGCGAGAAATCCGTTATGCTCCACACTAATTTTGCAGGTTCATCTCTTTCAAGGCGAATGTCGAAGTCTCTGCCACCATTCTCAAATGTGAAAACAGCACCGCTTCCGCGTTTGCCGAACATAAGTCCGTTCATAGCCGCAAGGCCACACGCTGCTTCATTACCATGCCATATATACGGATAACAATACTCTCTGATATAGTCATCTGCGTCGATCCCGTCCACCTTTTTCAGAACGCTGTACAAAGGGATCCTATCCTTGAGATCCGCTGTGACATTAAGCACAGCGATCTCGTCGTCAAATCTCCAGAGCTGTACAGGAAGCATAGAAAAATACTCAGGATCCTGCATAAGCTCCATTGGCATATTGACCCCTGTATGTCCATCGCCAAGAAGCGCAGCAAAACGGGTCAGCTCCCTGTAATAATCATACAGATCGTTTGTTTCAAGGACTTTTGCGAGCGACTTTCTGTACTCCTCGTCCCAGTCGATATCCACCTTATCCCAGAAAGCAAAGTTATATGCCGCTTCTTTCCATATTTTTGAAAGCTCATATATTTTCTGCATATCTGTAATGGTGTTCATATATTGTTCTCCTTTGCCAATAGCAGATAAATCCTGTTTCAGACCTCGGTCCTTTCAGTCATATTATGTACTACCTCCTTGATGAGAAGAGGCAGGAATGGTTTTGTAATATAGTCATCAATACCAAGTTCGGCAAATTCTGATGAAGTGTCCAGCTTTTTATCCGCTGTCATTATTACAACAGGAACGCTATACTTTTCTCTTATATGTTGCAGGGTCTCCAGGCCACTCATTCCTGGCATATTTACATCAAGCATAACAAGGTCGAAGGCCTCTTCAGCGAGGATCTCCAGTGCTGCCTCACCGCTTTCCACCGCAGTAAGCTGATACATTGGCTCATCCTTCATGATATGCGCAAGCAACCTGTTATTCATAAGCTGATCATCAACAGTCAAGATCTTCCTTGTAACATCTTCACCCTGACGCATTATATAATCCTTGTCCGCATCGATCAGACGCAGCATTATCTCTGCAATATCGGGATCAAACTGAGTTCCCCTGCCCTTTTCTATTTCAGACCTTACCACTTCCTGCGGCAGGGCTTTACGGTAGCTTCGGTTGCTCGTCATAGCGTCGTAGGTATCGGCAACGGCGAGTATTCTTGCCGCCAGGGGTATCGTTTCTCCCTCCAGACCATTCGGGTAGCCTTTGCCGTCGTATCTTTCGTGATGATACTTAGCTGCCAATGCAATAAGACTGTTTCCCGCAATTCCGCGCAGAATGTTGTATCCTGTTACAGGATGTATTTTTATTATATTGTATTCTTCGTCGGTAAGCTTACCTGCCTTGTTGATTATCTCTACAGGTATGCGTATCTTTCCTATATCATGAAGAAGACCAGCACGATATATTTCCTCCTGCTCCTCCTCAGACATACCCATACGCTTTGCCAGCATACGTGCATACTCCGCTACACGTTTTGAATGACCGCTCGTGTATCGGTCCTTTGCATCCACCGCTTCACTAAGTGCAGTTACAGTCTGCACGAAAATCTTTTCTATAGCCTCCTGCTTTTTGATAAGCTCAGCATTCTGCTCCCTTACCGTTTGTTCAAGTTCGGTATTGTTATCCGACAAATAGTTGATACGCTTCCACTTGTGGGTATCCTCAATAAGCTCCAGCATATAACCGTATACCTTGTCGTTATAGAACCGCCTGTTGAAACGGCACTCAAAATGACGCTCATCAATGGTGAGTGTGGTGACATACTCCTTGTTATCTTTCGGGTATGCTTTTATCACCTCTTCAAGCTCGGATATTCCTTTAACCGGGTAGTCAATGTAACACTTTTCAAGCTGAGGAAATACACTCTCTGCCATTTTGTTGCAACCGACATAGTTAAGTGCTCCATCAAACATTATGTATCCGTTATTCTGGTTCTTCTGAAGCACCTCCGCAACGCTTTCTTCAATGTTGTAACACCTCAGTCTGTAATGGATAATCAGGAAAAACCATCCGTTAAACACATATAATGCGGGCATTACTTCAAAATCGGCATTGATGAGTCTGCCTATGAAAAACAAGCTGACATTCACAGCCTCCAGACCAAACAAGAGAAAAAGATTCTTTCTTGATACGGAACGCTTCTTTACCATAGAATGTATCAGCATGACAAGCTGAGCGATTATCGCGCCATAAAGGATAAGATAGAACATAGAGTGTCCGATGCCATACTCATTGACAAGTACGGTGGAATCCCACAGTGTTTCCAGATGATATTCGGTATAGTACAGATCATTATAACCTATCGTAAGTATCATGAAGTAAACGATGAAGCAGTACGCATATATACCTATCCTGAACCACTTGCCGAAATCATACTTACAGATCGAACATATAAGGAGTATCATAAGCGGAGAAGTAAAGCAACCGCCGATATACGACACCTTGGTAGCAAGCACCGCCTCCTGTACTGTCGCGGACAGGCCGACCGCAAGATAACCTGCATTTGATACCGCCATAATGAGCATAAGCAGTATAAAATAGTAATTGATCTTTTTGTTGTCAACAACAACGATAAGAGCAAAAAGGTTGATTATAGCAAGCATTGTGGTTATAACGTAATATGCTATCATAAACGATCACATCCTCTGATATTATTCCTATAGCTTCACAGGTCTTTATTATATATACTACCACAAAGCCGAGACAAACAGAAGTATCCACACTTCGGATCAGGATACCTCTCATCGACTTATACATTCTTTATAATAATATCACATTTTTGTACATTTTGCAAGTTTTTCTAAATGTCATGGACAATATAATGTTCCTACAACATCACGAAACGATTGCGGACATTGTACAATTGTAAATTATGATCATATCGGCCTGTGCAAATTACAGAAAAAATCGGCGGAGAATGCTCACCGCCGATATGTTTATTCATGCTTTAAAGCCACATTTTCAAAACTGCGCCGTAACGCCTTTAAGTTTTTGAAGATCAGATGACTTTCATCTCATATTTTCCTGCCCTTAATCTTTCAACAAATTCCTCAACGCAAAGCGGTTTATCGTAAAGATAGCCCTGCACCATAGAACAACCGATATTCTTCAGCAGATGTGCCTGTTCCACAGTTTCAACGCCCTCAGCGATTGTCATCATGCCAAGCTCCTTTATCATCTTTACAATGTTGCGGACGACTATTTCATCAGTCTTGCTTGCACTGCGGGTAATGTTGTCAAGGAATGATTTGTCCAGCTTTACCACATCGAACATAAAATCCGTAAGCAGATTAAGCGAGGAATACCCCGTGCCAAAGTCATCGATGGAGGTGATGATGCCATTCTCCTTAAGCTTTGAAACGAACGCCTTAAATGCAGTGTAATCGCTGAAATCCGACATCTCTGTCATTTCTATTTCAATATAACGAGGGTCTATGCCATAATTATGAATAATACTTATGATCTTTTCTGCAATATCAGGATCGTGCAAGTGCGTCTTGGAAAAATTGACCGACACTGTTACAGGTTTAAGCCCCTGCTCTATCCATTCTCTGATATCATGGCATACTCTGTCCAGCATATAGAAATCAAGCGCACAGATATTACCGTCACGCTCAAACACAGGAATAAACTCCGCAGGAGATACAAGCTTATCTCCACGGCGCCAGCGCACAAGTGCCTCGCATCCGCACAGACTGCTGTCTGTAAGGTCTACCTTTGGCTGGTAGAACGCCATAAATTCGCGGTTCTCAAGTGCTCCCGAAAACAAGGATGCAAGATACTGCTCGCGTTTTATCCTGTCTAATAAATCGGTAGTAAAAGTCACCACATCAGTTGTATTGCTGCGGCGGACATTGTTTATTGCATTTGAGATACAGATCATAACGCGCTCGATATCATCGCCCTGTTCGATATGGTATAATCCGACACGCGAGGATAGTACAAGGTTGATATTTGTACTTTCAAGCTCCAGCTCAATCAGCGCATGGGAAAGAAGATCAAGTAATGCACTGCTGTTCTCCTTTTTCACAAGGACAGTGAAATTATCTCCGCCAAGACGTGCGACGAATTCATCCTCGCCAAGCTTCGCGCGCAGAGTTTTTGCGAAAGCGATAAGCGCTTTGTCGCTGTGCTTGGTTCCTATCTGTGTGTTGATGGTCCTGAAATTCTTGATATTGAGATACATGGCGGTGTAAGCGTGCAGCACGCCCTGTTTGAACAGCCGCTTTCCTATAGCGATAAAGCCCGTTGCATTAGGAAGCTTTGTAAGCGCATCAACAGAAAGCGAGGTCTTTACTATATTATGAAGAACTGCTCTGTCGTAAAGCAACGCAATACTTTTATGTAAAAATCTTATCTCCTGGATCTGCTCTTCGTTCCAGGAGTGTCCCTTTTCGGGATACGAGATAATAACAGCACCGCCGTTGCCGCCTGCATGGAATTCAGTCACGACAGGAACTTCGCCTGCACCAAGCGCGGAACGATAAAGCTCTATGTCCATACTGCTTCCGTTAGTGTTGTAAGGAGTGGGCGGACCATTCAATTTACACTCCATCCTACCAAGACGGATATCGGATGCAACTGCACCTATCTGTGAGCTGATAGTCCCGGATAGTGCCTCCATAGGAATTCCTGCGACATCAATACTATCAAAAAACTTTCTGAAATCCTCACTGCATATAATGCTGCTCATAACTATCTCCCTACACTTAGTAAAAAAATAATATCACAAATATAGTTTAGCACTTTTCCTCCTAAACGTCAAGCACATTAAGAACATTATATAGCACTTTTTAATGATTAAAGAGATCCCGCCCGATCATTTCTGCAAACACCTCATCCGCGTAGCCCACAGCAACCTTGGGATATGCAAAGCCCTTAAGCGCTGCCACTTCTTCTGCCATCTGCGCAAACAGGGCTTTCGTTTCAGCCAGTGCTGCCATCATATCTTCCCTGTCGTAATGCGCAAAGCACTTAACAAGCGAAGTCTTTATGCTCTCATCTGCCCAGCGATCAAGAAATCTTCCGTCATGCCACACATCGCTTTTATACTTATTTACAATGTACATCTCCAGCATTTTTAGCAGATGATTCTTGAGATATGCATCAATGCACATCTTTGCCGTCCACAGCTCTCCACGAAGTATCTTTTTGCCTGCCCATACCACATGAAAGCAGAAATCATTCACGATATTAATATACTCATCTTCCGTAAGCTGGTGGTATTTTACCTCACGGCAGACATATTCATCCAACATTTCACCTATTCCCATTGTATCATACAATACTTTGTATCCTCTGTTGCACACCCAGCCTGCAACACCATCTCTCACAGCAGACACAAGCTGCTCAGGCGTGAATACTATCATATCCACATCAAGGGCGTTATTGTATAATACTCTGCGCTCCTTACCGCCACCAAGTGTCGGCTCAACAAAGGATATCTTCACATCCCCCAGCCGCCCCGGAATATCCCCGTACAGCCATTTTTCCGTGTCCTCGGCAGCTATTATCAGATCAAGGTCGGAGTATTCATCAGCCATGACGTCGCTCCTTGTTGACGAGCCTATCGCAACAACTGCCTTTATCCCCTCGTCAGCCTCGGCGAGTTCAAGTATCCTCGATCTTATCTGTGCATATCTGTCCTGCATTATATCACTGCCTTTCTCTTAGTGTTTGATAAGTATACCACATTATCGTAGTTTTTGCAACATGAATAACAAGTGCTACATACGGCATGAAACGACATTCCCCGACTTCGATGGTCGGGGAATGTTACATTATGGAATATAAGATCTCAACGATATTACAAGCGGATCATATCAGAAAATGCAGTCAGACAGTACGCAGATCTTTCTTCATACAGCCGCGGTACAATACAAGTGTGACCGCGCACAGCACTACGCACGCACAGGCATTGAACATCAACAAGAATCCCTGCGGGATAACAGCAGCCGCAAACGCGAATACGATCATCACAAGGATTCCGCCAACTCCGCCTGCCATTGAAGACGCGCTCTGCTTAACCACCTCGACCTCGGTCTCCCACTGCAGCTTAGGCAGCTTGAGATTCATGAAAACTCCGAACACGCAGGACAATACTGCGCTGAATGCAGGGACGAGCACAAACCATATACGCTCCATGATGTCCAGATTCTGAGTAGCCATCACGACTATCTCCGATACCACATAAAACGGAGCAAGCAGGCACAGGCTGAAAAGCAGCTTTCCGTTGATGATATCCCTGGCTGACAGCGGCAGGCTCATAACTATCCACCACTGCTTGCCCTCCAGCGAAACAGAGCAGGCGCTTGGGTTCATCATACAAAGGACTGCGGAAAAAACGAACGGCAGTGCCGCATTGACATTGATCTCAACAGGTAGCTCGGGAAGCAGCGTATTCACATCGACGAATATCAGCGCAACACACATAGCTACTGCAAGTATCGGACCGATTATCGTGTTCGTAACATACGCACTGGAGGAGAAATAACGCTTAGCCTCACGCTGCACAAGTGCTTTAGTCAGTGAAGTCTGCTGCTGTGCCTGCATCCTGTAGCTGTGTTTAGCCGTAGTACCGTGCAATCTTCGGCATATTCCACGGAAATTTACCGATACTATCAGCGCCACTGCCGCAAAGGCAGCAACCGAGATCCCCACAAAAAGCATAAGGCTTATGACATCTCCGTTTACAGCAGCATTACCGAACATCACAGCAGGCGGATACACCTTTCCAAGAACGTCGGAAATGCTTCCCACAAGCTGCATCATCATTTCTTCGGTCATCACGCTCTCTGTTTCCGAAACCGAGGAGGACAGCGCGAATACTCCGAGGACAAGAATCACCGCAAGTACCGCTTCTGTTATCGCCTTGTGCTTCATGCGTGAAGCTATTCCGGTGATCAGAGCGCCTATCGCCGTAGCTATTGCAACGGGAACAAGCGGCGCAGAGATCATTCCGAACAGCACGCTTATGTAAAACATGGCATCAGTAGCGCACATGACCGCATATACGACTATCCCCGGAAGAATTATCAGTGAAGATATGATAAGGCTTTCAACATACAGCCTTAAAAACCTGCTGAACACCACCGCGCCTTCGGACAGTGGCAGCGATGAAATGATATCAAAGCAGTTTTTGCGGAATATCACACCACTCGCTTTAAAGACCGCCAGCATCAGCGACAGGACACCTGACATCGCGATCAGGTACGAGGGCACAGCGTTGCCTGCGCCATAAGCTATCAGCACAAAGCTCAATGCTCCTGCATAAGACACTACAAACAACAGAAGCAATACAACAATGCCATATACCACAAGCTTTTTTCTACGCTCGACAGGGTCTTTGGTGTGCCGAAGGACATTGAATCCATAAAGATCACACAGCTCTGCTACTGCAAGTGCCTTAATCTGTTTCACCTACAAGCACCTCCATAAAGATATCCTCCAGTGAATCGCCGTTTTTCGTAAGCTCACTCATACTACCGCCTGCAATTATCCTTCCGTCTTTGATTATCGTAACCTTATTACACAGTTTTTCTGCAACATCAAGCACATGAGTAGAGAAGAATATCGCTCCGCCATTGTCACAGATATCATGCATAACTCCTTTCAGCACTACTGCGGCCTTGGGGTCAAGGCCCACAAAAGGCTCGTCAAGGATAAGCAGCTTTGGCTCGTGCACAAGTGCAGAGATCAACGCAAGCTTCTGCTTCATTCCGTGGGAATAGCTTGAGATAAGATCGCCAAGCGATGCTGTTATCTCGAATTCACCGGCGTATTTCGCAATTATCTCACTGCGCTTTGCCGAGGGGACCTCAAAGACATCCGCAATAAAATTGAGGTACTGTATACCTGTCAGATACTCATAAAGGTCGGGATTGTCGGGGATATAGGCAAAGTTTCTCTTGCAGGCGATAGGCTCCTTACTTAGATCCTTGCCGTCTACAAGGATCTCTCCGCTGTCGAAGCCGTGTATTCCCGTAACGCATTTCAGTGTAGTGGTCTTTCCTGCGCCATTATGTCCGATAAACGCGTAGATATCGCCCTTTTCCACATGGATATTGATATCCTGTACACCCTTATCGCTGCCCTTGTATTTTTTGCAGAGGTTATTGATCTTAAGCATTTCAGTTCTCCTTTTTATGATATCCGCCCTCAGGCGATGCTTTTTTTATATGCATAATATGAGTATATCACAGCCACAGCAACCGCAACTGCCAGTATTCCGACCATTATGTACAGTGCTGTCATTCCTCGGAATATAAGCGCCTCTGCAATTATCATAACTCCTGCCGCAAACAGCACTGCTCCGCCGAAACGGTTGCTGTTCTGCCACGCCTGTTCATTCTTTATGCTCCACCGTGTCCTTACACCAAGCACCGTACCGAGCCGTGCCTTTGGGATTATATTACCTATCACCGCATACAATATACCGAGCATAACACAAATCGCTGAAGAAAGCTCAGCCGGCATTGCTCCACCGTTTTCCTCCCCCATAGAGATCAGATGCACCGTCATGACCGCCTGACCCAGAAGCACAAACGCCTCATAAGCAAGCAATATCACAAACAGCACTCTGCCGTTATTTTTCATGTGCGCTGCTGTCTTATCATCGGCGGTGCCGAGATTTTTCCCTCTTGCTATGGTATATATCTTCCAGACTATGGTTGCGATAACGGCAATCAGCGGAAACAAAAACAACCAGTATTTACTTCCTCTGTTGCCGACTTCACCAACGAAGTTATAATTTATCGGCACCTCGTCCGGCAGGAAGTTCATCGCTGCAGCCGCCGCAACAAGCGATACTGCTGCAATTATCGGCATTATTTTATTTCTCATCCTTACTGCCCCCAAACTGTCCGAACCACATCAGCATCTCGTCAAAAATGCTGGTGTTAAGCTCGTAATAAACAAAATTTTTCTCCTTGTACTCCATCAGCATATCGGCTTTTTTCAGCAGCTTAAGATGATATGAAAGCGCCGCAGGAGTTATATTAAGCTTTTCCGCAATATCGCCCGCACTCATTCGCCCGACTCGGAGCATAACAAGTATCTCGCGCCGCTGCGGGTCGGAGAGTATTTTAAATGTATCGGATATGCTCGTGTTACTCACCCTTTCAATCTATTTAAAAATTCATTTAAATAGATTATAATGCATTATGATCGGCTTGTCAATAGTTATTTAAAAAATTTTTTAAATACTTGTAGCCATCCATTGATATCATCTGACAGTTGGAATATCCACAAAAATATGATATAATATAAAAAAGCTATTGACTATCACGTTACGTCATAGTATATACTGATAGGCAGGAGGGTGATAGAGTGAAAATGCGCATCAGGGAGTTCGCACAGCTTACAGGAGTTAGCGTACGAACACTTCACTATTACGACGAGATCGGTCTGCTCAAACCTTCGTTCATCGAAGAGCACAACAGCTACCGCTTTTACGACGAACACTCGCTGTCACGTATGCAGGAGATATTATTCTTCCGCGAGCTTGATTTTCCGCTGAAGGATATTGTGGATATCCTGTCATCGCCCGACTATGATAAAATGGCTGCACTGGCAGGACAGAAGCATCTGCTGACACTGAGAAAGGAACGGATCGAGAGGCTTATTTCGGCTCTTGACAGCGCCATGAAAGGAGAAACAATTACCATGACCGCATTTGACAACAGCGAATTCCTTGAAAAGCGTTCGCAATACGCAAAGGAAGCAAAGGAAAAATGGGGCGACACTGCTGCATACAAGGAGAGTGCCGAAAAGACCAAGGGCTACTCCAAGGAAAAGTGGAGCGAGCTGACCTCGGATATGGAAGATATAATGGCAGAATTTGCATTGTGCAACCAAAACGGCACTGCACCTGACAGCGAAGAGGCACAGGTACTAGTACGGAAATGGCAGGATTTCATCACCGCCAACTACTATACCTGCACGGATGAGATACTTGCAGGGCTTGGTGAGATGTACATATCAGACGAGAAATTCAGAACTAATATAGACAGTCACGGTAATGGCACCGCAGCATTTATGTATGAGGCTATAAAGTATTATTGCAGTTAAACAAACGATCTCCCCGACTTTTCCGTTCGGGGAGATCATTTTTTAATAATATTATGATAAAAAGATACGATAAGACTCTTATACAACGATGGCCATTGTCGATACAATGCCATCAGGTATAAATAATGCTACGTCCAGTCCTCTTTCCCGTCCCTGTGCTGTTTCAGGGCGGCAAAACGGAGAAGCTGCTTGCGCGAGGAGATGCCAAGCTTGCTGTAAATGTTTTTGTTATGATATTTCAGCGTGTTTTCGGTAATGTGTAGGATCTCAGCGATCTCCTTGGCAGTCTTTCCCGAAAGATACAGCTCATATATCCTGTGCTCGGCAGGAGTAAGCATACCGAGGTTTTCCACAAAGAAATCATATTCCTCGGGAACGATATCCTCCTTGTGCTTTTCGGCAAGACGATCGATCTCGCTTTTGGCAAGCTCGTATTTTTTAGCGGCCTTTTCGTATTCCTCCTTAGCTTTGCGGGCTTCCTCCTCTGCAAAACGTTTTGCATTTTCAAGATCTTCAAGCTGCTGCTCGTAATAATCGTCCTTTTCCTCAAGAAACGCGAAAAGGTCATCTATCTCCCGTATGCGCAGCTGCTCGCCGTAGTCCTCCTTTGACTTTACCTGCTCTATTTTTTTAAGGATAGGCGAAACATACTTTTTACTCATGAAAATACAACACACCAAAGCAAGAATAGCAACGATAAGGAAGATCAGCAGGATATGTATCTGCCCCTTATTCAGAAAGCTTTCATACTGCGTTTCGGGCAGCATCACAGCAACGTTGAAGTTCTTGTTGCCGAGAACGATCTCCTTTGTAAGCCCTACACATTTTTCATTCCCGAAATCAAAGACCTGCGAACCGTTTACATCCATTATGTTCAGACCGTTGTCTGTGCTGTTGTACCGTCCTAAGCTGAACTGACCCGAATAGATCCCGTTCTGTTCGTCAAGCAGGCCGCATATCTCACTGCCCCAGCGTCCGTCTGTGGACTTATGGGAAAGCTGAAACAGCAGATCTGTTATCTCAAAGCCGCAGACGCCGATGACAGAGTCCTCGTAATCACGTATGGGTACATAAATATATCTTGCCCTTTCCCATGTATCGGGAATGGTGACAGCGGGACTCAACACAAAATGAGTTCCGTCAGAAAAGCTCGCATCACAGGTCTCGAAAAACGTAGTGCTGCTTTCATTCTTCCAGCCGCTGTGGAAGTTGATACCCCTGCTTTTGCCCGTTGAAAACGATCCTCTGTAGATAGAAAAATCATTATTAACAGTGTTCTCGGAATAAAGATTGATATACTTGAGATAAATGCCGCTGTAAAGCTCGGTCGGCGAATCACTGTTTGCAGTGGTGTCAAGTATATAAAACGCACCGCTTGCGGGAGCTACCTGCATATTGAGATAGACCGAGTCATAAAGCCTGTCCTGCAAGGCATCAAGCGCCACGGAATCGTTTTTAAGCTCCGAAAAACCGATATTGTTCTCGGTAAGATAATCCTGAATAGCCTTTTCAAGCTGTCCCGAAAATGATATCGCACAGGCCGCAAGCTCGTCACAGTCATGCTCTATGCGATCGGAGCATACAGACAGCCGTGCGTTGAGATCGTTCATTATCTGCCTGTCGGTAGAATTAAGAATACCGAACAGATTTAACAGGATCACGATCACCGCAAGAAACAGACAGATGACCGAAAAAACATAGAACGCAAATCTCCTACGCATTGACACTCCTTCGGTGCCGAACTGCTTGATAAGGCTCTTTATATCAAGGTATTTAGTTATTTTCATGGCTGTAACCTCACATAGCCTTGTCGCAAAGCTTTTTCAGTTCTTCAAGAGAAGATACAGCAAGCTCGTTCAGCACTGCTTCACGGTCCTCGCCGTTGCCCGTACGCTCAATGTACTGGTTATGTGCAGATCTCAGCACAAGCTTCACATTCTGCTCAAAGCGGCTCTGCATATCCGATGCGTTACTGTAAAGGGGCAGCGCATGAAGCTTGTAACTGTCCAGCATAACGTCCATCATATCATAAAGCTCCCGGTAGCTTTCTGTTCCTGCAATTCCCGTATCTGCGAATAAAGCTGCAAAGGCATCGTCAGTTACAGGGAGATAGCCTGCCCTTGTAACGAAGCTCAGGTTGTTTTCCTTTTCAGTGAGCCACTTTGCGAAAATATATGCACCATAATTCTTACGCTCGTCATCACTTTTTACAGCAAAAAGCCCTCCGCCTCTGTGCACAGCCACAGGCGAATCCGCAGTAAATACAGGATACGGCAAAGATACCGAGGTTATATCCTCGGTCGTATTGTCAGGATAGAATACCATCTCCGGCTGATAAAGGATATCAGCAGTAGAACCTATGTTTGAGATTATCTCCACGGTCTTCCAGCGTGAAGCTGCATAGCCGTCATCAAGGCATATTCCGCCGTATATCGCAGACTTGCTTAAAGGCATCCATACCCTTTCAAAGGCTTCGTCATCAAGATCAGGCTTGCCGTTCCTGATAAAATCTACGCCGCTGGCTTTCATTCCGATATAAGCATAGTTATAAAAATCGTTTATCTGCGTGAAATTCTGTCCGCCTGACCAGTCGTAATAAACATTGGCTGTTTCAAAAAGTCCGTCAAAGGTCCTCAGCTTATCGGCCGAAACCCCTGTTTCGGCACTGAATCTGTCAAACAGGGTCTTATTAAGAAACAAAGCCTCGGAGGATTTTGCTATCGGAAGCATGAGAAGCCTGTCACCGAAATAGCCCTCTGCCATAAATTCGTCCCTGAACCCTGAAAGCTCCTCAGATGAAAAATAATCGTTCCAGCCAATAAGTTTGTCCTCGCCTACTATCTCAGCCACTCTCGGATAAGCGGTAAACAGGTCGGGCAGGTCCTCTGCGCCCGGCTCACCGTTTGCCGAAGCAGAAAGCGCCTTGTCGATAGCCGAGGAGCTTGTCACCGATACAACATTCACAGTGACGCCGTTTTCCCTGCCGACAGTATCATTGAACTCGTCGATGGCATCATTGAGGGGGGATCTGGTCTGACTGCCGTAAACGTGCCACATCGTAAGTGTCACTGGATCATCTGCATCAGGCTTAGTTCTATCAGAACAGCCTGACAGGCAGACTGCTGTTATTGCAAATGCTAATATTAAAGAAGCTATTCTTTTCATCATATATTCCCTTCCTATACGGGTGTACTACCCGTTTTTCTCCCCATTTTATACGATTTTTTCAGCTTTCCCACCCTTTTCATGTTATCAGGGTAGTGCACAGAAGCATAATTTTTGATATTATATTATCTGCAAGGGTAAAAGAGAGTATATATCCTGCCTCGTTAAGGGTACTCGAAGTTCCTGTGGATGCGCCAACAGTCACAGGAACCACCCGTTTTTTAATTTTAGCACAATGAACTGATTAAGTCAAGATTGCTAAAAAATCAACAAAGGAGAGTAGATCATGACCTATACGGGAAAATGGAAGCTTCATTCTGTAATGACCTTTGACGACGACAACATGCCCCTTTATCTCACTCCCGAGGAGTATCTCAACTCACCGATGCCCTACGTTGACGAAAGTGATGAGGAAGCCGTGGCAGACGAGCTGAAAGAACGTAGAAAAATGATCGATATGTTTATCAAGATCTGCGATGACGGCAAGCTTTATATGCTTTCACCGCTGCCCGAGGGCGTTTCGCAGGAGGAAGTCGACGAGGCGGTCAAGGCAGGTGTTATAAAGCTTGTGGATGGCGCAATGGCTGACGAGCCTAAAGCCTGGGAGCTTCGTGACGGTGAGTTCTGGTTCGATACAGGCATCGAGGGCGAGGTCTATGGCGAAGAGGTCAGCAGCTGGGTAAACCCCATTGATGAAAACGGCTTTTTTAACTTTATGAATTTCAGATTTATCAAGGAGGACTAAAAAATGGGATTATTTGATTCGCTTATGAAATCGGCAGGTAACGCCATCAAGACTGAAACCGCAAAAGCAGTAAACAATGCGGCTTCTTCGGTAGGAAAGGGCACAAACCGCTCGGAGACATTTACTTTTTCCGCACTTCCCAACAACGTGGCAGAGCTTCAGGCACTTCCCGAGGCTTCT
The DNA here is from genome assembly GCA_045540255.1 of Oscillospiraceae bacterium. Taxonomy (GTDB): domain Bacteria; phylum Bacillota; class Clostridia; order Oscillospirales; family Ruminococcaceae; genus CAG-115. Next base: position 93,105 of record JAZQGZ010000085.1, on the reverse strand, counting down.
CTTGACTCCGCATTCAAGACAACCGCACTTACCATCGCTGCTCTTTGTGCTTATGAAAAGAATCCCGACGCCTGCATAGAGATGCTTAACTTCCTCAAGGGTCCCGCTGAAGTAAGTACATACGAAAAGGGCTTCATCAAGGAGCGTCTTAACGGCAAGTTCTACAAGACATTCTCTTTCTTCGAGGGTGCAACTCCCGAAAACAGCTACAAGCCTGACACACCTTATGTTATCAAGGTAAGCGAGAATCCCTACTCCTTTGACGAAGAGAACTGGGCTACCCTTTATGTCACAAGCGGCGGCGCGGATAATCCCCGTCCCATAAAGCTGAGAAAGAAGCCCTCCACAGGTCAGTGGTTCCTGAATGACATTCAGTGCCTTGCTGATATCCGCATTCCCGTAGCAGAGGATCCCTGGGCTTGATTTTAAACTTCAAAAGGGCGAGCGGGTCTGTGACCCCTTCGCCCTTATTTGCAGAAAGGAATAAAACATGAAAAAGATGACAGGCGTTATCCTGATACTGTGTGCACTGCTGAGTGCCACTGCCTGCAGCATCAATACAACCGAGAGCGTAGCATCGGCATCCTCGGACACGCAGACGACTTCGGCATCACAGACGGATAACACTTCCAATACTTCCAAAGCTGAAACAACAGTGCAGACTGAACAGGCAGTGGAAAGCGTGCCTGAAGCAGTGCCGCCGGAAGAAAAGCCGCAGATCCTTGATATCAACAGAAAATTTGTGTTTGAACACGAATGGCTTGACGGATCGGAAAAACTGCTGGTTGAATGCGAGTATGATGCGATACTTCTCGGCAGCGACGATGCTGAACGCTTCCCTGCCCTTGCCGCTGTACTGGCAGATGAAGCTGCTGCCGGCGAAAGCAGCCTGAAAGACGAATATGAAATGTTCTCTGAGGCTGTTGGTGAAATGCTCGATATGGGTATGGAGCTTCAGGAACCGCTTGTTTCAAAATCTGACGCACAGGTACGACGTGCGGACGACGTTGTACTGAGCGTGCTTACTGATTGCCGTTACGACAACGGGATGAACGGTGGTCACAGAAGCTTCTGGGGCAGCAATTATGATACCAAGACGGGCAAAACGCTTCATCTCCCCGATATCGTAACGGATATCGACGAATTTGCACAGGTCGTTGAAGATCAGCTTTTCGGTATGATGGGAAAGGATGTTTTCTACAATGACGGTATCATCAAGGAATATTTCGAGATGTACGGTGCAGACGGCACACACTGGACGATAGATTATAATGGAGTTACCATGTATTTCGACGAGGGTGAGATCGCTGACATCGGCATTGGCGGTATGGATGTTACAGTTACATTTGCGGAGCACCCTGAGCTTTTCAACGAGAAATACTCAACAGTTCCCGATGCTTACATCGTTTCCCTGCCGATGAAATCGGTATTCTATACAGATCTTGACGGCGACGGAAGCTGTGAGGAGCTTATCATTTACGACCGCTACGACGAGGATAACAATGCGTCCGTGGATATCTGTACGGCAGATAACAGCTATTCCGAAAGCTTTATGGCATACTCATGCGAGCCGTACTATATAAAGACCGCTGACAGCAAGCACTATCTGTATCTTTTCACTGAGCTTGAAACGCAGATGTATCTCTATGTCTATGATATCACAGGCGGGACTGTCATCAAGGTCGGCGAGGCGAGTGTTTCACCGTTTTATAACGACGGCATATCAGCGGTGCTGACAGATCCTGATCGTATGCACTTTGATATTTTCACCGATGAAGCAGGCGGAGGAGTATCCGAGGGCAATGATATCTTTGCGGTAGGTGCTGACGGTATGCCAGCACAGGGATAAAGGAGCACAATGATGTATTATTCCAGACACAACAACAATATCACATATTTTTTTACTTGGGGAAAGCCTGTGCTTGTTGAGGGTAAAGGTGCACTATGCAAAGAGGACACCGATATCGGCAAGGAAAACTGGACACAGGAATACACCCGCCTTTATTTCAAAGATGGTATTACAGAGGTAAAAAAAGGCTTTCTTGAATCGTTCATCGGTCTGAAAGAGCTTATCATCGACAGTACCGTAGAGAACATTGAAATGACAAATGAGCTTATAGAACTGCTGAAGAACAACAAGGTCATCATCCGTGGCGGTTACGATACTTATGCAGAATGGTTTGCCGAGAAAAACGGCCTGCTGTTCATCCACAAGGATATCTACCTCGGAATACGGCGCAATGAGGAGCGTTGTGAATCCAGGACGATAACGCTGCATTTTGACGAGAGCGGTCAGATGTCGCTGCTGTACGAGGATTTCTGTCAGGGTATCTCGGCAGGAAATACCATGGGCGGTGAGTTTACAAGAGATATGCCTGAGGAATTTCACAAAGGCTGCACTTTAGAAGAATTTGCAGATATGATGCCTGAGGCATATTTTGAGCAGATAATGAAGAACAAGGAGCTTCAAGAGTTTCTTGAAAGCTATGCCCGACGCGGGAAAAATCAATAAATAGCTATCCCGTATCTTAACAGCGAAGCGAAACACCCACCTCTGTTATAAAACAGTATAACCACAACGGATAAAGCGGCCAGCCATGCTGACCGCTTTACTTTTATACAAGGATCGGCGGAGGTTCACTCCGCCGAAAGTATTTCTTATGCTTCTGCACAGAAAAGATCATCTCTTTTTATAATCGATATCAGCAAGCCTTGCCTGTTTGCACAGATCCTTAGTCTGTATCTTGTACCGCCTGCCGTCCTTTATAAAATGAGTTCCGCATTGTCTGAATTCAAATGAAACATTTTTGCGGATACACTGCTCTCTTATATCAAGTACCCACGAATAATCAAGCGGTCTTGCGTTATAGTCTGATTCTCCGCCTACAACAACAAGCTCGATATCATCAAGGTACTTTTCAATGTCTATTTTTTCAAGCAGAGGCTGTGCAGTGATACATTTATGCCTGATCGGCAACGAATTGAATACAGACAGCTTTTTATCCGCATTTTTCTGATCCTCTACCGTACAGCACACCACTACATTCTCATAGCCGTCGCACCAGTCCTCCGGAACACATTGAATAAACCTTTCAATGCGCTTTGTCAGAAAAAGAAATGTGCAGTCCTGCCGTTCTTTTATCATCGACCAGCACTCATCACGCCACGCATCTGCCTCTTCTATAAGAAAATCAGTTGAGAAGCAGGTGTAGACAATACCCGATCTCATCTTATAATTTCCGTTTTTCAGTTTATCAACGGGTTTATTGAAGTCCTTTGTCTTTACAATATCATTCGTATTTACGTTACGTCTTGCGTCGCCCTTGTGAATATAGCAGTGCAGACATCCCTCACTGCATTTTTTACAGCCCCGCCACGGATTCCACATCGACATAGCTTACTCCCCCAGCTTCCTGCGATAGATCCTGCTTATTTCATTGAACATATCAATACGGCTTTCAATATATATGAAGCCGTATTTTTCATAAAGTCCGATGTGATCGGTAGCAACATAAACATTTTCAAAGCCCAGTTCCTTTACCTTATTGCAGGCGTATTCCACGAGTTTTCCGCTGTATCTGTTACCACGGTATTCAGGTGCGGTAAACACGAAGCCAATCCAGGGGAAAAGTGTATCGTCGTCAACACAATCCTTGCGTGTCAGCGTGCAGAAGGATACTATCTTTTCTTCATCCGTCATTATGATAAGACTTCCCTCGCCCACCATTTCGTAAAACCTGTCCTGCTCCAGCAGGTCGGCAAGATACTTCGCAGCACCCCAGTCACATTCACGGATCCTGTCTGTCCATTGTTTCTGTTCGCTGCTGTATTTCAGTTCAAGAATGTTCATCATTATGACTCCGCTTTGTATATCTCCGAAGCACGGCTGAAACACTGCACATCGGGAACCTCCTGCCAGGATATTCCGGTCATTTCAAGTGTAGCATATTTGAATCGTGGTGTCAATAGCAAAGTATAAGGGCTGACGCCTCATCGTGAGGGACAGCCCTTTTTATATTTCAGCCTGTTAGTCCGAGCAGAGTTCCAATGCCTTTATAACAAGATAGTCACTGCCCTCATCGAAGATAGCCTTTACCGCATCTTCATCAAAAGGTATCCTTACATCGATGTCATTTCCGCTTTCGTGGTCGAAGCCTGAATCAACGCTCACATCGCCGTTTTCATCCAGGAGCAACGAGCCGGAGAAACTGAGCTTAGTGCCGTTAGCGAACTGTAAGCCGCCGACACCCTGCGCAGAGCCGTTGGGCTCGGTAAAGCCTATGACCGTAACATCGGGCATGCCCTGCATTACCTCAACAAGATGATCCGCTGCACTTACGCTGTTATGGTTTACGATAATAGTAAGCTTTCCGTCCCAGAGGTCTTCACCTGTAACATAATTTGCTGTATCGGGAATGAATCTGCCGTTCTCATCTGTCACATAACCGCCTGCGGCATCGCTCCAGAGTGCATCGGTGCAATAATAATGCTCTCCCACCGGTGCGAATACGGAAGCTATCGCTTTGACCATTCCGCCATCGCCGCCCGAGTTATCTCTCATATCCAGAATTATATGATCCTTACCCTGTGCCTTTAATTCTTCAAGCTTCAGCGCGATCTTATCCTTAAGGCGGCTGTAATCGCCTGTTTCCATAGCATCACTGTCAGACATCATCATCTTCACACGGAACGCAGCGGTATTCTCATCGATATCCTCCCACATGAGATGCCCTGTTTCGATCCCGCCTGCGATCCTTGTAATAGTATCCTTAAGCCTGCCGCTGTAATATGCACCAAGCTTCGGAAGATCCACTGTTTTCTCGTTTCCGCTTTCATCGACAAAGCCAACCGTTATACTGTCACCGCCTGTACCTCCACAGATCAGCACACGTAAAAACTCCCTGTTGTCCTTATCTGCAAAGGGAAAGTATTTCATAGCTTCATCACTGATATTTTCAGGCTCTGCCCCATCCCAGGATGTGATTATCGTACCATTACGTATTCCCGCTTTGTAAGCCTCGCTGTCAGGCTCCACATTCACAGCTGCCGTTCTGCCATCCGCAAGCATCATGGGGGCAAGGCCATAATCATTTCCAAGCAATTTATCATACATCCCGGTCATGGTCTCCTCGTGGTTGACCGCGGTTGCATATCCTACATGACCGTCATTGAAGCGTGCGCATAATTCCGTCCACACAATAAGGTTTTCAAGCTTATCCTGAGAGCCGTTTACAGCCTTAAAACGTGGCAGGAACTCATCATAGAGCGCATCAAAATCTATGCCTTTATGCTCAGCGAGAACATAATGGTTTTCCATTGATTTCAATCCATCCTTGAAATCCTGCACGTAATCATAAGAGCGGTAGCCTACAGACAGATTGCAGACAGGTATAGTCACTATCGCAAGTGCCGCTGCTATGACAGATGCGATCCTGCGGAGTTTTCCACAGTCCCTGAAGAAGCCTGCAAGCAGCACGATCGCTGCCGCATAAGCTGCAAGCATATAGATATCAAAGCCTGCAAATCCCACGATGATAAGCCCTGTAATTACAGGAGCCGCATAACAGATACGCCATTTCTGGGTCTTTCTCTTTTCTGCAGCGAGTGAAACAATATACAATCCCACAGAGAATACGACCAGGAGGATCACCAGGATCAGATCAAGATATTCCATTTCAGTTCCTCCTTAATGCATATCGTCGTTCCTGAAGAACGTATAACCGAGAAGCAGTGCCACTGCACCGACAACTACGGAAACGATGATAGTCGGCAGTACAAAATCTGCGGAAAGTGCAGTTTCGTAGATATAGTGCATATCGCCACCGAGTCCGAAGCTCTCCCAGTCGTCAATGATCGTGATCGCGTTCAGATTGCTCATGCCAAGCACAAAGCAGTGATCCCTTGTCATCGGAATATTGATACCGAGGACTATACACAACACATAGCTTATGCCCATTACGATATAAGGGTTCTTTATGACAAATGTCAGGAAAATATACTCGCAGATCATTCTTGCGATAGGAAAAGCCATAAGCAGAAATCTTAAAAGCATATCCGTAAAGCTTACCTTGTCGCCCCAGCCGCCCAGTATTATGACCTCCACAACAATAGGAAGTGCCATAAGCAACATTGTGCCAAGTGTACCTATAACAAGCGCAGGAACAACACGTCCGAAGTACACCTCACGTCTTGTATGCCCTGACATTATTTCATAGTTCATCGTCTTATCCACGAAATCCGCACCACACGCCTGTGCCGTGAACAGATACAAAAAGAACTGAGCCAATAGCTGTGTCATCGTCATCAGTATCAACGCCTGCTCGCCACCCGTGAACCTGATTTTTCCCGATGCCATATCCGACATCATGATCACTATTACAATCATTACTGCCAGAATACCAATAAAGATAAAGCGACAGATCTTATCTTTTCTCAGCTGTATAAGCTGAGCCTTGATTATGTTTTTCACCTGCGTGCCCTCCTCACTTCATATCTGTCTTGCGGAAATACAGATAGCTTAACAGGATACATCCTATTCCTGCCACAAGGGATACTATGATCGTTGCCGCTGCAAAGGATGGATCAACACTCATGTCAAACAGTATCTCATCCTTGCCGTTTATATACTGATAGCTGTACTTTTCGGGAGTCACAAGCTCTGCGAAGTTCGCCATAGAGAAAGCTGTCACGAAATTGCCGAGTTTTATACCGCCCAGCACCTCGAACCACTCAGGGAGCGTTGAGCCGGACTCAATAAACAGAAAACTTACTATAAGACCGATGTAACAGCTTTTGGTAAGGGACGTGATCAGCACACATTCACAGTATACTCTGAATATCGTGAATACCGCAAGAACACAGCGGAAGATCATCTCTCCCATATCGATGTAGATGCCCCATCCGTTTATAAGGCTCAGCACAAGCGGCGGAAGCACAAACGCAAGCACTGCGACCGGCATACACCACAGGAAGCTTACCCAGATCCTGCTGAAAAAAACATCCTTGCGGTCATGACCTATGAGTATCTCATAGTTAATGGTCTTGTCAACATAGTCCCAGCCGCAGATACGGGTAGCAAGGATAACAAGGAATACACCTACAGGAAGACAGAACAGTGCCTGCGAATAGGCGAAATATTCTGAGCCTGTAAGCGACATCGGATCATTAAGGTCAGAAAAGACCATAACATAGCACAGAACAAGCGCAATAAAAGCGTAGTATGTAACGTTATCTCTTTTTGTCTGATAATGTAGCGACTTTATTATGTTCTGCATCTTCTTCACCTACCATATTCATATAATACTGTTCAAGGTTTGCTTCGTTCATTGAGAGTGTTGTCGGAATTATGCCGTTTTCAAAAAATGTCTTTGAAATATTACGTATATCCTCAAGACCCTCATACAGCTTTATAGTGCCGTCCCTGTCAACATCGAACTGCGTGAAGCCCAGTTTGTTCTCCAGTACTGCCGCAGCAAGGGAGTTGTTGTCGGTATCGATGCGATAATACTCCTTACAGATCTTTTTAAGATCCGGAGCGGATACTGCCTGAAGGATCTCGCCGCGGTTTATGAATATGTAATCAGTACACAAAAGCGAAAGCTCGCTCAGAATATGCGAGGATATGATTATCGTGATATGCTCATCACGATTGAGCCGTAAAAGAAGCTCGCGTATCTCAACGATACCCTCGGGGTCAAGGCCGTTTATAGGCTCGTCAAGAACCATTATCTCAGGCTTTGTGAGAAGTGCATTTGCGATACCCAATCTCTGACGCATACCGAGAGAGAAATTCTTTACAGGTTTTTTGCCCGTGTCCGTCAGGTTTACTATCTCAAGCACCTCTTCAACGCGCTTCTTATCGGGTACTCCCTTTTGTATACGCTGTATCTCAAGGTTCTCTCTGGCTGTCATCTTCTCCTTGGCATAAGGTGTTTCTATCATGAAGCTCATGCGTGTTCTTGCCTTGGCAAGCCCCTTTTCGGTAGTATCGCCGAATATGCTGATACTGCCACCCGTAGGGAGCGCAAGGCCTCCCAGCATCTTCATTATGGTGGTCTTTCCTGCACCGTTGGGACCGATCAGTCCGCAGATCATACCTTTCTTTATCTGAAAAGATACATTCTTTACCGCCATCTGCTTCATGTACTGCTTTTCAAGAGAATTTACATCAACAAGTATTTCTGACATAGTCAAGCCATCCTTTCACGCTTTTATCAGTTTATGATATAAGTATAAAATGAAATTATAAAGAATTTCTTAAATATTTTTAAATTTTCAAAAACTTCCGAAAAACACAGGGACGGATGTTATCCGTCCCGCTATCGCTATTATTCAGCCCGTCTGAAGCGCACGCCTATATAAAGCTCGTGCTCTTTCTTATATGCAAAGACCTGAGCCTCCTGCTTCTCAGCAAGAAGCTTTACTATATAAAGTCCCAGCCCCGCTCCACTGCTGCTTCTCGCTTTGTCTGCCCTGTAGGTGCGGTCGAACAGATGTTCCGGCGCTATCTGCCTGTCATCAGACACAGTGTTGGAAAAGATGACAGACACTCCGTCACTTTCATCGGTAAGCTGTATACCAAAGCACCCGTCTGCATATTTTACGACATTATTAAGAAGATTGCCGAGCATCCTTGAAACAAGAGCCCTGTCTGCCATGGCAAATACACTTTTATCGGGAAAAACGATATCGGGTACAAGTCCTTTGCTTCTTATCACAGATTCATTATCAGCAACGAACTGCATGAGCTCGTTTGTCATATTGACCTTTTCTGTCTGTACCATTGAGGAATCACTCTCCAGTACAGAAAGCTCAAAGAAATCGTCCGCCATCACTTTCATGGCGGCACACTTTTCCTGACTTACCCTTATGTATTCCATAGCTGCAGGCGAAAAATCGGCTTCATTACAAAGCATCTGAAGATTTCCGCTTATCACTGTAAGCGGAGTGCGCAGATCATGTGCAATATCCGAGACCGACTGCTTAAGGCTGAGCTCCGCCGCTTCGCTCTTTTCCTTCAGCTTCTTCTGATAATCCAGATTACGGTTGAACTCTGCTGTCATCTCCGAAAGGCTGTTATCCAGCAGGTCAACTGTGAGCTGACGGTTATAATCGGCATCGCGGGTGAGCACAAGCTCGTTCTTTATGTCATTCATGCTGCGTCTGAGGCGTACTATATATGTGATGAGCCATACGCACAGCAGCACCAGCACTATACAGACTATGACAAGTATCTGCACCTTACTCCTCCTTAAGCCGGTAGCCTACGCCCCATACAGTTTCTATATACTCCTCGCCGGATGCTTTTTTAAGCTTGCTCCGGAGATTGCTCACATGAACATTTATAGTGTTGTCCTCGTAGTAATAGGTATCATTCCATACTGTTTCATAGAGGTTTGCCTTTGTAAACACCTTTTTGGGGTGACTTAAAAACAGCTTTAAGAGCTGCATCTCCTTTGAGGTGAGCGAAACAGGCTTTCCGCCGCAGCTTACGGTGTTCTCCGTCACATTGAATTCAAGGCTGCCGCAGGACAGTACACTATCCTCCTTTGAAACGATACCGCTACGCCTCATGACCACCTGCACACGCACAAGCACCTCATTAAGATCAAAGGGCTTGAGGATATAATCATCCGCCCCCGTGCGGAGCATTTCCAGACGCGTTTCCATCATTGATTTTGCAGAAAGGACGATCACCGGCTTTTCCGAGTATGTCCTGAATTCCCTGACGAGCTGCTCTCCGCTTACGCAGGGGAGCATCAGATCCATAAGTACTATATCAAATTCCTGCTTTTTCAGAAGCACCGACGCAGTGCTTCCGTCAAATGCAGTTATCGTTTCATAACCGTTCCGTGTAAGAAAATCCGCAAGCAGAGATGAGATCTCCTTATTATCCTCAACTATGAGTATCTTTCCGCTCACACTGTTCACCGCCTTTTTATTCATTTTATCACAAAACCGCAGATTTTACAAGCACAATGACATAAGCTATGTATTTTCTCGTGATACTTAAGTTTCACTGACAGCAAAGTTGATTTGTTTTTTAAAATGTGATACAATTAAAACGCAACTCAGCAACTGAGATCAAGCAAAGCCCGCTCAACAATGGTAAAATAGTCACAAAGCAGACAAAGGACGTGAAACGATGTACGAATGGCACAGGAACATCCAGGCTATGATCGAAGAAATAGACTCCTGCATAAGATCGCAGAGCGATGAAGGACTGACCTTGAAGCAACTGGCACAGAAAACAGGTTATTCCGAATTTTACACATCCCGTAAATTCAGAGAGATATCAGGTATGCAGTTCAGGGACTATCTGCGTTACAGGAGGCTTGCGTTTGCATTGAAAGATATCCGCGACACCGATGCAGGGATACTTGATATCGCTGTGAGGTACGGCTTCTCATCCCACGAGGCGTTTACCCGTGCATTCAGGGAAGCGTATGGAATAACTCCCAGCGAATACCGCAAGAAGCCTGTCCCCGTTGTCATACGCACCACGATCAAGCCCTTTGACTGTTATCTTTTAGGCATAGGAGGTACAGGAATGTTGAATTCATCCGGAGATGTAAAAACCTATTTCGTGACTATCCCTGCACACAGATTTCTGCACATCAGGAATTACGAGAGCATCGGCTACTGGGATTTCTGGCAGAAGCAGAGCCTTATCCCCGACCAGGACTGCGATACCATCTGCGGACTTCTGGACAGCATAAAGGGAAAGCTTGATGACAACGGCGGAAACGAGGCCGACAGCGGCAGCGGTCAGATAATGGCATTCGTCAACGAGCCTACAGGACGGATATGTAGCTGGGGCATCCCTCTTGCAGAGTGCTACGGCGTAAGGCTGCCTGTTGACTATGACGGTGTTATCCCCCCTCAGATGCAGCTTATGGAAGTGCCCGAGGGAGAGTACATAGTATTTGAGCATGGCCAGTTTGATTTCGAGACCGAAAACGCTGTGGTAGAAGAAAAGATCGAAAAGGCGATGCGGGAGTTTGACTACTCCTCAACAGGGTATGAGCTTGATACCGCTCAGGGCAGAGTGTTCTATTTCTATCACGACTGCACAAGATTCTGGAAATATATAAGACCCGTAAAGAGAATATAGGTCAAACGATCAGGGTGACGGACTCACCGTACAAAGCCAAAGCTCTCTGTCAGTGTTTTACACAGACAGAGAGCTTTTTTCAGTATCATCCGAAATCAGGCAGTTCATCACGCGTGATGATAACATCACTGTTGTAGACCTTTTTCATCATATCAAGGGAGGTATACGCGTCTGAAAGCTCCGTAGTGCCATTGACTACGATGAAATCCCAGTTCCATACCGCGAACCACAACCAATATGCGTTATCCCTGACGATCAGATCAGGATCAGGCATTGTTGCACATTCGCTCATCGCTACAAGCTTTCCTGTATCTGACCACTCTGACATATCCTTAAGCAGATTGGGACTTGTACCATAATCGTATGCCGAATTATAGATATCGGTAGAGGAGATATCGCAATACTCATCGCCGGGATACCAGTCTGCGCCCTGAGCATTCCATACCCATATAAGGTTGTCAAGCTCGTGATAGTCTGTCATGCGGTGATACATAAGCTTCCACAGCCACTTGTACGCATCTGCGCCCGATGCGCCCCACCAGAACCATCCGCCGCTTGCCTCGTGCATGGGACGCCACATTACCGTAACGCCTGCATCCTCCATGCGCTGCATCAGTGACGAGATATTATCGATATCCTCGATTATCTTCAACGCCTCGATGCTTATCTTACCTTCATCGTACAGCTTCTGTATCTCAGTCAGATCAAGCTCTGCAAGCTGCACATCTGTCACCGCATCTGCAAGGCAGAAAGACGTGTCCTCCGAGTAGAACGAACACTCCTTATACGGAGCATACCAGTGCCAGTCATATACCACCAGACCTCCGTCGTTGCTCCACTCAATGGCGAGATCAACATCCTTTGCCTGGGGCGTGCCATGGCAGAAGCTCATGGAGTCAAAAATGAAATCGAACGTTCTAAGGGCGGGATATTTGCCTATGCCGAGATAAAGCGCATCTGTTTCGGTATTGTTACCGTAGTCCGTGCACTGTCCCGCAAGGGTCCTCTTGCCATAGACAGCTTTCAGATACTGGTATATGTTCTGGGTCTTTAGGTTTGCGTATGGATTGCACAGTGTATCATCGATACCGTCATAAATGGAATCGCTGATAGACTCGCCGTTCTCTATAAGAACAGAATCCAGAGAGAACCAGCTCCAGCCTTCTCCCAGTGTTATCCTGTTCTCGCCCTTTTCAAGGAATATTCCATCCACGGTGGTTTCTGCCCAGTCTCCGTCTTCCGAGATTATATCAAGAGCTTTAAGTCCGTTGAACAACAACGGATTCTCCTTGTGGCTTCCCGCACAGTGACGGACCGTTATCCTGTAATACTGGCTAGCGGGGATTTCAACACTGAGACTGAACGCCCTGTTATCCGAAATATCTATGTAGCCCTCACCCGAATATCCCGACTTATCGGTTTTTAAAGTCAATCCTGCTGACACATCAGCGGTCTCCGCTTCTATCAGGCAGCTATACTCTGCTTTCTCTACGCCGCCGTGGCTCAGCTTGTCAAAGCTGTAGCTGCTTGCATAAGTGATGGCAGACGGATCCACCTTTGTTCTGCCCGCAATTACTTCACCCATACTTTCTCCGCTTCCTGTTGTCTGATCATTTCCTGTGCCGGGTGTTTCATCCGTGCCACAGGCCGTCAGCAGCAAAACCGTCGCTGCTATAAATGATATGATCTTATATAATGCGCTCATATTTTACCTCACTATATCTGTCTTCATCTCAAAGGGAGCAAGGTCTATCTCCTCGCCGTCAAGTACAAAATGCTGCACCTTTGCGGTGTTGTTGAATATAAAGCGTGCTGTAATATCATCGCCTGTACGGGTTGTGATCTCAACGTTATCGGGAAGTCCATCGGCATAAGTCAGACCAGATTCAATCAGGACCTCCTTTGCAAGTCGGTCGTAAAGACTCTTTTCACAGACAGTACCGATATAGTATGCTGTTCCGCTGCCATAGCGGTTTCTGGTGATCGCCGCCTTGCCTTTGTAGAACTCACTGTCATACACAGCCATGACCTCTGCTGTTTCGGGATGAATGACATCGCACCACTGGCGACATTTATACACGCTGCCATCCGTCATTCTGACAGAAGCATTGTCATAACCGATGGGATCGTATTCCTCCACATACGCGCCGACAAGGCTGCGATATACAGCAGGAAGCTGCTGCATGATGCACTTGTTGTACTCATCCTTTACACCGCTGCGATTAGTGAGGATGACTGTACCTCCGTTTTCAGCGAACATTTCAAGCTTTTTTGCAACTGCATCGTATGTGATATACATTTCGGGGGCAACCACTACCTTGTAGCACGAAATATCCTCTTTCTGGCTTATGATATCCACATTAAGACCATATTTCATAAAAGCGGAATGCAGCAGCATAGGCTGCTCCATGTAGTACATTCCGTTGGTCTGAGGCTGGATCTTGAAGGCATACTCATCCTCGGGCGAGTAGAGTATGGCTACATCGGATCTTATCTCAGTATTGCATACCGCTTTCAGTGTCTTTGCCTCTTCGCAAAGCTCAGCGAACTCCTCAAAGCGTCTGCCGGGAACGTTTGAGTGGTCGATAAGACCGTGCCAGTGCATCTCGGCTCCGCCTGCTGCTGTTCTCCATCTGAAATGTACCACAGTATCAGCACCATGAGCAAAGGCCTGCAGCGAGTAACCCTTTATCATCCCCGGAGAGGGTGTTCTTCCCATAGGTGCCCAGCAGCCGAGGCCGCCGCTTAGCTGCTCCATTATCCAGAACCTGCTGCGCTTTACACCGCGCATAAGGTCAAGGTGGAATGCATGAGAATAGCACTCTGCGGGATTGTCCGGAAGCCTTGTAGTGGGGTAATTGTCGTAGGAGATAAAATCAAGCCCCCTGAACTCATCGTAGAAATTCGGCATATTGCGGCAAAACCATACGTTTGTGGTGATCTCGGTGTCGGGGCAGTTTTTTCTGATAAGCTCTGCCTGCCAGTTGATGTGCTGCACAACGCTGTCGGAGGCATAACGGTTGAAATCCAGCATATACGAGGGATTGAGCCATGGCTCGGGATAGCTGCCGAAAGGCGGATCTATCTGTTCCCAGGAGGAGTATTCACCGCTCCACATAACATTACCGTAAGCCTTGTTTACAGCTTCAACGGTGGAATATTTGTTTTTCAGCCAGTTACGGTATTTATCTATGCAGGTATCGCAGAAGCAGAAATTGGCTTCAAGCTCGTTATCTATCTGCCAGGCAATCACTGCCTTGTTATCGGCATAACGCTTAGTCATGGTTTCTATGATGCGCTCTGCATGACGCAGAAAATCAGCATTATTGATACACCTGTGTCCGCGTATTCCCTTGCGGGTCTTGTGTCCGTCCTTTTCTGTCTGCACAGAATCGGGATATTTCTCATAAAACCACATCGGCGGACAATTCGTGGGAGTGCACAGCACTATCCTGATACCACGCTCCGCAAGCATTCCGATGACCTCGTCAAGCCAGCCGAAATCAAACACACCCTCTTCAGGTTCCAGCCTGCACCATGCAAACTCTGCAAGACGAACTACCTCAACTCCTGTCCGCTGCATAAGGTCTGCATCGGCTTCCCAGAGGGAACGGTCCCACGCTTCGGGATAATAATCAACACCTATCCTCATAAAGATATCCTCATCTTTCCTTAAATATCATACGGCACAGATTATACAAATGCGGCTTGACACTGGTGTGGTCGTGACCTGTACCTGAGATCTCATGCCAGATATGCTCTGTCTGGTTTGTTGTAAGTATTTTGTGATATGACTTAGGATATGTACCAACTACTCCGTCACAGTCAGAGGAGCTTACCAACAACAGATAAGGAGCATTTTCCTCAAATTTCATCTCATCAGTCTGCATCTGTCCGGGGTGATCTGCCGAGCCAGGCACGGGAACAAGTCCCGGAGCAGGAGCCACCGCCCCTATATAGCCAAACAGGTCAGGACGCTGAAAGCCGATAAAAAGTGATTCTCTTCCACCCATAGAAAATCCTGTTATAGCAGTGTTTTCCCTGCCCTTTGCTACTGAAAATGTGCTTTCGATAAAGGGCATCAGATCTGTGGTGAGATCGTTGATGAAATTGTCATAGCACAGCGAGTTTTTAAGATTCATACCTGTGCACCACTCGAGCTCTTCACTGACGAAGATATAGGGACATACTATTATCATCTCCTCTGCCTCGCCGTTCCGATACAGATTCGACAGCATATCGCTCATGTCAACTATATCTCTTGTCATCCAGTCCTCGTTATCGTAATAGCCATGCAACACGTACAGGACAGGATACTCCTTATCCTCGGAGTAATTCTCAGGCAGAAGCACATTCACCCTTGAGTCCCTCTTCGCAGTACTTGAGTAGTAGGTATATTTCCTGAACGATACTTTTTCCTGTCCCTCCTGTGTATCAAATGCCCCGTCAGGCGGTAATTCGACCATTATATTCTTATACTTTTCCATATATGATATCTCCTCAATAACATCATTACCGTTCTCTGATTCCACCGTATCAGTTGAAGTTTCCGCAGAATTTTCTGTTGAATCTTCCGTTGAAGCTGTGTGCTCCGTTGTCACTGAAGATGTCGCCGCAGATGACGTTTCCGTTGAAGTGTCTGCGGAACATCCCGTTAAAGTCACTGCTGTTATAAAGCATAAAATTGCAGTGGATAGATCTTTCTTCATAGGTACCCCCCTGAAATAAGGATAACATTTTTCACAGATTATTTCAACAGAAAATTATGAACACACTTTTAATTTTTGAATATTTTTGATGTTAATTTTACTGAAATTCAAAGCACAAATTTGTCTGTATCATTGATTTTGCAAATTCAGACGAAATTAAAAATACAAAAGTGTTGACAAGAACCCATTCTGCAACTATACTGAAGGATACAGGATGGGAGGTATCCGATGAAGATAAACGACAACTTATATCCATATAACAACGAAGCCAGAAAGCTTCCTGTACATCTTACGGGAATAGGCGGCAGTGAATATCAGTATCATGTTATCAGAAACGAGGGATATCACTGGCATCAGATATTATTGAGCTCGGCGGGGAGCGGAGTTCTGAAATTCGACAATTCCACCGTCACGATAGATGAGGGAGATGTGTTCTTTCTGCCCGCAGGATACCCACACGAATACTACACAGAAAATGACAACTGGGATGTGCGCTGGATGACATTCGACGGATACGCCTGCGCACATACACTCAGTCAGTTCAGCATGACAGCACCTGTCGTAATAAAGTCAACGGACAGCTCGGTCCTGAAAAAGCTTTACAGTAAAATGTACACATTACAGAAAACCGACAGAGTCTACGGCGACTACTATTGTTCAGGGTATATCTACGCCTGTATCATAGAATTCCACAGACTTATGGATACCCGTGAAAACAGGATGCGCAGCGACAGATTCAGAACACTTACTCCTGTTCTTGATTACATCGACGAGAACTATCAGTCGGATTTCCCGCTTACTGTCCTCGCGGAGATAGCAGGCATCACGCCTCAGCACCTTTGCCGCATTTTCAAGGAGACCATGAATATGCGCCCTAACGAATACCTCACGCAGAAAAGGCTGCAGGAAGCAAAACGATTGCTTCAGCGTAACGAGCTGCCTGTTGCAGACATCGCGTTATTATCGGGATTTCCGGACGCGGGTTATTTCAGCACAGTGTTTAAAAAGCACGAGGGAATCACTCCGATGGAATATAAAAAGCACATCGGTCAGATAAAATAACCGCAAAAAAGGAGCAGCTATGCTGCTCCTATTTTTATGTTCTTATCTTATTCTACTGCGTACTCATCTACAAGTGCCTGGACCATAGGCATGACCTCAGCGGAACGCTGCGCCCATGACTCTTCTCCGAAGGTGCAGTCGATTATAGACTGTCCGATATAGCCCTGCATTTCGGAACCGAAGCCGTACAGATCCTCGAACACGAAGTCAAATACCTCGGGATCGCGCATCTCCACCCACAGATCATAAAGCTCCTCGTCCCATGTCATGCGCCACTTCTGCATACCTGCATATTTGCCCTCGGTATAGGTGATCTTTTCGGGGGCAACGTGTTCCTGCCTTACCTGAGCCTGGATAGCCTCGTCAGTATCGAAAAGGCGGTTGCACATTATGAATTCAACGGCGCCGTCGGTGTTCTTGGCACCCTTGGGGATCATGTAGCCAAAGCAGTTGGAGCCCTGATAATAAGCGTCAGCCTCGGGATCCTTGGGATAAGGCACAAACGCAAAATCCGATACGGTATCGTGAATATCATTCTCAACACCGGTGAAATTCTGCACGTTCTCGGTCATAGCGATATATCCCCACTCGGGCTCAAGGCCTATAAACAATATCTTGTCGCAGTGCTGCGCAAACACCTGCGGAGATACCCATGCGCCATAAGGATGGCTTGTGGGATAAAGCAGACCGTTTCTTCCCATTTCGGCGAGAAAATCAACTGCCCTTGTAACATTTGCATCGCTGAGATTGTTCTCTACGCCACCGCCGGGAAGATAATCAATGCACACCGAACCTGTTGTGCAGACAAACGCATTTACATCTCCGTCTGTTGCATAGT
Organism: Oscillospiraceae bacterium; assembly: GCA_045540255.1. Lineage (GTDB taxonomy): Bacteria > Bacillota > Clostridia > Oscillospirales > Ruminococcaceae > CAG-115. The sequence goes on along the minus strand of JAZQGZ010000085.1, from coordinate 75,383 downwards.
ATCCGATATTCTCATCGGAAATATTGCAGAAGTCTATCATCATCTGGCGCCATGCATCCCATGTCCACTCGCCCTTTTTATACAACTCATAGGGATCGGTAAGTCCTGCGTCTGCGATGGTCTTGCGATTGTACTCAAGACCTCTCCATGCAAGCATTCTGTGCGGGAATACATAATGCTGCCCTTTATAATTGTAGGATTCGATGACATCCTTCATATCAGCCCACAAGGGAGCATTGATATCAAAATGCTCATCAAGCGGCTGATACAGACCCTTGCTGACTCCGTAAGGGAATGCCTGAGGCTCCAACGTAAGCAGATCCGGAGAATCATCGGCTGCGATAAGCGTTGCAAGCTTGTCAAAATAGGCATCGCCGAACGTCGCGGATATCCACTCTATCTTACCGCCGTATTGGTCGGTCTCAAACACATCCACCTGCTGCTTGCCTTTCTGGTCAACGGTAATGTCGTAATAGCCGAAATACTTCACCGTACCTGCATTTCCGCTGGGAACATAGGTGCTTGTGTCAAGCTCCTTTATCTCCTCGTCCGTTGCCGCGTTTGCATCGGGATCGGTGGTAGTATTCGCGCCTGTTCCCGTCGGCTGTGTGGAGATGCTTTCGCTGCCTGCGGAGGATGTGGCCTCATCGCAGGCTGTCATACACAGCAGCATTGATGATACCAGCACTGCCGAAAGAATAGTTTTCAGTTTATTCATATTTACCTCTCCTTATTTCATAAATACAAAGCTCTCAAGCTCGAAAAGACATCTGTCCTTATACCAGTCTACGAACCAGCCCTCATAATTGTGTTCGATAACGAAATATACCGAGTGTCTGCCTGTGACGTTCTGCACCACTGCGGAATACTCGCCGCTTGCTGCTCCAATAACACATCTTCCTATCTCGGTGCCGTCCTCTCCGTCTATCAGTATCCTGATGGTCGCATTACAGCCTGTGCCACGCACCTTTACAGCAAACTCCATCGTCTTTGAGCCGAAGTCCTCTCCGAAATCGTAGTATTTATAGCCGATCACAGCACCGGGCTTTATGTTGACAACAAGCCTTGTAAAGTGGTCAAGCTCTGTCACAAAACAGCCGCCTTTAAGCACACAGGCGATATCAGCATTGGTGATCCTGTACGGATCCAGCGACTCCTCAAAGCCCAGCGAGGTCATCTCGACCTGTGGAATGGTGCCGTCGGGAAGTATCTCAATGCGCTCTGCGCAGGCACGTCGCGAGGTGATCGTTGCGTTTGTCATCCTGTGATAGAAGATATACCACTGCCCGTTTATGCAGCATATCGAGCCATGATCGTTTCCTGCAGGGTAATCTATGCCGTTATCGATTATCGTGCCCCTGTATGTAAAGGGGCCTGTGGGGGAAGCGGCAGTCATGTAGTCCAGTCTGTTTCCCTTATTAGGAGAATATATCAGATAATATGTATCGCCGACTTTACGCATGGAGCAGGCCTCAAAAAAGCCCTTTTCGTCCTCTTTATCGGCAGGAATGATATCACGGATATAGCTTTCGGGAATGATCTCATACATATTGCTTTTAAGCTCTGCCATATACGAACGCTCAAACCCGCAATAGATATACACTCTACCGTCATCGTCCACAAGCACGCCGGGGTCTACAAATGCGCCGCCCTCAACAAGATCGTCGGGGAGATCGTATTTGTACTGCGACAGCAGCCTGAAAGGTCCCTCAGGCTTGTCGCTTACCGCAACGCAGCCCTTGTTCCATAAGATATAGCAGTAGAGATAATATTTTCCGTCCTTTTCCACTGCATCGGGAGCATACAGCGGATGATCGGTCCAGTCAACGTCAGAGGGATGATCTCTGTCGGGACGTGTGTGGAAGATGTCGCCATGACAGGTCCACCTTGAAAGGTCGTTCACGGGTGCCGACCACACCTTGAGCTTATAGTCGCAGAAGCTGTCGGAGCCTGCGCTGTCGTGAGAGCCGTAGATATACACTCTGTCGCCGAAAACTCTCGGCTCGCCGTCGGGGATGTATTCCCACAGAGGGAGAAATGGATTAGCCATGATATCAACTCCTTGTTCGTAATATTCTGATGTTCATTATATTGGCTTATTACGGCGAAGTCAATAACATATATTCGGATAATCCACCTATTGTTTAAAATATGAACTTTTACGCAAAAAAGGAGCAGAAAACTGCTCCTTTTTTCTCATAGAAAAGTTTGTTGTATGGATCAAAGACCGGCTGTAAACAGGCTTACCGCCTTAACAGAGTGGAAAGGATGCAGATCACGCTTTATCGGCAGTTCCTGTTCCTGTACTGCATGGGAGAGCAACCGATATTCTGTCTGAACTGTCTTGCAAAGTATTTCTCATCCTCATATCCGCAGCTTACTGACACCGCATAAATGCTCATCGCCGTTTCCGAGAGAAGACAGCACGCTTTCAGCAGGCGGGCGTATATGCAATCCTGATTGTAGCTGACACCGAAGCATTGTTTATAGACCGTGCGGAAATACCCCTCGCTGACGCACAGCCTTTTCGCTGCCTTTGACAGTGTCGGTGCTTTTTCGGGTACCCTCATGACATCGCTGCGGATATCTGCAAGTGCGTTATAATGCTGCATTTCCGTTCTTTCTGAATGTTCGGCCATATCCTTCAGGCTTTTTTCCGTAACTGCGGTACAGAGCGGTTCGACGGAGTTTCCGCCAACGGCATAGCTTATGATCACCTGACGCTCGTCATAGCTGCCGCATATCTCGTTATGCAGCATCATACGCACACGTTCTGCGAAAATGCTGCCATCACCTTTGCAAAGGATAAGGAATATATCGTCATTCGTGCGGCAGCAGACCTCGTGCCCAAGGCAGGAACGCTTTATAGCCTTTGCCGCTGCGGCGATGATGTCACTTCGATAGTTTTCGCCGTATAAAAACTCGCCGTCGGTGGGAAAGCTGAGCTTTACAGCCTGCATGGAGCACCCCTCGCCTGCGGCTTCGATGATGCGGGTGAACTCACGAAGATTGTAGAAGCCTGTAAGTGCATCGTACAGCGACGATTCACGCTGACATTGTTTCAGATAATGTATATCATTCTTCATGCGTAGAAATTCCAGCGTATCAGCCACCGCCTTGCTCCAGTCACGGAAGCTGAAATCATAGCAGGTGGGATAATGATAGGAAAGCACCGTATATCCGAAAAGCCGTTTCTGAAAGCATATCGGACTCAGGCAAAACAGCTGAGGTGCTTTGCGCTCCTCGGAAAACACTGGAGGCAGGTCACGGTAGCTTACTGGCGGGATATCCTCTCCTATCCCGCAGCACAGGAATTCCTCGCCTGCGTATCCGGCGCTGTTCCATGCCGTGTCAAGGCACAGATACAGCTTGTCCGCACCGTGAAGCAGGTAGCGGTATTCTGATAGAACAGAAGTGTATTCCGCAAGGGTACGGCACATCGTAAGTTTACTGGAAAGCTGGGCTACGTTGCTCATCATGGCGTGATACTGTCCGATCCTCTCGGAGGTAAGCTCCCCGATAAGCTGTGAGAGCTCGGCTCCGCAGGCGCAGGTGTTGCCCTGAACAAGCCTTTCTGAACTTTCGGGAGCATAATTGCAACCAAGAATTCTATTTACCGCCCTATATCCCATAGCGCGTCTGTCCCTGCGGTATGAGGTCAGCAACGGGTAGTGATATATCCTGCCGCCCGTATAGTCATAGCCCGTAACTGCTACCCTGTCGGGGATAGCTATTCCTGCGGCTGTAAGTGCATCGCATAACCCGTATGCCATAAAGTCGTTAGTGCATATCACCGCCTGCGGCAGTGGAAGCTCGCCGCTGATATACCGCTGTGCCAGTGCCTCGCCCGAGTCGTTCCAGAAGCTTCCGTAATGAAGCTTTTTATCATCGAACACGATGCGATGCTTTTCAAAGGCACGTTTGCAGCCCTCAGCTCGTCTGATAGCTGTCGCATCTCCCTCGTAACCTGTCAGTATATCTATATCCGTATATCCGTGTACCGTGATAAGATGATCCGTTATCGCTTCCATATCCGCCTCGTCATCGGAATATACGCTGACAAAGCCGTCCGTCTCTCCTCCTATGATCGCAGTGGGAAGCTTTGCTTTTTTCAGCTTTTCAATAACTTCATCAAGCACAGAGATATCCCTGAACGCCTCTGCCGTGATTATTGCTCCGTCAAAGTGGCATGGCTCGAACAGGGAGTATATGATATTCTCATAATTAAGCTGCTCGTCATCCACCCAATGATTATAGATATTAGAGTACACCGCAACATCTGCATCTGCGACAAAAGCCGCCTCGGCTATGCCACAGACTATCTCTTTCTGCTCGGCGTCGTCTGCTCTTGCGGTGATGACCGCTATCCTTTTACGTGGCATTATATCACCTCTTTATAATTAGAGTATAACCTATATTCGCTGCAAAGTCAATACAAAAAGTGCAGATTATGATTAAAAAGTGGAGTTTTCGAATATCAACTATTGCTTTTCTGTGTTTTCGTATGTATAATGAGAACAAGAAATCCATAGCACAGATATTCGCACTGATACCTGTCTTGAAAGGAGTAATTATGAAAAAGAAGATATTTGCTTTATTATGTGCGGCGTCAATGCTGCTGACGGCGGGCTGCTCGGGCAACGAGAGCAGCGACAGCACCGAAACCGCTGCGGCAGAAAGCACTGAAAATTCAGACATCAACGATATCGTCACCGAAGAGGAGATACTGGACAGCCTTAACAACGGGATCGTGATCGATGAAGTAAGCGGAAATGTCTACAAGACCGAGCGCAACGCAAACCCCATTTCGGGCAGCATATTCTGCGCTGATCCCACATCCGTTGAGCATGAGGGCAGGCTGTATGTCTACGGTACCAACGACACCCAGCAGGCAGAACAGGACACAGTAAACGACTATGACCAGATAAAGTCGCTGGTAGTATTCTCCACCGACGATATGGTGAACTGGATATATCACGGCAGGATAGAAACAGGTGAGATCGCACCGTGGATAGCGAACTCGTGGGCGCCTTCCATTGTTTCCCGTGTGGAGGCTGACGGACTTACTCACTTCTATCTTTATTTCTCCAATAACGGCTCGGGCGTGGGAGTAATCACCTCCACCGACCCTGTAACAGGCTGGACGGATCCCCTCGGTGCACCGCTGGTATATCAGAACATGCCCGGACTCGAAAACTGTCCCGCCCCCTTTGACCCAGGCGTATGCATCGACGAGAACGGCACAGGCTGGCTCGCTTTCGGCGGTGGTACTCCTGCTTCGGGTGCAAAGGTGCACACAAATATCCCGAAGATAGTAAAGCTCGGCGAGGATATGCTCTCCTTTGACAGCGAATTCGTATCCATAGACGCGCCCTATTTCTTCGAAGCAAGCGAGCTTAACTATATCGACGGCACATATTATTACACATATAGCACCGACTGGCAGACAAGAGGAGCAGGCTGGGATTACGAGGGTATCTCTGCACCGCCCACCTGCAGTATGGCTTATCTCACCACCAAAACTCCCCTTGAAGCAGCAAGCTGGGAATACAGGGGCGCATACTTCTACAACTCGGGTCAGAACGAAAAGGGAGAGTCGGGTCTGCGCTGGGGCAACAATCACACCCACTTCTGCGAATATCAGGGAACCAATTACATTCTGCATCATACTCTCCTTCTGGAGGAGCTTATGGGCGGCACAGCGGGCTTCCGCAGCTTGATGGCAGACTATCTGCCTATGGACGCTGCAACAGGCGAGATTCCTATAACAGCGGCTTCAAGAAAGGGTGTAGCACAGATAAAGCTGCTTGATCCGTATGCGGAAAACAGCGGTGCAGTGATGTTCACTTCCGCTGACATCGGATATACAGCAGGTGCAAACCCCGCCGCTGAAAGCAACGCAGACGGCGCATGGATATATGTGAGAGGTGCCGATCTCGGTTATGGTGCTTCTGAGTTCACAGCAGCAGTAAAGGGAAAGGGACGTATCGAAGTCCGCCTTGACGACCTTTCAAACGAAGCAGTCACTTTCATCGAATTTGACAATGATGACTACGCTAAGGTGCGCTCCACAGAATTCAAACAGTTCGACGGCAGAAATCACAATATTTATCTGGTGTTCTCGGGTGCGGATATCCAGCTCAGATCGTGGCAGTTCACAAAGGGCGAGGATACGCTCCGTCCCGAGGAGGATATCTCTTCCACCGAAACAGCATACGAGACTCTTGTCATTTCGGCACAGGCTGAAAATCCCGGACCCAGTCCATCTGCGGTACTTGAAATGACAAAAGACGGCGACTACTCCGTAAAGTCCTCCGCTTTTGCAAGCGAGAGCGAGGTACTCAACCTGGGATTTATAAATCCTGACAGCACATCCACCTACAAGGTATATGTAAAATCACTTGGTCTTGAAACGGAAAACGGCATCATCGAGGTACCTGTAAACATCGAGCTTGATCCCACCAGCAATACAAAGAACGGTCTTGAAAACGGCTGGAAGGGCGCAGAGATAGGTTCAGTGATCTACGGCACAGAGGAGTGCGGACTTGTTGCGGCAGAAACCACGATAAGCTGGATAGGCTATCGTCTGGCACTGATGGTAAACGGCGAGGAAGTACCTTATACCTCAATGACCTATAATCTTTCCATAAGCGGACTTACATTTGAATAACGATAAGCGGCAGGGTGATATCCCTGCCGCTTATCGTTATTCTGCTGTTGCGGAAAGACAATGTTAGATGAGTATGACCGCCTGTTTTTTCACATTCTGAAGGATACTTTGTATCTCTCGCACCGATAGTTTATGTGAAAATAACTGCGCCACTAAAAGCGGCGCAGTTGAAGTATGCAGTTATATCGTTATAAGCAACACATACTCGTCTTTACTTATCATCCGAATTCAGCGAACAGATAAGATTCGGAATAAAGAAGCGAAAGATCTAACTCATCGGCATTTTCGATAGGTTCTGTTACCAGTGCCATATACTTGATATCACCTACAAGCATATTAGTGTCCAGCGGCATCTGCTCCACACTGAACAGAAGATCGCCCTGATAATATAAGTATGTATCGAAAAGGAGTGAGGACGGATAGGCAGCATCTCCGTTGATAATGGCATACTTTAAGGTAAGCGTATCGTCATCGTTAAGCTTTACATTTACAAGCTCGGCCATGAAGTGATCGCTGAGCACCACATTCATCAGAGTCTGATAATTATGGTAGGTAAGATTGGTTTCAGAATCATATCCATAAGGATAAATATGCTTATTGATTTTACGTAACAGCGGATGCTCCTTATCAAGCTTGGAGAATTTCCAGCTTTCACCGTCGTACTTCAGGATGTTCGCTTTATTGATGTAATCACTGTGATAATACGCAGGCATACCCAGATCGATCAGATTCATATACAAGGTATATGCGCCGAATATCGCATCATCGGTGTACTCTATCATTGAAACATCCATATTAACAAAGCTGAGCGAATAACCAAGTCCGATATACAAATCATTCTTTTCGGAATTTGTGTAGGTATCATCGAACATGGCGGAAAACTCGGTGTATGCATCTCTGTTCACGGTATCTAAAAGCTTATTTATCATCTCGTTATAGATCTCGTTTGCCGCGAAATACGTGAGTCTCTCCACAACAACTTCTTCGGTTTCCGCGTCAGATGCGGACTCCATAGTGGCTGAACTGTTGGTACTGTCGGATACAACCGAGCTGTTGGTGTTGTCAGACGAAGCAGAGCTGCCATCAGCGCCTCCCCTGCCTATCAGGAGCAGTACGATAATGACTACTGCCGCCAGCAGCAACGCACAGCCTATTCCTATAGCGATCTTAAGCGCAGGCTTTACAGAAGACTTTCCATTTACATTGATGACAGAATTGTTATCGCCTGCGTAATTATTGTTTATAGTAACGCTGGAAACATCTCTTCCCTCACGGCGTGCGATAGCAAGGTTCACGGCTGTAAGCACCTCGTCTATCTTATAATCGCCATTATAAGGATCAGCATTTATCCAATGGGAGCTAAGCAGATAATACTCAAAATCTCCCTCAAGAGGAGTGGAATCGATCTTGTATGGAATTATCGGAAGATTACGTGCGCCTGCAATACCGATCTCCTTCGGCACCTGTGTAGACTCACAGGAGTTGCGGCTGTATACCACCACAAAGACCTTAGCGGCTGTTATAGCTGTATTTATCGACTTTGCCCAGTCTTCACCGGGGATAATATTACGCGGTGCCATCCAGCAGGTGAGTCCGCTCTGCTCTATCTGAGCGCACAGTTCATCTGCGATCTGCTTGTCTTTGGAGCTATAGCTTATAAAAATATCTGCCATCGTAAAGAAACCCCTTTCATCATATCAATATCCTACTAATTCAATAAGATTTATTATACCATTTTTCCGCTCTGTCGTCAAGCATTGAATGATTGTTAATACTAAATATTTAAGACAAAGCAAAACAATATATCGGTTTTGCATTCGACACCCACTCATGACCGATAAGATCACATGAAAAACAGGACTCACGGTCTGATATCCGTGTGACGGCACAAAAAATGCGCCGTTACCAAACGCAACGGCGCATTTATTACGATCATCTGAGATTGAACTTTGCGATCATATCCTTGCAGTTGTCTGCCTGTGCGGAAAGCTGCTCGCTGGCTGCGGCAGTTTCCTCGGATGTTGCACTGTTGGTCTGTACAACATCGGCGATCTGCTCAACTCCGATAGTAAGCTGTGCAACGGAATCGGAAGCCTCCTGAGATGCGTCTGCCATTCTCATGTTGAGCTCTGCTGCCTCTTCTGCGGCATTAGCCACGATGCTCATCTTGTCAGCGACCTCGTCAACAAGTCCTGTTCCGAGCTCTACGCGCTGAACGATACTCTCGATAAGCTCTGTAGTATTCTGTACAGCCTCGGCAGACTTGCTTGCAAGGTTTCTTACCTCGTCAGCAACCACTGCGAAGCCCTTGCCTGCATCGCCTGCTCTTGCAGCCTCAACAGCGGCATTAAGTGCGAGGATGTTTGTCTGGAATGCGATATCATCAATGATCTTTACGATATCCTTGGTCTTGTTGGAGGCTGTGCCGATATCGTTCATAGCCTTTACAAGCTCGCTCATTCTGTCGTTAACCTGCGAAAGCTCTTCGCCTGCATCGTTTGTCTTGTTGTTTGCGGTAACAGCATCCTTAGCGTTTGCCTTGATCTTTTCTGCAATAACATTAACGGTAGCGGAAAGCTCCTCAATGGAAGCGGCCTGCTCTGTCGCACCCTGGGAAAGATTGATGGAAGCGGAAGCTACCTGGGAAGCACCGCTGTCTACCTGATTTGCAGTCTCATAGATATCGGACAGTGTTGCGCTGAGAGTTGTGATAATGTTTCTGATGGAAACAAGGATCTCCTCATAATCGCCTCTGTAATTCTCGGGGCAGCGGGACTCGATCACAAAGTTGCCGTTTGCCATCTCGCCGAGCAGATAATTGATATCGGAAATGATCTCCTGCTGATATGTCTGGAAATCAGCGATAGCCTTGGCTGTCTGACCTACCTCGGTATTATCGATCCTGAGATTGAACTCGGAGTGGATATCGCCACGTACAAAGTCCTGCATCTTCTTCTCGGTTGCGATGATAGGTCTGAGAAGCTCTCTGAATACAAACAGTACAACGATGATCTGGATGATTATCGTAACTGCCAGTGCAGCGTACTGAGCGATGTCGCAAATCATCATCAATCTCTCGTAGTCGGATACTTTCGCCTGCATTCTGTCCTGAACGAGCTGGTTGAATGTATCGGTATACTCGGATACCTGAGAAGCAAGTGCATTGTATGCATCGCTGTATACTTCGTTGGAAGCGGAGGTCAGATCTCCGGACTGAACAAAAGCGAAGCACCTGTCCTCATAAAGGCACATTTCCGCAGAGTTTGCAGCAACCTTTTCCATGTACTCAAGCTCTTCAGCCTCAAGGCCGATAGCCTTCATAGCCTCAAGGTTGGTCTCACGGGATTTGGTCACATTTATCTCGTTCATATATGCATCGTAATAAACAGAATCACCTGTTGTTGCATACATTCTCGCCTGTCTGGTCAGAAGCTCTGAAGCAGTCTTGTAGTTGACTGCGCCTATGTAAAGATCATGCTTATCATTGAGTGCCTGTTCAAGGCTGTTGCTGACATTACTTACCACAAAGGAGCATACTGCAACTACAACAAGCAGGACCATAGCAGTTATAAGCAGAAGCCTGCCCTTAGTGGACTGTGCCATACGTTTCATAATCAAAACCTCCAATAATTGACAGATAGCACCACCCCGAAACGACGGAAAAGCACCCGTTTACCTAATAACCTACCAACCGAAACAGGAATAATGCTCAAATATTATACGTTCATTATAATATATATTGTAACATTTGTCAATAATATTGTAAAATTTTATTAAAATATCTTGATACCACGCTAAAGAATGAGGTTTTATATCAATTCTCGGTTATGTTAACAATTCGTAAATAAATAGCAAATAAAAATCAACAAAAAACACAGGTCATTTTTGACATCCGATTCAATACAAGTACAATAATGGCTTAACAATGCGGTTTATCGGTATCGAGTGTATTATTGCCATCAGAAAATTGACTATTGACAAAACTTTGTCGATATGATAAAATTTTATCAAGATAGTAAATTAGCACACTAAATTATCGGCTATCGAAAAAATATTGGTATGTTGGAAGGAGAAGGATATGTCAAAAATAGGATCAAACCTGCTGGTAATCATTCTTATCACAGTTGTTGCGGTGGTATCAATGGTAATAATGCTTGCCGCACAGTCCCTTATCGGACTCAGTAACAGCATTCTCGCCGAACAGGCAGCCTCTTACGTATCGATCATGCAGAGCGACTACGGAGAGCTTGATGTCGAAGCGGATTACCTATTCAATATCGTCGGAGAGGACGCACAGCTTCAGACAGCACTTAGCAGCAAGAGTGCAGACGGCGCAAAAAGCGTATACGAAAGCTACGCCTCTGACGAAAGTTCTTTTGGTGCATTCTATGGCTCTGACGGCTCGCTGATATGGCAGACAGACAACTGTCCCGATGGCTTAACCGCAGCCACGGCAGCAAACGGACTCAGTGCCGACGCACAGCGCATGTACTACTGCTATGCTGCGACGTATGACGGAACAGGCTCATATCTTATAGGATATGATCTTAAGGCATACGAATATCTTGACCCCATAAGAGAAAAAACAGGCGGACACTTCACCGTATTCAAAGGCGACACAAGATACGCCACAACCATCACTGATGACACAGGTGCACGTTTTGAGGGCACACAGATGGATCCCGCTATTGCCGAGCAGGTGCTTAACGGCTCAACATACACCGGCAAAGCTGTGATCAACAACACGAACTACAATGTATGTTATGAGCCGCTGACAGATGTGAACGGAAATATCATCGGCGCATATTTCGGTGGCTACGACACCACAAAGGTAGACGGACTGCTTTCCGAAAAGGTACTTATGATGATCATCGCGGGCGGTGCCGCAGGAATAATCGCCTGCATCATCGCATCGATTGTTTGCTTCTTCGTTATTAAAAAGAAGATACTCACTCCCGTAAAGCAGATCGGTATCATGACAGAGGAGATTGCAAGGGGCAATTTCGACTACAGACCTGCAAATGTCCGTCACACCAAGGATGAGGTAGGCACACTACTTACCTCCGTCGATAATATGAGAGACAGCCTTTCCGTATATATCAGCGATATTTCCAGAGTAATGCAGTCAATGGCAGACGGTGACTTTACCGTCCAGACCGAAGTGGATTACGCAGGCGATTTTGTGGAGCTCAGCAATTCCGCAGAGCATATCGGCGAGCAGATGCGCAACATAATCGACAGCATCTACCGTACATCCGACAACGTATACAACGGCTCAGAGCAGTCCGCCGAGGGCTCCAACTCTCTTGCCGACGGTGCAGCCAGACAGGCAGCCGCTATCGAGCAGCTTTCCGCTACACTCAACGATATTTCCGCAAATGTCCGCGATACCGCCGAGAACGCCAGAAATGCCCGCAACCTTGCAGACAATGCTTCTGATGTACTCACACAGCAGCACGACTACATGGATCAGATGGTAGATGCCATGGCGAAGATCGCAGACACCTCCGCAAAGATCGAGGTCATCATCAAGACCATCAATGATATCGCATTCCAGACGAATATCCTCGCGCTGAACGCTGCGATAGAATCCGCAAGAGCCGGCGAGGCCGGCAAGGGCTTTGCGGTCGTTGCCGACGAGGTAAGGAACCTTGCTGCGAAATCAGCAGAATCCGTAAACGATACAGTGGCACTTATCAACGCAGCCACTGAGGCAGTTGCAGAGGGTCGACAGATTGCCGACAAGAATGCCCAGTCCCTCAATCAGGTTGTAGAGATATTCGGTGACACCAAAAAGATGGTTGACGATATCTCCGCTGCTGCAGACAGCCAGTCCACCGCTATCGGTCAGATCACAGACGGTCTTGGGGATATCTCCGATGTTGTTCAGCACAACAGTGCCGCAGCCCAGGAGATCGCCGCTTCCTGTCAGGAGCTTAACGCACAGGCTATCGAGCTTAAGGAAGAAGTCAAGCATTTCCGCATCTGATATTGTTATTGATACAACAAAACGGCTTTTGATACCCTCAAAAGCCGTTTTTCATCACACTGACACACAAACCGCCCGTTAACCTCTCAGCTCACGGGCGGTATTTTATTATTTTATCTCACCCTTGAGCGGCTGATTGCGTCTTATCTTCTTGGATGTGGTCTTGTCGAACTCAACATCTCTTACGCGCAGCTTGCGGATGGTCTTTGCGGAAGGGAGTGTGGTATTGATCTCATCAATGATAGCGTGGAGCTTCGCTGCCGCCTCGTCGATATCTGCACAGATATCGCTGTTGGGGAACACTTCAAGTGTTATCACGCCGTCCTCTGCATATACAAGCAGCTCCTTGGCAATATCCACCATGGCGAATTTATTTTCAAGCTCCTCGGGAGATACGTTCTCGCCGTTGCTGAGGATGATGAGGTTCTTCTTTCTTCCTGTGATGAACAGACGGTTCGTTTCCTCATCAACATAGCCCAGGTCGCCTGTATGCAGCCAGCCCTCAGCATCAAGTGCCTCTGCTGTTTCTGCAGGCATATTGTAGTAGCCCTGCATTACAGAGGGGCTCTTTACCACGATCTCACCGTCAGCGATCTTTACGGTACATCCATTCACTATCCTGCCCACATCGCCTGCGGTGCTGATATCGTTGAACATCGCAGTGGAGATTCTGGGAGAGCACTCTGTCATGCCGTAGCCCTGTGCTATCGGAATTCCAAGCTCGAGATAGCCGTTAACAAGCTCGGGAGCGAGGTACGCACCTCCGCTGTAGATACCCTTGAGCCTGCCGCCGAAAAACGCCTGCGCCAGCGCTGCGGGAGGAAGCTGCTTAGCCTTTGCCGCTGCCATGATCTGCTTGTAGATGGTCTCTGCGATCATGGGAACTATAAGGAGGAACGTCGGCTGGAACAGCTTAAGGTTCTGCGCAATACGCATCATGGAGTCATTCACACATACGGTCGTTCCGTATCTTAATGAAAGCAGGATATCGCAGGAGAAGCAGTAACAATGATGGATAGGCAGAACGCTTAACAGCGACTCGCCGACTGTGCTTTCATTGTCCTGACACATTGTATTGTCTATCAGATTACCGTGTGTCAGCATTACGCCCTTGGATTTTCCTGTGGTACCAGAAGTATACACGATGGTTGCGAGCATCGTATCATCGATGGACTTAAGTTCTGCCACTGCGTAATTGCCGATTATCTCAGCAATATCCGTATCTGCAGACTCACAGGGCTGAAGTGAAACATACGCCTTTATCCCGGGGCAGTTCGCCTTTATGGCAGGCAGCATTGGCTCGTAACGCTTATCAAAGAAGAACACATTTACATCGGCTCTGCTTACGAGATCAATGATATCCTCAGGGGAAAGCTGTGCATCCAGCGGAACGGTAACATTTCCGTTGATGACAGTACCGAAATAAGCTGTCAGGTACTGGGAACAGGTCAGTCCGATGATGGACGCGTGCACCTTTTCACCCTCAAGCACTTCTGCGAGGTAGGATGCTACACGTCTGCTGTTCTCAAAAAACTGCGAAAATGTGGTTTCTATAACGTCCTTGCCATCCTTTTCCTTGATGAAGACAGCATCGCCGTGGCACTCGTCAGCGTTTCTGATAAGGTCCTGTAAAGTCTTTATCTGATTCTTGTCCATCCTGCACCTCTTACTTCAGAGATTCCAGATACTTTACAGCATCACCAACGGTAGCAAGCTTTACTACCTCCTCCTCGGAAACCTGTACATCGAGAGTATCCTCTACCTCACCGAGCATACTCATGAAATCGTAGGAGTTGAAGCCGAGATCCTCAATAAAGCGTGCGTCCTCTGTGATCTGTGCGGGATCAACGTCAACATAATTGCAGATGAGTTCCTTAAGCTGGTCTAACATAGTTTTGTCCTCCGTTTATTATCATTTTAATTTAGTAACAAATTGTATAAGCCGGCGTATCAGATCATGTCAAGGATCTCGCCTACAGTGCGGTTCTTGTCCTCAATGCCCCTGAACAGTACACGGCAGAGGTAGTAATACAGATACTCCATCTCGTGCTCTGATACAACATCGTAACGGTACTCAAAGTTGAAGTTCATACCGCCGTCCTCCATACGGTGCATTACCGTAAGATAAAGGGGCTGTCCCGCAACACCGTTTGTGTACCACTTGCTCATATAGTTGATATCGGGAAGATCGTCGCTTGCGTTCTGCGCCTTGAGGGTGAGCGGCTGATATGTAAGGCTCATGCTCTCGTAGCTTGCGCCGGGCTGGAGCTTCCAGTACTTGCCTCTGTTGATAGTGTGAGCGATAGGATCGTAATTCGCGTGGCGGAAAAGCCTGTTCTGCTCTGCCTGAATGATCTTCAGTGCGTCAATAAAGGTGGTCTCGGGCTCGATGATGGTTCTCAGCGGGAAGAAGTGGATACGTGTGCCGCCCGAGTTCTTCTCAAGCAGGGTTCCGCGTCTTGCGATACAACTCTTTACCGAAACATCCTTTTCATTCTCGTTGAACTTGGAAAGAACTGTTCTCAGACCCATAAGCAGCAGACAAACAACGGGAATGTTGTTCTCCTGACAGAAGTTCATCAGTGCCTCGGAAGGCTCCTTCTCAAGCTGATAAACGGAAATTCCTGCCTGCACGGATTTGGAAACGACCATCGCGCTGCGCTGGTTGGGATTGTTGTTCTCTCTTCTCTGGGTGAGCAGTCTGCCCATACCTGTGAAGTCGGTATACATAGGCTCGTCACGGGCGATCTCGTTCATCCAGAACTCCTCGTCCTTCTTTGCGGCAGCAGAGCCGTTCTCGTAGTCAAGATCCTTGATGAGCTGCTTTATGTAGGACATACCGGGCTTCGGCATCTCCATTCCGAACATCTTTGAGCAGTATATCTGCATAACGTCGCGGTCAAAAGCAATAAGGGAGCTGGAGTCCATCGTCATGTGATCCACCTTGAGATAAACTCCGTTATAACCATTGGGAAGCTGGATCATAACGATCTTGTTCATGGGAGAATTGTAACGCTCGAAAGGCTCCTGCGTCCACTTCTCCATCTCCCTGTGGGCGTCCTCCTCTTTCCAGTAAGAGAAGTCCACCAGCGGGATATCACGATCGTCAAAGGGAACCACATACTGATAAACGGTGCCGTCCTCGTCCTGAATGAAGCGCAGACGCATACTGTCAAAGCGGTGGATAGCCTCCTTGATAGCCTCTTTCAGCACATTGAAGTCAACGCCTGCCTGAAAATACAGACCTGTACCGATACACAGCACCTGAGAAGGGCAGTAACGGATAGTGTAGTTGTGGATCCTCTGTGCTGCGGTCAGCGGATAACACTGCATGACCGTACCATTGATTACGAATTCTTTCATTTAAACCAACCTCTCCTTTATTTTATTTCGGGAACGTGCTTTGTCAGAAATTCTTCGATCTTCTGCTCGTAGAGCCCGGGGCTCTCAAAATAACTTGCTGCGTGGCCTGCGTTCTCAACGATGAGAAGCTCCTTGGGCGAGGTGCAGGCCTCATAATTCTCGTGGCTCATCTTTGTGGGAACGAAGGTATCCTCCGCACCGTGCACAAAGAGAATGGGAAGCTTTGTGGACCTGACAGCGTCCAGTGTGGAGTAATCGCTGAAGCCGTAGCCTGCCGATTTTCTGCACATCATGTTGTTGATGTGCATTACAGGGAACTCTGCCATGTGGTAGTCACGCTTAAGGATATGCGCGAAAACGTTATAAGGTGAAGTGAATGCACAGTCGGAAATAACTGCCCTTACATTTTCGGGGAGCTCCAGGCCTGCGGTCATCACAACTGTTGCAGCACCCATCGAAACACCGTACAGCATAAGCTGCTTACCGCTGTCAAAGCGTTCGTTGATATATTCTATCCACTTCAGGATATCATATCTGTCAAGGATACCGAATCCGACGTAATCGCCCTCACTCTTGCCGTGGGCACGGTTGTCTACGATAAGGCAGTCATAACCCTTTCTCACGAAATACGCGCCGATGGAGGAGCAGGAATCCCAGCCTGTGCTTGTATAACCGTGAGAGCAGATAACAAGCGTGCTTGCCTCACCGTCAGCGGCATAAAGGTCACCGTGAAGCGTGATGCCATCTTTCGCCTTTATGGTGATATGCTCGCTTTCACGTGCCGAAAGATAATCCTTGTTTTTGTGGATGAATTCAATATAACCTGTCCACTTGTCAGCGTCGCCTACTTCCTTTGCAGCAACTCTTGTTACATCCTGACGGGGTATCGTCATGTTGTAGAGCTTTCTCGCACCGTAAAAAGAGCCTGCCACGCCAAGAACAGCTATACCGCCGACCACACCTGCAGTGATTCCCAGAACACTCATAGATTGCCTCCTGATTATATTTATATATTTTAAATGTTGATTAATTTTACCACATTTTTCTGATTTCGTCAATAAAACAAACTCAATTTCGGTAATTGTGTGAATTTTAGGTGCTGATGTGAAATTATTTGTGCATATCGTCAGCAGATATCCGAATGCACACAAGAAAAAGCCACCCGAACAGCTTATTCCACTCTTGAAATATGCAGAATTTTCTGCTATACTTATTAAAGTGATCCAATTCAAGACAAAAAGAGGTTTATATGAGCAACGTTACTTACCAGTACATCCGCAAGAACAAGGATATCCAGACCTATATCAACTACGCCGATGCTGCGCTTAATACCATAGGATATACCGAGCACTCAAACGCCCATGTCGAGCGTGCCGCTGACACAGCATTCATGATACTGAACACCCTCGGTTATGACGAGCGCACCTGCGAGCTTGCACAGATCGCAGCCTATATGCACGATATCGGAAATGTTATCAACCGTGTCGACCACGCCCAGAGCGGTGCTGTAATGGCATTCCGTCTGCTGGATAACCTCGGCATGCCTGCGGACGAGATATCGCTGATAGTTTCAGCCATCGGCAACCACGACGAGCACACCGCAAGTCCCGTAACACCTATCGCTGCTGCTCTTATTATTGCGGACAAATCCGATGTAAGGCGTTCCCGTGTGCGTTCAAAGGACGGTGTATTCGTGCCCAGCGACGAGAACCTCGCCGCTGACATCCACGACCGTGTGAATTATGCCGTAGAGCGCTCCTCCCTGTACTTTTCCGAGGACAAAAAGGAGCTTATCCTAGACCTTGACCTAGATCTGAAGATCTCCCCCGTGATGGAGTATTTCGAGATATTTCTCACCCGAATGAACCTGTGCCGAAAGGCTGCCGCAACGCTTAATGTGACGTTCGGTCTTGTCATCAACAAATCCCGTATTCTGTGACGGCTTTTGTCATTATATACTATATTTTGATATATTGACGGATTTCCCGTCGAATTTCCGACAGATTTGATAGAAATCGTTGAAAATTTCAAAAACCACTTGCAATTAATCGGAATTTATAGTATTATATAAGTAGTTTCTTATGGCAGAATTCTGCCCTTATCATCTGTAAAAGGAGAATGGTACAATGCGTTCGTTGCACAACATCTTCCCCTCAACAGAATACCGCTCCCGTTTTTACAGAACAGGTGCATTCATAGCCTAATTGTATCTTTTTAGCTGTATAGTCCTATACAGCTAATTTTATTTTGCAAAAAAGAAAGGAAGAACATCATGTCAGAAATAAAAAAGGTTGCCGTTATAATGGGCAGCGACAGCGATTTTCCCGTTGTAAGAAAAGCTGCAGAGGTACTCAAGGATTTCGGCGTTCCGTTTGAGCTTCATGTACTCTCCGCACACCGTTCTCCCAGAGAAGTAGCTGCTTTCGCTTCCACAGCAAGAGAAAACGGCTTCGGCGTTATCATAGCAGCAGCAGGTATGGCAGCGCACCTCGCAGGTGCAGTTGCAGGAAACACCACACTCCCCGTTATAGGTATCCCCGTAAAGGCTAAGGCTCTCGAGGGCATGGATGCGCTTCTCGCGACCGTGATGATGCCTCCCGGAGTTCCCGTGGCAACAGTCGGCGTTGATGGTGCCGCTAATGCAGGCTACCTCGCAGTGGAGATACTCTCCGTTGCAAACGACGAGCTTGCCGAAAAGCTCGCAGCATTCAAGAAAAAGCAGAACGAAAAGAACCTTGAGGCCGACAGAAAGATCGCAGAAATGGCCAAGGAGATCTGAAAACAGGAGATATAAACATGGGCGGATTTTTCGGAGTCGCTTCCAAAAATGATTGTATAAACGACGTTTTCTTCGGAACCGACTATCATTCACATTTAGGAACAAAGCGTGGCGGCATGGCTGCGTACTCACCCGACAAGGGTTTCCAGAGAGCTATCCACAGCATTGAGAACTCACCTTTCAGGACAAAGTTTGAAAAGGACGCAGTGGATATGCGTGGAAAGCTGTGCATCGGATGTATCAGCGACACCCATCCCCAGCCTATCATCGTGCGTTCAAAGCTCGGCAGCTATGCCATCGCAAACGTAGGCGTCATCACAAATGCGGACGAGCTGTTCAACGGCATCATGCAGATGGACTACGCAAGCTTTGAAACGCTCTCAAGCGGAGCAATAAACTCAAATGCGCTTGTATCGGTGCTTATCGCACACAAGGACAACTTTGTTGACGGCATACGCTATGCACAGCGCAAGATCGAGGGTACACTGAACCTCGCCATCATGACCGAGGACGGCATCATCTGCGCCAGAGACAGACTTGGCAGACTTCCTATAATAATCGGCAGACGTGGCGACGGATACTGCTTCTCACTGGAGCATTTCGCATTCCAGAAGCTTGGCTACGACACCTACAAGGAGCTTCGTCCGGGTGAGATCGTAAAGATCACGGCAGACGGATGCCAGACCCTCGCAGAGGGCTACGAGGAGATGCAGATGTGCTCCTTCATGTGGACCTACTACGGCTATCCTACCGCTGTTTACGAGGGCGTCACCGTTGAAACGATGCGCACCCGCAACGGCGAGATAATGGCAGAAACAGATATAAAGAACGGAAAGCTTCCCGATGTTGACTATGTGTGCGGAGTTCCCGATTCGGGCGTGCCCCATGCCATCGGATATGCAAACCGCAGCGGGATCCCCTTCGCACGTCCGTTCATCAAATACACACCCACATGGCCAAGAAGCTTCATGCCCCAGAACCAGAGTATGAGAAACATGGTGGCAAAGATGAAGCTTATCCCCATACACGAGCTTATCGAGGGCAAAAAGCTGCTGTTCGTTGATGACAGCATCGTGCGAGGAACCCAGATGCGTGAAACGGTAGAGTTCCTGTACGAAAACGGCGCAAAGGAAGTGCACATGCGCTCAGCCTGCCCCCCCATCATGTACGGCTGCAAGTATCTCAACTTCTCCCGCAGCAACTCCGAGCTGGAGCTTATCGCACGTCAGATAATCAACGAGCGCGAGGGTGCCGAGGGTGTTAAATACATCGCTGAATACAGCAATACAAAGACCGAGCGCGGGCAGTATCTCCGTGACGAGATCTGCCGCAGACTTAAGCTCACCTCTCTGGAATTCCAGAGCCTTGAGGGCACGGTAAAGGCAGTCGGTCTGCCCGAGTGCAAGCTCTGCACCTACTGCTGGACAGGCGAAAGCCCCGACTACATGCAGATGAGCATGATCTGATATCATAACACAAAAACCATGACATAAAAGGAGAAAATCACTATGAACAACAGCTACAGCGAAAGCTATAAGGCAGCGGGCGTTGACGTTACCGCAGGCTATGAGGCAGTGCGCCTGATGAAGGAGCACGTTGTAAGGACAAATATCCCCGGCTGCATTTCGGGTATCGGCGGCTTCGGCGGTCTGTTCCAGCTTGACATGACAGACATCAAGGAGCCCGTACTGGTAAGCGGTACAGACGGCGTAGGCACAAAGCTTAAGATCGCTATGCTTATGGACAAGCACGACACCATCGGTATCGACGCAGTTGCTATGTGCGTCAACGATATCATCTGCTGCGGTGCAAAGCCCCTGTTCTTCCTTGACTACATCGCTATCGGAAAGAACGTTCCCGAAAAGGTTGCAGAGATAGTCAAGGGCGTTGCAGACGGCTGCGTGATGAGCGGCTGTGCCCTCGTAGGCGGCGAGACCGCAGAGCATCCCGGCATGATGCCCGATGACGACTACGATATCGCAGGCTACTCCACAGGTATCGTTGACAAGTCGAAGATACTGGATCCCTCCTCCATCAAGGCAGGTGATGCTATCATCGGTATCGCTTCCAGCGGCGTACACTCCAACGGCTTCTCCCTCGTGAGAAAGGTGTTCGACGTAAACGAGGAGAACCTCAAGGTGTTCTATCCCGAGCTTGGCAAGACCCTCGGTGAGGCTCTGCTGACTCCTACAAGAATTTACGTTAAGCCTGTTCTCGATGTTATCGCTAAGCTTACCGTAAAGGGTATCTCCCACATCACAGGCGGCGGCTTCTATGAGAATATCCCCCGTGTTCTGCCCGACGGCGTTTCCGCCAAGATCTGCAAGGACAGCTACGAGGTTCCCGCTATCTTCAAGCTCATGCAGGAAAAGGGCGGTATCTCCGAGCATGATATGTACAACACCTTCAACATGGGCATCGGCATGATGCTGATAGTTGACAAGGCTGACGCTGACAAGGCTGTTGAGATACTCAAGAGCCACGGCGAGGAGGCATTCATCATCGGCGAGACCATCGAAGGAAACGACGGCGTTATCTTCGCATAATTATACAATAATCTTCGGGAGCGGACCTGCGTCTGCCCCCGAAACGGGTATATAAGGTAAATAAACACGACCATTCCCGATGACCTACGAAAGGACCGAACCATGGGATTATTTGACGCTTTCAAAAAACAGCCCGTTATAGCACCCGATAGTCTTAACATCGATATTACTGATAACGGTATGCGGATAAACGGTACTTTAATTCAGCTCCCCTGCCCTGTCGGTTCACTCACAGCGATCCTCGGGAAACCCCGCGAGGTCGTCTATCAGACTCCCAAGTCACAGATAAACCCCATGATGCTTGCACAGTTCCCCGAGCTTGCGGCAAAGCGCATCAACTATACATGGGACGCACTGGGAATCTACTGCTACACCCGCTCCGATTCTATGGTGAACTGCATTGGTGTCCAGCATAAGGTGCGCCTTAAGGTAAACCACACTCCAGAATCGCTGTTCTGCGGCACTCTTACAGTAAATGGCGCCCCATGGCACGAAGCCGCGAGAATGGGCGAGGATATGGAAGCATATCGCCGCATCGTTCTAGGTGAATACTCCGCAGTGTTCGGATATGCGGATTTCAGCACCCCTGAAAGCACAGGTAATGCGGATGATTATACAGGAACAGAATTCCAGCTTAAAAAGTGAGGTAAACAGGTGGGTTTTTTCGATATCTTCAGAAAAAAGCTCAAAATAGCTCCAAACGAGCTTATTATAAACGTAACCGAACGCTCCGCTGACATAAACGGACACGTGCTTGATATGCCATGCAGCCTTAAGTCACTGAGTGATATACTGGGCAGGCCACGGATGTTCGCAGGTCAGGCTGGAAACATCAATGCCGTATGGGATGGTCTGGGTGTTTACTGCTATGTGAACAAGAATACAGAGGTTTACTGCCTTGCTGTAAAGGCTCATCCCGAGGAGATGCCCGCCGGCTTCGAGCCGAAAAGCTTCTTCGCAGGGCAGCTCATCATCTGCGGAGAGCAGTGGGAGCAGGCGCTCGGCCTCGGCGAGGATATCGAAATAGGCAAAGAGCGGCGGATCGGAAAGCTATCACTTTTCGGTGCTTATACCGACTTTGAAAACGGCGACCATATCGGCTGCAACGGCGCATATACGGGCATCGAAATCCAGTATCACAGATAGACAGCGGAGGTAACAATGGGATTTTTCGATTTTTTCAGAAATCTTTTCAGCGGCTCAAAGCCAAAGATCAGCTCACAGGATCTAAAAATAGATCTGACCGAAAACGGAATGACGATAAACGGCAGGAATATAGATATCCCCTGCCATCTTGATATACTTAAAGAACTGCTCGGAAAGCCGACAAAGACAGGCAAAAAACACCACGGCAACTATAAGTGGGATGAGCTTGGGCTGCGCTGCTACACGAACAGTCAGAGCAGCGTAGTAAACTGCATAGGCATCAAGACCTCGGCAGGCGAGTGCGACACAAAGCACGACCCTGAATGTATGTTCAAGGGTGTACTCACCATAAACGGCGAGCCGTGGGAGGAATTCATGAGCCACGGAGTCGACGAGGAGGTCGCACGTCAGCGTGACTTCGGAATATACTCACTTTTCAGCGAATACACCGACTTTGAAAAGGGCGACAGCGATGGCTGCAAGGGAGCTTATGTCGGAGTAGAGATAAGTATCCACACCAGCGAGCGCGCATTAAACGAGCTTGTTCAGAACAACTGACGATAATACAGCATAATTAAGGAGCAAACATGAAAAACATCTGCGTACTGGTTTCGGGTGGCGGAACCAATCTCCAGGCTCTCATCGACGCGGAAAAGCGCGGCGAGATACAGGGAGGTAAGATAACCTGCGTCATCGCCTCAAAGGCGGACGCCTACGCTCTTGAAAGGGCGAAAAACAATGGGATCAGGACCCGCGTCCTTGTAAGAAAGGACTACGCCGACGTTGCCGCTTACAGCAAGGCAATGCGCGACGCACTTGTCGAAGAAAAGGCGGATCTGATAGTATATGCAGGCTTTATGACTATCCTCGACGAGCAGGTCTGCAACGAATTCCCCAACAGGATGATAAATGTACACCCCGCACTCATCCCAAGCTTCTGCGGCAAGGGTTTTTACGGACTCCACGTTCATGAGGCGGCACTGGCAAAGGGTGTAAAGGTCTCGGGCGCAACCGTCCACTTTGTTACGGCAGAGTGCGACGCGGGACCCATTATCCTGCAGAAGGCTGTTGAAGTGCAGCAGGGCGACACTCCCGAAACACTTCAGAAACGAATAATGGAACAGGCGGAGTGGAAGATACTGCCCCAGGCTGTATCGCTGTTCTGCCAGGACAGGATCTCCGTTGAAAACGGAACAACAATAATCAGATAAAGGGTAATTTGTATGAAAGACGTATTTTTTAAACCAAGTAAGGACTTCTATGGCTCTATGGAAGCAGAGATACACTGGAGCCTTTTCAACCGTGACGTGTGGGCGATAGGTCGTAAATGCGGCGAGGTATACGCAAGACGCTGCACACAGCACATTGAAAACCTGCCTGAGGAAATGATCGCAAAGCTTCAGGAGGCAACGCTCCTTTACCTTATCGATTTCCTCGACGAGCACGAGGACGAGCTTGAGCTTCCTACAGGTCTTATCCTCGATGAGGAAACAGATCCTGCAGAGATCATGCACTGGGTACGTCCTGTACTCATCACATACGACAAGGGCGTTCTCTCCGACGAGGAAGCTCCCCCCGCAATCAGCATCAAGCTGATGTTCACAGCAGTTCCCGATGAGTTCCTGGAGTGGGTCATCCGTGATAATATGATCGTATACATTGGCGAGTATGACGACATCTCTCCCTGGAACGATAAGATCATGAAGAAAAAGTGGAACTACATAAACGCCATCTGATAGCATGAACGAGCAGAAATTCACAGGCAAGGCGGACAACTACGACAAGTACCGCCCATCCTACCCAGACAGCCTTTTGGAATGGCTATATAACAACACCTGTGCCTTAAATGTTGCGGATATCGGCGCAGGTACAGGGAAATTTACAGCTTGTCTTACAAAAAAGCCGTGGAATATCACTGCTGTCGAACCTAACAGCGATATGCTGGAAAAGCTGCGCCATAATCTACCCGGTATTACTGTCGTACAGGCGTCCGCCGAAAACACAGGGCTTGCAGCTGCAAGCTTCGGACTCATTACTGTTGCACAGGCATTCCATTGGTTTGACAAGGAGCGCTTCAAAGCTGAGTGCAAACGGCTTCTAAAGCCTGACGGGAAGCTTGCGATAATATGGAACGAGCGTAGCAAAACAGGCATGTCTGCTGAGCGTGACGCAGTGTGCATGAAATATTGCGGAGCGTTCCACTCTGGACACGTTTTCACAGGCGACAGCCGCTTTGACGGAGACGGAGACAGCTTTCTCAGGAATGAGTTCTTTGCACAACTTGAGTATTTCTCGGAAATGTATCATGTACCAATGACAAAGGAAGCCTTTATCGGAGATATCCTCTCACGCTCCTATGCGCTGAGCGAGTCTGATGAATGCTTCAACAACTTCATGGCTGAGCTTGAAGCTGTATTTGAAAAGTATCAGAAAGGCGGTCTTGTCACCGCTGAATATAAAACCACCTGCTATCTCGGCAGTATCTAAGAAAGGAAAAAACTATGGATTACATCGCACTTGACAAAGAGCTTAACTCCCTTGCCTACCACGGCAGAGGAATCGTCATCGGCAAGTCTGCTGACGGCAAAAAGGCTGTTACTGCCTACTTCATCATGGGCAGAAGCGAGAACAGCCGCAACCGTGTATTCATCGAGGACGGCGAGGGCATCCGCACACAGGCATTCGATCCCTCCAAGATGGTGGATCCCCACCTCATCATCTATGCTCCCGTAAGAGTTCTCGGCAATAAGACCATCGTTACAAACGGCGACCAGACCGATACCATCTACGAGGGCATGGACAAGCAGCAGACCTTTGAGCAGTCCCTCCGCTGCCGCGAGTTCGAGGACGACGATCCCAACTGGACTCCCAGAATCTCCGGTATCATCCACCTTGAGAACGGCGGCATGAACTACGCTATGTCTATCCTGAAGAGCGCAGACGGCGACGGCTCCTCCTGCCGCAGATACACATACGCTTACAGCAATCCCATGAACGGCAAGGGCAGCTTTATCCACACCTACGCACGTGCCGAGGAAAACGGCAGACTCCCCAGCTTTGAGGGCGAGCCCAAGAATGTGATCATCCCCGATATGGACATCGACAGCTTTACAGACATGCTGTGGACAAACCTCAATGCCGACAACAAGGTATCCCTGTTCGTACGCTACATCGACCTTGAAACAGGCAAGTATGAGAGCCGTATCGTAAACAAGAACGTGTAATTCCACAGGAGCAGACTTTGTTCGCCTGTATGGCATCGCACATATTAACGGGCGAACGCTGTTCGCCCCTACATAACAAAACAATATCCAACGCTTATATTTTCATCGAAAGGACATGATACAATGAACGAACTCGAACTCAAATACGGCTGTAACCCCAACCAGAAGCCCTCCCGTATCTTCATGGAGAACGGAAAGGACCTCCCCATTGAGGTACTCAACGGCCGCCCCGGCTACATCAACTTTATGGACGCTTTCAACGGCTGGCAGCTCGTTAAGGAGCTCAAGGCTGCAACAGGCTACCCCGCTGCAACAAGCTTCAAGCACGTTTCCCCCGCAGGTGCGGCTATCGGTCTGCCCCTGACAGATACACTCGCTAAGATCTACTGGGTAGATGACCTCGGCGAGCTTTCTCCCCTTGCCTGCGCTTACGCAAGAGCAAGAGGTGCTGACAGAATGTCCTCCTACGGCGACTTCATCGCGCTTTCCGATGTCTGCGATGTTCCCACAGCAAAGATCATCCAGCGTGAAGTATCCGACGGCGTTATCGCTCCCGGCTACACCGACGAGGCTCTTGAGATCCTGAAGTCCAAGAGAAAGGGCACATACAACATCATCAAGATCGATGAGAACTATATGCCCGAGCCCCTTGAGCGCAAGCAGGTTTACGGCATCACATTCGAGCAGGGCAGAAACGAGCTGGTGATCAATGACGAGCTGTTCGCAAATATGCCCACAGCAAACAAGTACCTCCCCGACAGTGCAAAGCACGATCTTGCTATCGCACTCATCACACTTAAGTACACCCAGTCCAACTCCGTAGCTTATGCCTGCGGTGGTCAGGCTATCGGTATCGGCGCAGGTCAGCAGTCCAGAATCCACTGCACACGTCTCGCAGGTCAGAAGGCTGACAACTGGT
This sequence comes from Oscillospiraceae bacterium, assembly GCA_045540255.1. Lineage (GTDB taxonomy): Bacteria > Bacillota > Clostridia > Oscillospirales > Ruminococcaceae > CAG-115. The sequence continues at coordinate 48,747 of JAZQGZ010000085.1, read as the reverse complement.
ACCTCCGTCAGAGCCCCCAGGTAATGAACCTGCAGTTTGTTGACGATATCCGTCGTGCAGACCGCGACAATACTATTGACCTGTATATCGGCGACGACTACATGGACGTTCTCGCAGAGGGCGAGTGGCAGAAGTGGTTCAAGGTAAAGCCCGAGGTATTCACACGCGAAGCAAAGCGCGAGTGGCTTGATACCATGAAGGGCGTATCCCTTGGCTCCGACGCGTTCTTCCCCTTCGGCGACAACATCGAGAGAGCTCATAAGAGCGGCGTTGAGTACATCGCACAGCCCGGCGGCTCCATCCGCGACGACAATGTTATCGAGACCTGCGATAAGTACAACATCGCTATGGCGTTTACAGGAATCAGACTGTTCCACCACTAATCATCATAATATCGACCCCGTTTTCGGTATCAACACCGAAAACGGGGTTTTGTTTTCATAACTGCTGCCAATTAAGCTATTTTTCGACAAAACACTTGACTTTGAAAGGAAAATCCTATATAATTAAAAGGTATGTATTTTATAGACAAGGAGTTTTTTTATGGGCGAAAAAAAGACTGCCATAAAAGGCGGAGGATTCTCCTCCAAGATCGGTTTCGTGCTTGCGGCAGCAGGCTCCGCGGTGGGTCTGGGTAATATCTGGAGATTCCCGTATCTAGCAGCACAGTACGGCGGAGGTATATTCCTGCTGGTTTATCTCATCCTTTCAGTTACTTTCGGCTTTGCACTGATGGTAACAGAGATCGCTATAGGACGTAAAACCGGAAAGAGCGTTATCGGCGCTTACTCCGATCTATCCAAAAAGTTCTCGCCGCTGGGATGGCTTGCGGCACTCGTTCCTGTGTTAATCTTCCCCTACTACTGTGTTATCGGCGGATGGGTACTCAAGTACCTTATTACATTCCTTTCAGGCGGCGGAACCACAGCAGCCACTGACACAATTACTGTTGTTGACGGTGCAGAAAAGGTTGTATCCTTCTTCGACACGTTCGTCAGCGCAAGCCCTGTAGAGCCTGCTGTTTATCTTGCGGTCTACATGGGACTCACCGCAGTAGTAGTTATGCTGGGCGTAGAAAAGGGTATCGAAAAATTCAGTAAATTCCTTATGCCTGTGCTGATCGTTATCACGATCGTTATTGCTGTCTACGCTTGTACGCTGGACGGTGCACTGGACGGTCTGCTCTACTACATAACCCCTGATTTTGAAAACTTCTCGCTTAAGACCGTGGTTGCGGCGATGGGTCAGCTCTTCTACTCCATGTCGCTGGCTATGGGTATCATGGTTACCTATGGTTCCTACATGAGAAAGGATGACAGCATCGAAGGGTCTGTGCATCACATTGAGATATTCGACACAGGTGTGGCGTTCCTCGCAGGTCTGATGATAGTCCCCGCTGTATTCGCTTTCTCGGGTGGCGACAAGAGTGCACTGAACTCCGGCCCCTCGCTGATGTTTGAGACGCTCCCCAAGGTATTCGACACTATGCCCGGCGGCCACATAATGGGAGTTGTGTTCTTCCTGCTGGTTGCACTGGCAGCACTCACCTCCTCTATCTCACTGATGGAGACCATCGTTTCAATCGTATGCGAAAAGACTAAGCTCAAGCGTATCCCTGCTTGTCTTATCGTTGTAGGTTTCTCGTTCCTTATCGGTATGCTTTCGGTACTGGGTTACAGCTCCTGGAGCGATGTAACGATCCTCGGCAAGCAGTTCCTCGATTTCTTCGATTTCATCAGCAACAGCATCATCATGCCTTTTGTTGCACTGCTTACCTGCATCCTTATCGGATATGTCGTTAAGACAAAGATCGTAGAGGACGAGGTAGAGATAAACGGCAAGTTCAAGTCCAGAATGCTTTACCGTGTGATGGTGAAGTTTATCTGCCCTGTATTCATGATCGTGATCTTTATATCCTCGCTCATCGGATATGTATAATATGTAATGTCAAAGCCTCCGTACAGTGATGTACGGAGGTCTTTTTTGTTTGTTATCTTACATTTTGATAAAGATATCAGATATTTTGTAAAATATACTTGACAAATATAAAAATATATGTTACAATCAAAGCGAGGTGAGGATATGGCTAAAAATCTCAGGATGAAAGCCGCCCGTGCTGCTGCTGATATCTCGCAGGATGAGCTTGCAAAGAAGATCGGCGTCACACGACAGACGATCAGTGCGGTGGAAAACGGCGACTACAACCCTACTATAAATCTATGTATTGCAATATGCAGGGCACTCGGAAAGACCCTTGACGAGCTGTTCTGGACAGATGACAAATGATATTGGAGGAATCGGTATGAGTTTAAAGAGCTTTGATAAATTTTGCGAGAAGATGATACTCGGCGATCCCGAGTCAAATAAAGAGTATCAGGATATGCTGTTTGGAAAAAAGGGCGCAGGCAAGGACATTTATGACGAGCGACAAAATCAGGTGCGCTCAAAGCTTTTTACAGAGGCGCTGATAGTGTATGCGGCACTCAGCTTTTTCGCGGTGGCGATCTATGAAGGCATTTATCAGTTCTGCGAGAGCATCATTCCTGTTCTCGCACTGTGCATGGCACTGTGCTATCTTTTCTGGGTAATACGTAATTTTGCGTGTGGCACCCTACTTGGCGTGAAATACAAGGCCGCACGTAATACGGCGTGGATAATCCTTCTGGAGTGTGTGTTGTTCGGATACTTACATTTCTCTGATTATTTAGCAGAAGAGCAGCATCACAATTTCTTTGCAAATAACGGTATGCTGACGGATGAATTCTGTATGCTGATCGCAATATTGCTGATGGTAATAACCTCAGTCATAACGCTTATAGCGGTGAGCATCAAGAAGAAAGAGGACGCTCAGCAGCAGTCGGACGACCAATAACCAAAAGGCGGCACGTTCCGCCTTTTTTCGGTTTTTTCGCAGCATATCAAGAAAAAAAAGGTTGCATTTTTCAGCGATATGTGGTACAATAATCTTTGGTATCTGCGCCCGTAGCTCAGCTGGATAGAGCAATAGCCTCCGACGCTATGTGTCATGCGTTCGAATCGCACCGGGCGTACCAAAACAAAAAACGCTCCCTGTCGGGGGGCGTTTTTGCATATAAACCCGAGATTGAAAGCCGCTCCTGAACGTTATCAGAAGCGGCTCTGTTTATTTACTTATCATTCCTTGACAGCCATCATTTCCTTGATGATCGCCTGTACCCTGTCTGCTACAGCATCGGGAGCAAGCTTCTCGCTGAAGCTCTTGTCGCGGGCTGCTACCTCGATAACGCCATCCTTCAGATTTCTGGGGCTTACAACCAGTCTGATGGGGCATCCGAGAAGATCTGCATCGCTGAACATTACGCCTGCGCTTACATTCGCACGGTCGTCGTAAATGACCTCTACTCCGCGGCTCTGAAGCTCTGCATACAGCTTGTCGGCATTCTCCTTTACCTGTGCGTCGTCTGCTCTTACCGCGCAGATGTGTACCTGCCACGGAGCGATAGCCATAGGCCAGATGGGGCCGTAATCATCGTGGTGTGCCTCGCATACGGAAGCTGCAAGACGGCCTACACCAATACCATAACAGCCCATGATGGGAGTCTGTGCGTTGCCCTCGCTGTCAAGATAGGTCATGCCCATGGACTTGGAGTACTTTGTACCAAGCTGGAAGATGTTGCCCACCTCGATACCGCGGGAGATGGTGATCTCATGCTGGCCGCACTCGGGACAGATACCGCCCTCGATGATCTTGGCCAGATCGATATACTCTACCTCGCCCACGTCACGGGAGATATCAAGACCTGTGTAATGATATTCCTCCTTGTTTGCGCCGCAGGAAAGGTTGTTTGTATTCATAAGGGACTTATCATACAGCACTGTGCAGCCGCCGTTTACGTTAAGTCCTACAGGGCCGATATAGCCTGCGTTAAGTCCGCACTCCTCTGTGATAACAGCAGGATGAACATCATATCCGAGGTGGTTTGTGAGCTTTGTTTCGTTGATGTCAAGATCGCCGCGGATAAAGATAACGATATAATGATCGTCGGAGTTTCTCTGATATACAACAGCCTTACAGCTCTTATCAGTGGGAGTCTTAAGGAAATCACAGATCTCCTCGATGGTGTGGATGTCAGGAGTGTATACCTCGGTCAGTGCCTCGGAGACCTCATCACGGGTGTTTTCGATGATGCTGTCGGCAGCCTCCATATTGGCACGGTAGCCGCACTTCTTACAGATAGCGATGCTGTCCTCGCCGATAGGTGTGAGCAGCATGAACTCATGAGAGATGCTTCCGCCCATCATACCGCTGTCGGATGCAACGGAAATAACCTCGGGGATACCTGCACGGGCATAGATGCGCTCGTAAGCCTTGTGGCAGCGATAGTAATAATCCTCAAGATCCTCCTGAGAAGTGTGGAAGGAGTACGCATCCTTCATCGTGAACTCGCGCACACGGATAAGTCCGCCGCGGGGACGTGCTTCATCACGGAACTTTGTCTGGATCTGATAGATCATAAAGGGATACTTTGTGTAGCTGTTTGCGTACTCGCGGACAAGATGCACAGCAGCCTCCTCATGGGTCATACCCAATACCATCTGTGCCCTGTTTCGGTCAGAGAAGCGCAGAAGCTCACTGCCGATGCTCTCATATCTTCCAGACTCCTGCCAGAGAGTAGCAGGCATAACAACAGGGAACATAACCTCCTGTCCGTCGATAGCATCCATCTCCTCACGGATGATCTGCTCGATCTTACGGGTAACTCTCTTGAGAGGCATATAAGATGAGAATATACCGTTCGCCACATACTTCATGTAGCCGCCACGTACCATGAGCGCATGGCTGTCAATGTTACAATCCGAGGGACGCTCCTTGAAGCGGTCGCCTACAAGCTTATCAAGTTTCATAATAGTGTTCCTTTCATAGTATATAAAAATAAAAGCCCCAAGCATATCTGCTTAGGGCGAACTTTCAATGTCCGTGGTACCACCTAAATTCGGGAATGACCCGCACTTAAACTCTCGATAACGGGAGAGACCGTCGCCGCCTACAGGAAAACTTTCGGAGCGAAGCTCTAAGATGGGTTCGGGAATGCATCAATGACGGCTCGCACCAGACGCCGCCTCTCTGAAAGATCAGCATACCTACTATTTCTTTTCACAGCCTTTGGATTATAAATACCGCCTGTTACAAGGCACATAAGTACTATTCGCAGTGGAACCATACTTTACAGATTATTATAACACATTTATTACAAAAACACAAGGGGTTTATGAAAATTTAATTTCAGCTTCCAAATATTATCATTTATGCCATATTCCGATAATCAGCAACAGTAAATACTGTTATTTTGATATTTTTATTGTCATTTTCAGGACCTTTCAATTGACTTTTCGCTTAGAATATGATAGAATAAACTATATAATTATAACCAGATGTTAGTGTGGTGTTTACTTATGATCAACAACCATAAGGTTATAGGCGTGTGCGTCACCAAAGTTCAATATCGGGCAGAGTCTACATATCTTACTCACCTTAATGCCGCAGCTACAAAGCTGGGGTACAAGCTGATGATATTCAACAGTGTAGCCAGCAGCTCGAATTTCTACGAAGAAGGCGCCAGGTCTATCTATAGCATTATCAACCATAATATCATAGATGTACTGGTCATCCTCTCCAACACCTTCAGTGTGAAGGAGATCGAAAAGGCTATCATCGCCAAAGCCAAGGCACACGGAACACCTGTCATCCTTATCGACAGCGAGGCTGAGGGCTGCTTTTCCATCGTAAAGCACTATGGCTCAGCTCTCAAGGCTGTGATCAATCACATCATCCGCGATCACGGTATTACTGATACCTTCTTCCTCGCAGGCCATAAGGAGGATGATCCTTCTTCGGATTTCAGGATCAGGTGCTACAAAGAAGCCCTTGCTGAAAACGGTCTGCAGTTCTCCGATGATATGATGGATTACGGCGACTACTGGCGTATCCCTGCAAGACAGGCGATGGACCGGCTGTTCGCAAGGCGCGATACGCTCCCCGGGGCTATCATCTGTGCTAACGACTATATGGCTATCGCTGTTTGCGAGTACCTTAACGAACGGGGCTATGAGGTTCCGAGGGATGTTCTGGTGACAGGCTTCGGCGGCGCTGCAGACGCCCAGTATTTCAAGCCACGATTCACGACCTGCATAGAGGACATGGAACTGGTTTCAGACCTCACGCTGAAAGTCGTTGACGATGCGCTCGAAAAGCATCTTCCCTGCGCTGTATATTCGCACGAGATGACCCCTGTCATCTCCGAATCCTGTGGCTGTGCAAGCAATATGGACCATCTGGAAGATGCCGATCACCTGTTCCACATGATGCAGTCCACCAAAAATCACGAGGGTCATGTGCTTTCATGGCTGGACCGAATGGTGGAAAGCAGCGATATGGACGAGCTGTGCAGAATGCTCGCCCGCTGTATCATGCCGAACTCTTGTCTGTGTCTTAAGGAAAAATATGTTGCTCCCATTGATGTGGAAGTGACCGAAAACAACGAGGTCCTTACTGCAGTCCACTATGTTGAGGGCGACGCTCCCGACAGGACCGAGGTCTTCAACGTGGAGAAAATGATCCCGTTCCTTGAGGAATGGGCCGAAAACAACACCTGCTGCATATTCACCGCTGTATTCGTCTGCCAGACGGTATGCGGATACTATGCGGTCTGCACTGAGGATGTAAAGCGCATTTCCCAGGATCTGAACCGACTCAGCAAGATCATCAACATCGCATTCAACTCTGCTATAAACCACAGACGACAGGCACTGATGCTGGAAAGCATCCAGAATGCTAATATTGTAAACCCCATTTCCAAGCTACCTAACCTTAAAGGCGCAAACAGATGGTTTGACGAGTTCTCGGCGTTGGAAGAAAATCACGAAAAGGCACTCGTTGTATCTATCTATGGTCTGCCTAAATATAAGTTCATCTACGAGAACTACGGCATGAAGGATATCGAAGCGACCCTTTGCTATGTGGCAAAGGCACTTCAGGCGGCAAATCCCAGTAACTCCTTCGTAGCACATATCGCAGAGGATGAATTCACAGTCATCAATTATTTTGAGAACCCTGACGATATCCCTGATGTAGTGGATACAGCTGTAAAGGCATTCTACACCAGTATCGAAAAATACAACGCCTCCAGTGGTCTTGACTACTATGTTGAAGTAAACTGCGGATGTATCAATGCAAATCCCGGATGGGAAGGCACATTTGCAAACTTCACAAAGCGTGCTACGGGTGAAATGTATATCAACCGTGTAAAGAGCGGTATGTCCCCTGCCACCAAGGAGCGCATAACTCCCAAGGAGCACTATGATAAGTTCAACACACTTATCGACCGCAATATGTTCACCTACAACTTCCAGCCCATCGTCAACGCGAAAAACGGCGAGATAGTTGCTTACGAAGCCCTCATGCGTACCGACCCGAGCATCGGCATGAATCCCATGGAGGTAATCGAGACCGCCGAGGCATACAGCCGTCTGTACGAAATAGAAAAAGCCACTATGTTCAACGTGCTGGATCGTTTCAAGGAAGATCACGAAAAATTCAACGGATGTAAGGTGTTCATCAATTCCATACCGGGATATTTCCTCAATGAGGAAGACAATGCCGAATTCGGCAAACGTTATTCCGAGTATCTTAATGAGATGGTATTTGAGATAACCGAGCATGATACCATATCGGATGATGAGCTTGTAACACTCAAGCATCTCGGAGGTAACGAAAACGGAAACCGCATCGCTATCGATGACTACGGCACAGGTCACTCCAATATAGTAAACCTGCTCAGATACTCCCCTCAGGTCATCAAGATAGACCGTTTCCTTATAACGGATATCCACAAGGATACAAACAAGCAGATGTTCGTACGCAGTACCATCGAGCTTGCAAGGCTGAACGGAATACAGGTGCTTGCAGAGGGCGTTGAAACCTCAGAAGAGCTGAAAACGGTAGTGGGCTTTGGCGTAGACCTTATCCAGGGCTACTATACCGCAAGACCTGCACCTGAGCCTATCCCGAAGATCGCAGACGATATAAGGGACGAGATACTCAGAGCAAATCCGCTTTTTGTCTGATATCATATTACATATCACAAGCCCCCGCTCTCCTTCACGGAGAACGGGGGCTTAGTTTATGCTTTTATCGGATTTTCAGCGCGACAATACCTGCCGCACTTTATTCCACCTCTACGATACCGTTCTGCTTGACGGATATCTTCATTCCGTCCTTTACATAGGACAGGAACTCATCGCCAAGCGAATCAACAACAGGCATATTCACGCCATCTATCCAGACATCGGCAAGCACTGCACCCGCTGCCGCAAGCGAGTCGATATGGTTAGCGAAAAGCAGGCAGGCGGGATTCTTTTCCATCGCGCAGGCGCAGTAAAGAACAAGACCTCCTGTGGTGGAGCCTATGGTCTGGGGCAGACACAAAGCCTTATTGATGAGCGGCTTACCGTGAAGCTCCTTATTATTCTGGTCGCCGCATTTGACCTCTTTATCGCCGAACTGCAGCGCCATCTGGAGCGAGGCAAGCGTATTGAAGCCCTCGGTGGTGACAACAGCCTCTGCGGTCACTTCGCCGGGTGTGATAACTCTTCCCTGAAACTGTTTCATTATTTCTTACCTCCTGTGATAGTCTGCAGTATCTCAGCATCCGTATAGTACCTTGCACTTGTATATGTACGCAGCTTATTGGACGAAGTGATAACAGGCATCTTCTTGCAAAGCGGATTGTTCATATACATAAGAGGACAGATATAGGATGTGATGACCCCTGTTTCCTTGAGCCTTGCGGCATATTCGGTCTTTTCAAATGCTTCCAGTACTGCCGGAGCGGCTGTGAACACCGTAGGAATGGTGACCTTTCTGACACCGTTCTTTTTCAGACCCTCCTCAAGCTTCACCGTCCAGTTCTTAAGCTGCTCAAGCGACAGATGAGGACATCCTACAAAACAGAGCTTCGGCTTTGCATCGGGGTTCTTCCAGATAACAGGGTAATTCTTCTTTACCCTTTCAAGCTCCTCGTCATCTATGATGTACTCCTTTGCGCCCTCAGCGATGAGACTCTCGCCTGACTCTACCGCCTCGGGTGTGAGTCCCGCGATATGATAAAGCCCTACCGCACCATTGGATGCCGTCGCCGCGCCGAAATCCTTAAGATAAGCGCAGGCCGCATCGTCAAGCTTGTTACCAAGCCACTTGTCCAGACCTATAACGTAAGGCACATCCTCCATTACCTTCATGCCGATAGCAGAGCCGAGAAGCTGTGCTTCGGGCTTGCTTGTGGTATTCACCTTTACTACCCAGGTAGCTTTTCTTCCCTCGTCGGTAAGAAGTCCGAAGTAAGGAACATAACCCACGATAGAGCCCATGATGTCAATGATTCCCGAGTTGCGGTTGCATCTTGCGCCCAGTACGGAGTTGGCATATACTACCGCGCTTGATTCAGCCCATGAAAGCACATCGCCCTTCTTCGGCTTGTTGCCCACCTCATCCATGTAGCAGGTGCAGGAGAAAGCGTTTTTGTCCATAAGGCCCAGCTTTTCAAGCTGCCCCTCATAGAAATCCTGCTTGGTGTACATAAACTTATTAAAAACGAAGTTCTGCAGGAAGTTAGCGGGAACGTTCTTATCAAGAGGACGCGGATCCACCGAGAATTTCTGTCCCGATGCAACGCCTGCATCAAGAAGCTGCTGCATGAGATCATAAACGGGAGCCATCACCTTAAGTCCGAACGAGGTAACCAGATGATTGTATTCAGAGGTGATAGGCACCAGCTTTTCCGCCTCAAAAGCATCGCCGTACATAACAAGTGTCTTCATTACCTTGGCAAGGGTCTCGCCCTGTTCGCCGTCAAGTATCGCTTGCTGTTCTTTTGTCAATATCATTTTCTTTCTCCTTATCAGATCATCAGAGTTTCATGCAGACATCCCACGCGCCCCAGATAACGGTGCGGAGATTTCCGACAGCAGCTGCATCACCTATAACATGGATGTTTCTGCCCTTCGCAGCTACGGGAGCGGGATTGTATCCTACCGACAGTATCACAGAATCAGCATCTACGCTGAATGTATTTCCGTCCTTACCTTTGAGGACAACGCTTCCGTCGCATATCTCGGAGAGCGAGGTCTCAAGATGCACAGGAACCTTATTCGTTTTGAAGAAATCACGGAGATAGCTTGTGTTTGCAAGGCAGATGCCCTTGGTGGTTATCAGATCATCCTGCATCTCTACGATAACAGGCTTCTTTCCGTTGAGATACAGATCGTATGCGATCTCGCAGCCTGTAAGACCTCCGCCTATTACTACCACATTCTCGCCAACGGCCTTTCTGCCGAGAAGATAATCCACCGCTTCCACAGCGGTCTCAGCGCCCTTGACAGGGATCTTTTTAGCCACTGCGCCTGTTGCCACGATTATCTCGTCTGCCCCAAGCGATCTTACATCCTTTACCTCTGTATTCATCTTAACTGTGATGGGGTACTTGGAAAGCTCACGGATATACCACGCAATAAGCGCCTTGTCCTTTTCCTTGAATGAGGGAGCTGCTGCCGCAATAAACACACCGCCAAGCTTGTCGCTCTTTTCGTAAAGCGTTACAGTGTGACCGCGCTTTGCACAGAGGATCGCAGCCTCCATACCGCCGATTCCGCCTCCGATTATCGCGATATTCTTCTGCTTCTTTGCAGGCTCGATATGATATTTCTTGGACTGCATAGTCAAGGGATTGAGCGCACAGCGCGAAAGTCCCATGGTATCGGTAAGATCCTGCGTGTTTGCGTGACCCTTAGAGGATGAGAAGTTGAAGCAGCCGCTGTGGCAGCAGATACAGGGCTTGATATCCTCTAACCTGTCATCTATCATCTTTGTTACCCACTCGGGATCCACAAGGAACTGACGGGCAACGCCTACAGCATCTATCCTGCCCTCCGCAACTGCCCTTGCTCCGACCTCCATATCCATTCTACCTGCGCAGACAACGGGGATATCCACAAACTTCTTAATATGCGCCACATCATCAAGATTACAGTTTTCAGGCATATACATCGGCGGATGTGCCCAGTACCAGGAATCGTAAGTGCCGTTGTCGGCATTGAGCATATCGTAACCCACGTCCTGCAGGTACTTTGCTGCTTTCTCGGATTCCTCCATGTTACGTCCAACCTCAACGTAGTCCTCGCCGGGCATAGCACCCTCGCAGAAGCCCTTCATCTTGGACTGGACAGAATAACGCAGCGATACGGGATAATCCTCACCGCAGGCTTCCTTGATCGCCTTTACGACCTCTGCCGCAAAGCGATAACGGTTTTCAAAGCTGCCGCCGTATTCGTCGGTACGCTTGTTGAAAAACTCGATACTGAACTGGTCAAGCAGATATCCCTCGTGGACAGCGTGTACCTCAACACCGTCTACGCCTGCTTCTTTACAGAGCTTTGCTGTCTTTGCAAAGGCCTCGATTATCTCGTGTATCTGCTCCTTTGTCATTTCGGGGCACTCTATGTCATGCGCCCACCTTGACTTCTGGGGGCTGGGGCTTGCAAGCTCATGGGAGGTGTCGATTATAGGCTTGATAAGTGTACGTGTGAACTTATTCTTATGCAGAGGTGCTACCAGCTCGGTTATCGCCCAGGAGCGTCCCATACCTGCGGTAAGCTGGATGAACAGCTTTGCTCCCGTTTTATGTATCTCGTCCATAAAATCCTTGAGCTCACGGAACATTTTCGGATTCTGCCACAGCCATTTTCCCCAGAATGTATCACGCAGCGGTGCTATTCCCGGGATGATAAGACCAACGTTATTGTTTGCCCTTTCAAGGAACAGTGCTGCAGCCTCCTTATCAAAGTGGCATCCTGTAAGCTCGAACCAGCCAAACAGGGATGTACCGCCCATAGGACACATAACTATACGGTTCTTGATCTCAACGTTTCCGATCTTCCAGGGGGTCATCAGTGACTCATATTTTTCGTTTATTGTGCTCATTGACTTACTTCCTTTCCGAAAATGTATTATAGTTTTATTGCCGGATCTCAAGCTATCTTTATTATATATCATAATGAAATATATGTCAATCACTCTGTGCTGACAGATGACCTGACACAAAAAAGACGGGAGCGTAAACTGCTCCCGTCTGATCGTTATTCTGATATAAACCCAGACCGTCTGTTATCTGCCGTATGGGCTGTCGAACTCGGCCTCTGCTTTTTTCACTGCGTCCTCAAGGGTCATGCCTGTAAAGTGGGGAGCATTGAGATATCTTCCCGACTTTTTGTCATCCACAAAAGCACCGACAACAATGCCCGGTATTGCACTTTCGGGAGCATTGGGAGCGTGCGGACCACCGAGATCTGTCCTGCACCATCCGGGATCGGTGAGGTTTATCATAACATCGGTGCCCTCAACGGTAGAGCCAAGATCGATCGTTATCTTATCCAGTGCAGCCTTACTTGCAGAGTAGCCTGCCTGCTGCGGCTCAAGTCTGATACCGCTTGTTGTGTTGAGTATCCTTCCGAAGCCGCGCTCGATCATCTTAGGCATAAAATGATAGCAGATCATCGCGGGAGCTATGGTATTGATCTTGAAGCTTTCGGTATAATCCGATACAGGTGTGTTGAAATACTCTGTTCTGTAAGCTATCTGCAATCCTGCATTATTAAGCACGATATCCACAACAGTGCCCCTGTCATCTATCTCCTTAAGCATCGCAGCCACCGCATCAAGATCGGATAATTCCGCCGATACTGCGTACGCCTCAACACCTATCTCCCTGACCTCAGCGAGAACCTTTTCGGTATTCTCGGGCTTTCTGCTGTGGAGTATCAGATTACAGCCCTGCTGAGCCATGAATATTGCAGTGAGATAGCCTATACCTCTGCTTGCGCCTGTGATGAGCGCCCATCTTCCCTTTACGTTTACCATGTCAGTATTCCTCTCTTATTCAATGATCGTTTTTTTGGCAGCTTCAAGTGCTGCTATCACCTTGTCGCACCACTCGTCGAACTCCTTGTCCTCCTGCTGAAGCTCCTCATGGGCAAGGACATTTTCTATCGTGCGGCGTACGCCCTCATCAAAACGCACCGTAGCCGTAAATCCCGGCACTGCGCGTTTCAGCTTTGTGTTGTCAAATACCACCGAGTTTGCCTTGTCGCCGATAAGCGAGCCTTCAAAATCATATTTACCCACTGCATCAAGGAAATCCGACGGAACATAATAGGGCTTCAGCTCCACACCCAGTGTGTCTGCCAGCACTTTATAGATCTGGTTCCATGTAACACTTTCATCCGATGTGATCTGGAAGCTCTCGCCGATCGCGTGGACATTACCCATAAGGCCGATGAACGCCTTTGCAAAATCGCTGTTATGAGTCATGGTCCACAGTGAGGTTCCGTCGCCGTGGATTATTACAGGCTTGCCCTCAAGCATACGCTTCACGACCTGCCAGCTTCCGCCGTCGCCGTGCACCCCGAGCGGTACCGAACGCTCATCATAGGTGTGGCTGGGACGGATGATCGTTACAGGAAAACCGTTTTCGCGATACATCTTCATCAGATATTCCTCGCAGGCGATCTTATTGCGGGAATACTCCCAATAAGGATTTGCAAGCGGTGTCGCTTCTGTTATCCTGTAGTCACTCAGCGGCTTCTGATAAGCCGACGCAGAGCTGATATACATGAACTGGCGCGTTCTGTCCTTAAAAAGGCGATAATCGCGCTCAAGCTGAGAAGGCACAAAACCGATAAAATCACATACGGTATCGAATTTAAGTCCGCCGAGCTTTTCCGAGATATCAGCTTCATTGTTGATGTCGCCGTTTATTACTGTTACATTTTCGGGCAACTCGTCTGTTCTGTTGCCTCTGTTGATAAGGTACAGCTCCCAGTCGGGATCCTCGGAAAGCTGCTTTGTGATCGCCATGCTGATGGTTCCTGTTCCACCGATAAATAACGCTTTCATGTCACTCTCTCCTTTCAGATCTTTGCGTGAGCCGCTATCCTGTAGATAGCCTCGACATCTTCCCTGTTAAGAGGTTTGAATCCATAACGAATACCGTCACCTATGCCAAGCTTTTCGATGAGCGTGGGGATGTCCTCTTCCTTTGCGCCCAGCTCTTCAAAGTTTACAGGCATTCCGATCTCATGCAGGAAGCTGCGGAAAGCATGGATACCCTTCAATGCAGTGCTTCTGGGATCCTCAAAATCCATCTGGACGCCCCAGATCCTTGTTGCCATCTGCGCAAAACGCATAACATCAGTATCCACGACATACTCCATCCACGCCGGCATAATTACCGCAAGTCCCGCTCCGTGGGCACAGTCATACAAGCCGGAAAGCTCATGCTCAAGGCCATGACTGTTCCAGTCCTGCGATCTGCCGACGCCACAGATATTGTTATGTGCGACCATACCTGCCCACATTATATTCGCACGGGCATCGTAATTATCCGGCTGCGCAATTACACGCGGGGTCTCCTTTATCATCGTGAGCAATACAGCCTCACACAGGCGGTCGGTTATCTCAACCTCTTTAGTGGTGGTGAAATAGCGTTCAAAAACGTGCGCCATGATATCGGTCGCACCGCATCCCGTCTGATATGCGGGGAGCGTAAATGTAAGCTCGGGATCCAGCACAGAGAACCTCGGACGCAGCAGATCGGAGCCTGAACCGCGCTTCTCCATGCCCTGCTCCTTCGTGATGACGCTGTTGGGAGAGCCTTCACTTCCTGCGGCCGCGATAGTCAATACCGTACCTACAGGCAGTGCTTTTTCTATATCAGCCTTGCCACAGTAGAAGTCCCAGAAATCACCGTCATAGCACGCGCCTGCGGCAATAGCTTTGCTGCTGTCGATACAGGAGCCGCCGCCTACCGAAAGTATAAAGTCGATGTTTTCTCTCCTGCAAAGCTCTATACCCTCGTACACCTTTGTATCCCTCGGGTTGGGCACGACTCCGCCGAGCTCGCAGTAACTGATACCTGCATCAGCAAGAGATGCTGTGACCCTGCCAAGCAGACCTGACTTTACAACAGAGCCCGAACCGTAATGCACCAGCACCCTTGTGCCGCCATGCTTTTTAACAAGCTGTCCGCACTGCGACTCTGTACCTTTGCCGAAAACGAACTCCGTAGGGCTGTAAAAACTGAAATTATCCATAATAAGATTTCCTTTCATGAAAACTATGATTTTATTATAGCATTTTATCTGAAAACATGATATAATAATATTATATAAAAATAGCAAAAACCTATCCATGGAGGTCACAGATGCACTACCTTTTTGAATCCGCCGATATGCTGAACGCTCCGATCGAATGTTTCTATTATGACCCGTCAAATCAGGCATTCCCCGTAAAGCTGCACTGGCACTATTTTATGGAGATCATCTACATACTGGAGGGCAGCGCGGAGATCCGCACAGACGGCAAAAACTATCTTATCGGCAGAGGAGATATGGTACTGTTTCACCCGAAAGCCGTTCACGGTATCTATTCCGCAGATGACAGCAGACTGAGATATGCAGTAATGAAATTCGATATCAACCGACTCAGCATCACCTCATCCTATACCCCTAAGCTGCGCAGTATATTCCGCAGCGCCGAAAAAAGAGGGATGGACACGGTGTTTCCCGCTGAATTCACACAGGCAGAGCAGATAGAGCGCATCTTCACCGATTGCATAAGCGAGATGGCACAGGGCGGCTATGGCAGCGACATTATCGTCCGCACAAGAATATACGAGCTGCTGATCAGGCTTCTGCGCCGATGGCAAAGGCAGGGCTTTGCGGTGGACAGCGAAGTCTTTGCCGAGGATACCCGATACGACATTTACAATATTACCGAGTTTATTGACGAAGCTTTCTGCGACGGTATTTCCGTCAACGAGATAGCCGGTCGCTGCAGCATGAGCTACTCCTATTTTGCGAAGATGTTCCACGCGGTATACGGCTGTAGCTGCAAGGAATACATAGAACAGCAGCGTCTTTACAGGGTGGAAGAGCTTCTGCTGTACACCGACTTCGACCTCAGCTACATAGCGCAGGAAACAGGATACTCCGATTGCAGCCACATGATAAAAAGCTTCAAGCGAAGCAAGGGCATAACTCCAAAGCAGTACCGTATAAAAAACGGTCGTATGCAGGCAGTTTAACTGACACATTGAACGAAGCTATTCTCCGATCTTCTTCAGTGTATCCTTGCGTATCTCTTCCCTGAGTCCCTTTAAATACTCGGAAAAATCAACTTTATCATCCGCATAGGTTTTATTCAGCTCATATTCCTTGGGTATCCATGTAGAGATATCCGAAATATTGTGCTGTATCAGTGCTTCCAGCCCGTCGATCGCCTTATACACCTTTGCTTCGGGCGTTTTACGCTCTGACATCTCCTCGTACAGCGACAGCATTTCGGCTGTATAATTATCAGGGAGCGTTTTTATCCACTCGTACAACAGCTTTTCTTCCGTCTTTTCATCAGCCGATGTCTTGTCGAATGTCGGGATATCTCCCGTAAAGGCCTCTCCCAGATCGTGAATGATGCACATCCTGATGACCTTATCCATATCCACCCCGGGGAATTCATCTTTTATAAAAAACGCCATCAGTGTCATCATCCAGCTGTGTTCAGCCACGCTTTCATGTCTGCCGTTTGAGGTATAACAATGTCGCGTTGCGCCTTTCAGCCTTTCTGCAACACTTAATGCCTCCAGTAATCTTCGCGCTTCCATATCTGTCCTCCTGTATCATCAAAGCTGTCATTTTAATTTTATCACCGATCATCACGTAAGTCAATATGATAAGGAATCCCGCCCTTACACTTCACATTACATATTAAGAGCTGTCACACCGTAGCGGTGCAACAGCTCTTTTACTTTATTGAACTATTCGCTCCTTAATTCGCCGAGTATTTTATACAGCAGCGTGTATAGCTGCACAGCCTCCTGCGGCTCCAGCTTTACACAGGCAGCGACATTTGACGGTATATCGCCTGCCTTTTCGCGAAGCTGTTCGCCCTCCTCGGTTATTGCTGCGATAAGTATACGTTCATCCTCGCTCGAACGGGAACGGCATACATAACCCTTTGACTCAAGGCTTTTCAGCACAGGAGTCAGTGTGCCCGAGTCCAGAAACAGCCTTTGCCCAAGCTCCTTGACGCTGAGCTTTTTCTCTTCCCACAGCACCATCATAGCAATATACTGCGTATAGGTAAGACCTATTGCATCCAGATAAGGTCTGTACCGCTTTATTACCTCACGGGAGGCTGCATATAACGGAAAACAGATCTGATTTTTCAGCTTTAATCTTTCATATTCTTTATCCATAACACCCTCCGCATCATCATATACTACTATTGTATCACAATTCAACAGATTTTGCAATCATGCAGTACGCGAAGCATCATAAGCCTTACGCACTGCCTTTGCAAGCTGGTCTGTACAGGAGGTGGGACGTCTTCCACAGGTGTTTCCAAGGAGCTTCTCCTCTATCTCCTCGACAGTAGCGCCGTCAAGCAGCTTAGCAATAGCTTTCAGATTTCCGTTGCAGCCACCGTAAAATTCAATATTGCTGATCCTGTTACCGTCTACATCAAAGGATATCACCTGTGCACAGGTGTTTTCGGTTTTGTACTCGTAACGCATTATAAACACTCCTCTATTTTTTCTTTCAGCTTCTTCATATCCGTAGGCTCAAACCGCGCAACGATATTTCCGTTTCGGTCGAAAAGGAACTTAGTGAAATTCCACTTGATATTTCCGTTGTTCTTGTAATCCTTATCCGCCTTTTTTACAACGCCCGACAGCATCATCCCCATGGGCGACATTCCAAAGCCACCGAAGCTTGTATTCTCTGTCAGCCATCTGAAAAGCGAGATCGCATTTTCACCGTTCACATCCACCTTTGAGAACTGCGGAAAAGTAATACCGTATCTGCCTGTGCAAAAGGAGTGGATCTCCTCGTCATCACCCGGTGCCTGGCCACCGAACTGATTGCAGGGAAAATCAAGTATCTCCAGTCCCTTATCCCTGAACTCGTCATAGATATCCTGAAGCTCGTCATACTGGGGAGTAAATCCGCAGCCTGTTGCGGTGTTTACAACAAGGATCACCTTTCCTCTGTACCCCGAAAGAGATACCTCACTGCCGTCCTGTGCTTTTACGCTGAAATCGTAAATATTCATACTGACCTCCTGTAATTTGGTTTTGTGCAATTTAATTGAGCTCAATTTAATTATACACAATTTAAGGTTTTTGTCAAGGGGTTTTACAAAAATAATATAACCATCAAAAACAGATTTTATTGGAAACCTATGCTGTTACTTGATATAAGAAAGCTCATATTTACTGTTTTATTGACTTAAAGATAAAAATATGCTACACTTTATCCATAATGATTAAAAAAGCCGTTCACGAAAGGAGCCCGCCTATAATGGAGTTTTTCTGCGACAGTAAATATATCATTCTTCCCGCAAGCTTCAACGCACAGAAGAAACGACTGCTTTTCTATATCAATGATGTGTTGGTGTATGATCTTGTAGTATCATTGGACAACGATCAGCCGGATTTTCATTTCCCTGTAAACATGGAACGTTTTTCGGGAAATATGATACGCGTGGAATGGGACTGCGAAACAGATATCAGCATCGAAAAATCAGACGCACCACAGCTTGACTACAGCGGGCATTACCGACCGCTTATACACTTCACCACGAAGCGCGGATGGATGAACGATCCCAACGGGCTTGCCTGGTATAAAGGAAAATATCTGATGTATTATCAGCACAATCCTGCGGCTACAACATGGGAGAATATGCACTGGGGCTCCGCCGTCAGCGAGGATCTCATCCACTGGACGGAAAACGGCGACGTACTGTTCCCCGACGAAAACGGGACCATCTTCTCAGGTAGTGCAGTGGTAGACACCGATAACCTTACAGGGCTGAAAGAAAACAACGAAGACACGATACTGTTCTTCTACACCTGCGCAGGCGGCACCTCTGAGACCTCAAAGGGAAAGCGTTTTACCCAGAACCTTGCATACAGCACTGACGGTGGACGCACTTTAGTAAAATACCAAAACGGACCCGTCCTTGAACATATAGTCCACGAAAACCGCGACCCCAAAATAGTATACTGCAAAGCCGACAAAAGCTATATCATGGCACTGTACCTCGACGGGCACGAATTCGCCCTGTTCAGGTCAACGGATCTTCTGCACTGGAACGAGATACAACGTATAACACTTCCCGACGATGCGGAATGTCCCGATTTTTATCCCCTTGCGGCTGACGGTGATGAAGACCGCATCAGGTGGGTGTTCTCCGCCGCATCGGACAGATACTGCATCGGAAGCTTTGACGGAACCGAATTCACGCAGGAGAGCGGACAACTTCAGCTCAATTACGGCAACGGCTCCTACGCCGCACAATCCTGGTTCAACACCGCTGACGGGCGACGCATCCGCACCGCTTTTGTCAACATAGTCATCCCTGATATGCCCTTCGGGTGTTGTATGGATATCCCTCAGGAAATGAGCTTAAAAACAATAAACGGCAGACTTCGCTTATGCGCAAAGCCGATAGACGAGATCAGAAGCCTGTATCTCAGCACTGCGCACTTCGACAATATCAGCATAGATAACGGGCATCCGTTCAGATCGGAAGTAAACAGCAAGGCCTGTGATGTTTCTGTAACTGTGAGATGTAAAACGGGCTTCAGCATATCTCTTTTCGGTCTGGATATTGAGTATGACGCATCCGAAAAAAAGCTGAAATGCCTTGGCAAAGAAGCTCCGGTAAACGGCGAAAACGGAGCAGTGACGCTCCGCATCCTGTATGACACCATATATACCGAGATCTTCGCAGAGGACGGAAGCGTATTTATGGGAATGACACATATACAGGACATTGGTCTGAGCTCTCTGACGATATCATCCGATGACGCGTGCATTGAAGCTCTCAGCCTTTCGGAGCTTGGAAGCTTTTATTAAACACGATCAGCAACGCTAAAAACAGAGCCGACCAAGGAATATGGTCGGCTCTGTTATGTTCAGATTATATCTGCAGTAGTCTGAAACGGTTCTTGTCAAACTCAAGCAGTCCCTCATTCCTCAGCTTGCTGAGCTCACTGGACATAGCACTGCGGTCAACGGAAAGATAATCGGCAAGCTGCTGGCGATTGAACGGTATGGAGAACTCGCTGCTGTTCTGCCTGTCCGCCTCCTCCGAAAGATAGGAGATAAGCTTTTCACGCGTGGTGCGTCTTGACATATATCCAAGCTTACAGATAAGCATCCTGTTTTTCTCAGAGAGCGCGAAGAAAAGATTCTGCACCACCATCGAATGAAAGCTGCACGCTGTGGGACATACGGTGATTATCCTCCTGACATCGAAAAATATCACGGTGCAGTCCTCTACGGCAAGGACATCGTTCATCAGGGTACCGCTCCCCGGGGACGCATAGGCCTCCCCGAACATCTCGCCAGTATTCACTACGCTTATGATCGAACGGTTGCCCCAGTAGTCGTCACGCTGTATGTGCAGCTTACCCTCTACCGCAACGATGATATTGCTCAGGTGCTCACCCTGATGCAGGACGTATTCGCCCTTTTTATAGGTACTCATCCTTGCCTGCAGGCACGAAAGCATAGCCTCTATCTCGCTCTCACCGACGCCTGAGAATAACCGTGTTTTTTTCAGAATGGGAATATATTTCTTCATAAGATCACCTTTTTGTTGTAAAAACAACAGACTTGCGAGAAATATTATAGTATAATCATATCAGAAAGTCAAGAGCTTTCTGAGTATGATAGCAAGGAAAACCGATAATGTTACGAAAGATCATAAAAATAAACGAAGAAAAATGCGTTGGCTGCGGTCTTTGTGCCGAAGCCTGTCACGAAGGCGCGATAGAAATGATAAACGGAAAGGCACGACTCACCCGTGAGGACTATTGTGATGGCCTCGGCGACTGCCTGCCCGCCTGCCCTACAAACGCAATTACCTTTGAAGAACGCGAAGCTCCTGCCTACAACGAGGCGGCTGTACTTGCAGCCAAGCAGAAGAAAAACGCACCTCTCCCCTGCGGATGCCCCGGCACCAACTCAAAAACGATAAAGCGCGAAGCTGCACCGACACAGACCATGCCCGCGGCAAGCCAGCTCTCTCAGTGGCCTGTGCAGATAAAACTGGTACCTGTGAACGCTCCCTACTTCAACAATGCAAAGCTGCTGGTGGCTGCAGATTGTACAGCTTTTGCGTACGGCAATTTCCATAACGAATTCATCAGAAACCACATAACGCTTATCGGCTGCCCTAAGCTGGACGAGGGCGACTACGCCGAAAAGCTGACACAGATCATAGCAAATAATGATATCAGGGAAGTTACAATAGCACGCATGGAAGTTCCCTGCTGCGGTGGCATAGAAAATGCTGTAAAACGTGCACTTCAGGCAAGCGGAAAGTTCATCCCCTGGAGAGTAGTTACTATCACAACTGATGGCAGGATACTTGACTGATAACAGGAAGATCGGTATTACCTGTTTACAGCAATACCGATCATGATAATATATTATTTAAGCTTCAATCCGTCCTTGAAGGCGTTTCCTGCCCTGGCACCAAGCTCCAGATACGTGTGGTTAACGGGATCGTAGGTTATGGGACGCAGCTTTGCAGGATCGATCCTGCCCGAGTCGTCAAGCACACTTTCATCCGCACTGACATTAACTATCCGTCCGAAAAGATGACAGGACTCCTCATCATAGCTTATAAGACTGCACTCCAGTGCCATAGGAAGTTCATCGATAACGGGAGCGTCAACAAGCTCGCTCTTTGTGGTGTGAAATCCGCATTTTGCAAGCTTATCCGGAACATCGTTCGCTGAAACTACTCCCACATAATCACACTCTACCACATGAGCCGCATCTGCCATGCTGACAGTGAACGCCTTTCTGGCAAGGATGTTCTTTGTCGTTTTATGCGAGGGATCAAGACAGATGAATATCTGATCCTCCTCACCGATGCCGCCCCACGCTGCGTTCATAGCATCGGGAGTTCCATCCTCGCTGTATGTCGCGATGATAAACACAGGCATAGGATAGAGGATAGGCTTTGCGCCGAAATTCTTTCTCATAGTTTACCTCCTGATATTATAATACAGATATATTTTATCACATTTTCAGCCAAAACGCAACGCCTGCATATTGCCTTTTTCATTTAATTGTGTTAGTATATTTACATATCAATAAAACATAAAGGGGTTCATTATGAAGATAATATTAGTACGCCACGGTCATCCCGATTATGTCAACGATTGCCTTACGCCTCTCGGGCACGAGCAGGCGGAAAAGGCTGCGCACCGTCTTAAGAACGAGGGCATAAGTGAGATATTCTCATCACCTTTCGGAAGAGCGCAGGAAACAGCCATGCATACCGCAAGGCAGCTCTCCCTTGATGTAGTTACAACAGATTTCATGAGAGAAATAAGGTGGGGCAGCTCCGACGGAAACGAGGTGTATGCAGACGGGCATCCGTGGGACACCTCGCTGTATGCAATTTCACTGGGCTTTTCACTGATGGACGAGGGCTGGACAAAAAATCCGCCATTCTGCAACAACACTGTGTTTGCAGAGCTTGAGCGTGTTGCCGAACAGTCGGATGAATGGATGGAATCCCTCGGTTACCGACGTGAGGGTGCAAACTATCGCGTCATCGGTGATAACACTGATAAGACTATCGCACTTTTCAGTCACGGAGGATCTTCCTCGGCGTTGCTGTCGCGTCTGCTGAATATTCCTTTCTTCTATCTTTGCAGGGCGATCTGCCCCGATTTCACCTCTATAACAGTGCTCAGCCTGTCCGATGCCAAAGGCACGCTGACCGCTCCTATGATAGAGCTTGCAAACGATTCGCGACACATAAAGAGCGACGGCGTTTCCTATGATATGTGATACATAAGCGTAATGCCTGTGCGCTTCGGGGATCATTTTAAACTCTATATTTACCATTGATTATCGCTTAATATTATGTTATAATATTTATAAGAAACAAGCATATCCGCTTAAACCCAAGGAGGACACCATGACTATCACAGAAGACATCAGATACATCGGCGTAAACGACCACAAGATCGACCTGTTCGAGGGACAGTACATCGTTCCCAACGGTATGTCGTACAACTCTTACGCAATAATGGACGAAAAGATCGCCATCATGGACACCGTAGACGCGTCCTTTACCCATGAATGGCTGGATAATATCCAGAACACACTGGGCAACAGAAAGCCCGATTACCTTGTAATTCAGCACATGGAGCCCGATCACTCGGCAAATATAATGAATTTCGTAAAGGCATATCCCGAGGCTACCATCGTGTCCTCCGCAAAAGCTTTTTCGATGATGAAGAACTTCTTCGGCACTGATTTTACCGATAACCGTATCGTTGTGGGCGAGGGCGATACCCTTTCCCTCGGAAAGCACGTGCTTACCTTTGTTACCGCGCCTATGGTGCACTGGCCCGAGGTGATCGTGACCTATGACAGCACAGACAAGGTGCTTTTCTCCGCTGACGGCTTCGGAAAGTTCGGCGCCCTCGATGCAGAGGAAGAATGGGCGTGTGAGGCAAGACGCTACTACATCGGTATTGTAGGAAAATACGGCGCGCAGGTGCAGGCACTGCTGAAAAAAGCAGCGGGGCTTGAGATCGATAAGATCTGCCCTCTCCACGGCCCTGTACTGAGCGAGGATCTCGGCTACTATCTTGGTCTTTACAACACCTGGTCAAGCTATCAGCCCGAAGACGAGGGCATAGTGATCGCCTATACCTCCGTTTACGGTAACACCAGAAAGGCAGTTATGCAGCTTGCAGAGAAGCTTAAGGCTAACGGCTGCCCCAAGGTGGTGGTACACGACCTTGCACGCTGCGATATGGCAGAAGCCGTGGAGGACGCTTTCCGTTACAGCAAGCTTGTACTTGCAACAACTACTTACAATGCCGAGATATTCCCATTCATGCGTGAATTCATCACACACCTGACAGAGCGCAACTTCAGCAACCGTACTGTTGCCTTCATCGAAAACGGAAGCTGGGCACCTCTCGCAGCAAAGGTGATGAAAGGAATGATGGAGAAAAGTAAAAACATCACCTATACAGACACCACAGTGAAGATACTTTCCGCACTTAACGAAGATAGCTCCGCACAGCTTGAGGCACTGGCTGACGAGCTTTGCAGGGAGTATATCGCACAGCAGGGTGATGTTGCTGACAAAAACGATCTCAGTGCGCTTTTCAACATCGGATACGGTCTTTACGTCATCACCTCCAACGACGGCAAAAAGGACAACGGTCTGATAGTAAACACCGTCACGCAGGTCACCAATACCCCCAACAGGATCGCTGTTACGATCAACAAGGAGAGCTACTCACATCACGTTATAAAGCAGACAGGAATGATGAACATCAACTGTCTTTCAACCGACGCACCCTTTGCAGTGTTTGAAAAATTCGGCTTCCAGAGCGGAAGAAACACCGACAAATTCGCAGGCTGTACACCGCTGCGCTCGGATAACGGGCTTGTATTCCTGCCCCGTCACATCAATTCCTTTATGTCTCTTAAGGTCGAGCAGTATGTGGACCTGGATACCCATGGAATGTTCATCTGCACGGTAACAGAAGCAAGAGTGATCTCCGACAAGGAAACGATGACCTACACCTATTACCTCGAAAATGTAAAGCCCAGGCCCGATACCGAGGGCAAGAAAGGCTATGTCTGCAAGATATGCGGATACATCTACGAGGGCGATACGCTCCCCGAGGATATCGTCTGCCCGCTCTGCAAACACGGCGCGGCTGATTTTGAAGAGATCGGATAAATCCCAGGCACAGAAAAGCGGAGTATCTCAGGATACTCCGCTGTTTTTATTAGCTGTTTTCCTCTCGGTCGGCATAATCTTCTTCTATTTTTCTTTTCCATCCGCTGCCGACAGGCATACTGCTTCTGAACATACATACAGTTTCACCGATAGTGCTGTAATTCAGCTTTGTTCCCTTACTGTCGCTCTTATACCTCACCGCGCGGTCCGCACTTATGCCGAAGCTGCCTGCCACCGCAACAGCGTCTATATTCGCGCCAAGGAACAGGAACTCCCAGCCGTACTTCTCCTTTTGCCGCTCTATCATACGCTTTACTTTATGAAGCGAATAACGGTGGCTTGCATTTTCCATTCCGTCGGTGGTTATGACAAAGATCGTCTTTTCGGGCACATCCTCATTACGCGCATATTTGTGGACATTCCCTATGTGGTGTATAGCCCCTCCGATCGCATCCAGAAGCGCAGTACATCCGCCTGCAGCATAGTCCTCCTCCGTCATTGGGCGGATATCGGAAAGTATCACACGATCGTGCAGCACCTGCGAAGCGTTGTCAAACAACACTGTGGACACGATACATTCACCGTCGTGCTTCTTCTGCCTGTCGATCATGGAATTGAAGCCGCCGATCGTATCTGCTTCCAGCCCTGCCATCGAACCGCTTCTGTCAAGAATGAATACCAGCTCTGTAAGATCTTTTCTCATAAAAATATCCTCCTTAATGTAACTGTGGGGTTTTTCCTTACAATTACATTATAGAGGATATCTGCTCTGAATTGGTCGCTTCAGAAGCGACATTTGCATCTCATCGTCAACCGCCGAGCAGGCTCTGATCGAAAGCAAACAGCGCTTCGTTGATCTCGAAAATATTGTATATTCCCTTTGAGATGAAATATTCTATTATAACATCCGATCTGCTGCTGTGCGACAGGGCATAGCCTGCTTTTTTCAGCAGCTCGGAGGTTTCGGACAGGCTAAGCTTAAGGGCGATGGCAAAAGCTATTGCGGTCGCCTTGCTGGGTCGGTAATTGATATCACTGCGTATCTTTGAGAACAGCTTCCTGTCAACATTGGCCTGCTTATAGCACTGCACATCCGTTATACCAAGCTCGTCTATCTTTCTGAGCAGCATCTGTGAAAAGCTCTCATCAAGCTCCTTAATGCGATCTTTCAGCTCTGACTCGTCAAAGCCGTTGTAACTGCACTCCTCGTAGCAGACTGAGCTCTTCTGCATAATCGGGCGCGGTGCCATTACCCTCATGCTGCCGAACGCACTCCGCGACCTATCGGTATGTTCAGCCACATAGTTATCGTCTATGAACTGCTCGATATCATTATACAGCTTTTCTCCTATATCAAACGAAGCACGGTCAAATACCGTGATATATACATTCATATCATGCTGATACAGAAAGTCGCTTATCGTATTCACCGCCACCTTCAGTGCCTCGGCCCTGGGATAACCGTATACCCCGGAGGATATCAGCGGAAACGCAACGGACTCGCAGCCGTATTCCTGTGCAAGCTGCAGCGAGCTGCGGTAGCAGGATATCAGCAGCTCCTTTTCGCCACTGTTTCCGCCATTCCATATCGGGCCCACTGTATGTATGATATACCTGCACGGAAGCTTATAGCCCCCGGTGATCTTCGCGGAGCCTGTACTGCATCCGCCAAGAGTCCTGCACTCCTCAAGCAGCTCTTTTCCTGCCGCACGATGTATGCATCCATCGACCCCTCCGCCACCAAGCAGACTAGCATTTGCGGCGTTTACTATCGCATCTACCTTTAGCTTTGTAATATCCTGTCTTATAATAGCCAGTGGCATAAGCACACCTCCCGAAGTCTTTCAGAATGAATATCAGCCAACATATCCTGCTGCTCCCCGCACCAAAAGATACGGGGAGCAATTACATTATTATCAGTTTACTGTTGCGCCGTCCACTGCCAGCACCGCACCCGAAACATAGCTTGCCATGTCACTTGCAAGGAACAGGAACGCATTTGCGACCTCCTCGGGCTCGCCTACCCTGCCCATGGGGATGCCTGCAGCAACGCGTGCCACCATCTCCTCGGGGAGCGCAGCTACCATGTCTGTCCTTGTAACTCCGGGTGCCACCGCATTGACACGAATGTTGTATTTGCCAAGCTCGCGGGCAAGGCTCTGCGTCATACCGTTCACAGCAAACTTGGACGCGGGATATCCCACGCCACTCTGCTGACCGAACTTAGCGACCATGGAGCTTGTATTGATTATACTTCCGCCACCGTTCTCCTTCATCATGGGAACGACTGCCTTACAGCCGTTGAACACCGCTGTTACATTAAGATCCATTATATTTTTAAACGCCTCGGGGGCATAGGCCTCGATAGGCTCGCGGGCAGATATACCTGCATTGTTCACAAGGATGTCTATCTTTCCGAAACGCTCCCTGATCTCCGCAAATGCGGCTTCCACCGCGTTGTAATCTGTAAGATCGGGATAAAGGCCCATTACATCCCAGTCGGAATTGATGGAAGAAAGCTTCTCAAGTGCCTTATCCACAGTTTCCTTTCGGGAGCCGAGAACAGCCACCTTTGCGCCATTTTTAGCAAACAGCTCTGCTATAGCAAAACCGATTCCTCTTGTTCCGCCTGTGATGACCGCAACTTTATTTTTCAGCATGATATTTTGTTTCTCCTTGATATTATTCGGCACTGCTGCCTGTTTTAATTATATTACAAAATACTGCGGGTGTCAATAGCGACCGCGCCCAGTGTGCTCAGCTATACCAAAAGCGCAGCCGTTTTTACAGCTGCGCTCTGAGATAAAAAACAATTATCAGTCGTATACCTTTTCTTTCTTAACAGTATACGCGCCCATGCGGTCGTATCTGATAAGGAATCTGCCGCCTACCTGCGGGTCGATCATATATGTCGTGCCTGCGCATGTAAGCTCGTTCCACCAGTGAGGGCCACCGCTCGACGTCTTACCCGATACAAGCTTGACATCAAAGCCGATATACTTCATCATCGCCTGATATGCCACTGCGAACTGATAACACTGACCACGTCCTGCGGACAGGATCGCCTCTACAGGGTCGGCGGGGATCAGGCTGTAGTTATACTCGTAGATCGCGGCATTGTGAACGTAATCATAGATAGCCGCTGCCTTCTGTGCCTGCGACATATCATCTGTTATACACTTCTTGAGAGCAGCCTTGATAAGCTTCTCGTTCGATGCGCTTACTGTAACGGTAGGCTTCAGCTTGATTCCGTTGAGCAGCGAGGATGTACAGTCAGTGGTTACCTGATTACTGAAATCACTGTAATACTTTGTACCGTTTATCGTCTTGTACGCCCTGATCCTGTATACATAGATCTTGTTGCTCTTTATGGTGTATGAATAAGTGGTCTTTGAACCGCTCTTGATGGTGGTCTTTTTCTTGAAAAGATCGGTATTTATACCGTAAAGAGTCGAGCTCTCATAGCTCTGGTTGTACTTGCTGAGGGAATCGCCGTTATCATAGCCATAGCCGTACCACCACCAATAGTCGCCCCAGTACCCGCCTGCATCTTCGTTGGGGGAAAGTGCCTTTACATAGATCTCGTAACCGCTTGCCTTGCTTACCTTATCCCATGTAAGGGTAGCCTTTTTGGCGGTTGCGCCAAGATCCAGCTCGGGAGTCTGAAGCATCGTATAGGTAGTCTTGGTGACACTGGAGATATACTCCTTCTTGCCGTCGACCATCTTGAAGAAGCGCATCCTGCACTTATACTTCGTTATTGCTTTCAGGTCTTCAAAGGTGAATTCCGCCTTGTATACCGTGTGTCCTGCCTTATTATCATAGTATCCGAAGTAATCGCTGGTTCCCGCATTGATCCACTTCTTGAGCTTGAAGCTGTACTTCTGCAGATCGTAGCCGTCAGCTTCCCAACGCTCGTCCACAGTAGCAGCCATAGTTATGCTGTTGCTGGTAGCCTCGATAGAAAGAAGCTCCGGATCTACAAGCGGGTATGTAGTTTCCACATCGATATCCGTGCTGCAAACAGGCTCGGTACTGCCGTCAGTGTAGAATTCGATATAATAGGTGTAATCAGTGCCGGGTTCCAGTCCCTTGTCGGTAATATCTATCTTATATAAAGAATAACCGTCACTGTTTATCGGAGCAGGGAATCTGGTATACTCGCCGACGATCACCTCGTCGCCCCAGTAGCCCTGTCTGCGTATTACCTTGTAGGAATCGGGGAACCATCTCTCATCAAGTGTAACAGTGAATTCCACCGACTTGTCTTTTACGGATACCAGCTCAGCCTTAGGCTTTAAATAGCTGCCGTTAAGATAGGATTTGTCATAATTGTGCTGTGTGCTTACCTCACGGGTAGTAACCAGAGTATCTCCCACATAGTAGCAAATACGATAATCATATTTCTCGCCATATTGTGCGGTGTAGTCGTAATAATATGCATCCGCATAATAGCTGTCATATTCGTAAAAATCACAGTTGCCTAGCGTTACCCAGGAGCCGTATTCCGACTTACGCATTACCTCGCATCTGTCGATTCCGCCATAACCATCCAGCCATGAGCACAGCGACATACAACCGTAATCGGAAAATGCATCCAGATAGATGCAGTAGCCGTCCGCATCATATACAGGACATGTAAAATGCGTGTCGTATACTACCACATACTCATAGTCATCCCATATAGGTTCGTAAATAACGACCTCCTCAGTTTCATACGCCCCTGCTACAGTGCAGATGCCGAACAGGCACATTACAAGCAGCAGTAAAGTAAATAATTTTTTCATAAGCACCAACCTTTTCATTTCGACCTCGCCCGTGTATTTTCGCCTTTTTTCGCAAAATACCACTAAAGGTCATATAGTAATATGATACCACATCTTTCAACAAGTGTCAATAGCGATGTGCAAAAATTGTCTTTTAATACCAGTACTAATGCCCGATTCAGACAATTTAAGCAACAAAGTATTGACACCCGACATGAATAGTGATATAATGTAGCAAACGAATTGATTTATTATGTTAAAGTACAAAAAGGAGTAACGGATCATGTCAATAAGAAGGACCTCTGCCCTGCTGGCAGCTATTCTGGTTTTATCTGTCTCGGCCTGCTCACAGGCGCCTCAGAACCAGTCCTCGGATAGCTCTGCACCGGTATCGTCATCCGACACTGCAACAACAGACAATTCTTCTGCCCCTGCCGATATCGAAAGCGCGGAGCAGGACACAGCTACGGACGATAGCCCATCTGTTATTACAACAGACAGCCAGACTACCACCGAAACGACCACCGAAACCACCGAAGCCTTCCCTGAAGTATGGAATCCCGAGGTGATACAGCGTGACACTCTGCTTGACAACGGCTATATCTGCGGCGTTGTACAGCTCGGATTTGTTGAGGGAGAGGCAACAGCAGAGGATTGCAGAAAAGTATACGAAAACAGCGTTTACACAGAGGATTTTGAGTTTATTACAGATATCCCCGATGAAAACATAATCGACACAGGCTATGCGAATGAGCTGTACCTTATAATCCCGCAGGACACTAACGCCTCCGTCGCCGTAAACGAATGGCTCATGACAGAGGAAAACGACTTTATGGGAGAAGCCGGTCAGGTATTCTACAAAAGCGATATCGGCGCGCCCATACTGCTTAAATGCAATTTCAGCGATATAATGCCCAACACCGTTGTGAACATCGTAAACAGCAACGGAAGAACATTGCAGTGGAGTCCCTCGATAAGCCTTAAAGACGGCAGCATCAGCCGCTACGGTGTAGAGGATGACGTCTGCGATATGACTCACTACATCTACAATGAGACCTACGAGTGCTATATCGTCGATAATGGCACCGATAACGGATAAACCTACAACAACTCCCCTGTGACAAAGAGTTCACAGGGGAGTTTTCTATACTATGATATCTTCAATGCACGGCAGATATCCTGTCCCTCGCTGAGCTTGCCGCACAGAAATCTCCTGCATTTGTTGTAGTTATCGAATGTGCGCTGTGCCCTGACGGTATCTCCGTATACTTTCCAGTATCCGCACAGCTTGAAATTGCATCCGTTATTAAGTATGAAGCCCTCTACATCTTCTACGGGATAATCAAGAAAAATGCCAACCTCGTGCGGGAAATCGCCATTGTCACCTATACGCGCAGCAAGACGTTCTATACAACTGTCAGTACCCATGTCATCCGTATAACCGCAGCGGCGCAATATCGCCCTGCAATCCTCGCGCGAAAGCTGACAGGCAAGCTTTTCTTCGTTGTATAAAAGCAGAAGCACCCGCTTGTCACATTCGCAAAGAGTCTTTATCCTCAATCCTTTAACCGATGCACGCTGATTGAACAGCTCGGCATAGGATGCGTCATACTCGCCGCGGCGCAGCGACATAAGACTTGCACACTTTATTCCCAGCAGCGATGGTGCTGTATGAAATGCAAGCTTCTCCTCAAAGCTGCAATATCCCTTTTCACACATAATAACCTCCATTTGAATTAGTTTCAACTAACTTGCTTTGCCTGTTTTGAGAAGCCTGAGGGTTCTCGGACAAGCTAGTTGGTTAGTATTATCTAACCTACAGTTTAAAAAATATGCCGTCATTTTACGGCGTACTGTGAAAGCACTGTCTTAAGTGCATTAACGCTTGCATTGTGTATCCTAACAACAGGTATATCAAGCTTTTCAGATCGCTGGTTTACGCTGTTCACCATCTTATGCGAACAGGTATTGGTAAACACCACCATAAGATCGGGATTGCCCAGCTTATTGTCAAAATCAGCGGGCATCTGTGTGAACACCTTAGCTTTACAGCTATAGGATCTGCATATCTCTTTATATCTTGTTGCCATACGGTCATTTCCGCCGACTACGACTACACTCATATCCAGCCACTCCTTTCTCTTTAGGTTAGTATTAACTAACCCTATTTATGATAACACATTTTACTTCACTTGTCAATACCTGTTTTAAAATTTCCTTAAATTTCATGTGCCTGTGAAAACAAAAGCCCTCCCACGGACTTTTTCGGTGCCATGGGAGGGATTGGTTCTGCTGATTATACTGTAGCCTTGTGGAATACCTTCTTA
Organism: Oscillospiraceae bacterium; assembly: GCA_045540255.1. Classification (GTDB taxonomy): domain Bacteria; phylum Bacillota; class Clostridia; order Oscillospirales; family Ruminococcaceae; genus CAG-115. The sequence goes on along the minus strand of JAZQGZ010000085.1, from coordinate 16,768 downwards.
CCCTTGCGGATGATGACCTCTGTTTCGATAGCGATCTGTGCAGTGGGATCCTCGATAACAACATCGTCAACTGCGATACCCTTGCCCGCGATGAGGTTTCTTGCCTCGCGCTTGGAGGGAGCGAGCTTTGTAGCCACCAGCAGATCGAGAATGCCGATCTTGCCGTCTGTAAGCTCTACCTTTGTTGTGGGCATATTTTCTGTGTTGCCCTTGCCGCCGAAGAGGTTCTTTGCTGCTTCGAGAGCCTTGTTTGCTTCCTCCTCGCCATGAACGAGCTTTGTAAGCTCATAAGCCAGGATCTCCTTAGCCTTGTTGAGCTCGCTGCCCTCCCATGCGTCCATCTTCTCGATCTCCTCGAGAGGCAGGAATGTGAGCATACGGATGCACTTCATAACGTCGGCATCAGCAACGTTTCTCCAGTACTGGAAGAACTCGAAAGGAGAGGTCTTTTCGGGATCCAGCCATACAGCGCCCTTTTCGGTCTTGCCCATCTTCTTGCCCTCGGAGTTGAGCAGCAGTGTGATGGTCATAGCGTGAGCGTCCTTGCCCAGCTTCTTTCTGATAAGCTCGGTACCGCCCAGCATATTAGCCCACTGGTCGTCGCCGCCGAACTGCATATTACAGCCGTAATCCTGGAACAGCTTGTAGAAGTCGTAGCTCTGCATTATCATGTAGTTGAACTCGAGGAATGTAAGTCCACGCTCCATGCGCTGCTTGTAGCACTCGAATGTAAGCATCTTGTTTACGCTGAAGCAAGCACCTACCTCGCGCAGAACGTCGATGTAGTTGAGGTTCATCAGCCAGTCTGCGTTGTTTACCATGATCGCCTTGTCATCGGAGAAATCGATGAAGCGGCTCATCTGCTTGCGGAAGCACTCGATGTTATGCTCGATATCTTCCTTTGTAAGCATCTTTCTCATATCGGACTTTCCCGAAGGGTCTCCGATCATACCTGTACCGCCGCCGAGAAGTGCGATAGGCTTGTTGCCTGCCATCTGTAATCTCTTCATAAGGCAAAGCGCCATGAAGTGTCCAACGTGCAGGGAGTCTGCTGTGGGGTCAAAGCCGATGTAGAAGGTAGCCTTGCCCTCGTTGATCATCTTTCTGATCTCATCTTCATCTGTCACCTGTGCGATAAGTCCACGGGCAACGAGTTCGTCATAAATCTGCATTGTTTTATTCTCCTTTGTTTTATGTTAATTTTAATTCTAACCTGATAGTGCGGGGCTTCATCCCCATGCTCTCATAGAAGCTCAAAGCTTCGGAATTGCCTGCCGCTGCGCCAAGCTGTATAAGGTCGCAGCCGTTTTCCTCTGCATAGTCTTTCAGGAACCCAAACAGCCTTGTGCCGCAGCCATGCCGTCTGAACTCCTCACCGACTGCAAAATGCTCTATGTAGAGTATCTTTGCGTATGTGCGCCCGGCACGCTCACGCTCGAATATGTTCACCACCGAATATGCGGTGATCTCTCCGTCAAGCTCCTCAAGGAAAACGCTCGTTTTTTCATCCTCAAGGAACGACTGCATCTCAAGTGTGAAATAGCCCTCAAAGGGCATTTTGTGCGACTCCGGCGCTATTTTTATATGATGCTCGTGAAGCTGTCTGAACAGTGCTGCAAGCGGCTTCACGTCAGCTTCTGCTGCTTTTCTTATCATCCTGTTACTCCTTTCAGACTAAATTCGGGAGCAACCTCTGTAAACGATGGAATTTATCTTAAATTCCACGGATATCACGACCTTTCAATATATGTACATCACCACGGAAACATCCCGTTGATGACCTTGTTATAATCCTCCAGCAGACGCGGCTTCTGCCAGTCATAAAGAGGGCGGCTGTTCTCAATATCGCGTTTTACAGCGGGAGCGAGCCTGTTCAGTTCTTCCTCCATGCCGAGCTTTTTCAGCTCCAGCAGATGTATGATGCGGAAATCAAGCTCCGCAAGCTTATAAAGTTTGTTCTCCTTGCTGTTCATGAAACCAACGGTCTGCTCCAGCGCACGCTGATATCTGCCGTTTGCGCAATCTGTATATATCATAGTCAGATAAAGCATGTGGCTGTTCATGGCATAATTAGGCTTTCCTACGAAACTATTGATAAACTGCTGGTGAGTCGCCCACACCCTGTCTGCCAGTGCAGGGGCACCCGATTTGAGTGCCGCCAGAGTATAAAGAAAGAAATATGCAGTTTTAGCAAACAGATTATTTTCCGATACACTGACAGTATCAAGATATCTCATAGCTGAAACTGGATCGCCTGCATTGACGAATATCTCGGCGTAGACCATAGCTGTATTCTCATTGAAAGGCTTGCCTATGATATGCTTGCGCTCATACGCTTCAAGGTACTCTCTGCTGAATCCCGTCCTGTTGAAGATGCTCATGACCTTGAAATCCTTAAGCATTAGTATCAGGACAAACACCGACAGGATAACCAGTATCAGTGCGCCACGGTCCAGCAACCGTATAACAAAATCCAACACCTTGAAGCCCTCAGACGTATCGGTCATCCCGATCGAGGCAGAAATCAATGCGGCAACGAGTATTATGAGCCAGCTATTTTTAAGTGTCAGCACCATCAGGTGTTTCCAATAACGGAAGCCAAAAGCCATACAATACCCCTTTCATACAAAAACGCCCTCCTGCAATAGCAAGAGGGCGAACATATCGCGGTACCACCTCGGTTTACGGCATACAATGCCGCCTTGAACAGCTTTAACGGGCTTACCCGTGCCGCACTACAACAAACGCTTCGCACAGCCGCTCGGGGAGGTAATTCGTCTGCCGCTCTCCTGCCGATTTGCACCATACATCGGCTCTCTGAAAGGAGTTTACGTAGCTACTGGGTTCCCCTCAACGCTTTGAATATTCATCTGAAAATAATTATATCATACAAATTTTATAATGTCAAGAGGGCAGAAGAACTCTGCCCTCATCGTTATTAAAGAAGATCAGCGATATCAAGCACAAGTCTTTCGGACTTCTCCCAGCCGAGGCAGGGGTCGGTAATGGACTTGCCGTAGCAGCCCTCGTCCACCTTCTGTGCGCCGTCCTCGATGTAGCTCTCGATCATCAGGCCCTTTACCATGCTCTTGATCTCATCGGAGTGACGCATGCTGTGCAGTATTTCCTTGGAAATACGCACCTGCTCCAGATACTTCTTACCGCTGTTTGCATGGTTTGTATCAACAACGCAGGCGATGTTCTGAAGATTCATCTGGCTGTACATATCGTAAAGCATCTTGAGATCCTCATAATGATAGTTGGGCAGGCTCTGGTCGTGCTTGTTCTGGAAGCCACGAAGAATAGCGTGAGCCATGGGATTTCCGTCGGTAGTTACCTCCCATCCACGGTAGATGAAGGTATGCTGTGCCTGTGCCGCACGGATAGCATTCAGCATTATGGAAAGTGTGCCGCCTGTGGGATTCTTCATACCTACGGGGCACTCCATGCCGCTGGCTGTAAGACGGTGCTCCTGATCCTCAACGGAACGTGCGCCTACTGCAACGTAGCTGAGCAGGTCGGAAAGATAACGATAGTTGCTGGGGTACAACATCTCATCAGCGCATACGAGCTTTGTTTCCTGGATAGCACGGGTGTGGAGCTTACGCACCTTGACGATGCCCTCAAGCATATCCTCGCCCTTGGTGGGATCGGGCTGATGCACCATGCCCTTGTAGCCCTCGCCTGTTGTACGGGGCTTGTTGGTGTATATTCTGGGGATAATGATTATCTTATCCTTTACCTGCTCCTGAAGTCTTGCAAGTCTGCCAACGTAATCCATTACGGATTCCTCGTTGTCTGCGGAGCACGGACCGATGATCAGCAGGAACTTATCAGACTTTCCTGTAAACACATCAGCGATCAGGGCATCACGCTCAGCCTTTACTTGCTTTATCTCCTCGCTGAGAGGGTACATCTCCTTGACTTCCTTAGGAACGGGAAGCTTTCTTTTAAAATTCATGGACATAGCAGTTTCTCCTTTTCTATTTCTGAATCCTTTCATATTATATCACTAAATTGCTAAAGTGTCAATACGATTTTGCGCATTAAAACATAAAATCGGTAAATTTTTTTTATTTTTTTACAATAATATGCTTCAGACACCACATTTTATACGATTTATCTGTACAAATAAAACCAGCGCAACGACCCCAAAAGGTCACTGCGCTGTATTTTACTATATAAATATATTATCCCACTGCGGTCTTAAGCTGCTCCAGGAACTCCTCGATATAGGGAGCGGCCTTTTCGCCGTGCTTTGTAACCAGCTCAACAGCGGCACTCTCTACGATGACGCCGTCAGCAATCTCCGCAACGCGCTTTGCTTCCTTGGGAGAGTGGATACCGAACCATACTGCTGTAGGCACATCGGTGTACTTTCTGGCGGTTTCGATGACATATTTCAGCTCAGCCTTGCTCTGATCTGTAAGGCCTGCCTCGCTCATCGCGGACGCTACATAGATGAAGCCCTCTGCACTTTCAGCGATAGCCTTGATCCTCTCCTCCTCTGCGGGAGCGATAAGAGGGATTATCGTGATTCCGTGGGCCTTTGCGTACTCGGCAGCCTCGGGACGTTCCTCAAAGGGCATATCGGGAACGAAGATACCATCGACGCCTACCTTTTCACAATCGGCAAAGAATCTGTCATAGCCATACTTGAACACGGGATTGAGATATGTAATAAGCATGATGGGCGTGTCGATCTTCTCACGCACTCTGCTTACAAGCTCGAATATCCTGTCGGTGGTCATGCCGTTGCCGAGGGAACGGATGTTAGCCTGCTGGATGATAGGACCCTCTGCGATGGGATCGGAGAAAGGAATACCTATCTCGATTATATCTGCGCCGCCCTGAGCCAATGCAAGGATGTTCTGTATGCTTGCCTCGAAATTGGGATCGCCCGCAGTCATGAAGCCGATGACCGCTTTTTTATTGTTAAAAGCTTCTCTTAACTTATTCATGCAAATTCACTCCTCTGTATCTCGCTATAGCAGCTACGTCCTTGTCACCTCTGCCTGACAGACAGCAGATAACGATATCGTCCTTGCTGAGGGTAGGTGCAAGCTTGATAAGATGTGCAACTGCGTGTGCGCTCTCGATAGCACAGATAATGCCCTCTGTACGTGCAATGTACTCGAATGCATCAACTGCCTCGTCATCGGTAACCGGAACATACTCGGCTCTCCTGGAAACACCGAGGTGTGCGTGCTCGGGTCCTACACCGGGGTAATCAAGGCCCGCGGAGATGGAGTATACAGGTGCGATCTGACCCTGCTCATTCTGGCAGAACAGCGACTTCATTCCGTGGAACACACCTGTGGAGCCTGTAGCGAAGGTAGCCGCAGTTTCGCTGGTATCAACACCTCTGCCTGCAGCCTCGCAGCCGATAAGACGTACATCCTTGTCGTTGATGAAGTTATAGAACATTCCGATGGAGTTGGATCCGCCGCCAACGCAAGCCAGCACAGCAGCAGGAAGCTTTCCTTCCTTTTCAAGGATCTGCTCTCTTGCCTCGGCACTGATAACACTCTGGAAATCGCGCACGATCATGGGGAACGGATGGGGGCCTACCGCAGAACCGAGGACATACAGCGTATCGTGAGTGCGCTTGCACCAGTCGGTCATAGCCTCGTTTACTGCGTCCTTAAGGGTCTTTGTGCCGGAGGTAACTGCGTTCACCTTTGCACCCAGAAGCTCCATACGGTAAACGTTAAGAGCCTGACGGATGGTATCCTCCTCGCCCATGAACACTTCACACTCAAGTCCAAGAAGTGCCGCCGCAGTAGCAGCCGCAACGCCGTGCTGGCCTGCGCCTGTTTCAGCGATGATGCGCTTTTTGCCCATCTTCTTTGCAAGCAGTGCCTGACCCAGTACATTGTTGATCTTGTGAGAGCCTGTGTGGTTGAGATCCTCACGCTTGAGGTATATCTTCGCGCCGCCCAGATCCTTTGTCATCTTCTCTGCATAGTACAGAAGCGAGGGTCTGCCCGCATACTCGCGGGAGAGCGTAGAAAGCTCCTCGATAAAATCCTTGTCATTCTTGTAGAACTCATAAGCCTTTTCAAGGTTATGGATCTCGGTCATCAGCGTTTCGGGAACATACTGTCCGCCGAACTCACCGTAGCGTCCTTTTGACATTTTTCGTTTTCCTTTCGTTTGTTGCTTTATTGTTTATTCATCTGATACGGGGTGCTTGCGCACCCCGTTGATAATTGATATCCAAAGCTTATAATGATGCTTTGTTCTGCTCGTATGCGTTGATGAAATCCACAAAATCATCCTCGGGGATAGGCTTGGAATAGTAATAGCCCTGAATGAAATCGCAGTTGAGCGAAGCGAACTGCTCCGCCATGTGCTGAGTTTCGATGCCCTCTACAACTATCTCCATGTCCATGTCCTTGAGCATCTTGACGGTATTCTGAAGAACTATCCACATCTTGGGATTGTTCTGCTCGTCAACGAAGGACTTGTCAAGCTTTACTATCTTAAGCGGGAGCTGAATAACGCGGCGCATATTGGAATAGCCGGTGCCGTAGTCATCCAGAGAGAAGCTTATGCCCGCGCCGCTCAGCTTGTCAAGGTTGCTCTTCATGATGTTCTGAGCATAGCTTGCGGCGGTCTCGGTGATCTCAAGGTTTATCTTATCGGATGGGATATTGTACTTTGTCAGGGTCTCAAGCACCTTGTCAGCAAGGTCGCCGTGCATACACTGGGCGACAGAGAGATTTATCTCAATGTAATCAAGGCCCAGCTCCTTAAAGCGGTCACTTGCGATGAAACGGCAGACCTCTTCAAGCACGAAATCGCCGATCTTATGTATAGCTCCGCTCTTTTCGGCAGCACCGATAAACACATCAGGCGGAATAAATCCATACTTGTCGTCTATCAGACGGAGCAGTGCCTCTGCTGAAGTGAATTTATTCTGCTCAACAGAGAATATTGGCTGGTAGTAAACCTTGAACTTATTGTTTTTGAGTGCGTTATCGATTATGCCGTCGATATTATTCAGCATATCGAAGCGATTGTTCTTGAAAAGCTCTTCCGCAAAAAGGACCTTTCCGGGAACGGCATGCTGCTCATTGAAGCTTGCGCCGAAAGCCGAAAGCGCCTTGAAATCATTTATATCCTCGGGACAACGCACAACGCAAAGACACTGATTTACCGAAACTGACAGATCATTGATATAAAGGTTTGACTGAAGCGCTTTATTCAGCATCTCGGCAGCGACAACTGCTTTTTCTCTGTGACGTCCGTAAAAAACCATACGGAAGCGTCCACGGTCAAGGTAGTAATTATCTGCATGACCCTTGACCTCCCTGTCGATCTTTTCTATCTCTGCAGAAATACTTTTCAGCAAGTCCGAAATAGACTCATAGCTTATCATTGCCTGAAGTGCGGCAAAGTTGCTGATATTGAGCATAACGATGGTGATGTTTTTATCCGAGTTAAACGAACGCTTTACGTTATCGGCATAGTAACCGTAGTTTCCGAGGCCTGTGAACGGATCGATAAGATCCTCGGGACGCTGTGCGGTCATGCTGACAAACAGGAGCGACAACGCGCCTGCGAACATCTCTACAGAGGTACTGGGATAGAATATCTGAATTACGATAGCGATAAGATTTAGCGGTACTATTGCACTGATGGCGAATATTTTTGTAGAGGTAAGCAGCCGTCTGTATATGAACATATAGAACAGACCAAGAGCCATATAAAATGCCGCTACCACATAAAGCACTGGGAACAGCATACCGCGATGGTAAACGCTGTCCTGAACATAGAACAAGGTATCGGTCAGCGAGTTCACTATAAGCAGTATCATTACGATGGATATCGGGGCTATCAGCAACGTCTGCTGCAAGGGGCTCTTCTTAAGCTTGTGCCATGTATCCGTAAGGCTTATCACATACAGCACGTAGGCGGGAGTGGTCATATTATGCACCAGCAGATATCCCGAATGTGCGATATACAATGTCACCTTATCGGCATTGAGGGTATTGTCAAGCCAGATCGACCAGATATCGAAAAGGGTTGCAACGACCATCGTTGCAAGTACGAAAAGGAACATATGATTTGTTATGCCCTTTGTCATTCTGCGGTAGAATATCGAAAACAAAAGGACCACAAGCAGAATTATAGCTGCGTAATCGAAAGACTCCAGCTTCAGCATCATATCGATATCACTCCTTCCGCTTTTTTACACAATTATATAAGTTTAGTATACCACTATCAGCCTGAAATGTCAACAAAAAATCCTTATTATTGTAAATAATAGCCTAATCGGCAAGTGGCTTTTGTGCATATTTGTTTTCAATCTGACACAGTATCACTGTAACTTATAAATTCAGCGGCAAGTACGGGGACTTCCAGTGATTGAAATTATACACAAATATGACATTAACAAACTGTATGTTTCTACAATTCTTACCATCACCAATAATACTTTGTGACTTTTTCAGGATAAATTCGGTTTTAAATACAGAGAGTCAGATCGGCTCACAAGAAGCTCAAGGAGGAATTCATATGTGCATCAGATCCATCTTTATCGCCGCCGTTTCGGCAATTACGGTCCTTATAGCGGGAGCTTCCATGCAAACGGATGCTTCGGCGTACACCATCGACTACACTACACAGGTAGTTTACGGACAAGCGGCAAGCCGCAGTTATCTTACAAGTATTAAAAAGAATCTTTCGTATTCACAGATAAGCGAGGATATCAGGGTGCCTGTACTTGCTAAGAGCAGAACACTGAAAAAATGCTTCGTTTTAAAAGAAAACCAGACGCTTGTCATACCATCGGGCAAAACACTCACTCTCACGGGAGGGGCAAATATAGCAGGAAAGCTTTACATCGAAAAAGGCGGCAAGCTAGTACTTAAAAAGTATCAGCTTAATCTGACAGGCTCCATCGTATGCGATGGCAAGCTATCCATTACAGGCGGCACGCTCGCCTGCTTTGAAGACTCCATGCTGTTCATCGGAGAAAGCGGCAGCTTTACAGCAACAGATCGCGGCGTAAGCAAAAATGAACTCAACGGCAGAATATGCTGCGACAACGGGGCAGATGTCGTATGCCTGGGCACCACCAACATTCCCGACCCAACCTTCGCCGCTGAACCCGTTGCTGCGATACATACCCGAATCGATTTCGGCGGCGCTGTCAAAAAAGTATCCATGGTCACAGAAAACATCAACTCACTGTTACCCTCAGTTGTCGGCTATGACAGTAGCACGGAACTCGGTGACGGTGATTTTGCAGACTGCTACACAGTGCTGTTCTCGGGAGGAAGCTGTGTAAAACTGACCGCAAACGGTAATATAAGCAACGGCTGGAGCAGCATCGGCGATTTAAATGTTCAGACAGCGCAGATAGCATTGGATGTTTTCAGAAATTAAAGCGGATCGGAGGAGATATTTTTTATGTCACAAAAAATCCTTTTCACCAAACTATTAAGCGCTATTATGTGCACAGTAACACTTTTAAGCGCATCTGTAAGTATTTCAGGATATGCCGCAGAAAACAGCATCGTAGACTATGATTACCGCTTCGACGAGGGGATTCCCGCTCCCATAAAGACAGAACAGCTTAAAATATCCGATTGGGACGGAAAAGCCAAACTCAAGAAGAACACCTGCTATTTTGTAGAAAACTCGATAACGGTCAGCAAGACCTTCACATTGCCTGAAAGCTCAATGCTGATCATAAAAAATAACGCTTGTCTGAAGCTTGCCAAAAACGGAAAGCTGCTTGTCAGCGGAACTCTTGCAATTCACGAGGGGGCTAAAATAAATGTTCGCAGCGGAGGCAGCCTGATAGTTAAATCCACCTCTGTGGGTGTTGTGAACGGAACGCTCGCTGTAAGTTCAGGCGGATACACAGGCGTATACGGATATTTGCAGTGCAGCGGCGATATCAACCTTAAAGGTAAGCTCTATATTCTGAAACAGGGTACGGTATCCTGCGAACAGGCTATAAATGTAAAAAGTAGAGGTGCAAAGCTCAAGGGCGAACCTGACCTGATGCTTCTCGATGAGCGTCCCCGTTATATGATAAACGAGCTGACAGCGGCAAACGATCCCAAAAACTCCGTATGGCTGTACAGTTTCCTTACAGGCAACGGTGAATTTGTAGCCGATAAAGACGACAAAAAGGCACTAGTACGCGGCTTTGAAAGCGTATTGTATGAGTATGCGGGTGAAGTGGATATGCCCGACAAATACATCCCCGAGGAATATAATATGGATCTCCAGCTTAAGCTCGTTGCACAGATCGTTAACACTCAGACCGAGGATGAAATCGCAAGATACGGAGTAAGCTTTTGGAACGGCACATTTTTCAGCACTTATGACAGTATCGACGATGTAAAAGGCTACTGCTATTCTGTTATTAAAGGCAGACCCGATGAGAAGATATTTGCTGGGCTTGACTGAAATCATCCAAAACAAATATAATCGATGACAAGACATCTCATTGGAATACGAACGTCAGAATTTTTTATGCCGTCAACTAATATATGTCTTTTATTTAATAATAAAGCTCCGTTCCCGAATACAGACTCGGGAGCGGAGCTGTTTTTATCCATTGGACAATGTGTCATCCGTTCTTCAACTCATTATAACGCTTTACGAACCATATCGCGTTTCTGTCAGCCACCTCGAACTCCCTGCCGTTGAGGTAAGCAAGGCAGCCTGCATCGGTAGTGAACTCAAAGCGCAGCTTGTAGGAATACAGCGCCTGTCCATTGTAGCCGTACTGCTTGTTTACCTTGTTGCTGCCATACTTTCCGTCGCCCAGCAGCGGATGTCCTGTGTGAGCGAAATGCGCCCTTATCTGATGGGTGCGTCCTGTCAGAAGATCCACCTCGACAAGACTCTGCGAGCCTATGCTGTCAAGCACACGGTACTTTGTCTTTATAGTGCGGTTTTCGGGAGTTTTCCTGTCCGAAACTATCACCCTGTTCTCATCCGAAAGCTTCTGCAGATACGCTGTCATGGTGTCAGAGGTCTTTTCAGGTCTGCCCTGCACCACGCACAGATAAAGCTTAAGAAGCTCCCTGTCACGTATCTTCTGATTCAGCACACGCAGGCTCTCGGCGTTCTTGGCGGCTATGACGATGCCGCCCGTGTTTCGGTCGATACGGTTGCACAGCGCAGGCACAAAGCTCTGCTCCTCCTCGGGGATGTACTCACCCTTCTTCCACAGGTAGCATTTTATGCGGTTTATCAGCGTATCGGAGGTGTTGTCGTTGTCCTCATGCACCACCATGCCGACAGGTTTGTCGGCAAGCAGGATGTTCTCGTCCTCGTACACGATGTTTATTTCTGATGGAACAGTGCGGAAGTCGTTCTCGTGCTCTATCTCACCCTTAGAAAGAAGCTCGTCGCTGAGATAAAAGCGGAACACATCGCCCTCGGTGAGCTTTACATTGGGCTCGGTCCTTGCGCCGTTGAGCTTGATGCGCTTCTTACGCATAAGCTTGCAGATAAGCGGAAGCGTGAGATTGGGATACGCCTTGGTAAGAAACCTGTCTGCACGCTGTCCCGCATCGTTTTTTGTTACTGTAATTTCTGTCATATTGCAATCACTTCATAATTTTTCTGAGATACTGTCCCGTGTAGGAGAGCTTGTTTGCGGCCACCTCCTCGGGAGTGCCCTTTGCTATAACCGTGCCGCCCTTGTCACCGCCCTCAGGTCCCATGTCGATGATGTAATCGGCAGTCTTGATGACATCAAGGTTATGCTCGATGACAAGCACGGTATTGCCGCCGTCCGTAAGCCGCTGGAGGATATCCACAAGCTTGCGCACATCGGCGGTATGGAGTCCCGTCGTCGGCTCATCGAGGATATAGATAGTCTTGCCCGTGGAGCGTTTTGCAAGCTCCGTTGCAAGCTTTATTCTCTGCGCCTCGCCGCCCGAAAGGGTGGTTGAGCTCTGTCCTATCTTGATGTAGCCCAGACCTACCTCCTCGAGTGTGCGCATCTTGTTTGCTATCTTGGGGATATTCGCAAAGAACTCCACACCCTCGGAAACGGTCATCTCCAGTACGTCATAGATGTTCTTGCCCTTGTATTTCACTTCAAGGGTCTCGCGGTTATAGCGGTGGCCCTTGCACACCTCGCAGGGAACGTAAACATCGGGCAGGAAGTGCATCTCTATCTTGAGGATGCCGTCGCCCTCGCACGCCTCACAGCGGCCGCCCTTGGTGTTGAAGGAAAATCTTCCCGGGCCGTAGCCTCGTGTTTTGGCGTCATTCGTCTGGGAGAAAAGCTCCCTTATATCGTTGAACACGCCCGTGTATGTCGCCGGGTTGGAGCGGGGAGTCCTGCCTATCGGCGACTGATCTATCATTATCACCTTGTCAAGATAGCTTATGCCCTGAATATCCGCGAACTTGCCGGGACGTGTCCTTGCACGGTTGAGCTTCGCTACAAGGTGCTTGTATACTATCTCATTGACGAGGGAGCTTTTGCCGCTTCCCGAAACGCCCGTAACACAGGTGAACACGCCGACAGGTATATCGACATCGATGTTTTTCAGATTGTTTTCCGCCGCACCGATTACCCTGAGCCACTTATCTGAGGGCTGTCTGCGCTGATCGGGCACGGGTATCTTCATTTTACCGCTGAGGTACTGGCCTGTAAGGGACTTCTCGCACTTCATAAGTCCCTCCACATCGCCGCTGTACAGCACCTCGCCGCCGTTTACGCCTGCGGCGGGTCCGATATCCACGATATAGTCAGCGGCACGCATGGTGTCCTCGTCATGCTCAACGACGATAAGAGTGTTTCCAAGATCACGCAGCCTTTTAAGCGTTGCGATGAGCTTGTCGTTATCACGCTGGTGCAGACCTATACTTGGCTCGTCAAGGATATACAGCACGCCCATGAGGGAGCTTCCTATCTGGGTTGCAAGGCGGATACGCTGGCTCTCGCCGCCCGAAAGCGTACCTGCCGAGCGGGTGAGGTTGAGGTACTCAAGACCCACGCTTCTGAGGAAGCCAAGACGCTCCTTTATCTCTTTAAGAAGCTGCTGGGCGATGAGCTTATCTCTGCCCGAAAGCTCCAGCGAGTTCACGAACTCCAGCGCGTCAACTACCGACATACAGCAGAACTCGTGGATATTCCTGCCGCCTACCGTAACGGACAGTGCCGCTTTATTCAGTCGCTGACCGTGGCACTCGGGACACTCAACATCGCTCATAAGCTCCTCTAACGTATCACGGGAGTAGTTGCTGCTGGTCTCATGATAGCGGCGCTCAAGGTTGTTGATAACGCCCTCGAAATCGGTGTAGAACTGACCGCCGCCCTGGGTCTTAGGGCGTTTTATCAGTATCTTCTCGCCCTTTGTGCCGTACAAGATCTCGTCAATAGCCTTTTTGGGAAGCTTTTTTATCGGCTCCTCCACCGAGAAGCCGTGCTTTTCGGCAAGGGCATCCATATACATGGCAGCGATGCTGCCCTCGGTATAGTTCCAGCCGAATGCCTTTACGGCGCCGTCCTTTATGGAAAGGCTGTCGTTAGGTATTATGAGGTCGGGGTCCACCCTGCGGGATGCGCCGATACCCGTACATTTGGGGCAGGCACCATAGGGATTATTGAAAGAGAACATACGGGGCACAAGCTCCTCGATGCTGACGCCGTGCTCGGGGCAGGCGTAGCTCTGAGAGAAATGCAGCTCCTCCCCGTCGATGATATCGATGTAGACAAGTCCGCCCGTAAGGCTGCCTGCCGTTTCAACGCTGTCGGTAAGACGGGATTTTATGCCCTCCTTGATGACAAGGCGGTCAACGATTATCTCAATGCTGTGCTTCTTGTTCTTTTCAAGGCTTATCTTCTCGGAAAGGTCGTAGGTTATTCCATCAACACGGACTCTCGCAAAGCCCGACTTCCTTGCCGACTCGAACTCCTTCTGGTGCTCGCCCTTACGCTGTCTTACAACAGGTGCAAGCACCTGAAACTTTGTCTTTTCGGGAAGCTCAAGCACCTTGTCAACTATCTCGTCCACTGTCTGCTGGCGTATCTCCCTGCCGCACTCGGGACAATGGGGAATGCCTATCCTTGCGTACATCAGACGCAGGTAGTCGTAAATCTCGGTTACGGTTCCCACCGTGGAACGTGGATTTTTGGATGTGGTCTTCTGGTCGATGGAGATGGCGGGTGAAAGCCCCTCGATGCTGTCCACATCGGGCTTTTCCATCTGACCGAGGAACATCCTCGCATAGGAGGAAAGGCTCTCCATATATCTGCGCTGACCGTCCGCATAGATGGTATCGAAAGCAAGGCTTGACTTGCCGCTGCCCGAAAGCCCCGTCATGACTATCAGCTTGTCACGCGGGATAGTGAGATCTATATCTTTAAGGTTGTGCTCTCTGGCACCCTTTATCACAATTTTATCGTTTGCCACTTTCTTTGTCCTTTCGTTTTATCTGATGAGGAATCAGGAGTGAGGAATGAGGAATTATTGTGTTCGCTTCGCTCACTGATTTTTATTATTCAAAACATAATAATTGTCATATTCCGTACCATCATGACCGATCAGCTTTTCTTTGCTTGGCTTAAATCCAGACTCAGTCAGGACGGCTATTCTTTCTGCCGCCTGTGGTACAGCCTTGGTTGCGATCTTATCACAATTAAACAGTTCAAACGCAGGTACTATGATAAGCTTTAATATCTCCTGTATATCACCGTTATTTTCGTAATCGCTTCTGAGGTCCAGGCGAAGCACACCGCAGTTATCGAAAAAGTCATCGGAATCCCTGTGAAACAGCTCTATCGTGCCGATAGCTTCGTTGTTTTCTTTATCTGTTATCGTCCAGCGCACGAAATATCTGTTATCGTATGAGAACTTCCAGAAATCTATCGCCTGCTTCATGCGCTCCGCAGTGGTGTAATGAAAATCATCACCGTTGCAGTTGTCGCTGTTGAACAGCGGCACTGCCCTTTCGTCCGAATATACCTTAAGCAGGTCGGAGCAGTCATCATCCCGGATAAGCCGCAGTGAAAATCTTTCACACTCAAATCCGGGGCAGTGTTCGTATACGTCAGTCATTGTATCTCCTTATTCGTGCTTACCCAGCACCTCTCCGAAAAATCTCACAAAGCCGTTATTCTCCTCGTACTGCGGTCTTTCCGAGTCATAGCAGTACTCGCCGTTTTCGATGTATTTCGAAAGGCTGTCCAGCGGATAGCCCTGAACACGCTTCGGATGCGGTACAGCGGTTATCAGAAACGGCTGCCAGCTTATTTCATCCGAAAACTCGATATAGACATGCTCCTCATCAAGCACGAAGCAGATAGCGTTGCGGTATCTCGCCACGATGTCGCCGTGCTTTGCGGCAAGACCGCCGTAATACTCTATCATCTCGTCATCGGTGAGGCACTTTCCGCCGATATTTCTGACGTGTACCTTTGGCGAAAGCTCGGGCAGGCTGTCAAAATACAGTCCGCTGTCGCAGGAGAAAACGGGAATCCCGAAAGCCTTGTAGTAGGCTCTTGCCTTTAATTCGGCGTTTTCAAGCGGAGTGTCGCCAGTTTCGGGGACATCAGGTATCTCCCCCTCGATATCCCTGAGGGAGATAAGCTCTATATCCAGCTCCGAAAGCCATTTGCGCATACTATTCAGCTTTGCGGGGTTTGTTGTGCCGTAAAGTATCTTCAATATCAGTCACCTTGCAATTCCTTTATCTTGTCACGCAGGAACGCAGCGTGCTCGAAATCCAGCAGCTTTGCCGCTTTTTTCATCTCGGCGGTGTACTGTGCGATAAGCTTCTCGCGCTCTGCCTTGGGCAGCCACTTGCCGCCCTTCTTGCCATGGGCGGAGCTGCCGTCCGACTTCTTTGTTATCTCAAGTACATCGCGTATCTCCTTGACGATGGTCCTGGGTACGATGCCGTGCTCCTCGTTGTACTTCATCTGTATCTCGCGGCGACGTAGCGTTTCGGTTATTGCAAGCTCCATACTGCGGGTAACACTGTCTGCGTACATGATAACAACGCCCTGTGCATTTCGTGCGGCACGTCCTATCGTCTGCACCAGTGATGTTTCGCTCCTGAGGAAGCCCTCTTTATCTGCGTCAAGGATAGCAACAAGAGAGACCTCGGGGATATCAAGTCCCTCACGCAGCAGGTTTATGCCGACAAGCACATCGAACTCGCCAGCACGCAGGTCACGGATAAGCTCCATACGCTCGATAGTGTCAACATCGTGGTGCATATATCGAACCTTTATATCGGCTCTCTCGAGATACGCGGTAAGGTCCTCCGCCATCTTCTTGGTAAGAGTGGTGACAAGCACACGCTCCTTTTTCTGTACCCTTATATTTATCTCAGATATAAGATCCTCTATCTGACCCTCGGTGGGCTTTACGATGACCTCGGGATCGAGAAGTCCCGTGGGACGTATCACCTGCTCGACTATCTGTGTGGAGCAGTCCTTTTCAAAATCGCCGGGGGTGGCGGACACGAACACTGCCTGTTCCACCTTAGCGTAGAACTCGTCAAAATTAAGCGGGCGGTTGTCATACGCCGACGGCAGACGGAAGCCATAGTCTATAAGATTCTTCTTTCGTGCGTGGTCGCCGCCGTACATTCCCCTTACCTGCGGCAGGGTAACGTGGCTCTCATCCACGAAAAGCAGCCAGTCATCGGGGAAATGGTCTATCAGCGTCACGGGCGTGGAGCCTGCGGGGCGTCCCTGCAACACACGGGAATAGTTCTCGATACCCTTGCACATTCCGATCTCACCCAGCATCTCCATATCGTAACGGGT
>JAZQGZ010000084.1:0-214359 GCA_045540255.1 Oscillospiraceae bacterium | reverse complement strand
AGCAGTGCGTTTGATGATTGTATTAGTTTATTAAGCATAAGCATACCTGATAGTGTAACAGTAATTAAGAACTATTCGTTTTATAATTGTAATAAGCTTTCAAGCATTAATATAGGAAACAAATTATTAACTATCGGGGATGGTGCGTTTTATGATTGTAACAGTTTGACAGATGTATATTATACGGGTATAGAAGCAGAGTGGGCGGCGATAGATATTGGTGATGATAATGAATATCTCACAAGTGCTACTATCCATTATAATCATGTAGATGGTACTACAAGCACAACCAATAACACTGCTGACGCTGACAATAATATTTCAACAGGACTACCAAGCTTTGCAGAACCGTCCAAGCATACTCTTGAAAGTGCTCTATATACTGCTGGGTCGTTAACAAAAGATCTATTGAAAGAGCATCATAAGATAACATTTGGTGATGTTGTAGCTTTGGATATATCTACAACATTCACGATTGCCTGCTCCACCAAGGGGGATGAAGATAAAGTTAGCGATTACTCTTTGTATTGTGGCACCAAGCTAATAAAGACTACTGATGATGGTTTGTTCAATCTGAAAATGAGCGAACTGACGGCAGGCAAGGATTATTATGTGGTTGTTACTGCTCAGGATGGTACTTATACTAAAACGCCGCTTATGCTAGAAGTGGAAGAAAGCCCCTTTTTTGAACCTTCAGAAATAAAATTGGGCGGTTCTGATGGTTTTGAATTTAAGTTTAACAATGAAATAATTGGCAATATGACAATTGCCTGCGATGCTCTGAAATTGCCTGTTGAGATTTCTGTATCATCAGATGGAACAGTTAGATTTGGGGTTAATGTAAAAAAAGATGTATTGGATGACAAAGATAAGTTTTTTGACTTTAAAAAGGAGTTTGAAGATGCTAAGTTAATAAATCAATATAACAAACTGCTTGGAAAATATAAGATAAAATCATTGAAGTCGTGGTTAACGACTCCTGTCAACAAAGTACGATTAGTTGACAAAGATCAAAAATGCGATCTTACTATTGCAGGTTATGGAGAGACTCAGATAACCAATGGTGAAGTTGCTAAAGCAAACATTCATATTATTGGAACATTAGATTATGGTAATAACTGCTGTAAGACTTTTGTGTTAGGCTTCATTCCAGTTGTAGTTGATTTTGATTTTTCCGCAAAGGGAACTCTGGATATACAGTTCGGACTTGATTATGAGGCTATGGAAGTGTATGGTGATGCTGATCTTAACATAGAAGTAGCTATTGAACCATTTGTTGGTGTGGGTGTCGATAAACTTTTAGGTTTAGGCGTAACAGGCAAGGGCGAGCTTGCAATAGATATCGTGCTTGTGTCCACATCCGAGCCGTCAGGCGTTGATGCAGTAGATCTCACTGCAGGAATAGGCATCAAAGCTTACCTGGGTCCGTTCAAGTATGAGCATAAAATTGCCGAGAAAACATGGAACCTGTATTCCAGAAGAAGCACCGCAGCGGCATCGCTGGAATATAAATCTGCACTGGCTCCGCTGTACAACAGCAGCTCTTATGTCGAGCTTTCAGCAAGCGAATATAAGTCTGAATTCCTTGGATCAGCAGCTACAGCAGATACACTGCCTGCTGCACTGATAGAGGACGCATATCTTGCAGCGTCGCCAAAGCTTGCGACTAACGGAGAGGATATGGTCCTGATTTACCTCGACTCTGACATTGAAAGGGGCACGGCAAACCAGACCGTTCTTAAATACATGGTGTACAAAGACGGCACATGGAGCGAGCCTAAGCAGCTTGACAGCAACGGCACCGTTGACTGGGGTGCAGATATCTATGAGATAAACGGCGAGATATGGGCGATCTATCAGGATGCAGCGGATACATTTTCGGATACCGTTACAACAGACGAACTGGCTGAGTCCTTTGTGATAAAGGCTGCACGTTTTGATGTTGAGATCGGCAGATTCACTGAGCCTGTGGCTGTATCCGGCAGTGATGGTTACAATCATTCTGCAGCTATGGGCGTAGTAAACGGCGAGCCTGCGGCGGTATGGGTAAACAATGAGGATACAGACTTCTTTGGCCTTAACACTACCAACAGCATCATGTACAGCCTTTGTCAGCAGGGTGTATGGAGTGAGCCTGTTACATATACAAGCGGTCTGAACACAGTCACAGGACTTGCAATAGGCGATGTTGACGGTGAGATGCAGATAGTGTACATGACAGACGGTGACAATGATTTCTCCACAACTGATGATATAACACTGTATGCATACGGGCAGGTAGCTTCGGTCGGAGCAATTTCGGGTCTGCATATAGGTGAATTACCCTCTGTAAGCGGCGATGTTATATATTGGCACGAGAGCGGAACACTCAGCTATTTCGGTGGATCCGAAACAGAAACGCTCAGCGAGGACCTCGGTATCACCAACAGATATGTGGTAGCAGGAAGCAGCGTCCTGTATTATGGTATGAATGCAGAGAACAAGGGCTGCGTATATATGACAAGCTACAATGGCAGCGGATGGAGTGCACCTGTGGTGATATACACGTCGGATAACGAGATCTCTGATTTCGTGGCCTGCGAGGATATGGCAGTATTCATGGATACACTTATCACAGCAGGTGACGACGAGCTGTCGGACAGCTCTGTAATGAAGTATTTCCTGTACAGTGAATACACCGATGTGGCACTTTTACAGACAGATTTCAACTACGAGGATATCACAGTCGGCGGCGATCTTCCTGTGACACTGACAGTCGAAAATAAGGGCGCAAGTCCGATAAGCGAGATCGCAGTAAGAATAACCGATAGCAGCGGCACAGTACTTGATACAACAGTAAGTACGGTCATTGAGATGGGCGAGCTGGCAGAAATAGTAGTGCAGATGCCTGTTGAAAAGGTCGACAAAACCGAGTACACTGTTACTATATCTGCTGACAATGATCAGAATACATCAAACGACAGCGCAAAGCTTACATTAGGCAGGACAGAGCTGTCAGTGACCTCCAGAGAGGTGATAGGCGGCAACAATGCTTATCTGGTGGTAGATATACATAACGAAAGCTATGTGCCTGCAGGCTGTACGCTGATTCTGTCCGATGAGGATGGTAAAAAGCTTAAGCGTGTACCTGTTGCAAACATCAATGGCAAGAACACTCATCAGGAGCTGTTTGATATAAGTGAGCTTCTGGGAGCAGGCGCGGAAACAGGTATCATAACAGTTGAGATAACCACGGAATCAGAGGAATACTACACCTTTAACAATACTGTTGACCAGTACATCAGGGAGATTGACGGAGATATCGCGTATGCGATAATAAGCTTCCTTGACAGCGAAGGAAATGAGCTTACATCTGCGGTATACAATATTGGTGATGAGATAATCGCTCCTGAGCTGCCTTCAGGCAGTGCAGGCTGGATGATATACGGTGATGAAACCAATCAGAAAGTAACAGAATTCGGTAATGCTGTCAGCGATATGATCTACATAGCGAAGGAACAGATAACTTATCCTCAGAATATAAAGGCTGAAGCCGATGACGGAAAGGTGATCCTCAGCTGGGATGCGGTTGAGGACGCTGAAAAATACGCTGTATACATCTATGAAAACAACCAGTACACCTGCCTTGATACCGAGATAACAGATACAAGCTACACAGTGTCCGATCTCATCAACGGTAAAAAATACGGCTTTAAGCTTAAGGCTTATGATGGTGCATGGAGCGTTGCAAGTCCGATCATTTATGCGATACCTGTCGATCCTTCCGCATCCGTTATCCCCGAGAATATCAAAACAACAGTTGGTAACGGCACGGTTACAATGAGCTGGGATGCAGTTGCAGGAGCAACCAAATATGCAGTATATATGCTCGAAAACGGTGCATTTGTCTGCAAGTCCAGTGCGGTTACAGAAACATCCTACAACTTTACAGGACTCACAAACGGAACCAAGTACGCATTCCGAGTTAAGGCGTTTGTCAACGGTGCATGGAAGACAGCTTCGGGAACTGTTTACGGAATCCCTGCAGATCCTTCTGCGTCCGTTATCCCCGAGAATATCAAAACAACAGGCGGTAACGGCACGGTTACAATGAGCTGGGATGCAGTTGCAGGCGCAACCAAGTACGCAGTTTATATGCTTGAAAACGGCGCATTTGCCTGCAAATCCAATGCGGTTATAGAAACATCCTACACCTTTACAGGACTCACAAACGGAACCAAGTACGCATTCCGAGTTAAGGCGTTTGTCAACGGCGCTTGGAAGATAGCTTCGGGAACGGTTTACGGAACTCCTGCAAGCACATCTGTATCCGTCATCCCCGAGAATATCAAAACAACAGGCGGTAACGGCACAGTTACAATGAGCTGGGATGCAGTTGCAGGAGCAACCAAATACGCAGTATATATGCTCGAAAACGGTGCATTTGCCTGCAAATCCAATGCGGTTACAGAAACATCCTACACCTTTACAGGACTCACAAACGGAACTAAATATGCATTCCGAGTTAAGGCGTTTGTTAATGGCGCATGGAAGACAGCTTCTGGAACGGTTTACGGAACTCCCGCAAGCACATCTGCGTCCGTTATCCCCGAGAATATCAAAACAACAGTTGGTAACGGCACAGTTACAATGAGCTGGGATGCAGTTGCAGGAGCAACCAAATACGCAGTATATATGCTCGAAAACGGTGCTTACGTATGCAAGTCTAACGCTGTAACAAGCACGAGCTACACCTTTACTGGCCTCACAAACGGAACTAAATATGCATTCCGAGTTAAGGCGTTTGTCAACGGTGCATGGAAGACAGCTTCGGGAACTGTTTACGGAACTCCCGCAAGCACATCTGCGTCCGTTATCCCCGAGAACATCAAAACAACAGGCGGTAACGGCACAGTTACAATGAGCTGGGATGCAGTTGCAGGAGCAACCAAATACGCAGTATACATGCTCGAAAACGGTACTTACGTATGCAAGTCCAATGCGGTTACAGAAACATCCTACGCCTTTACAGGCCTCACAAACGGAACTAAGTACGCATTCCGAGTTAAAGCGTTTGTCAATGGTGCATGGAAAACGGCTTCGGGAACTGTTTACGGTACAACTTTATGAATAAACTATTGGAGCAACTGATGCGACCGCTCTGATACAGAACGGCGGCTCTCCATTCACGGAGAGCCGCTTTTCTATGTGGATGCAAAACAGGCACTGCCCCTTTCAGTTTGAGGAAAAGGGGGCAGTCGTTATGATTGTTTATCGTTCTTCCAAACTCCACCAAGTGCCTGTTCAAAATACAACGTGCCATATCCGATGATCTCCGATACTCGCACCGCTTGCTCCATGGTAAAGCCATTGTGTTCGGCTGCGACTGTCCACTTTGCTGAGATCCCCTCAAGAGTATCGATGCCCTGCGACATCATGTTGTTGTCGAAGAAAAGATTTGAAAGCTTTTTACCTTTCAGTGGGGAAAGATCAGTAAGCTTGTTCCTTCCTACAAACACCTCGTTAAGATTAGGGCAGCCTTTCAGTGGAGAGATGTCCTTAAGTCCACAGCCCGAAAGGCATACCATCTCCAGCAGAGGCTTGTCGCGCAGCGCTTCGATATCACCTATCTGAGCTTCGTTAAAACCTACCATAACAAGCTTCTGGCAACCCTTTATCGGTGAGATATCCGTTACTCCCGCATCGCCGAAGAAAACGCTTACAAGCTCTGTTTTTCCTTTAAGAGGCGAAATATCAGTAACCCCGCTGTTTTCACCTGAGATGTGCTGAAGATCCATCATATCTCTGGCGAATTCGATGTCTTGCACATTATTGTTGTTGAAGCAGATGTCCCGCAGTTTTGTCAGGCCGCTCAGGCAGGAAAGATCGGTGATGTAATTGTTTTTCAGATCCAGCTTTTCAAGATGCTTAAGATGTCTTAGATTCTGTATTTGTGCATTGGTAAGCCGGCGGTCGGACAGATCAAGCTCTACCAGATCGATCGGCATCATTTCGCCTGCGATCTTCACGTGCTGTACTGAGTTCTTGTTGAGATAAGTAAACTCTGTGCGCGGAGGGTAGATGTCGTTGCGCCACAGTCTTTCCTCTTCAAAGCAGCAGGGAGATATTCCGCAGCAGTTGAGTGCTTCTTGAAATTCCTCGGCTGTCTGATAGCGGTCCTTTGCCCGAACTGTGCAGGCTGTGCTGATAAGCTGTCTGAGCGAGTCGGGTAGCTGAGCTAGCGGTGCTTCAAATCCACTGTTGTCATCAAAGCGGGACATCGGGTCTTCGGGTGTGTACAATGTCAACGCATAATACAGTGATGCACCCAGTGAATAGATGTCTGTCCATGCGCCTTGCTTTCCGTTACGCTGATATTGTTCCAGCGGAGTGAATCCCTGCTTAAGCATCACTGAAAGCCCGTTGTCATCCTCAATATAGGATCTTGCCGCTCCGAAATCGATAAGCTTTACACTGCCGTTTCTGCATAGCATGATATTGTCGGGTGAGATGTCACGATGGATGATACCACCTTTATGTAAGACTTCGAATGCTTTTACTACGTTTACAGCAATAAATACAGCCTGACCTGCGGATATTCTTCCGTATTTGTCTGTATAGGCTTTCAGCGTCATGCCATTGAAGTATTCCATAACATAATATGCTGTTCCGTTTTCCTCGAAGACATCGTAGATTCCCATTATTTCAGAGGCGTTCTGAAACATTGCGATGTATCTGCTCTCGCGCAGAAAACTCTCCATGCCGCTTCTGTAACGATCTTCATTTGCATGGCTCAGCGGCTCCAGCGTAACATTATCTTCCGTGCGCACAGCTATACCGTAAGGGTAATATTCCTTGATCGCAATAACTGCCTCGCGCTGTGTATCGTAGGCAAGGTAGGTTATTCCAAATCCGCCTGTGCCGATCACTCTGCCGATGATATAGCGTTTGTTGAGCAGTGTTCCGCCTGCGATAGCATAGGTATGATGCTCATCCTCGGAGCATACAAAGCCACAGTAGGGGCAGGTCTGTTCGTTCAGATCAATAGCCGAAAAGCAATTTATGCATGCTTTTTCCATTGTCACATCACCTCCGAATATCAGTTACCTTAATTTTATCATTTGTGCAGCAAAATGTCAAATCTATGTCATGGCTGTTACTTTTTTGTTTCGATAAATGCTTTTAGTTTCACCAAGAATTTTTTGGAAATAGGCTTTATTATCACTCCTACAAATACGGCAGAGATTATCGTTCCCTCTCTTACACCCATAAGCTCGCCTTTTGCGAGTATTGAGATCAGTGCAGCTATGATTACTACCGAGCAGTCAAATCCGATCTTGCAGATATGGAAAGGTATCTTTGTCTTTCGGGAAAATGTAAGCATAACCCCCTCGCTTGGCAGGGGAAGAAAATCAGAGTTGACGTACATAAATACTCCCACCGCCACGAAGAACAGGCTTATTATTATGTATATGATCTTTACTATGTAGCTTTCTGGTGTAGGAATAAATGAAGTGCAGATATTAGCGAGAGTAACGAACCATCCGAAGATGAACGAGCATATTATCTGTAAAAATGAAAAAGGGGAGAAGCTTTTGGGGGATAACAGAAACTGAACCAGTATCAGGAGCACTAAAAATGCTGTGGTACAGATGCCCTGCTCGAAGCCCGTCAGCAGGCTGACGGTATAGGGTATGGAGTTTACGGGAGTAACACCGAGGGATGATCTTGCAGAAATACTTATACCTATCGCAATAAGGAAAAAACCAAGGCAGTATACTACGATTCGTTTTATCGACAGTTTGTCGAGTACATCTTCTTTAAACCGCTTTTTGAATGTCTTTTTTTCTGTGTCCATTTTTATTCCCCTTATTTTGTATATCTGAGCCATACCGAGCCGTCTGACACGACCTGTGCTTCTGTAAGCACGAATGAGCACATTTCAGCTTCCTCAAACAGAGGTTTATCATTTGTTGCTGCAATCATCGGGGCTACTATAAGGCTCAGTTCGTCCACCAGATCATCCTTTAAAAAAGCACTGTTTATTATGCTTCCGCCTTCAAGCAGAAGCTTCTTTATACCAAAAGCACTGTACAGCTTGTCAAGGGCAGTCTTTACATCTATTTTTTCTTCCCCTGCGAAAATATAGGAAATACCGATGCTTCTGTAATATTCAAGCATTTTTTTAGGTGTCTTTTCTGTAAGGATTTCAATGATATGGCAGTTGTCGTAGCCGGGATCGGAGTCATGGATACAACTCTCGGTCCAGCCTACTTTACCGCAGGTGTCAAAGGAAACAGCGTAGCGTTCGTGTTTCGTGGCGATATGGTCCTCATAAGTGATATCATCTCCATTGAAACCCGACAGATCCGGCTTGTAACCGTTTGTGAAGCTGGATTCCATAGTTACTCTGCCGCAGGCGAAAGCTTCACCTTTCAGTCTGCGGTTTATTTCATAGTAGGTTTCGCTCACTTCGAGTCCTTTCCTGCTGTATAGAAAGTCGCCTGTTACCTTTCCATCGATGCTGGTCATCATGTGACATATAACAACAGGCCGAAGACCGTGTTTTTCTATATATCTCTTTGCATAGGAACAGCTTGCTCTTACCTCTCCGCCACGTCGGGC
Organism: Oscillospiraceae bacterium; assembly: GCA_045540255.1. GTDB lineage: Bacteria > Bacillota > Clostridia > Oscillospirales > Ruminococcaceae > CAG-115. Next base: position 205,755 of record JAZQGZ010000084.1, on the reverse strand, counting down.
TATCTCGTTGAGTGCATGGCGCACAAGCTGCGTGGCAATACCCTTGCCCTGCATATCTTCAGATACAAAGGTGTGATCGATCTCAAATACACCTGTTTCAGTTTCAGGGAAGGTGATCTTTCCTGCTTCTTTGTCGTTTTCAATACATATTATTTCGTTTTCTTTGGTTATGAATTGCATTACGTCCAGCTCCTTAAGTTTTATGTGTATTGATATGAGCTATGCCGCAAAAGCCGTTGGCTTTTGATACGAGCCAAATTTATTATACCATGACCGCAAACACGAAGTGTTTGCAGGCTGCGTGAGCAGCGCCGTTGAAAACGGCAAGGTCAGCCGTTCAATGAAATCAGTGCAATTGCGTAAGCAATTGGTTCAAGCTGATTTCATTATACCACAATTCCCGTGATATAACAACAACTCTGTAGCGAAATAAAAGTGTTGTAAATTTTATACACGCCCTGAATCGTCTGTGCCATCGTTTTAATTAAGGGTGAAAAAATACGCAATTCTTAAATATTGTCAAAAACCTCTTGATTTTTTAGGTAAAATGTGCGACAATATTATATATAGTGCAATATGCATTTGTTAAATTCTTACAATTGTGAAAGGTAACGATAAATGGCGCAGTTTTTTAATTTCAAAGGTGACTATTTCGGACTTACCGAAAGCGATATAGAAAAAAACACCGAACTTTACGGCTATAATATTTATACAAAAAATGAGAAGAAGCCGGAAGGCTTCACTCCTTTGAGGGTCGTACTTTCTCCGTCCTTTCTGCTGATGTTTATCGCGGGAGTTCTCTGCCTTTTCGGAGCGGATCTTCTCAGTGGTATACTGATATTACTGATAGATGCGGCGTATGCATTTCTTGAGATATGTTTCGGCATGGCATCGGATGAGAAGCTTGCGGAGATAAAAGCGACCACTGCGATGAAGTTCCGTGTTATCCGTGGCGGTAAGCTGGAGCTTATCGAAAAGGAGTTCATCGTGCCCGAGGATATCCTTGTGGTGCAGGCAGGAGAGCGTGTTCCGGCCGATGCCTACATACAGGAGGCGCGCGATCTTATCGCTGATGAGAGTATTTTTACAGGTTCCAATAAGCCTGTGGCAAAATACCCGGGAGCGATATCAAAGACAGAGCTCAGCCAGTCTTTTGTGTACAGCGGAACCACCATTTTGAGCGGTATAGCAATATGTAAGGTCAGTGCTGCAGGCGTAGACACAAAATATTATCAGAAGATCGGTGAAAAGACTGATGACCACACATACTACACACGAATGGAGCGTACTATACAGGGTATAGTTCCTATAGCCTCTGCTGTTGCGACGGTGCTTGTGTTTGTATCGCTGCTGTTCTGGTCGATATCAGGTAACGATGTTGTTGAAGCGGCACTGCGTGGCATATCTGTTGGCCTTTGTTTCATTCCTACAGGAATTTCTGCTATCGTAAGGTTCTATTATATCAAGGGTGCAACGGATATGATATCCCGTTCCGCGGTAGTAAAGTCCCTGGCTGATGTGGAGCGTCTGAATTCAGTATCAGTTCTCTGCATTGAGAAACAGGGAGCCATTTCAAAGAGCCACCTTGAAGTAAAGAGTGTATTTACCAAAAGCGAAGAGCTTCTGTATAAGGTAGGTGTGCTAGCCTGTGACAAGAACACCACCGATGAAGCGGAACGTGCTTTGCTTGTGAAAGCCTCTTTCTTTGACGAGAATATCAAGGATGTTTATACTGATAATAAATTTATTGAAAAGATCCCCGAGAGCAATAATGTCATGAGCGGTGCGCTGTGGGAGGTAGGCGAGTCCCGTCTGTACTGTATAAAGGGCACGCCCGAGCAGATACTTCCTTTATGTAAATTCAAGGGAGATCAGCTTTTCAATGTTCAGAAAAAACAGAGGGAGTATTATGCGTCAGGCTATCGCGTAATGGCTATTGCCTGTGCCGATGCGGTAGAGCGCGACTGCGATTCCACAGCGGGATTCTCATATACGTTTGTTGGATTCGTTGCTTTTGCCGCGCCCCTCAGGGATTCGGTCGTGGGTGCGGTAAAGACCTGCGGCATGGCAGGCGTAAAGGTTGTAATGCTTACCGAGGACAGTCCCCATGTTGCTGCGGCAACTGCCAGAGCCATCGGACTTCAGGGAAAGACCATCACAGGCAAACAGATATCCGATTCGGTAAAATACGGTGCTGATATAACCTTTGACGCTGATATTTACGCCAAGGTCACTCCCGAGCAGAAGCTTTACATTTTAGATCGCATGAAGAAGCAGGGCGAGGTGGTAGCCATGACAGGCACCCGCACCACTGATGCAGAGGCACTGGAGCTTGCTGATGTAGGAATAACAATAGCGCAGCATACCGCAGGAAGTGCCTATGAGGCAGCGGATATCATCATGAATGACGATAATCTATCCTCTATTGCATCGCTTATTTCTTCGGCAAGGCAGATACATCGTAATATCAAGCGTGGCGTTGCGGCACTGCTTTCAGGATATACAGCACTGCTGGTATTGACTATAATGAATCTTTTCGTGGATGACACAATGCTTATGCTCAATCCTCCGATCCTTGCGCTGCTTACTATGGCACTGTTGCCATTTGCAGCATTATGCTATGCTTCCAACCGCAGGGATATCGGTGGTGAGATGCCACGATCGGATTTCGTTGCCACAAGGAAGATCAACTACTTCTTCCTCGGACACTCGCTTATTATCGGTCTGCTGTGCGGTGCTGTAGCGGTAGCTTCCTATATGTTCATGTACACAGGCGCAGTCCCCGAGTTTGCTAGAACAAGCTCATTTATCTCGCTTGGAATCAGCTATGCGCTGTTTACGCTCATGGGTCTTTCCTACGAGTCACCACTGAAAGCGATACGAAACGCAAACAGACAGCAGATGATATGTGCGGTGCTTTTTGCTGTTATTCCGCTTGTGCTTGCTTATATTCCGGCAGTCAATACAGCGTTCGGACTTGTTGCGATAGATATGCTTGCGCTGTTTATTTCGGTAATCACAGGAATCATTCCTGCAGTAGGATACATGATCGTAAGATCTCTTATCAGATTTAAATAAAGATAAATTGGGAGAAAATAATGAGTAAGATCGGGTTATATTTCAGGTTTTTTATCAGCGGACTTGCTTTTGGCATAGCTAATGTTATTCCGGGAGTGAGCGGCGGAACCATGTTGGTCGTGTTCGGTATCTACGACAAGCTTACCGAGGCCATCTCGGGCGTAAAGAGGATCATCAATAATCTTGGCTTCCTCATAAGCTTCGGGCTTGGCGCAGCTTCGGGAATACTTGGTTTTGCTTTCGTTATCACATGGTTGTTCAGTAATTTCGGTGTACAGACTAATATGTTCTTCATCGGACTTATCCTCGGCAGCGTTCCGCTTATCGTGCGCACTGCAACTGCCACAGAGAAGATAAAGCCGCTGTGCGCAGTGCCTTTCATCTTAGGACTCGTGGCCGTTATAGGACTTGCAATCGCTGAAAACAGTGCCTCTGCACCTTATACCCTTGAAACTACAGTTAAAAACGGAATTACTTCCGTAACTATCCACAACGACAGCGGCAGGATGGTAGAGGAATGGTCCATTGAGTTTGAAGATGAATCCATAGCGCTTGATAAACTGGTTACAGGGGCAAACGCAGTATATGACTATTCCACGTTGGACAAGATTAAGGAGGTTTTCGGTGAAAAACTCCCTGATATGACACCTAATATGTTCAGGAATGCTGAAGGTTATATAATTCAACCTAACAGCAGCTACACCTTTGTTTATGAAGGAACACTTCCTGCCGATGCTGCAGGTATGACACTCAACTTAAGCTATTCTATGGATGCGCTGTTCTTTTTTACGATGATGGGTGCCTTGTTTGTAGCTGCGGTGGCGATGATAATTCCCGGTGTTTCGGGCAGCTTCGTTATGATGCTTCTCGGCGTTTATTCGACAGTGATTGCAGCCATCAAGGATCTGGATATTCTTATAATAGTCTCCTGTGCGATCGGCGCTATATTGGGCATAGTACTTGGCGCGAGGGTGATCTCTAAACTTATTCGCGAGCATGGACTTATGATGTACAGTGCGATAATGGGACTTGTTATCGGCTCGGTCTATGCGATACTGCCTGCGGGCTTTGGTTTCAATCTTGAAACCGGCTACGGCTTTGTTGCACTGTTGTTTGGTATCCTGACTTCTGTCATTATCGACAAGGTGGGAAAGACTGACGAAAACAGAGATGCCAAGAAAATTGAGAATACTTAAGGCATAACTTAACCACTCACGGACAATAATACTTGTGCAGACAAGTTTATGTTCCGGGAGTGGTTTTTTGTATTATAATAAGGTCGAGATCAGCGGAGTAAACACATCAAAGCTAAGAGTTCTGAAAGAGGCAGAGAAGATGGAACTTCTCCGTAAGGTGAAGCAAGGAGATATGCAGGCGCGAGAGGAGCTTATCAACGGCAATCTCCGGCTTGTGCTCAGCGTAATACAGCGTTTTTCAGGCAGAGGAGAGAACGCGGACGATCTGTTTCAGGTGGGATGTATCGGACTTATCAAGGCTATAGATAACTTTGATATTACACAGCCTGTAAAGTTCAGCACCTATGCTGTACCGATGATCCAGGGGGAGCTTCGCAGATATCTGCGGGATAATGCTCCTGTACGTGTCAGCCGATCTATCCGTGATCTTGCATATCGTGCCATGCAGGCAAAGGAGCAGCTTACAAAGCAGCAGGGAAGAGAGCCTACTATCGAAGCAGTGGCAAAAGAGGTCGGGGTTTCCCGTCAGGAGGTCGTGATAGCACTTGAGGCAATAAGCGAGCCGATATCCCTTTACGAGCCTGTGTTCTCCGAGTCGGGAGATACTATTTACGTCCTGGATCAGCTTGGCGATCACAACGACGACGACAACTGGCTTGATGAGATATCCCTGAAAGAAGCCATGCACCAGCTTGGACAGCGGGAGAAGCGTATATTGGGACTTCGTTTTTTCAGCGGAAAGACGCAGGTAGAGGTCGCAAAGGAGATCGGCATAAGTCAGGCGCAGGTTTCCCGCCTTGAGAAAGGTGCGCTGCAGAAGATAAAGAACAGGATATAAAAACAGCCTGAGCGTGGTAGATACCTGCTCAGGCTGCTATGCTTTACAGATCCTTGAGAAGCTCGGCTGCCGATATGCCGTATAGCTTCGCAAGCGCAAGAAGATTTGAAGTGCTGGGGTCTGAGGAGTCAGTCTCCCATTTGGATACCGCCTGACGTGTTACGCCCAGTGCCTCGGCAACGTATTCCTGCGTCATGTTGCAGCGTATGCGGTGGCTTTTAATGATCTCTCCGAGAGTCTGTGGCTGTTCGCAGATAGTTTCCGTATTATCTGATAGTTTGTCTGTCATACTGTTCTCTGTTGATATAGGGTTCATTGACAGTTCGTTTTGCGCATCTGTTTTTTTGTTTTGTGATACAATGATTACCACAACTATTATTGCCGCTGTGACAGAAAGTGCCAGTAACAATCCAACCCCCAGAAAGCCTGCTACATTTAAAGTCATATTCATTGAAAAAATCTCCTTTCGGTTGTTGTGAACTCAGTATACAACAACGTTGCCGAAAACACTACCAACTATCGCTAGACTGCGTGTAAAAAATAGGTTGCGCAGCGATCCGACCGCATCGTTGAGCCAAAAAACAGTATTAAAAATCGGTATCACGTTTTTCGGTGATACCGATCTTTCTGTATTTATCAGAAAATATCCTGTTTGTTCTTGATATATCTGCGTATCAGTATCGCGATCATCGCACCGATACACAGCAGCAGGAACACAGGAACGATCCACTGATTTGAGTTTTCGGGCTGTGCAGACTTCATTTCTGTCCATAGAGTCTGCATCTGTGAGTTCGCCTCGTCCGAGAGGTTCACGAATACGGTCGTGTTTGCTTCGAGATACTCATCAGAGGGATAGGATACAGGGTCGTTCTGAGTTTCCTCGTCCAGCATCTCAAATGCCGCCGAGTGAGGAGTGGAGTAGCAGATGTAGTCGATATTCGCAAATGCGATGTCAGGCTCGCACATGAAATTGATGTACATCTCTGCGGCTTCTTTCTGCTTTGCACCGACGGGAATACACATCGCGTCTACGAACAGATTTGTTCCGCTTGCGGGGACTACGAATGCAAGATCCTCGTTTTCTTCAAGGATAGTAAGTGCATCGCCTGCATAGTAGGGTGCCAGCCACGCGTCGCCTGCTGCCATCTTATCGAAGATCTCGTCCATTACATAGGCCTGAACAACGGATTTCTGCTCCTTAAGGCGTTCGGAGGCGATTATCAGCTCATCGTGATCCTCGGTGTTGAGGGAGAAGCCCTCCATTATCTCAGCGATAGCAAAGGCATCGCGGGGGTTATCGAACATCAGTATCTGGTCTGCGTAAGTTTCATCCCACAGGATGTCCCAGTCTATCTCTTCCTCTGGAACATCTATCTGAGTAGTGTTGTAAATGATTCCCACAGTGCCCCATGTATAGGGAACAGAGTATAGGTTTTCGGGATCGTAGGCGGGGTTCTTGAAATTATCCATGATATACTCGAAATTGGGGATATTATCAAGATCGATAGGCTGTATCATCTTCTCGTTTATCATTTTTGAGATCATGTAGTCAGAGGGGATGATAACATCGTAGCTTGCTCCGCCATTCTTAAGCTTGGAGTAAAGATCCTCATTAGAGGGGTAGGTGGTGTAGTTCACCTGGATACCCGTGAGATTTGTGAATTCTTCATTTACATTCAGGGTGCCTTCGTCAGCACCTGTGGAGATATATTCGCCCCAGTTGTATACGTTTATCGAAATACCCTGATCCTTAAAACGGGTGTAGTATTCGATATCCTCTACAGTGAGGGTCTGCTCGTAGGCTTCTTCGGTGCCCTCGCTGCTTTCAAAGCTCTCGTCGGAGTTGCTGTCGCCTGCGCAGGAGCACAGCATTGAAACGGTCAGCAGCAGGGAGGCGGCTGCTTCAAAGTATCTTCTGATCTTCATCAATAATCCGCCTTTCCGGAAGCCGCGTTCTTATACTTGCGGTTTTCTATTATGTTTTTGACGATCAGCACTATTACAACGACAACAAAAATAATAGTAGACAGTGCGTTGATCTCGGGAGATACCTTTCTGCGCACCATTGAGTAGATAGTGATGGGCAGCGTCTGTGAGGTAGGTCCACAGGTGAAGTAGCTTATTACGAAATCGTCCAGCGAGTAGGTGAAGGACATCAGGAATCCGCTGAGTACACCCGGCATTATCTCGGGCAGGATGACCTTTCTGAACGCCGTAAAGGGACCGCAGCCGAGGTCCTGTGCGGCCTCGAACAGGTTGGGATCCATCTGTCTTAGCTTAGGCATTACGTTGAGGATAACGTAGGGAACGTTAAAGGTTATATGTGCTATAAGCAGCGTCCAGAAGCCGAATTCCAGGTTCATACGTGCCGCAAAGAACACGAACAGCAGCATCAGCGAAACACCCGTTACGATCTCGGGGTTGATAACAGGCATATTGGTGATATTCATTACTACTGCCTTGGGAACCTTTCGCATGGTATGGATACCGATAGCGGCAAGGGTTCCGAGTATCGTGGAGAGTACGCTGGCAGCCACCGCGATGATAACTGTATTGATAAGCGAGGAGATTATGATATCATTTTTGAACAGCTTAGCGTACCATTCCAGTGTAAAACCTGTGAATACCGTGCTCTTGGACTCGTTGAACGAGAATACTATCAGCACGAATATCGGCACATAAAGGAACAGCAGCACAAGTGCGATATAGATCTTTCCAAGTTTTTTCATTATCGCACCTCCTTACATCAGCACCTGGTCGTCGGGATCGAACTGGTTCATGATCGTCATGATCAGCAAGATTATGACCATAAGTACCAGTGAGATCGCCGCACCAAGCTGTGGATTATATGCGTTTCCGAGGAACTGCATCTCGATAAGGTCGCCTATAAGCAGGTTAGAACCGCCGCCGAGCATTCTTGAAATGATGAATGTACTGATGGCTGGCACGAATACCATGGTTATTCCTGAGGTGATTCCCGGCAGACTAAGGGGAACTATAACACGGAAAAGCTTTGTCATGTAGTTGCATCCGAGGTCATCTGCAGCCTCAAGTACCGACTGGTCGATCTTTACCATGACGGAGTAGAGGGGGAGTATCATATAGGGCAGGTAGTTGTATACCATTCCGAGTACAACAGCACCTTCGGTATTGAGCATCTTTATAGGCTCAAGCCCGATAAATCCCAGCAGAGTATTTATAACGCCTGTGTTGCCAAGCAGAGTCACCCATGCACGGGTACGAAGCAGGAAGTTCATCCACATGGGGAGCATCACTATCATAAGCATAGTACCCTGATGGTGCTTCTTCATACGGGAGAGCATGAATGCCAGCGGGTATGCGATGATAAGGCACACAACGGTCGCAATAACTGCAAGCCAGATAGAACGCACGAAGATATTGGTATACTGACCTGCGTTTGCTACATTTTCAAGGGTGAACTGTCCATCCTTGTCGGTGAATGCAAAGTATGCCACCATCAGCAGCGGCACTACTATGAATACGACCATCCATACAAGGTACGGAGCGGCAAGAAATCTGAGTTTTTTCAATTTCAGTTCTCCTCCTTGGTCTTCTTCATGATGTGGATATCAAATGGATCAAATGTCATGCCGATCATGCTTCCGACAGGCTCAGCCTTGGTGGAGTGTATCATCCACTTGTGGTCAACGCCGTCAACTATCATCTCATAGTGTACGCCCTTGAACACAACGGATTCAACGATACCTGTCAGCTTTGCGGAAGCCGCAGGGATCACCTTGATGTCCTCGGGACGGATTACTACATCGATAGTTTCGTTGGGAGAGAAGCCCTTATCCACGCACTCGAACTGCTTGCCGCAGAACTCAACAAGGCAGTCACGGGGCATGGAACCGTTAAGTATGTTACTCTCGCCGATAAAGTCAGCAACGAAAGCGTTTACAGGCTCGTTGTAGATATCAGTGGGAGAGCCTATCTGCTGTATATGACCGTTGTTCATTACAACAACGGTGTCACTCATAGTAAGCGCTTCCTCCTGATCGTGGGTAACGTATACGAATGTAAGCTCCAGTGCCTGCTGGATCTTACGAAGCTCTATCTGCATCTCTTTTCTGAGCTTCAGGTCAAGTGCGCCGAGGGGCTCGTCCAGAAGCAGGATCTTGGGACGGTTTACAAGCGCTCTTGCAATAGCTACACGCTGCTGCTGACCGCCCGAAAGACGCTGAACTGTACGCTTTTCATAGCCACGCAGGTTTACAAGATCCAGCATCTCGCCAACGCGCTTTACTATCTCCTTTTCAGGAAGCTTCTTTATACGAAGACCGAAAGCTATGTTCTCGTAAACATTGAGATGCGGGAACAATGCATAGCGCTGGAATACCGTGTTTACGTCGCGTTTGTGGGGAGGCAGATCATTGATGCGCTTACCCTCGAGCATTACATCACCGCTGTTGGGGGTGAGGAATCCTCCGATTATTCTTAGTGTAGTTGTTTTTCCGCAGCCGGACGGACCGAGAAACGTTACGAACTCCTTGTCCTTGATATCAAGGTCGATATTCTTGAGTATCTGCTCGCCGTCAAATTCCACGACGATGTTTCTCAGACTGATGATGTTTTCCATTTTTGGCAAAACCCTTCCTTTTAGTTTGTAAAAATGCGTGAGACCGCAGAGATACACAAAGTACTCTAGTTTATAGTTTAGTTGAAAACCCTGTCAATGTCAATAGCTTTTCACAAAAAAAGACGATTTAGCACGATAATATATTAAATCTAACACAAAACCTGCTTTTGTGGCGGTCCATGTGGGGAAAATGTCCCGAAAATTGCTCATAATTGTAAAAAAATATGTTTTTAATATTGACTTGATAAAGGTTATTTGTTATAATATTAATAACTATAAATATATTTATTATAATAAAGTTACTATGCACATTTGCCGTCGGGGAAAGCGGCAAGGGGGAAATATGAAAAACAGATCAAGCCGCGTTCTGTGTATAATGCTGGCTGCAGTGCTGCTTACAGGCTGCTCCTCAGGAAAAACATCGGACGCATCGGATATAAATATCGTGGATGCGGAAGGCTACACTTCCGCTTTTGCGACCTCTTCAACGGAAAACGTCACCGGCAAGCCTGAGACCCACCATCCCGATGAGGACTATACACAGGATGTACCTACAGAGATAACATCCGAAGCACCTCAGGTTGCTCCCGAAACAGAGTCGGTATCAGATACTGTGGAGTCACAGCCGCAATCCTCTTCATCTGTGGAGCAGGAAGAAGTTGTGCCCCCATCTGAGGAAACCGAGGAGCATGAGGTCGCTACCGAGCCGCCTGTCACTTCTACAACCCCTCCTGAGGAACCTGTCGTGACACCACCTGCCTCCTCGCAGGAACAGCAGGAAACGGAAGAACCTGTTGAGGTTCCGGGTGATTTCGGAGTAAATAACTATGAAACTATCAATTATTCCGAGGTACAGGGCGTATGGATATCTTATCTTGAGTTTACTGAAATGCTTACAGGAAAGAGCGAAAGCACTTTCCGAAATAATATCGCACAGGCATTTGATAATATCACCGACATTGGGCTAAACACCGTATACATCCACGCACGCTCCCACGGTGACGCTTATTACAAGTCGGAGCTGTTTCCGTGGTCGAGATATGCATCGGGTTCTATTAATACCTCTCCGGGATTTGATCCCTTTGATGTAATTATTGAAGAAGCACATGAGCGCGGTATTTCAGTGCAGGCGTGGATAAACCCGCTTCGTCTTTGCAGTACATCGGATATGATGAGCTACGGCGATCATCCCGTATCGGCTATGAACGACGGAAAACGTGTGGTAGAGGTAAGCGGATATTATTACCTCAACCCGGCCTATGACGAGGTGACAGAGCTTATTGCAAAGGGTGCAGCCGAGATAGTTGCAAATTACAATGTAGACGGGCTTCACATCGACGACTATTTCTATCCTACGACGGACGCTTCCTTTGACAGCGCAGCTTTCAATAACAGCAGCTATTCCGTGCTTTCGGAATTCCGTTTCAACAACTGCGACAGATTGGTGAGATCAATATTCGACGCCGTGAAAGCGGCAAATCCCAAGGCGTTGTTCAGTGTAAGCTGTCAGGGCAGCATTGAAAATAACTACAACCTGATGTACGCTGATGTTGAAAAATGGTGCACTGAGGTTGGTTATCTTGATTACATCGTACCTCAGATATATTATGGATTTGACAATTCCACGCAGCCGTATTCGACCTGTCTTTCCCGTTGGGAGGCTTTCGCGGCTGAGGGTGATATTCCGCTTGTTGTCGGTCTTACCGTTGCAAAGATAGGCTACGAGGACAAGTGGGCGGGCGCAGGCAAGACCGAGTGGCTGACGGACAGCTCCATCCTAGCGCGTCAGCTTACAGAGGCGATGGAGTGCACAAGCTATGGTGGAGCCTCGCTTTACAGCTACAGAAGTATTTTCAGCGCTGAAAGCAGCGTACAGACGCAGGTAAGCGCAGAGATAAAAGATTATACAGAAATTATAAAAACCGACAGATAAAATGGGGAAAACAACATGAAAAAGTTATTAAAACGATTGCTGTGTTCGGCAGTCGCATTAAGTGTTGCGGTTTCGGCGCTTACTGCTTATGCGGAGCCTGCCGGTACTGCAGCTTCGCAGGAGGTTGTCGGGGGGATAGTTCAGCCTGTTGCTCCTGAATACAGCAAGGTGTTCCTGCGAAACGGAATGAGGGCGGTGACGATAACCCCGGGCGTGGATTATTGCGTTGAGGATGCTTCGGACAGCACCCTTGCGACAGAGCTTCCTGCGCTTGTTGAGGGGATCGCAGGCTATGGCATGAACACCGTGCTGATAAATTCCGACCATGACGGTGAGGCTTACTACGATCTTAAAATGAACTCGGGCACCTGTGTTCTGAGTACGACTATCAGCCGTTTCCGTGATGTGGGACTTTCTGTGTTCGTGATACTGGATGTAAATGCAATGATATCACGTCTTGCAGAGCAGGGGATCGGTATAAAGAGCGGTTTTTCCGCTGCCATGCACAAGTTCGTTATGAAATATGCCTGTGATGGTATCATCCTTTCCAACTATTACACCTCGGACACTCCCGAGATGTTCTCTCAGTATATGGAGTGTGGCTCGGGTATCGGTTATAAGAACTGGTTATATGAGACCAATGAGTACATAGTTCGCAGTATTTCCGAGATAACCCGACGTACCAACAATACCGTTGCGGTCGGACTGCTCATCAGTGATATGTGGGCAAACAGCAGTGTGAATGAAGAGGGCTCACAGACACAGGATACGGTACAGTCCCTTTATGACGGCTTTTCCGATACAAAGAAGTACATCGAAAAGGACTACACAGATTTCGTACTGGTAAAGGCTTATGGCACAACGGGTGATTATTCGCTCAACTTTGACAACGTGGTGAAGTGGTGGTACGACCTCACCGAGAAGAATGGTGACAAGACCTATGTGCTCCACCTTAACGAGCGCATCGGTAGCTATAACGGCTGGTATGAGGATCAGCTCCTGCGTCAGCTTACTGTTATGGAGGATTATGAGAATATCGGCGGCAGTGCGCTTAACTCCTATTCCTCGCTTAAGGCAAATCCTCTCGGCACTACCGACACACTTCTGAAATATTTTGCAGAGCAGATCAACACGGAAACCATATTCGAGGATCTTGAGATGATCTCTCCCACCTCATTAAGCTTTGTTACTTACGATGCCTCAGTTAAGTTCATGGGTACCTTTGACGAGAATTTCGATGTTTACTTCGACGGAGAGAAGATAAAGCTGAACGAGGCAGGAAACTTCTATTTCCAGGAGCCTTTGCAGGTGGGCTGGAACAGCTTTGATATCGAGCATAAGGGTAAGACTTATAATTATTCTATTGAACGCCGCGTTGATGTTATGACCTCGGTAGAGGATCAGGATGTTATCGTTGAGGGCGGAACTCAGATCGCACTGGTAGCGGTAGCTTACAGCGGATCTCAGGTAAGTGCAACTATCGCAGGTCAGACGATAACCCTTAAAGAAAAGGAAAACAGCGGCGAGGAGCTTGATGCAAACTCGTCCTATGCCAAGTTCGTGGGCTATTACACCGTGGGTGACGGCCTTATCGGCCAGGAGCAGTACCTCGGAGATATACTGTATTACGCAAGCTTCAGCGGCTACAGCGAGCAGATGGAGGGCGGAAGTGTTACTATCGAAGCAAAGCCCGAGCCTCCCAAGGATATCGTAGCAGAGATAATCATAGACCAGAGTGCCGTCGGCACAGGCGAGGTGGTCGGTACTATGGCTCCGATTGTAACTGATACCGAGTACGTACAGTATGTAAAGGTGCTGAAAAATTACACCACTGTTTATGACGCTATGACAACTGGTAAGATACCATCTCCTATGTTCTCTCAGCTTCCTGCAGGTACGCTTGATTATGTCAAGAGCCAGTCAGGCGGATATTATACCACCACATCGGGAAAGCGTTTTGCTGAGACCGATGTGACCACCTTTACAGACACGGGACTTGGAGAAAACAAGCTCCTTGTAAAGGCAATAGGAAACAGCGGCGGCAAGAGCTTCATAAAACTGCATCTTGATTATAAATCGTCTTTTAATGTTGTGGCTCCCGTTACATACCATAATGATCTTGACGGTGCTTACGGTGTAGAAAGTTACAACGCCGATAAGGTATATATAACCTTTGACAATGTGACTAGTGTTACAAAGCTCCCCGATTTTACCGCCTGCTCGCTTTTCAGCAGCGGCATATGGGAAACCGTGACAGAAAACGGAGTGCCTAAGTTCAGACTTGCTCTTACACTTACGCAGGCAGGCATTTTCAGCGGTTGCGGTGCATATTATGACGAAAACGGAGATCTTATGCTGACTTTTGCCGTACCTACCGATACGCTTGCAGGTAAGGTGATCGTTATCGATCCCGGACACGGCTACGGTAAGACACTGGATTGGCTGGATCCGGGTGCTATCGGAAACGTTACAGAGTTCTCGGTGAACCTTGCGGTTGCAAAGAAGCTTGAAAGCAAGCTTACCGCGCTCGGGGCAACTGTTGTAAGACTAAGGACCGAAAGTGATCTTTATATTACAACCGAGCGTCCCAATATTGCAAGGACTTACGGTGCGGATATGTTTATCTCGCTTCACTGCAATTCTGCAGCAAATGTCGATGCACACGGTGTTGAGGTATACTATTTCACCTCCTATTCACAGCCTCTTGCAAGGGCAATAAATAATGAGCTGGTAGCCCTTTATGACAATCAGATATATGCCGATGGTACAATGAGCAACCGCGGCGATAAATACAGCTATTACTGGGTGACTATGCAGCAGGATTTCCCCTCTGTACTTGTTGAGATGGGCTTTATCTCCAATGAAAGAGAGTGCATGGTAATGGCTGATGATGCCAACCAGAATAAGATGGCAGAAGCTATAGCAAACGGAGTTTACTCTTACTTTGCACGAAGCAATATCCATTACTCAGGTAACGGCAGTGAGGATGTTCCCGATAACGGCGGAGATACACCGCCTACACCCGAAACACAGGAGCCTGAAGTCCCCGAAACAACAGAGGATACCGCCAATACTGCAGAATCTGCCGATACATCTGATACAGCAGAAACTGTACAGTCGGCTGAAACAGCAGAGAGTATCGAAGACGACGCGACAGAGGAGGTTTACGATACATCAGAAGCTTATGGAAGCAGCGAGTCGGTACAGACCAGTGAAACTGCGGAAACGTTTGAAACAGTGGCAGCCTGATCCTATATCAAACTAAGATCACAAAAGAAAAAAATGTTGAAAAACAGTTGAAAAATTGTGAAAAGTGTGCTAAAATACTATTGTGAAAGTAAATTCCTGCTACGGCGGGATCAAAAAGTAATTTTGAAAGGAATTATTCATCATGGCTAAGACAAAGAAGACAGTTGCTCCCGCAGCAGAAGTGAAGGCTGCACCTGCAGAGGTTAAGAAGGAAGTTGTTGCTAAGGCTGAGGCTCCCAAGGCTAAGGTTGAGGCTCCCAAGGCTGAGACAAAGCCTGTTGCAAAGAAGACTGCAACAAAGGCTGCCGCTACTAAGAAGCCTGCAGCAAAGAAGCCCGCTGCTAAGAAGACAGCAGCAAAGAAGCCTGCTGCAAAGAAGGCTCCCAAGCCCATCACTGTTGAGGATATCGCAGCAAAGCTTGCAAAGAAGCTTGACGCTAAGAAGGCTGCTACTATCGATGGCAAGTGCGCTGTTGATATCAAGCTTTACGGTACATTCGAGGCTCATATGTACATCGAGGTAAAGGATGGCAAGCTGACAGTAGCTCCTTATGATTATATCGAGAAGGATATCGAAGCTGCTATTGCAGTTGAGAATGCTCTCGCTATCATTGATGGTAAGCTGACTATCGCTGATGCTCTGGCAGACGGCAGACTCTATGCATTTGGCAATATCGCTGTTGCTGCTAAGCTTGCAACTCTGTTCTGATTTATAAGTAAATAATTAAGATCGGCTTTGTTTCATTACATAAGCCGATCTTTTTTGCATCAGTTCTGGATTTCATATAAAAATAGCCCGAGAAGAATTGTAGCTTTCTTCTCGGGCTGTTTTATGTGTAATTATTCGCTTTATCTTAGTCCGTCCTGCTTGGTGACCCGTGCAAGCTCCCACATCGCGATCTTGTAGGCACTGGGCATGATATGTACACCGTCACCCGCATTGTGAATATCAAGAAGCTTACCATTCACGCTGCGCAGGTGCTGTCCGAAATCCACATAACGTACGCGTTCGGTATAGGTTTCGGAGAGGAATTGCTTCAGTGTATCGTTGAAGCTGTTGATGACACTGTTGGCGGTGAATTTTCCGTTTACAGGTGTTATAGCGCAGATATAGATCTCTGCATCACTGTTTTCAAGAGCAAGATCGATTATCTTTTTATAGTTTTCGCAGAATCGTTTTTCAGTGGTCATATTTACATCGTTCATGCCCATTGAAAGAAACAGTATTTCAGGCTTGGTATGCTTTAAGAGTTCTACAAAGCCTATCTCTTTGTCATCAGGTCCGTATTTGAAGCTGTAGTCGAAAAAGCTGCGAGCTGCAAGGCTTGCTACTCCGTATACCTTATCATTGTCAACAAAGCCGTAATATCCAAAGCCCTTGCAGATACTGTCACCAACAAAAACAGAATGCTCGAGGAAGTCAAGGTCGCCGTCCTGTAACGTGAAATCCAACGGTTTTCCTGCAGGTACATCTTCGGGAATGAAGATCTCGATGTTCTCGGGAGTCTCGTTCGATTCAACAGTCGCTGTCTGTGTCTGCACTGTCTCTGTAGTTTCTGCGCTCTCGGCACTGTCCTTGGTCTGTACCACAGGTAAGCCGATCGCATCTGTTGTTTCTGTGCCGACATCGGCGGTTTCTTCTGATACAACAGGAGCTTCTTCAGTGATATCTATAATTGTGACGCCGGTGTAGACGTTAACGGGTTTGGGATCGGAGCATCCGCTAAATGAAATACACGCTGCGATCATCGCACAAACAAAAGCAAATCTGGTTTTATTCAATTTTTTACCCTTCAATCTGTATATAATACCGTAAAACGGTGAAATAATCTGCATTATCTTTACTAATTATCATACATCAATTCTCGACAAAAATCAAGCTGTTATGACACTTTTCCTTATTTTCTCAAAAAACAACCCCGTTTTTTTCTTTGGTTGAATATATTGAGTAAATATGCACAACGTTTTCTGCCGAGGTGATACATTAATATAGTCGGAAGAACCATATTTCAGTTGCAAAGGAGATGATAGATTGATCTATGTGTAAACCTTGTGAAAGGTAGGATATTCCTCTTGACACTTCGGAGAATAAATGTTACAATAATCACAGGTATTTGGCTTTTTCGACAAAGGAAGTGAATTAAATGGGGAAAATTAAAAACAGAAATAGAATATTAAGAGCATCGCTTTCTGCTGTTATGGCATTTACTATTGCCGCAGCACCTGTGCTTAGCTTCGATATGTCCGCGTTGGCGGCAACTGATTACGATGCCAAGATCGCAGAACTTGAAAAAAGGCAGGAGGAGCTCAAGGCTGAAAACGAGCGCCGCGAGCAGGAGATAGACGGTCTGCACGGTGACATCGCCCAGAACGATCAGATGATGGATCTCATAAACGAGCAGATCGCGGGCTATTCTGACGAGATAGACTCCTATAGTGAGATGATAACTGAAATGCAGGTTAACATAAGCAACAAGGAAGCGGAGATATCTATCGTAGAAAAGGCGATAAAGCAGAAAGAGATCGCTATCGACGAAAAGTACGATCAGATAGATGAGCTTGAAGTCGAGAATGATGAAAACCTCGACAGATTTGCACAGCTTATCAGAACGATGTATATGAATGACACCAGCGACACTCTGCCGATACTTGACGGCTCGGACGACTGGTACGATTTCTTCACCTACGTTGACGTGGTGCAGGATATCAGTAAGCAGAATATGCAGTTCA
The DNA here is from genome assembly GCA_045540255.1 of Oscillospiraceae bacterium. Classification (GTDB taxonomy): domain Bacteria; phylum Bacillota; class Clostridia; order Oscillospirales; family Ruminococcaceae; genus CAG-115. Next base: position 188,131 of record JAZQGZ010000084.1, on the reverse strand, counting down.
TGACTGATCTTCTTGACGATATTCATATGCAGGAGGATCTTATTGAAAGCCTGAACGGCGATATTGCAACGCTTAACGATGATAAGTCTGCGCTTCAGGAAAAAAAGGCACAGATGGAGTCCGATATGGAGGACCTCAGAGAGAAAAAAGCTGAAGCACAGCAGCTTTCTGATGAGCGTTATGACAAGCTGAATGAATACGCAAAGTACAACGAGAGCCTTGAATGGCAGATCTATTCTCTCAGAAGCGAGACAGAGGATTACGAAGAAGAGATAGCAAAGCTGAATGATGAGATAGAGGAGCTTATCCGAGCAAAGCAGGCAGAGCTTGCAGGCGGTTATGATTACAGCTCGGATGGATTCAGATGGCCGTTGGATACAAAGTATCAGCTCCTTACAACCTATTTCGGATATGACGCATGGCGTGGCGGCTATCATTACGGTATCGATGTCGGCAACTACGGCATCGGCGGTGCCAATATATATGCCGCACAGAGCGGTACAGTCATCACTGCATTCAATGATGGTACATGGCATGGCGGCTACGGTAACTATGTCATCATAGACCACGGCGGAGGACTTTCTACTCTTTATGCGCATTGTCGCTCTACTACAGTATCGGTAGGCCAGTGGGTGAATAAAGGCGATGTGATCGGTTATGTAGGTACCACAGGCTGGTCCAGCGGAAACCATCTGCATTTCGAGACACGTGTAAACGGTGTTGCCCAGAATCCCTTTAACTATACATACGAATATGTGTAATATAAAAGACCTCCTTTGAAAATAAGGAGGTCTTTTTGTATGTTGTTATTTTAATTCAACTGCTCTTGGATGAAATGGTTTATTTCTTTTTCCTGAACACTAGCAGCTTGCTTAAAACATAGTTAAGCACCAGTACCACTATATTGGAGAACACTTTTGCGGCAAACTCATACAGGCCGTTCTGTATCCCTGTCAGATCCACCAGCAGGAACATTATCACAAGATCCACCAGTAAGGTGAATACCCTTGACAGGTAGAACATCGCACATTCCCTTAGGATGCCTGCACGTTTCGCATCACTTTGGAATACGAAGATCCTGTTTGTGATAAATGCAAATGTCACAGAGGCTATCCATGACAGCAGGACAGGCAACGCCGTGCTGCTTTCCGCTCCGAAAGCAGAGGTGATATTGTATATCCACGAAAGCCACTGCGGAACACTGTTCTCGTCCGGGAATAACCACCTGAAAAGGTAATAGGTCACAAATGAGATTATCGTGGTGCATACACCGAAGAAAATATAGGTTATTATCTCTCGGTGCTTTGTAAAGAACTGTTTTCTGCCTTCGGCTGTTTTAAGTGAGCGCATCGCCTCGCCGAGGTTTATTCCTTTTACAGTAATGCCGAACATCTCCTTTTTTACATCCGCTGCATGGGTGTGTAGTATTCCATATCCTCCACTTTCAATGTGTCGTAAAAATCTCTGAATATGCGGATACATTCCTCATCGGTACAGAGTCTTTCTACTATTACAGTATGAGTGTCTTCGCCGATACCAAGCTGCACGTTTATTCCTTCAGGAATACGGCATGCCTGAACGAATCTTACGTTGTCATGCACGGGCTTTTCCACGGACAGGGTTATGAACTGGTCTGGATCTTCCAGCATCTGTTGCACCATGTCCTCCACCAGCTCAAAATCAGCCTCGCCCGAACCGTTCTGGTTCTCTGCAAATCTTGGTATATCGGGATATTGTTCGGGCAGGTTTATCCGCCCTGTGTATATGGTATCTGATTCAGGCTCTTTTTTATAAAACAGTCTGCTTAGAAATCCCATCATGCTCTTGTTACCTTGAACAGCCTTGCGCCGTGAGGCTTGACAGCCGCTGTTACGGTTGCTGTGGTCATGCCGCACACCTTGCCGCTCCATATATCGGAAACGGTAAAGTCCGATGTGAAAGGCATTTCTGCAGTGATGTCGCACTCTGCTTCGCCTGCGTTGAACAGTGCGATATAGAAGCTCTTACCGTCGTTGTGAGAGGTTATCCAGGCAATCTGCTCATTTCCGTCCACTGTTTTTCTGAACAGGGGATGTGCGGAATGTGTGTTGTTAAGTATCTCGATAAGCTCGGAGTTTGTCAGCAGGCTCATGGTGAAGTCGTCGAACTTTGTCATCTCGCCGCCGATGATGAGGGGAGAGCGCATTACGCTCCACAGTGTCATCATGGTTATCTGCTCGTCCTCTGTGAACTTGGTGCGGATATTTGCGTCATAGTCCTGAAGTATCGCACCGATGGGGAGCATATCGCAGTCGGGCCAGTGACCTGCGCCTGCGTGGATGCACCACTTTTCTGCGCGGTCGAACATATTGTAGAGAAGCTCCCACTTGTCCCAGAAATCGTCTGTGATGCGCCACATATTAGCGAGATCCTTGTAAAGCTCTGCTTTTTCAAGAAGGGCAGGGCCGGGGGAAAGGCTGAGCACCATATCTCTGCCGCAGGAGCGGATGGATTCGCTTACTGTAACAAGCTCCTTTTCCTCGTGGGGAAGCTCACGGCAGATGTCGTCTATCTTGATGAAGTCAACACCCCAGGAAGCGTAAAGCTCGAACAGGCTGTCGTAGTATTCTCTGCCGCCCTCCTTTTCGGTGTCTACGCCGTACATATCGGTGTTCCAGGCACAGATGGAAGAGGTCTTTGCAATCTGTCTTGCGGTCTTGTCGGAACCCTTGATGGGAGTGTTGCGGTGCACCGCCTGACGGGGGATGCCACGCATGATATGTATGCCGAACTTAAGACCGAGGGAGTGCACATACTCTGCGAGAGGAGCAAAGCCCTTTCCGCCTGCGGAAGAGGGGAAGCGGTTCTCGGCAGGGATAAGACGGGAATACTCGTCCATGCAAAGCTCGGTAAAGGGGTGGTATTCGTGGTTTGTGGCGGTCGGCTGGCTCCACTGGATGTCTACAACGATGTACTCCCAGCCGTACTGCTTAAGGTGCTTAGCCATGAAGTCGGCGTTTGCACGTACTGTTGTTTCGGTCACTGCGGGGCCGTAGCAGTCCCAGCTGTTCCAGCCCATAGGCGGTGTTTTTGCAATCATGTTTTTTCTCCTTTTTAGTTAAAATGTAAATATTCTGTTAAATAAAATGGAATTTGTCGACATCTGTTTCCTTATAACTCAAACACAGACAAATTATCTTCCATAGCTTTTTTCACTTTAGCTAATGCTTCTATAGCTTCTGCTCTACTTTGATAAGCAGCTATGCTTTCCCAACAACTAATTCTCGTTTGAACCATCAAACTAGTGCCATCAACACGAAGTCCCCCATAACAAAGTAATAATTTTGATTTATCAGGACTAAATAGCTTCATATGCTGTTTCGGTTTTACAATTGTTCCATCATTAAGTACAAATTCAAAATCAACAAAACACTCACTTAATACTTCAGGAAGAATGTTCTGTAAAGCACCTATAACTGCATCTTCAACTTGGTCAGCAATTGCATCTTCAACAATATCTTCAACACGGTTCGTCATTTCATCGATAATATCATCTAAATCAAAGGTTTTGTTTTCTTCCATTTATCCATCCTCCTGTTTCTTAAGTTCGTTTACAAATACTTATTTGTACATCATTACAATTCTATCATATTCCGCAGAATATTTCAACACCTTTTCTGACAGAAATCAGTTGCATAGCGGTGTATTTTGTGCTATACTTTTTCTGGGTGGTGATATTCCGTGACAACAGGCGAGAAGATACGAAAACGTCGTCTTAAGAACGGCTTGACATTAGAACAGCTCGGAGAGCTTATGGAGCTGTCTCCGCTCACCATCGACAGGTGGGAGGCAGGACTTGAGCATCCCGATGACAGACAGCTGAAAAAGCTGTGTGAGATATTCGGGTGCGACTACGAAAGGCTGCTGCCTTACGAGGAGAATATAAAGCCGCTGCCTAAAGGCTTCAGCCGTGAGAGTAAGGTGAAGCTCGGCACACTTCCGCTGTGGCACATCTGCTTTGACCCACTCGACTATGCCGAGGGTGTATTCGCCATAGGCTTCAGGGCGAGGGGCATAGTTGCGATCGGTCTGATGTCAGTGGGGTTCATATCGGTGGGAGTTTTGTCGGCGGGGCTGCTTGCGCTGTGCTTTGCAGGCGTAGGAATATGGTCGTGGGGATATTTTCATATTAATGTGCTTCAGAGCCTTATGCCGTGGATAGAAACGGTGTGGGGGTATCTCTCGTTGCTGTTCGATAACTATTAAACCGCATGGTTAAGCCAATGCAACCCAAAGCTTACATAAAGAAATGCAAAATTGGTGGAGCTTTTCTGACGTAAATGTTATGATGTACTCACCAAATAAAAGGAGGAACCTATCATGACACTTGGCGAAAAACTATCAATGTACAGAAAGCAGAATAACTATACACAGGAGCAGCTTGCGGAGCTTCTGGGGGTATCCCGGCAGGCTGTCAGCAAGTGGGAGAGCGACCTTGCCTATCCCGAGACGGACAAGCTGATAAAGCTGAGCGATATGTACGGCTGTTCACTTGACTACCTTATTAAAGATAAGCAGGCAGCCGAGCCTGTCGCTCCGTCGGGTGCGCTGCGTCTGTCCGATCTGTATTACGAGCGTAAGAGCGAGCGTATGGTACACGGCGTTCCGCTGTGGCATATCAATATAGGTCTCGGAAGAAGCGCAAAGGGCATCTTTGCGCTGGGACTGGCGGCACGTGGAGTGTTCGCCTGCGGATTGTTTTCGATGGGAGTCTTCTCCTGCGGTGTGCTTAGTCTTGGCGTGCTTGCATTTGGCTCGCTTGCGGCAGGGCTGATCGCACTGGGATCGCTGGCACTTGGCATCATAGCTGTCGGAGGTGCGGCAGTCGGCGTGCTTGCGATAGGCGGTGCTGCTATAGGTCTTGTTTCGGCAGGGGGTGCAGCGGTAGCGCATTATCTTGCAGTAGGCGACAGCGCACGGGCGCAGATAGCCATAGGATACACTGAGGCTTACGGGGAGTTCAGTTATTCGGGTGGGGAGATAACCTCGTTTTATTCACATATACTGCAGAACATAGACACTTTTGTGCCGTCGTGGCTTAAATGGGCGGCTGAGATAGTCAAGGCGTTCTTCTGATACAGAGAGGTGTACATGGACAGAACAAAAAAGACAACGCTCATACATCTGCTTATATGTATAGTGGGAGTGTGGGCAAGCCTCTTCGGGGTGATATGCTTTCAGCAGTATCTGCTGATGGCGCTTCCGCTTGGCATAAGAATGGTAGTCATGATCTTTATATATTGGCTTATCATGGCTGTGCCTGTAATATTTGTGCTGATTTCGCACATTAAGCCTGCTGAACTTGGATTTACAAAGGATAATCTCCCTGCACAAATGCTTGTCGGTATCGGAGTGGGAGCGGCGATGTCGTTGACGCTTACGCTGGTTCCGACTTTGCTTGGCTTCGGCGACTGGGTGAGTTCCGGGAATAATTACACGGAGTGGTGGCAGTTCGTTTACGAATTCATATACTGTATCGGGGCGGTCGGGGTCACTGAGGAGTTTATATTCCGTGGCTGTTTCGTACATAAGCTGAGGCAGATAAAGGACAGCAGTCTGTTTGCAGGGACAGTATCCTCGGTGCTGTTCGGGCTGTTTCACATCTTCGGCGGAAATGCAGTGCAGGTGATCTTCACATCCGTTATCGGCGGGATATTGTATGTGTGCCGTGAAAAGGTGAGGCACTGCACTTTGCTGTCGCTTATAATCGCCCACGGAGTCTATGATGCGCTGATATGCGTGTGGAGTTATGTGTTTTAGTATCATTATAAAAAAATATCCGAAATAAAGTAAAATATTTTTAAAAAACTATTTACAAATCGTTTTTTTTATGATATAATACCTGTGTTATGCAAAAATGCATAGCCATACCGTTTTCATGGAGTGCGGAGCAACACCTTTCCCACTGCTATGATCACGGAATAAATTTTTATGAGGTGTTATTATGTTAAGAAAAGAAGAGAAAACCGCAGTTATCGAGGCTAACCGTCTGTCTGCAAACGACACAGGTTCCCCCGAGGTACAGATCGCTATCCTCACCAAGAGAATCAACGACCTGACAGAGCACATCAAGGTTCACCAGAAGGATCACCATTCCAGACGTGGTCTCCTTAAGATGGTAGGTCGCAGAAGAAACCTTCTGAACTACCTCCAGAAGAAGGACATCGAGCGTTACAGAGCAATCATCGCTAAGCTCGGCATCCGTAAGTAATCTTAAGTGCATTAAATGGGCAGCACTGGGCTTTATCAGTACAGTTCTGCCCCTTTTGCTATTTCAGAAGCAAGGGTACAGGTGTTAGCATTAAACTGAGCGGCGGAGGTTTCCGCAGTTGAGTTTATTGCTAAACTGTGCCTTTGAGGATATCAATTACGAAAGGAAATAAAAGAAATGTTTGAAAATCACAAGATATTCAAGACCATGTTCGCAGGCAGAGAGCTCACCGTTGAGACAGGTAAGGTCTGCGGACTTGCAAACGGTTCCTGCTGGGTAAAGTACGGCGAGACCGTAGTTATGGTAAACGTTACCGCTTCTGCTAAGCCCCGTGAGGGCGTAGATTTCTTCCCCTTAGCCGTTGACTACGAGGAGAGACTCTACTCCGTTGGTAAGATCCCCGGCGGCTTCCTCAAGAGAGAGGGCCGTCCCTCCGAGAAGGCTATCCTTACTTCCCGTGTAGTAGACCGTCCCATGCGTCCTCTGTTCCCCAAGGATATGAGAAATGACGTTGCTATCACAATGACAGTTCTTGCTGTTGATCCCGACGCTTCCCCTGAGATCCTCGGTATGATCGGCGCATCCATCGCAGTATCTATCTCTGATATTCCCTGGAACGGTCCTATCGGTGGTGTTTCCGTTGGCCTTGTTGACGGCGAGATCGTTATGATGCCCACACTGGAGCAGCGTGCTAAGACAGACCTCACACTGACAGTTGCATCCTCCGAGCATAAGGTAGTTATGATCGAGGCAGGCGCTAACGAGGTTCCCGATGAGAAGATGATCGAGGCTATCATGGCAGGTCACAATGAGATCACCACAAGCCTTATTCCCTTTATCAAGGACATCCAGGCTCAGATCGGCAAGCCCAAGTTTGCTTTCGAGTCCCAGGAAGTTGACCACGATATGTTCGACGCTATCTCCGAGTTCGCTATCGACCGTGTTAAGTTCGCCCTTGACACAGACGACAAGAACATCCGTGAGGAGCGCCTTGCACCCATCGTTGACGATATCCACGCAAAGTTCGACGAGGTATATCCCGAGAAGATCGCTATGATCGACGAGTGCATCTACAAGCTGCAGAAGTTCGTAGTTCGTCGCTGGCTGCTTGACGAGGGCAAGCGTGTTGACGGCAGAAGAATGGATCAGATACGTCCTCTCGCAGCCGAGGTAGGCGTTCTCCCCAGAGTGCACGGCTCCGGTCTGTTCACAAGAGGTCAGACACAGGTTATGACAGTTGCTACACTCGGCCCCGTAAGTGATTCTCAGAAGCTTGAGGGTCTTGACGAGGAAGAGGGCAAGCGTTATATGCACCACTACAACTTCCCCGCATACTCCGTAGGTGAGACAAAGGCAAGCCGCGGTCCCGGCAGACGTGAGATCGGTCACGGCGCACTGGCTGAGCGTGCTCTTGTTCCCGTTATCCCCTCTATCGAGGAGTTCCCCTATGCTATCCGTCTTGTTTCTGAGGTGCTTTCCTCCAACGGTTCCACTTCTCAGGGCTCCATTTGTGGCTCTACACTGGCTCTGATGGATGCAGGTGTTCCGATCAAGAAGCCCGTTGCAGGCATCTCCTGCGGTCTTATCACAGAGGGTGACAGATGGGATACAATGATCGATATCCAGGGCGTTGAGGACTTCTTCGGCGATATGGACTTCAAGGTAGCAGGTACACACGATGGTATCACAGCTATCCAGATGGACCTCAAGATCGACGGTCTTACACCCGAGATCATCCGTCAGGCTATCGAGACAACTCATACAGCACGTAACTACATCCTTGACGAGATCATGCTCAAGGCTATCCCTGAGCCCCGCAAGGAGGTCGGCAAGTACGCTCCCAAGATGCTTACCACTAAGGTTCCTGCTGACAAGATCAGCGAGGTCATCGGTAAGGGCGGCAAGGTCATCCAGAAGCTTTGCGCTGACTTCGAGTGCAAGATCGACATTGACGACGACGGTAACGTATTCATCTGCGGTCTTGACATGGAGAAGGCTAAGGCTTGTATCCAGGTTATCGGTACTATCGTTAATCCTCCCGAGATCGGTGCTATCTACAAGGGCAAGGTCGTTCGCATCATGAACTTCGGCGCATTTGTTGAGATTGCTCCCGGCAAGGACGGCATGGTGCACATCTCCAAGCTGGAGAACCGCCGCGTTGAAAAGGTTGAGGACGTTGTTTCCATTGGCGATGAGATCATCGTAAAGGTAATGGAGATCGACCAGCAGGGTAGGATCAACCTTTCCCGTAAGGATGCTCTTGCTGATATCGAGGCTAAGAGAGCAGCACAGAACAACGGCTGATATAACAGATAATAAAAAGCTCCGACAGAGATGTCGGAGCTTTTTGTGTATGAGGTTTGCAGCATATCCGCCGCACAGTTGATTAAAAGCACTGCGCGGCGGAACTGCCCGAGGCATTAGCCCCGAGGGTATATTCAAACAGCCGCTTTGCGCCTACGGCTATTCACGGGCGGAAGCCCCTATTTGTGCCGTTTCAGACGACGGAGCTCCGCCACCCTCGGCACGGCTGTGGATCTTTACCCTGCAATATTTTATGCGAGATAACGCATTGTGTGCAGTGAAGAATGGTTCATAGCGATAATATTGGAATAGTAATGCCCCCGAACTTTGATTCGGGGGCATAAAACTTTTAAACGATATTAATGTTCTGACTGTTATCTGTACTCGTCAATGATAGCATCCATCAGCGGAGCGTTCTCAGCACTGATCTGCGAGAAAGAAGCACCGTCAAACAGAGGTGTATCAAGGATAGTATCAGCAAGAGTGGAAAGATCCCCGCTGAATCCGTAGCAGTCATCAAATACATAGCTGAACTTAGTGGGATCCATCATTTCCTGCCATACATCGTATACACGCTCATCCCATACAAGAGCCCACTTCTGCATGCCCTCGTATTTGCCTGCTGTGTAGTATACAGGCTCGGGGTTGATAGCGTCCTCACGTGCGGTTGCGTGCAGAGCCTCGTCGGTCTGGAATACTCTGTTGAGCTGGATCCAGTCAACAGCGCCTTTGATGTTCTTTGCGCCCTTGGGGATCATGTATCCGAAGCTGTCGTATGCAATGCAGTACTCATCAGCGGAGGGATCTCTGGGGAAGGGAACGAACGCAAAGTCGGAGGGAGTGTTGCAGATATCGTTCTCAACGCCTGTGGGGTTCTGGATAGCTGCTGCTGCTGCGGAATAAGTCCACTCGGGATTCATACCGAGGAACAGGATCTGCTCGGAGTTCTTTGCCCAGAGAGAGGGGTCTACCCAGTCGCCAAGCTCTTTCTGATATGTAAGACCATCACGGTACAGACCGGAGCAGAACTCCATTGCACGTGTGATGTTTGCGTTGCTTACGTTGTTGAGGATGGTGCCGTCTGCCTGTACGTCTACAAGGGGAGTACCTGTTGTTGCGATAAAGCTCATGCCGCCTGCGCCGCAGTAGCCGATGTTCTGTTCGTCAAGGTTGCACCATTCGATGAGAAGCTCTCTGAAAGTATCCCATGTCCAGTTGTTGGTGAGGTACAGATCATAGGGATCGGTAAGACCTGCGTCAAGGATCACACGGCGGTTATAGTTAAGTGCAAAGTTTGTTGTGATGCGGTAGGGGAGATAATAGTGCTTGCCCTTGTATGCAAAGTCCTCGATTATCTCGCTCATATCGGACCAAAGAGGAGTTGTGAAGTCTATGAGACCGTCAACGGACTCGTACATATTCTTGTTCATACCCATGGGGTAGGACAGCCACTCATATCTAACGATATCGGGAGAATCGTCGGATGCGATCAGTGTACCAAGCTTCTCAAAATAGCCCTCGTTGCTGGGAGAGGACACATATTCGATCTCGCCTCCGTATACTTCGCTGGTGAATACTTTGTACTGCTCAGATGAGCTTCCGTCGGTCATAAGATCGTAGTAGCCCAGCCATACGATCTTGCCTGAGTTTCCGTCAGGGGTAAAGTAGTCGCTGTTTACGTCCTTGTTTTCAGCGTCTGTGGCAGCCAGTTCATCGGGGTCGATGGTGGTCACAGGAGTTGTTGTAGTGGTGCTGGGAGCAATAGGGTTGCCGTTACTGTTTACTCCTAAAGAAGTGCCGCTGGGAGTGTTTACGGTTTCGGAATCGCAGGCGGTTATGCTGAGTGCCGCAGCGACAGCCAGAACACCTGCGAGTATCTTCTTTGTACGAAGCATGATTTCAGATTCCTCCTAAAGAAAATGTGTTTCATAATAGTTTTGAGAACGATTACAATACGTTCTTTTCATATTTTATCATATTATTTTCAATATGTCAACCATTTGTTGCACATATTACACAAAAAGAGATAGGGTTATTTACTTAATTGATGGCGCAAAGGCAATTTTGTGCTGATTGATGGCGGTTTTGTAGTTGTAATCAGTAGCTTTAAGTGGTAGAATTATAGCATAAGATAAAAATCTATTTATGAGGTGATATTATGGCTAATCCTTATCTTCCAACATGGGAATACATCCCTGACGGCGAGCCCAGAGTTTTCGGCGACAGAGTGTATGTTTATGGCTCCCATGACAGAGTAGACTCCATTGATTTCTGTGACTACAAGCTAAAGGTGTGGTCTGCACCGCTCTCAAACCTTAACGAGTGGACCTGCCACGGCGATATCTTCCGCACAAAGGATGGCGAGGATGCCACTTCAGATGTAGACTGGACGCAGAACCTTCTTTTTGCGCCCGATGTGGTTGAACGTGAGGGTAAATATTATCTCTATGCCTACATAGTGGGAGCAAAAGGCTGTGTCGGTGTAAGTGATAAGCCCGAGGGTCCGTTTAAGCTTCTTTCAAAATATGTATATAATGTAGAAAACCACTACGATGACGGAACGTTCATCGATCCCGGAGTGCTTGTGGATGATGACGGCAGGGTTTACTGCTACTGCGGCTATCAGGGCAGCTATATGTGCGAGCTTAAAGCCAATATGTACGAGATGGTAGACGGCACATATCAGCCCGATATCATACCTGTGGAGGAGCCGCATCGTTTCTTTGAGGCGTGTTCTCCACGCAAGGTCGGCGACACTTATTATATGATCTACTCTCCTCAGATCGGAAGCCGTCTTGATTATGCAACCTCCAAGTCCCCGACGGGACCTTTCGAGTATCGCGGCACTATCGTTGACAATGGTGTTGACTACCCAGGCGGAAACAATCACGGCTCTATCTGCAATATCAACGGACAGTGGTATATCTTCTATCACCGTATGACCAACGGTTCTATCATGTCGCGCCGTGGCTGTGTCGAGAGGATAGAGATACTTCCCGACGGTACTATACCTCAGGTAGAGATGACCTCACTGGGCTTTGAGGAGTACCTCAATCCTTATAAGGTAACTGCAGGTGAGACAGCATGTGTGCTCAAAAACGGATGTTTCATTACAGAGCTTGACGTATTCGACCGTGTTGTTACAAATGTTACAGACGGTGCAGTCATGGGCTGGAAATATTTCGATTTTGGTGAGGACTATTCCTCAAAGACAATGCAGCTACGCATGAAGATACGTGGCTTCGGCAGCAGGGGAGTTGTCCATGTGCGCCTTGACAGTGAGGATGGCGAAGAGATCGGTACAGTTCCTTTCGGCGAAGGCGACGGCATTATCGGCGGCAAGGTAAAAGCAGTGACAGGCAGGCACGCACTTTACTTTGTAGCCGAGGCAGGCTATGAGGGCTGGTTCGCCAATGAAATGAAAGGCAGACAGCTCTTTGCACTCAAGGAATTTGTGTTCATGAAGTAACTTTCCCACTCCTTAAATAAATAGCAGCCACCCGCTGCACAGGTATGTACCATCTGTGTAGCGGGTGGCTGTTTGTGTGAAAAAGATGTACAAAACGGAAAAAATATGATAAAATTTTATCGTACCCGAAAAAAATCAGTTTCTCATACGTCATATTATATAGATGCATCAAATATGTAAGAGGGAGGTGCGGCATGGATATCGAAGAAATGTTTTCTCGCCTGAGAAACGGAGACAAAGAGGCTTTTGCGGATATCTATCGGTCGCTCAGAGTGCCGTTGTATACGCTGATACTCCGTATCGTAAATAATAGCGAAACAGCGGATGATATAATGCAGGAGCTATTTATGCGGCTGTGTTCCTCGCCACCTGACAGTTCAATCAGGAATTGCAGGGCATGGGTGTTTGCTTCGGCGCGTAATCTCGCTATCGACTATATCAGAAAGCATCGCCGTGAGGAGAATATCCCTGCGGAGAGCTGCACACATCTCGATACATCTGCCGAGATGCTGGATATCGAGCGTGCGATCTCTATGCTTTCGCAGGAGCAGCGGGAGGTGCTGTCTTTGCACCTTAATGCAGGATTTACCTTTTCGGAGATATCAAGGATAACAGGAAGCACGCTTTCCTCGGTATACAGAAGATACCGTAGTGCGATAAAGGCACTGCGTAAGGATTTGAATGGAGGTCATCCATGAGAAAGAGCATGATATTCGTCGTAGCGGCAATTATGACTGCTGTATTATCAATAAGTGCAGCAGCGGAAAGTACATCCTATCCTTATAAGGACGCTTATGAGCTGTTTTCGGCGTGGGACAGACATGGCTACCCCGATTACATCACAGGTGTGTGGAGCACAAACGGAGGCAGAGAGCATCTGACATTCGGCATTGTTGAAAGCTGCGATACAGATGCCGTCAAGGACGAGATACTGTATCTTGTTGAGGATGTTTCGACAGTGACGTTCACCGAGCAGAAATACTCCTATAATTATCTGTGTTCGATACAGGAGGAGCTTGAACTTACTTGGGGTTTTTCGGACGAGATAGCGTTGCTCAGCCTCGGTGTTGATGTGTGGGAAAACTGTGTTGAGGTCGGTATCGATTTCGAGGCTATAAACCCTGCGACCGAAGAATTTATGAAAGACTGCACCGAAAGATACGGCGATGCGATCAATATTGTGGAGGGCGTCCATGCGGTGACACTCATGGCCCGACCCGACCCGACGCCATGGATAATATGTGCTGCGTGCGTATTCATGGCAATCGGGGCTGCTATAGTAATCGTGGCGCGCAGCAGGCTGAGAGCCAACGCAGACGGTACTGCGGTGATATACAAGCAGCTTTCGCAGCACGATGTAGAAAGACTTGTAAAAAATTCGCAGGCGGAGCCGTCACAGGAGCTGGACAGCAGGATATTATCATTAAAATAAGTTATTATAACAGTGATCACCTGTCATGTGGGAATTTATCGCAGAAAAAGCGCATATATTGTCCCACAGGCAGGTGATTATATGGTTTATAGCTTTAACGACATCAAATGTAAAGAGATAGTGAATATAAAAAACGGGTGCAGACTCGGATATCCCGATGATATAGAGTTCGATAGCTGCACCGCAAAAATATGCAGGCTGACTATATTCGGCAGGCCGAAGTGCTTCGGATTGTTCGGCAGGGAAGAGGATATCAGTGTGAAATGGTGCGATATCGAGGTCATCGGCGAGGATACTATACTGGTTTCCTGCGAGTGTCCGTCAAATTCAACAAAAGGTCAGCGTGGAATGTTCGGAAAATTGTTTAAGTGACAGTAAATTTGTGCTTGCATTCTTTGGCTGTTTGTGGTATAATATTTCAGTAAATGTGCAATCATAAGCACAAATACACACACGGAATAGCCGCCTTTGGTGCGCTCACGCGTCAGGTACGGTGTTTTTCCGTGGCGGAAAAAATTTATTAAACCAAAATTCAGGAGGAAAACACAAATGGCAGTAGTATCTATGAAGCAGCTTCTCGAAGCAGGCGTTCACTTCGGTCACCAGACCAGAAGATGGAACCCCAAAATGGCTCCCTACATTTTCACAGAGAGAAACGGCATCTACATCATCGACCTGCAGAAGACAGTAAAGAAGCTTGACGAGGCTTACAACTTCATTCACGAGGTTGCAGCAAACGGCGGCGAGGTTCTTTTCGTTGGTACAAAGAAGCAGGCTGCTGATTCCATCAAGGAAGAGGCTCTCCGCGCAGGCGCACACTTTGTTAACGCAAGATGGCTCGGCGGTATGATGACAAACTACAAGACAATCCAGAGAAGAATCGCTAGACTTGAGCAGCTCCACACAATGGAGACAGACGGCACATTCGATCTGCTTCCCAAGAAGGAAGTTATCAAGCTCAACCTCGAGATCGAGAAGCTTGAGAAGTTCCTCGGCGGTATCAAGAACATGAAGAAGCTCCCCGGTGCTCTCTTCATCGTAGATCCCCGCAAGGAGAAGATCGCTGTTGCAGAGGCTAAGAAGCTCGGTATCCCCGTTGTTGCTATCGTTGACACAAACTGCGATCCCGATGAGATCGACTACGTGATCCCCGGTAACGATGACGCTATCAGAGCAGTTAAGCTGATCGCAGGCGCTATGGCTGACGCTATCATCTCCGCTAACCAGGGCACAGCAGAGGCTGCTGTTGCTGAGGCAGAGGAAGCTGCTGAATAATTCGTTAGAATAGACTTTAGACTTAAAAATAGTTGTAAAGGAGAATAAAACAATGGCTAATATTACAGCAAAGGACGTTGCAGAGCTGCGCGAGATGACAGGCTGCGGCATGATGGATTGCAAGAGAGCACTGGTAGAGGCTGACGGCAACAGAGATGAGGCTGTCAAGATCCTCCGTGAGAAGGGTCTCGCAAAGGCTGCCAAGAAGGCAGGCAGAATCGCTGCCGAGGGTATCGTTAAGGCTAAGGTTAACGGCAACGCAGGCGTTCTCGTTGAGATCAACTGCGAGTCCGACTTCTGCGCTAAGACAGACAAGTTCCTCGACCTCGTTGAGACAATCGCTGATACAATTCTCGCTAATGACGCTGCTGATGTTGAGGCTCTCAAGAACTGCACAGTTACAGGCACAACACAGACAGTTGCTGATTACATGACAGAGAAGATCGCTACTATCGGTGAGAACATGAACATCCGTCGTTTCGTAAAGATGGAAGGCGTTCTGGTTCCTTATATGCACGATGGCGGCAGAATCGGTACAATGGTTAAGCTTGACACTGACAAGGCTGATAACGAAGAGGTTCTCGCTTGCGGTAAGAACGTAGCTCTTCAGGTTACAGCTCTGAACGCTCAGTTCGTATGCCAGCACTGCATCCCTGCAGAGAAGCTCGCTGAGGAGAAGGAAGTTCAGACAAGCCTCGTTAAGAAGGAAAATGAGGAGTCCAAGAAGCCCAAGCCCGAGAACGTTCTTGATAAGATCGTTGAGGGTCGTATGAGAAAGTACTTTGAGGAAGTTTGCCTCCTCGATCAGAAGTACTTCAAGGATGACTCCATGAACATCGCTCAGTACGTTGAGTCCGTTGCTAAGGCAACAGGCGCTTCCATCGCTATCGACAGCTTCGTTCGTTTCGAGCGTGGCGAGGGTATCGAGAAGAAGGCTGATGACTTCGCAGCTGAGGTTGAGGCTATGGCTAAGGGCTAATCCCCTGATATGTAAAGATAAAGACCCGAGTTTTCTCGGGTCTTTTTGTTGTCTATAGATGTGGATCTTATTATCTCTGTTCAAAATGGCAGCAGCGGTTATTGATTCCTGTAACTCTGGTGATGTCCTGAAGCGTACACATACCGTCTGTCTGCCAGCGGCAGCTTTCGCTGCAATTTATCAGGTTCATGCTATCCCTCGCTTTTTTATCGGATGCTCATATATTGCGCAGGTGAAGATGTTTTATAACTGGCAATTTTTTTGATATGATGTGCCGTGTGCCGCATTTCGGACATAGGATCAAGGTTCATACCGTACCTGTAACTCGAAGAACAACAGTGGCAGGGACAACGCTCCATACGCCTGTAACAGGATCCTGTGAATAAGTGGCAGCAGGTACTGTGATCTGTCCGGGTATTGTTGTGAATACACCTGTATTCTCATTGTAAGTGTAGTTTGCCTGCTCCGTCCATGTCGTTGTGTTGAATGTCACTGTAATGTCGCTGAGAGCAGGATCAAAAGTGTCGGTTACTGTTGCATTGTCAGTGCCCACTACCGCTTCGTTGCCTGTGTTTGTAATAGTGAAGGTATAGGTCAGTGTGCCGTTTTCGGTTACTGTTTCGGGTGAGAGCGCCTTTGTGATGCCGAGGGAAGCACTGTTTTCCACAGTAATGGTCTCGGTGACGGTAATCGGAGTGGTAATGCCTGTACCTGTGATGACAGCGGTATTTGTTATGGTAGCTACTGCATCGAGGGGCGCATACCGGTTGACGGTGGTTTCATATACTATGATAGCACTTCCGTTTGCGGGTACAGTGATACCTGTGATTACGAGTTGAGGCGCTGCTGTTACCGAGGGGGCTGCCTGAAGGGTACCATCTGCGAAATAGCGTACTGAACCATCCACGTAGGTGAGAGGGGTGAGGGCTTCGGTCCCGAAGTTATACCTGCCGAGATCATCGGTGATAGTGATACCTGTAACTGGAGTTGCTCCCGAGTTTACGATGCTGATGATATAGGTCACGGAATCGCCCGCAGTATAGCTTTCGGTTACAGCGGTCTTTGATGCGGAGAGTACCTCGATTATCTCGCCTGTTACGATATTCGAGTTAGTGGTTATATCGTTATAGGACAATGTTGCCTGATTTGTAAAGATTGCCATAGTTTGTTCCTCCTTCATAAAAATAGGGCACTATGCCCGTAATTCAGTATATGCGGGAGGAGAGATCCTGCTAATAGCATACAAAAAAGCTGCCGTAATGGCAGCTTTATGTTTGTGTGTAGTTACAGCATCAGTTGTCAGCCACTTCGTTGATAGCAAGCTGGAGCAGGAAAACAAACACGAGGGGAAACACCAGCCCGAAAACGATCCATAGAGCGCCGTTATCTACTGCTGGAAGTCCCTTCTTCGCTCTGATAGCATTCATGTTGGTGTTGGCTGTGTAGCCGAATAAAGCATAGCCGATGTAACCGCCAAACAGGCAGAGAAAGAATACCAGAGTAGGGGAGATCTGGCTGCTCTGGCCTTCTTCTTCAAGAGCATTCAGGGTGACCCAGTTCCAGTAGATACCGTAGATACCAAGGGTGATGATACTGAATATGATGACGTGAGCAAGATTCCTGTTCTTAAGCATAGTAGTGATCCTCCATACTAGTCTATAAGTTATTTATACATGAAACAAGAGATTTTGTCAACACAATTCAACACCTTATCCCGTTAATACACATATTTTTATGGTTTTGTTCAAATAATCATATTTTGTAGCGTTGTTTTTATTGATTTTTTAAGTGTTTATTTTGTTTTTTCCGATCGGATCAAGGGATGTTATTCTGACGAAATTGTTGACAACATTGGTGGGGAATGATATAATATTACTTAGTTGTATATCCACATCTTATTCAGTCGGCGAGCGTTCTATTCGCAGGCACACAGAAAGGAACACTGATGGCAGAATCAACAGTCAATATGGAGAATATGGAGCAGCTTCATGCTGTTTTCGGAGATTTCGACAGTAATGTTAATCTCATACAAAAGGCTTTCGGAGTGACAATATTCAGTCGCGGAAGTGATATAAAGATCACAGGTGACACTGATGCCGCTGTTGCCCGTGCGGAAAAAGCAATGCACTCGCTTTCAAAGCTTCATTTCAAAGGAGAGGCTATAAATGAGCAGGCAGTGCGTTATGTGATCTCAATGGTAAATGACGGCACCGAGGACGAGGTTGATAATATGTCCTCTGATTGCGTTTGTGTAAGCTATTCAGGAAAACCGATAAAGCCAAAGACGCTCGGACAGAAGAAGTACTGTGACATGATACGCAAAAACACGATAACCTTTGGCGTAGGCCCTGCGGGCACAGGCAAGACCTACCTTGCCGTTGCACTGGCGGTAAGCGCATTCAAGGCACATGAGATCCAGCGTATCATCCTTACACGTCCTGCGGTCGAGGCCGGCGAGAAGCTGGGCTTTCTTCCCGGTGACCTTCAGAATAAGGTAGATCCCTATCTTCGTCCGCTGTACGATGCACTTTTTGAGATGTTCGGACAGGAGGCGTTCAATCGCCATCTGGAGCGAGGCTCCATTGAGGTGGCTCCCCTTGCGTATATGAGAGGCCGTACTCTTGACGACAGCTTCATTATTCTTGATGAGGCGCAGAACACCACCCGTGAACAGATGAAGATGTTCCTTACACGACTGGGTTTCAACAGCAAGATGGTCATTACAGGTGATATTACCCAGATCGACCTTCCTGAAACGAGAAAATCAGGCCTTATCGAGGCGCTTCGTGTGTTGAAGAATGTGGATGACATCGCCCAGAACCGTTTCAGCGACAAGGATGTTGTAAGACACAGACTTGTTCAGGATATAGTTAAAGCGTATGAGAATTACGGTAGCCAGAGTGCTCCCAGAAAAGATTTTGACAGGAAGAATTGATAATGAATATTGAGATTTTTTTCAGCGATGAACAGGATAAGCTTGCACCCCCTGCAGATATTGAACAGCTTATTGAACAGTGTACCCGTGCCGCTCTGGAGGAAGAGGGCATAGAGGAAGATGCACAGGTGTCCGTTACTCTCGTAGACAACGAGAGTATCCGCGAGATAAACAGGGAGCACCGCGATATCGATAAGGCAACGGATGTTCTTTCGTTCCCGCTCGGTGATGATGACAGCTTCGATACTGACCCCGAAACAGGTGCTATACTCCTCGGCGACATCGTTATCTCTCTTGAACGCGCCGATGAACAGGCAAAGGAGTTCGGGCACAGCTTCCGACGTGAGGTGGCATTCCTTATCACACATTCGCTGTTCCATCTTCTTGGTTATGACCATGTTGACAGCGAGGAGGACGAAAAACTGATGTTCGGCAAACAGGATAAGGTGCTTGAAAAGCTGGGCATTACACGTGAGAGCTGATGAAAAAGTTTCTTAAAAGCTTTATTTATGCCGGACGTGGAATTGGTTATGCCTTTATGGAGCGTAACTTCCGCTTTCATGTCTGCGCTGCCGTGTTTGTGATATTCTTTGCGGTGTGTTTTTATGACTTTTCCGCCGTCGAGTGGGCAGTGCTTTTTCTTACGATAGGGACCGTACCTGCACTGGAGGCTGTCAACACTTCGATAGAGAGGCTTGCTGATAAAGTAAGCAGTGAGAAGGATGATAATATCCGTCGCTGTAAGGACAGTGCTGCAGCGGCAGTGCTTATCGCAGCAATAGCATCGGTAGCTGTCGGAATTGCCCTGTTTGGAGATGCGGAGCGGCTTGGTGTGATATTCGAATTTTACACTGCAGATATCTGGCGGCTTGTGTCGCTTCTGATTGCATTGACGGCAGCGGTACTGTTTGTGCTTGTTCCCGAAAGATCTAAGGAAAAATGAAAGTCAATGCCGCTTTTTTTGTCAATAAAAGCTGAAATGTGCAGTAATAACCCAGTGGATAGTTGAAAGTAAATGTGTAAAATCCACAAATTGCAAGTCTGATATGAAAAATCGTCAAAATAATCTTGCAAAATCCGACATGATGTTGTATAATAAATAAGGTCAGAAGTACATATTTTTATCGTGCTTCAGCTTTTTATGATTATTTAGGAGGACATCACCAATGGCATTAACAAACCAGTATCTTATCGACCTTCTCGAAAGAGTACAGAAGAGAAACGCAGGCGAGCCTGAGTTTATCCAGACAGTTACAGAGGTTCTCGAGAGCATCGAGCCCGTAGTTGAGCAGAGACCCGACCTCGTAGAGGCTGGCGTTCTTGAGCGCATTGTTGAGCCTGAGAGACAGATCTTCTTCCGTGTTCCCTGGGTTGACGACAATGGCAAGCACCACGTAAACCGTGGCTTCCGTGTACAGTTCAACTCCGCTATCGGTCCCTACAAGGGCGGTATCAGATTTGCTCCCAATGTTTACAGCGGTATCATCAAGTTCCTCGGCTTTGAGCAGACCTTCAAGAACTCTCTTACATCTCTCCCTATGGGCGGCGGTAAGGGTGGCGCTGACTTTGACCCCACAGGCAAGTCCGATGCTGAAGTTATGCGTTTCTGCCAGAGCTTCATGACTGAGCTTTACAGACACATTGGTCCTAACCTTGACGTTCCCGCTGGCGACCTCGGCGTAGGTGCTCGTGAGATCGGTTATATGTTCGGTCAGTACAAGAGACTCAAGAATGAGTTCACAGGCGTGCTTACAGGTAAGGGCATCCAGTACGGCGGCTCTCTCATCCGTCCCGAGGCAACAGGCTACGGTGCAGTTTACTACACCACAAATATGCTTGAGCACTTCGGTGATACAATCAAGGGCAAGACATTTGCTATCTCCGGCTTCGGTAACGTAGCTTGGGGTACAGTTAAGAAGATCAACGAGCTGGGTGGTAAGGTAGTTACACTTTCCGGTCCCGACGGTTATGTTTACGATCCCGATGGCGTTTCCACCGAGGAGAAGGTAAACTTCATGCTCGAGATGCGTGATTCCTGCCGTAACAGAGTTCAGGATTACGCTGACAAGTTCGGTGTTGAGTTCCATGCAGGCGAGAAGCCCTGGGGCGTTAAGGCTGATATCATCATGCCTTGTGCTACACAGAACGAGGTTGGCATGGTTGAGGCTGAGAAGATCGTAGCTAACGGCGTTAAGTACTATGTTGAGGTTTCCAATATGCCTACAACAAACGAGGCTGTTGCTTACCTTAAGAGCAAGGGCGTTATCGTTGCTCCCTCCAAGGCTGTTAATGCAGGCGGCGTAGCTGTTTCCGGTCTCGAGATGAGCCAGAACTCCATGCGTTATAGCTGGACAGCAGAAGAGGTTGACGAGAAGCTTAAGATGATCATGAAGAATATCTTCAAGGCTTCCGTTGATGCTGCTAACAAGTATGGTCTTGGTGATGACCTCGTAGCAGGTGCTAACATCGCTGGCTTTATCAAGGTTGCTGAGGCTATGAAGGCTCAGGGCTGCGTATAATTCCGGTATACTACTGATAAATAAGAAGATCCATCGACAAAGTCGGTGGATCTTTTTTACTGTTTTGATTACTTTACAACGATGGAGTTACTGCCATATATAAGATGTAGTTCTTCACCGATGATTGCCGCTGAGGTAAATCCTGTTTTATCGTCAAACAGGGTGTGGGCGGTGTTTGATTTTCCGAAGAGAGTGTATTCCGAAATAACGGATACACCATCGAAATAGGTGTATGCAGCACCGCAACGTTCAGCAGAGCCAATATAAAGCGTATTTCCTCCGCACAGTGCAGGTGAACTTCCGACACTCTTTACTATTTTGGAGGAGCCTCCAGCTTCGCTTATGCCGTTCTCATCTTTTCGATAGAGTGTGAATCTGATAAGATCGTCTGATAGTGTCGCACAAAGTGCGTGATCGTCCTTTGTGATACCATAGGTCTTTGTGAATTCAATTAGCTGCGGCGAGTAAGGATCAGATATATCAGCTACCATTATTATACCCTCTTTACCGTAGATATAAAGCATATCTCCCGTAAGTCTGAGCGACTTTATTTCCGCGGGAATATTTACTATCGCTGAAACAGGCTTCAGCTCATGATCGCGCAGATATACGATATCAGCACCGTTTTCAGCCTTTTCGGCGGAAGCAACGATGTTAGCATCGGTAGCAGCAGATCCACTGTCTGCAGACTCGGCTGTTTCGCTTGGAATTGATACAAGCTTGTCGCCCATGTCGCAGGCAGAAAGGGAAGATAGCTCTGTTGTATCAAGTTCTCCGCCTTCTTTATTGGCTTTTATTATTTCATAACCGTTTTCGTTTTTCATTACTGCCATGAAATTGTCTGCGTCGGAATAAACAGGATCTCCAAGGGCAGCGGCAGTTCTTAAAGCAGCACCGTTGTTAAGATCATATTTGCCGAATAACGCATATCCGCAGCCGTTTATGCTGTCAGAAAGGGCGATGTTGAAGGCAGGAAGCACCTTGCCCTTGCCATCGAGGTATATGACGGGCATATATTCCGCATAATCGTCAATTGTGAAGCTCTTGTCATAATCGGGGATATAAACAGTTCCGAAAGATATTCCTGAGTCGTCTATTGCGATATCGGTCAGCACGCCTGACTGATGCATACTGAAAAGAGCATTACCGTTGCTGTCAAATGCAGTAAAGCCTGCATTATTGCTGTCGGAGAACACTGCATACAGCTTGTCATTTCTGGTGAACACATCTACGAATTCCGCGCCATCGGGTGGGGCGATTATCGCTTTGGTAGTAAGTGTCCCATCTATCGAAGTATAGAGAGTGATCTCGTTGCTTTCTGCAGAAAATGCGCTGTTACCTATATTATGTACTCCTAAAGCCTCCGGATATTCTATCAGCATATTGCCGAAAAGCTCACTGTCATCATTGGTAAGAGAGTAGGAGTTCCCACCGCCGATCTTTCCTGCTGTATATGCGGTATATATCTGTGAGAAAACCTCTGTGTGATCTGCTGCGTAATGGGCTGTTATCACCGGTTCCACAGGCTTGTTGAGTTCTGCCATATCTATAGCAACATTAAGACCGAGTAGAACACAGGCACCTACTGCGGCAGCCGTTATCTTTCCTGTGTGGACTGAGGGCTGTCCGTCAGCCCCTTCGTAATCATCGTCCGAGTTGTCATCATCCTCGTCAGGTGATTCGTCATCATTAACGTCATCCTCATCCTTGTCTTCGTCTGTGTCTGCAGGGTCATAGTCCGTTGCTTCTTTAACAGGTACGTAAGCAGGGGAGGGCTCATTCTCGTCCTCGTTTTCTTCGATGTCGCTTATCTGCATCGTCAAAGTGCGTTCCCACATCTGGCGTGCGGTATAAAGCATACGGGTATAATCCTTAGAGGTCAGGCCGGAGCTGTTCAGTGTCACGATAAGCGTCTGAAGATTCATCGCAGGGTTGTTTTCTATCTTTTCGATCGCTTCTTCGGGTGCACCGCATCCTTTCAGCAGATACAGAAAATCCGCTGAGCCTATGCCTAATGCTCTCACGCGGTTAAGAAATGTGAATGCGTCAAGCTCGGGGATGGTGGGATTGTCCTCCATCAGACAGGCTGCGATGTTCTGCGGAACGACGCTTTCGGGCACTATCTTTTCCGTCATATATTCATGAAGCTTTGATACCGTCAAGCGTATCCCTCCTTATCAGTCAAGTGAAAATGCCGTCAGTGCTCTGTCAAGCTTTTTCTTGACAGTGGATGCGGAAAGTCCTGTAAACTGTGCTATCTCATCACAGAGGAACTTTCCACCTACATAAAGAGCACATACCAGACGTTCTGTATCGGGCAGGCGGTTGAATTCCTGTTTGATATCTATTCCATCGCGGTTAGGGCGGTATCGGCTTTCATCGCACACTACCTCTCTGCCCTCGGCGGCATATTCTTTGAATTTGTTTTTTATTGAAGAGCAAAGCTGCTTCATTATATACATACGGAACGCTGCTTCGGTATGAAGCTTACCTATGCAGGCGAATGCGTTTCTGACCGTGTCTATCAGGACCTCGACCGCGTCAGAGTCGTCTGCCAGTGAATAAAAAGCAGTGTAGTACATCTCGCGGTATATTGTTTCATAAAGGCGTGTGAATGCCTTGGTATCACCATTTGCAGCCATCGCTGCGATCTCCTTGTACTCCTGTTTCTCCATGCGGTCACCTCCTTTTTATTTATCAAAGTTCTATCCAGAAGCGTCTGACGGGCCTGCCGTTGGCTTCTGTGGTTCGTTCGTAGACACCGCCGTTTGCGAGTATCGTGCGCTCGCTGGCGATATTCCCTTCGTCGCAGCATATAAGGACACGCTGCATTCCGAGTGCCCTGCAGTTAAGCAGGTTAAGACGCAGCATCTCTTTCGCATAGCCGCGGCGACGGTCGTTAGGGCGTACAGAGTACCCGATGTGTCCTGCCCATTCGCTGAGGGCAGAGTTGTCCAGACTGTGTCTCAGATCGATTATTCCGACAAGCCTGTTGTCGAAAACACGCACAGCAAGATAGGTATCGGATACTACATAACCAACGGGACAGGTAAGCGGATCTGAAAGCCGATTGGTATCATTGATCCAGTTATTGATGTTGTCGCATTTACGCAGATTTCCGCAGCCACCCATACATTCTGTGGGATCGTTCTCCAGAAACTCTCTGCGGTACTGCATTATCTGTCCCGCATATTCTGTTGTGGGTCTTACTAGCTTTATTACAAACATGATATCCTAAATCAGCGGCAGGCGTTCGACCTGCCGCATGATTATTCTTTTTATTTTTTGATTGTTACCGTAAAAAACCTGCTTTGCCGTCAGAGTGACGGCAATTTCCTTACAGAAATCGAAAACCTGTTTATTCAGCGGATTCGATTATAGCAATGCCAAGTTCCTTAAGACGGCGGACATTCTGTCCGCCATTGGCTTTTGCTTTGCCGTCAGAGTGACGGCAATTTCCTGTCGGAAACCACAAAACCCTTTATTCAGCGGGTTCGATTATAGCGATGCCAAGCTCCTTAAGCTGCTCGTCAGCTACAACAGAGGGAGCCTCGCTCATCAGCTCGCTTGCGTTCTGAACCTTGGGGAATGCTGTAACATCACGGAGGGAGTCGCAGCCGCACATAAGCATTGCAAGTCTGTCAAGGCCGATACCAGCGCCGCCGTGGGGAGGAGCACCGTACTTGTATGCGTCAACGAGGAAGCCGAACTTGGCGTCGATCTCTTCCTTGGTGAGACCGAGAAGCTCAAACATTCTCTGCTGCAGCTCGTAATCGGTGATACGGATAGAGCCGCTGGACAGCTCAACACCATTGAGTACAAGGTCGTAAGCCTTTGCACGTACCTTTTCCTTGTCGGTCTCGAGGTATTCAAGACACTCGTCCATAGGCATGGTGAAGGGGTGGTGCATAGCCAGCCATTCGCCGCTCTCCTCGTCGTACTCGAAGAAGGGGAACTCTGTGATCCACAGGAAGTTCCAGCCCTCGGGGATGATGTCGAGCTGCTTTGCAAGCTTTAATCTCAGTGCACCGAGAACAGGGAGTGTTACCTTGTTCTTGTCAGCAACGATAAGCGCAACGTCTCCCTTTTCGCAACCGAGAGCCTTGAGGATAGCTTCAAGCTCGCCCTCAGCCATGAACTTACTGAAAGAGCAGTTGGGAGCGTCGTCAACCCATCTTACATAAGCCAGACCCTTTGCGCCTATTCCACGAACAAACTCTGTCTGCTTGTCGATCTCTTTTCTTGTCAGCTTGTCGGCAGCACCCTTGGCAACGATACCGCGTACAGAGCCGCCGTTTGCAATAGCGTCTGTGAATACGCTGAAACCACAGCCCTTTACGATCTCGGAGATGTCTGTGATCTCCATACCAAAACGAGTATCGGGCTTATCGGAGCCATAACGATTCATAGCCTCGTTATAGGTAAGGCGGGGCAGGGGTGTAGGAATATCAACATTCAGTACCTGCTTGTACAGACGCTGAATAAAGCCCTCCAGCATCTCAAGGATGTCCTCAACATCAACAAAGCTCATCTCAAGGTCGATCTGAGTGAATTCGGGCTGTCTGTCGGCACGGAGATCCTCGTCACGGAAGCAGCGTGCAAGCTGGATATATCTGTCCATACCCGAGATCATAAGAAGCTGCTTGTAGATCTGAGGGGACTGGGGAAGCGCATAGAACTTGCCGTTGTGAATGCGGCTGGGAACGATATAGTCACGTGCGCCCTCGGGAGTGGACTTTATCATCATAGGAGTTTCGATCTCATAGAAGCGGTTCTCGTAGAAGTACTCACGTGCGCACTTAGCCACCTCATGGCGCATCTTAAGGTTGTCTTGTAAGGGCTTTCTGCGCAGATCAAGGTAACGGTACTTCAGACGAAGCTCCTCGTTTGTCTTGGTATTGCTTGTAATCTCAAAGGGAGTGGTCTGGGATTTAGAGAGGATACGAAGCTCGGTAACAACAAGCTCCAGATTACCTGTCTTAAGGTCAGCATTTACGCTCTCACGGGCACGAACCTCGCCCTTTGCCATCAGCACGAACTCAGAGCGTACAGACTTTGCCTTTTCAAATACGGACTTTTCTGTGTTCTCGTCAAAAACGAGCTGAATGATACCCGATGTATCACGGAGATCTATAAAAATAAGACTGCCCTTGTCGCGTACTCGCTGTGTAAAGCCGCCGACAACTACCTCTTTTGCGTCGAGAGTAACCTCTCCGCAGTAATGTGTTCTTTTCAGACCCTGCATTGTGTCTGCCATAATTATTTCCTTCTTTCTTTTAAGAATGGTATTAAAATTCATACATCATATATTATACCAAATACGCAGACTTTTTTCAAGGGGGAATGACATTATTTTTATAAATAATGTCATGATCGTTCAGCGCAAAAAGAAACCGACAATGGCTTGTCGGTCTGAAATATTACATTAATAGTTTTCCGCTCTGATCTCAAAAATGCTCTTCGGATATGAGCAGACAGGGCAGACCTCGGGGGCTTTTTTTCCGATGACGATGTGACCGCAGTTACGGCACTGCCACATGACCTCGCCTGTCTTTTCAAATACTTTCTGTAGTTCGGTATTGCTCAGAAGCTGCAAAAAGCGCTTCTCGTGCCATTCCTCTATTTGCGCCACCTGACGGAATTTAGCGGCGATCTCCGTGAAACCCTCCTCGTCGGCTTCTTCAGCGAATTTCCTGTACATATCCGTCCACTCAAAATGCTCGCCCGAGGCGGCATTCTTGAGGTTGCCTGTGGTGTTCGTCAGTCCACCGAGGTACCTGAACCACATAAATGCGTGAGCCTTTTCGTTCTCTGCCGTTTCCTCGAATATTGCCGCGATCTGCTCAAAGCCCTCGTTTCTTGCAGCCTGCGCAAAATATGAGTATTTGCTGCGCGCCTGTGTTTCGCCTGCGAATGCAGACATAAGATTTGCTTCTGTCCTTGTGCCTTTGATATCCATAGTAAAGCTCCTTTCGTTTCGGTATTGATAATAATGTGCGCGATAATTGCCATTTTATTCATTAACACAACATAATACCGTTACATAAAGGAAAACGTCCGTGAGTTTTACCTCTCGGACGTCTGAAATTATTTGATGATTTTTCCGCCGTGGCTGCGTTCCTTTTTCATCTTGATAGGAGCTTCCTCGCCACCCTTGTCCTCGAAAACGGCTTCATCATCGTCGTAGTCTGGAATCTCGGGATTTTTCTCGCCCCTTGCCTCGTAGAAAGGATTGATGATGAACTTCTGTATAGCAGGGTAGCAGGTGAAGATAACAACGATTCCCATCCATCCGAATGGAATTATTGGTGCAAAGATAAGCACATATATTCCAAAGAAGATGTACAGTACAAAGTAGAGGATGAACAATGCCAGCGAGATAAGGTTGCCCTTAAGATTTACAAATGCAAGGATAAGTGAATTTTTCAGTATCGCAGGCATGCTCAGGTCCAGCGCAACTATCTGAGGATAGATGAAGAAGTTCATCAGCAGGAAGATCACCTCAGCCGCCATTGTCAGCGCGTAATAGAACCAGTAGTTCTCCTGCGTGTCGAGATTAGGCACATAGAATGCGTAGCTGAACACTGCAAGCGCGATAACCGCGATATCGAAAAGACCGATAACAAAGGATCTTTTGAAGTTCTTTTTGAATGCTTCAAAAAAGTCGTGGAAAACGAACTGAGGCTTTTCAAGGTAGATATTGCGCATCAGTGTTGTCATGGCTGCGGTCGCAGGTCCGAATGTAACGATAGGCAGGCAGAAAAGGAAATATACCAGATTTATATGTAATATCGTCCAGAATTTGTTGGCGAATATCTCGAAAAACCTGAAAAACGGCTTTTTCTGCGGTGCTTTTTTGGATACTCCCGAGCCGGAGTCGTTATAGTTTTTGGTGAATAAACCCATTTGTCAGTAATCCTTTCAGTTGCGGAGATTTATCAGAAAACATAACTCTGGAAAATTATGCCCAGAACCATGATGATTGCAATAAGCAGTGCTATAACACGGAATGCCGCCATCATTCTTTTGCGCTTTTTTTCGTTCATGATATCATGTCCCTTCAATATAAGTATGTCATAGATAATTATACCGTTAAAAAACGTGAGTGTCAAGGTGGTAATGTGTCAGCAGAATGAAAAATTACTCATCTGTGCAAAGTTCCTCTGCTTCGATGATATCATCCTCACTCTCGGCAAGCTCCTCGATGATTGCCCGGATATCCTCTACGCCCTCGCCGGTAAGTGCGGAGAACTCGATAACCGTGATATCCTCGGCGCAGGGAAGCTCTGTCATAAGTGCCTGTCTGCGGTCTGCACGCTGCTTTTTTGACAGCTTGTCCGCTTTAGTCAGCACGACAACGAAGGGTAATCCCATATCGATGAGATAATTTATCATCATGATATCGTCCTTTGTGGGGGGATGACGGAAATCCACAAGCTGGAACACCAGCGCAAGGCTTCTGTCGTCGTTGAGATACCCCTCGATCAGCTCGCCCCAGCGCTCCTTTTCGGACTTTGCTACCTTTGCATAGCCATAGCCGGGCAGGTCAACAAAGAACACATCCTCAAGCGAGTAGAAGTTGATGGTCGCAGTTTTTCCCGGGACAGCGCTGACCCTTGCAAGGGATTTTCTGTTGAATATCTTGTTTATCAGCGAGGATTTTCCTACGTTGGAGCGGCCTGCAAAAGCGATCTCTGTCTTTGTGGAACACGGTATCTGCTTGAAGCTTCCGTAGGAAGTAAAAAACTCAGCTTTGTTGAAATTCATGCTTCACCTATATTTCGGCGGACAAGTATGTCCGCCATTTGTTTTATCAGTTTGCCGAAAGAACAGGCAGCTTCTTCTCTGCAACTGTATCTTCGTGATTTATCTTCTTTTTCTTCATGCTTCCCGTCTTCTTTGGGGTGCAGTTGGGAGTAACGAGAGCAGCTTCAAGCACAGTGGATATATCCTCGGCGATTACGAATTTTACGTTCTGCTTTACAACATCGTCAAGCTCTGCGATGTCAGGCTCGTTTTCCTTGGGGATGCACACAGTCTTTACACCTGCACGGTAAGCCGCCATGGATTTCTCCTTGAGTCCGCCGATGGCAAGCACCTTGCCACGCAGCGTTATCTCGCCTGTCATGGCAACATCGCGACGTACGGGAATTCCGCTCAGTGCGGAAACCAGTGCTGTTGTCAGTGTAACGCCTGCGGAGGGACCGTCCTTGGGGACTGCGCCCTCGGGAGCGTGGATATGGATATCCTTGTTCTTGTAGAACTCGGGATCGATGTTATATTTACCTGCAAGTGCCCTTGTAAGGCTCACTGCGATCTTTGCTGACTCTTTCATTACCTCACCGAGGCTGCCAGTGAACTCGGTCTTGCCTGTACCGTCAAGCACGAGCACTTCAAGCGGGAGCATGGTGCCACCGACGGATGTCCATGCAAGTCCGTTTACAAGACCCACCTCATCCTGTGCAGCAAGATGCTCGGGAAGATACTTCTTCACGCCGAGAAAATCAGAGATGTTTGTATCGGTCACGTTGACTTTTTTCTCGCCCGAAACCAGCTTCTTTGCAGATTTACGGCAGATATCAGCGATCCTGCGTTCAAGCTTTCTCACGCCTGCTTCTCTTGTGTAGAAGTCAATGACGGAATACAGCGCCTTGTCGCTCACTTTAAGGGTAGCAGACTTTTCGCCGTGCTTTGCAAGCTGCTTGGGAAGCAGGTGCTTCTTGGCGATATTGAACTTTTCCTCGCGGGTGTAGCTGTTGAGCTCTATTACCTCCATTCTGTCCAGCAGAGGGGGAGAAATAGGGTCGAGTGAATTCGCTGTCGTGATGAACAGCACATCGCTCAGGTCAACGGGGATCTCAAGGTAGTGGTCAACGAAAGCAGTATTCTGCTCGCTGTCCAGTACCTCCAGCATAGCGGAGGAGGGATCTCCTTTATAGTCGTTGCCCATCTTGTCGATCTCGTCAAGGAGGATCACGGGGTTCATGCTCTTTGCCTGCTTAAGGGCTGCAATAACGCGTCCCGGCATTGAGCCTACGTAGGTCTTTCTGTGACCTCTTATCTCGGCCTCGTCACGGACACCGCCGAGGGAGATGCGTGCGTAGTTCCTTCCGAGTGCCTTGGCTATGGACTTACCAATAGAAGTCTTGCCGACTCCGGGAGGGCCATAAAGGCAGATGATCTGACCCTTTACATCGGGAGCAAGGGCACGAACTGCAATAGTTTCGGTGATGCGTTCCTTTACCTTTACAAGGCCGTAGTGGTCCTTGTCGAGCTGCTTCTGTACCTTTGCAATATCCACCTTGTCCTTGGTCTTGACATTCCAGGGGAGTTCAAGGACGGTATCGAGGTAGGTGCGGATAACTGCAGCCTCCTGTGAGGTGTAGGACATCTTGCCAAGCTTTTCAGCCTCTCCGATGAGCTTTTCGGTGGTGTCCTCGTGAAGACCCAGTGCCATGATCCTGTCTATGTACTTCTCAACTTCCTCCTGAGGGCTGTCCCCATCGCCAAGCTGACGGGAGATGACGCGCATCTGCTCGCGCAGGTAGTATTCGCGCTGATTCTTGTCCACCTGTTCGCGTACCTGCTCCTGGATATCCATCTCGGTTTCGATTATTTCGAGTTCGTTTCTGAGCATGGTGATAAGCAGCTTTATCCTTGCGAGTGTGCTGTTTGTTTCAAGCAGCTTCTGCTTGTCCTCTACCTTAAGCACCACGTTGAAAACTATTTTTTCAAACAGTTTTGCGCAGTCCTCCTCGCCGATGATGCTGTCGTACAGCTCGCGGGGCATTTTGGGAGTCACCTGTGCATAGTCAACGAAAGCATCTCTCAGTGCACGCTTGCAGGCTGTCTGTGTATTGTCGGACAGTGCACCTCCACGGGAGGCGATCGGCTTTACCTCGAACTTCAGGTAATCAGTGCGGCTGAGTGTCTTTACGCGCTTTGCACGGTACAGACCCTCCACGAGAACTCTTGTAGAACCGTCAGGTGTGGAGAGAAGCTGTCTTATCTCGGCAACTACACCGATCTCGTAAAGGTCCTTTACATCGGGGTCAGCAGCGGCAGGGTCCTGCTGTGCTACCAGAAATATATGCTGATCGTTTTCTGTGGCCGCCTTGAGTGCATTCACGCTGCGCTCTCTGCCGACATCGAAGTGCAGTACCATTGACGGGAATACGACCAGTCCGCGAAGTGATATCGCGGGTAACATCTCGTTTTTGTTCATCAATAACTTCCTTTCTTTTTCTATCTATATGCTTGGCGGGAAGTCCGCCATCCTGTTATCTTATGTCGGTGCTGTGTTATACAGACACAAATACTATTATATATCATTTTATCGGATTTTGCAAGTGTTTTGTAAAGCCAATTTATGAGCAGGTTATTTCCGTTATCAGAATATCAGATTGAACAGGAAATAAAGTATCGGCTGGTGCAGGATATATACCCATATCGTGTATCTTCCCACGGTTGCCAGCCATTTGATGTGTACAGGGTATACCCACTTGGGCAGGTCGCCGTTTTTGGCGTAGGTTCCGAAGTAGCTTCCCGCGATGAATACGAACAGCCACGGAAGCAGCGGGAACCAGTCGGCGGAATAGAAGCCGTTTCCTGCGATACCAAGCGGAAACAGTACGCCAACATTATAAGCCTTGGCGGGAATGTCGATAATGGCAAAGCCTCCGAAGCCAAGGAAACCGTTCTGTACGTTCATAGTGAAGATAAAGAGGAACACGCAGATAATAATTCCCACGATGGAGGGGATCTTGTTGAGGATGCCCTCGCACAGACCGTATATCATCATGCTGATTCCCATGAAATGCAGTATACCGAAAAGAACAGTACCGTTCATGAAAAAGGGCATTATGAAAGTCATCATCATTCCGATGAAGAAGCACTGTACACCTCGCTTAAGATTATTTGAGGAGTACTTGCACACCGTTCCCGATATGAACATGAACATTCCAGCAAAGATATCACGGATAACATCGAACCAGCTTTCAAAAAAAATAGGAACGTCGATGCCGTGAAGGTATTTAAGATCATACATCGCATGATATATAACCATGCAGATGATTGCGAAGCCTCGCAATTCATCGAACAGTCCGACTCTTGAAGAATTTCCTGATTTAGCCATAATGTCCCCCTTGAAATTACTCTTATCTTTATATTCTATCATATTTTTATAAAAATTACAATATGAACTTGAACACTTGAAGATTTTGTGGTAAAATATAAGCTGAGTTATTATGAAATTTGTTGTTTAAAAGGGAGAATACCTGATGGAATATATCAACATCGGTGGTGTACAGATAGAAAAGACCGCCGCACTTGCTCCTATGGCGAGTGTTGCCGACAGGGCATACCGCCTTATGGCAAAGGAGTATGGTGCAGCGTATGTGGTAGGCGAGATGGCAAGCTGCAAGGGGCTTTGTTACAGCGACCGCAAGACCGCGGAGCTGCTGACCTCTACTGAAACTGAGCATCCTATGGCAGTGCAGCTTTTCGGCGCAGAACCTGAGTTCATGGCGGCAGCGGTCAAGATCACAGAGAAATACAACCCTGATATAATCGACATCAATGCAGGCTGTCCTATGCCCAAGATAGTAGGCGGCGGTGCGGGAAGCGCACTCATGAAGACCCCGAAGCTTTTCGGGGAGCTTGTAAAGGCGGCTGTATCCGCTACGGATATCCCTGTTACGGTAAAGATACGCAAGGGCTGGGATGAAAGCTCGGTCAATGCTGTTGAGATGGCAAAGATAGCAGAGGAGTACGGTGCTGCGGCTGTCGCAGTTCACGGCAGAACTAAAGCGCAGCTTTATTCGGGTACGGCAGACTGGGACATCATCCGTGACGTAAAGCAGGCAGTGAGTATCCCTGTTATAGGAAACGGTGATGTTTCTTCTCCTGAGCTCTGCAAAAAAATGTACGAATACACAGGCTGTGATCTTGTCATGATAGGCAGGGGCAGCTACGGCAGACCCTGGCTCTTCGGACAGATAAAGGATTGTTTTGAGGGTAAGCCTGTCCGTCCCGAGCCGTCCTTTGAGGAAAAGCTTAAGATAATGCGCCGTCACATCGGTCTTTTAGTGGATGATAAAGGCGAAAAGGTTGGCATGAAAGAGGCAAGACGTCACGCCTCGTGGTATCTTAAGGGGATGAATGGCGCAGCAAGGTTCAGAAACCTTTGTGGAACGCTTAACACCCTTGATGACCTTGAAAGACTTATAGAAATGATAGCAGAACAACAGACTGGAGAAAACAATGGATAAAATAAAAAATGCGGTCGCTGCGATATGCACCTTTGATGTAAAGGATGATGTGGTTCTTAAGGCGTTTGCAAAATTCAGCGGCAGCAGCGAGGTGGAATGCTTTGAAGCCTACGGAGAGATATGCCGTCAGCTTCTGATAAGCGGCAGGACTTTAGGAGAGTATCTTCATGATATGCTGGTGTATTCCGAGTCTGAGTTTATTGCAAAATGCGCCGCTGCGCCTACGGAGTTACAGAAAAAAGCGATAGAGTGTGATCTTCATACGATAGAGTTTCTGTCGCAGTATAGTGCGGAAAAGCTGAAAGCCATGCTTTCCGATAGGTTTGATAACCTGATTTTCCATAGTCTTCCTGATTTCGAGCAGGGCGAGTTCAGTTACACCGCCGATTATTTCCTCAGCTTTGCGGCAAAGCACGGCAGCGGAATGTTTGCAAGGTACAAGGCCTTCTCCTTTGATGGGAACGAGCTTTTTCCCGTAGAGAACACCGATCCCATCCGACTTTCGGACCTCAAGAATTACAAGGTACAGCGTGATCAGGTGGTTGAAAACACCATTTGCTTCCTCAATAAACAGCCTGCGCAGAATGTTCTGCTTTACGGTGACCGTGGTACAGGAAAATCCAGCACGGTAAAGGCACTGCTGAATGAGTTTGACGGATTGCGCATGGTAGAGGTGTCAAAGAACGATGTTGCGGGACTTCCTAAGCTTTTCAGAATACTTAAGAACGATCCTCTGCGTTTTATCATCACCATCGATGATCTTACCTTTGCCGAAAGCGATGACCGCTTCGGTATTTTAAAGGCGGCGCTTGAGGGCTCGCTTTCGGCGCGTCCCGAAAACATCCTGATCTATGCCACAACAAACCGCCGTAAGATCGTAAAAGAGACCTCGGCAGAACGCTCGGGCGATGATATCAGCCGTTCCGATGCGATCGATGAGAGTATGTCGCTTGCGGATCGCTTTGGCTTGTTCGTAACATTCAGCAAGCCGAACAAAGAGGTTTATCTTGATATTGTAAAGCAGCTTGCCGATGACAGGCAGATCTTGCTTCCCGCTGAGGAGCTGTTTGCTGCGGCTGAGCGCTTTGCGCTGCGCAGGAGCGGACGCTCGCCCCGTGTTGCGCGCCAGTTTATCGATCATCTTGTAGGTCGTATCGAGCTGGGTATGGATTATTGAACTAAGGAGCGTTTACATGAAACGTTTATTGATACTTTTTCCGATGCTTTTATTGCTTTCGGCGTGTGATACACAGCCGCAGGAGTCCTCTTCTGTCCCTACGGAGATAATCATATCAGGTGCGGAAAGCACAGAAACTGCGGAAGCATCTCTTTTCCCTCTGGAGATACAGGGTGTTCAGATACATGAGGAAGCGGACAGGGTAGTCAGTCTTTCTCCTGCTGTTACGGAAATGATTGCTGAGATGGGATACACCGACAGGCTTTGTGGGATAAGCAGCTATTGTGACTATCCCGAGCTTACACTGCAAAAGTTAGGAAGTGCTGAAAACCCTGAGCTTGAGATAATAACAGGGCTTGCTCCCGATGTGGTCTTTACGCTGTCAGCACTTTCAGAAAGGGATATCTATACCCTTGAAGATGCAGGAATAGCTGTCGTGAAGCTGGTGCCGCCAGTTTCGGCAGAGGGGTATGGCAGGCTCTACAGCGACATAGCCTCTGCCTTTGTCGGCGCTGAAGCCGCATCGGAACAGGGTGAAAGGTATATCTCAGATATGAGGACTGCTGCTGAAAGCGTAAAGCTTGACAGTTTCGTGTATGTAACAGGCAAGCTTACTGTTGCGGGTAGTGCCACCTTTGAAAACGGAGTACTATCCCTGTGCGGAGAAAATCTTTGCGAGGGTGAGGGTTATTGTGAGCTGTCTGTACTTGGAGAAAATATGCCGAAATACATCGTTGCCAGTGATACACTTTCAATGAGTGATATAAACAGTGATGACGTGCTGTCTGACTTTGTTGATAATGGCGCACAGGTGCTGTTTGTATCTGCTTCGGGATTTGAGCGTCCCTCGACCCGCACACTGGCTATATACACACAGATATCGGAGCAGCTTGCTCCTGTAGCAGAATAAACAAAACGGGAGTGTATGCTCCCGTTTTTGGTATATCACATGGGTGTAATGAGGTATCCCTCGTTCTTCCAGTAGTCGATAACATCTCCGAGTATCTCGGTGTTTGTCTTTGAAACTGCATGAAGCAGATAAACCGCACCGTTATGAGTTTTAGAGGTTATCTTTTTGTATGCTGCGTTTTTTTCCGGCTGTGAGTTTACATCCCAGTCGGGGTAGGCGAAGCTCCACAGAACTGTCGTATATCCAAACTCTCTTGCACAGGCGAGGACTCTTTCCGAAAACTCGCCCATCGGAGGCCGCATGACGTACATTTCGTAGTCAAAGTTCTCCTTTACATACTTGTGCAGCAGCGAAAGCTCTGCATAAAGCTCGTCGGGGGAGCATTCAGGCAGGGACGGGTGGCTCCATGTGTGGTTTCCCACGGTATGTCCCTCGTCTATCATGCGTCGGATCAGCTCAGGGTTCTTCTCACAGTAGTCGTAGGTCACAAAGAACACCGCTCGGACGTTCTTTTCCTTAAGAGTATCCAGTATCTTCGGCGTGTAGCCGTTTTCGTAGCCCTCGTCAAAGGTAAGCCAAAGGCGCTTGTCCTGCTCCTCGCCGATAAACAGTGCACCCTTGTCGCCGTATTGGCGCTGTGCGCTTATCGCGCCGAGAGGACGGTTCTGTGCATCTGTTTCGTTGCCCATGCCGTAGGCTATCTTTTCCTCGCTGAAATCGTACAGATAGGAGTATTCCGAGGCTCCCGCCGCTGAAACGCTCATTACTATTGCGGCAGAGGCGCAAAGAAATCTGTTCATTATATCATCTCCGTATTTTTGATGCAGAATTAGTCTGTTCATGACGATGAATGATATTCCTTAAGAAATTTGTAAGAATTTTGTTGTGTTTTTTATAAGAAAATAGTGCTACAATATGTTTAATATATAAACAGAAAGAGGGGAAATTATGTCGCAGCAAAAGGTGCTCGTTGTAGATGACGACCGTGAGATAGTCGGCGCAGTTTCAAAGCTTTTACAGCACGAGGGGATAGAAACTGTATGCGCATATAACGGAAAAGAGGCAGTCGAGAAGCTGTCGGACGAGGAGATACATCTTATCATTTTAGATATCATGATGCCCGAGATGGATGGAATATCCGCCACCATAAACATACGTAACGGACGCAACATCCCGATAATCCTGCTCTCGGCAAAGACCGAGGAGAGCGACAAGGTGCTTGGACTTTCCATCGGAGCGGATGATTACATAACAAAGCCGTTTTCGCCGCCCGAGCTTATAGCAAGGGTGAAGTCCCAGCTCAGAAGATATATGTCCCTCGGCGATTATTCCAATCGTCTTGTTGGCGGCGATATAAGGATGGGCGGACTTCTGCTGAAATCGGATGAGCGCAGTGTCATAGTCGAGGGCGAAACAGTGAAGCTCACCGCAAAGGAATACAGTATACTGGAGCTTCTGATGTTGAATGCGGGCAGGGTATTCTCTGCTGAGCAGATATACGAAAAGGTCTGGCATGAAACGGCGTATGCGGTCGAAAATACGGTGATGGTGCATATCCGCCGTATCCGTGAAAAGATCGAGATAAATCCTAGGGAACCAAAATATTTAAAGGTGGTGTGGGGCGTTGGATACAAAATGGAGAAGATTTAGCAGGAGCCGTGCCGTAAAGGTGCTTCTGGTGGTGCTGTACATGATCTGCTTCGGTGCGGCGGGAATAGTGTGGGGCTACACAGTGGCTTATGACTACGTCAGCCTGTCGCATAAGACCTATGGCTTTGACGCACTGCTTTCGGATGATTTCAGAAATTCCGAATATCTTGCAGATATCGTTATGGCAGATATGGATACGGCAGATGATATTTTTGATGATTCTATGCCTGACTGGAAGATAGCCTACAACGTGGAGATGCTTGATTGTTTCTGCGGGGGGCGTCAGGACAGCCTGTCAGTAAGCAATGACTATTGCGTCCGTGATTACAGACTTCGTTTTGACAAGAATGGCGTCAGCGGCAATCTTAACTATGGCAGGATAGCCGAGCGTGCTGAACTGATCTATGATTATCTGGAATACCAGCACAGCTACCTCAGCCCTAAAGCATCCTTGAATAACTATGTAGAGATAGGCTATTCAGATGAGATGATCGGGCAGATGTCCGATTATTGGTACGAGATGCGCCGCAATATGTTCATCGTAGTGGTTACTGAGGCTGTTCTGATTATCGTCGGAATCGCTTTGCTGGCACTTTCCTGTACGGTAATGGGCGAGAACTCTGAGGGCGCTTCGGGAATGAGGAATATCTGGAAGCTTCCTGTCGAGATAGCGGCAGCACTGTTCGCCTTATGCGGAATGTTCGCTGTATATCCGCTGTTCGGAGTGATAGACGGTTCAACGGCATTTCACCTCAGCTTTAACGGACGTGTGCTTTATATGCTGCTGTGCGGCGTTGCGACGCTCATCACATTCATGCTGCTGTGGTATCTCTGCGTATCTCATGCTGTCAGAAGAAAGAACAGCTGTGCGCTGAAATACTGCCTGCTGTATCATGTCGTTCGCTTTACTTGGTTCGTGTTGAAGAAGCTTTGGGCAGGCTTGAAGCTTTTTTTAGGCTTTGTAAAAGAGATATTCACAGGCGAGCTTTACACAACTAAGACAGCGGCAAGAAAGCTGCTGATAATGGATGTGGTATTCGCTCTGTTTACCGTGTTTATGGTAACACTTATTGTACTTTGTCTTGACTCGTATGTAAATCGTGATATGGCGATTCTGTGGATCATTCTCGAAGCTTTAGCACTTGCAGCCCTTCTTTACGGAAGATACCTCATCCTCAGGGACGGTGCAATACTCGAGGCGCAGATAAAGCGTATGCACAGCGGAACCTATGCGGCAAATCCGCTCCACAATATGTCAAAGAACTCACCTTATAAAGAGTCCTCAGTGCGCCTTACCGAGCTTTCCGAGCAGTACCGCCGCAGCATTGAGGAGAGCCTCAAGGCTGAGCGCATGAAGCTGGAGCTTGTAACAAACGTATCCCATGATCTGAAAACTCCGCTCACCTCGATAATCGGCTATATCGAGCTTCTGTCAAAGGAGGAGCTTACAGGCGATGCGGCTGAGTATGTGGAGATACTACAGAGCAAATCCGAGCGTCTTAAGAACATCGTTTCGGATGTGTTTGAGCTTGCGAAGACAACCAGCGGCGAGATAACCGTGGAAAAAGAGCCGATAGACCTCACAAAGCTGTCTTATCAGACCCTCGGCGAGATGGAGGACAAGATAACAGACTCGGGTCTTGAAGTTAAGGCAAATATCTGCGAGCCGCCCGTGACGATAATAAGCGACGGAAAGCGCCTTTACAGGGTGATACAGAACCTGCTTGACAATGCACTTAAGTATTCGCTCAAGGGCACAAGGATATACTATACGCTTGAGAAGCGTGACAGCAGGGCTTACATAATCATCAAGAATATCTCCGCTTATGAAATGACCTTTACCAAGGACGAGATAATGGAACGCTTCACCCGTGGCGACAAGGCAAGAAGCACCGAGGGCACGGGACTCGGACTGTCTATTGCACAGGGCTTCACTCTTGCCTGCGGCGGTATGTTCGATATTGATATCGACGGCGATATGTTCAAGGCTATTTTAAGCTTCCCTCTGTCTGAAAAAACAAAGGTGAATACGGATGGATAAAAAACGTTTTTTCGGCAGCAGCGGCGACCTGTTCCTTTTCGGGGAACGGTCGCTGATGGCTGTCGCTGCGATAGTATCGCTTTTATTGCAGATAATCTCATTTTTCACAACATTTGACGGCGCAAAGGCGTATTTCGGCGCGACATTCGCCTATGCGCCGCTTCTGTTTGCACTTGCAGTGCAGTCGGTGGTGTATTTCCTGGAAAACGGACTCCGTCGCCGTGTTACTTTTCTGAAGGTACTTGCGCTTACGCTTGCAGTCTGTTGTTCAAGCTACTTTTCGTTCGTTGGTATCTACAACAATATCAATCCTCCGTCACGGTATCTTGAAAAGACCTACAACAGCTATGCGAAGGAGCTTACAAGCCTGCGCGACGGACTTCTCAACGAGGACAGCGGAGCATATTCCGCTGCTGTGGACGAGGGCGTGAATTACATCATATCCGAGTACACCATGCTCACCACCGAGAAAGCAACTCTTGAAAAGCTGTCAGAGGAGATCAATAATGCAGAGAGTGAGAGCGTGCACGACATGAAGCCGCCCCGCAGAGATGACTATGAGGAATACGAGGATTACGCCGAAGCCTATGCTGCGTACATCGCTGCTTTATCGCAGGGAAACACGGTCGAGCAGCAAGGAAAGCTTCAGGCGTTGCTCAACAAATACGGCATTGATGATATTTCGCAGATAAGCGAGTGGACTGCTGAAATGACTGCGGATATTTCACTTATCGAGGGCACGTTGCTTTCCTACGGCGGCGATAATTTTTACATGGCTGCCGAGATAATGCGCAGCAAGGCGCAGAGCGGTGATGAAAATGCTTCTGCAAAGATATCCGCATTGTACAGATCCCTTAGCGGCAATATCCTTGAGATACCTGAGTACATCTCCGCTTCGGATGTACAACTCTCGTTTCCCTTGTTTGCCGAAATAGCTAAGGATGATGCTGATGGAGTCGTCAGGGAAAAGCTTGTTTCAGTGATATCCGCTGCCTGTGATGATCTCAATACTATCGGGTGTATAGTCAGTGCCGACAGCTACACCTTTGAGAATATCTATACCCTTCCGATATATGCAGTCACAAGCGGAAACTTCGGCGCAGATGCACTTGTATCCCTGTTGCTTGCGATACTTGTGGATACACTATCGCTGATGTTTGCTATGATCTATGTCCGCGGCAGGAGTGTGCTCGCGGCAAAGAATACTGAACAGGCGATAACGGACGATCCTTTGTTGTTCGAGCGCAATATACACACGGCAGTAAGACTAGGAATGAGTACCGACGGCAGGAGTTTCTCTGATCAGCTCGATCTTGATGAGATCTCAGACAGGCTCTCAGAATTTATTGGATGCTTCCATGCAGTTGATTTTGCTGCGGATAAGGGTTATACCATGGCAGCGGACAGGGAAAAACTCGGCGGATTCGAGGCGTTGACTGCATTCCTGTGCCAGTTCGGACTCGCGAAGCTGCTTTCCGCAGAGGAGATGTCACTGCTTCAGGGCAACGAAGCGGGAGAAACAGTGCTTCTTAAAACAAAATTCATCCTGTGGTTCAGCGAGAAGTGCTGCGCTGACAGACCAGGTGCTGTGATAGCAACTGAAAAGGCGGTGACAGCATGATATCGGTTATACTTTGTCTTGGTATCGTTGCGGTGCTTGTTACCGCTCTTGTAAAGGGAATATCCGATACGTTACGTGGTCTTGTATGCTGGACGTTTTCATCGATGGCTACAGTTATTTCTGCTGTGGTGTATTTTTCCTTTTGTAACGGATTTGAGCCGCATCTTTATGCGTTGCCGTATGCACTTGCAGGACTGGGAATTGTAGCGGTGATTTTGTTTACTGTTGAACTGCTGTCGCCGGCAAAGCGTTTTCGCGGTTCAACGCTTTCCGACTACGACAAAGACAGTGCAGAGCAGTCCTTTAATATCGTGATGGTGATAATCGCTTCGGCGGGAGCGGTTAGTGCGTGTTCCTGTGAGTTTTTTGACTCCGTACAATACAGCGTACTGGGAATTGTCCCCTCGGCGGCGGTAAGCCTGCGACAGCTTTCGTTTTTCCTGTATCGTGTTAAGCTGGACACTCTTTCAGCCGACAGGGGAGAGAAAGTACGGGTGAGGCTGCTTAAAGAGCTGGACTCGCACAAACGTGGATTGTGATATCTGTATATAAAAAATCCGTGCTGATCGCACGGATTTTTTGTCATATTATGATTCAGCGTCATCTGCGATATCTTTGCCTGGAGTCCTAAACAGGAAATGCAGAATAAACGGAATACTGATAAGGCCTGTTCCAAGGTCCGCTATTGGCTGGGATATCTGTATTCCCGTAAGCTGTAAGAAATGCGTCGTGATAAGCAGTGTAGGTATCAGCATAAGCCCCGAACGTATCATTGAGAGGAAAGAGGATATACCCGCCTTGCGTATGCTCTGATACAGCATATTTACAGGGATAGAGAGTGGTAGGAACAGTACTCCTATGCTTGCACAGCGAAGCGCAAAGCCGCCGATCTCCTGTACCTGCTTGTTCTCCTGAAACAGGCTGACGATAAATTCAGGAACGATAAGTCCCGGCAGAGCCATGATAAGCACCAGTACAAATCCAACGCCCATCGTGA
Organism: Oscillospiraceae bacterium; assembly: GCA_045540255.1. Lineage (GTDB taxonomy): Bacteria > Bacillota > Clostridia > Oscillospirales > Ruminococcaceae > CAG-115. Next base: position 146,303 of record JAZQGZ010000084.1, on the reverse strand, counting down.
AAATAAGGCCCTTTTTGACGCGCAGATACTTTTTCGCCTGATAGTTGAACGAGGCAACAGGCTGAAAGCCCTGACCTATTCCAAGGCCCACGCACATTACCAGCATAGAGTAGCGTCCGACAACGCTCATAGCTGCTATGGCGGCGTCGCCGAAAGGCTTTGTGAGGTTGTTCAGCAGACCATTTGAGATCGAGGTAAGTCCCTGACGTATCAGCGCAGGGAAGCCGATCTTCATTATTGAAAGGTATATCTTCGCTTTTTTGCTTATGTAAGAGGGCCTTATACATCCCTGTGCCATCCTGAAATGTGCCACAAGCAGTATTACAAAGCTTATGATCTGGGAAGCGGCTGTTGAAAGACCTGCACCATATACGCCCATCTCAAATATTTCGATAAGCAGCCAGTCACCGAAGATGTTTATCAGACCGCCAGTGACAAGTCCCACCATCGCAAATATCGCTTTGCCCTCATAGCGCAGATTGTTGTTCAGTACGAAAGAGCATACCATGAACGGACAGGCGATAAGCACCCACATTCCGTAGTTCCTTGCATACGGGAGGATGGTGTCGGTGCTTCCCAGCAGGTAGAGAAGCGGATCTATGAAGATAAGTCCCAGTATGGTGAGTACAGCCCCTGCCGCAGCACCTGTGAAGAATGCGGTCGATACATATTCCGAGGCTTCGCGGATGTTTTTGTCAGCAAGGCATTTGGAAACAAGTGTTCCGGAGCCTTGCCCAAGCATAAAGGATATCGCCTGGATTATAGCCTGAAGCGTAAACAGTATTCCTGTTGCAGCCTGAGGACTTTCTCCCAGGCCTCCTACGAAATAGGTGTCAGCCATATTGTATATGCTTGTTACAAGCATCGATATGGTCGTCGGGATGCCCAATTTTATTATCAGCTGTGAGACAGGGGTCTCAGTCATCTTTTTATAATATGCGTCTGCTGTGTTCATTTCTATCTCTTTTCTTTTTTATTATGATATAATTCTACTCCTTTTGCCCTGAAATGTCAATGCAGAAATTGATGTGAAAAGAGCAGCTTTATTAAGCTGCTCTCAGTTTATGGAAATACTGTTGACGGTAAAACACCGACAAGATGTCGGACTATTCCTCGATAGGCTCAAGCCCGAAATAGCAGTCGCCTATTCTGATCTTTTGTATTTTATCGGTATTGACATATTGCCTGATATATCTGCTTTCTTCTGTGGGATCATTCACGAACTCTATGACGCTTCCACTCGCGATAACAAGATCGGTATATCTGTTCTCTTCCTTTGCGGTGGTCTTGATATATCCGCTTGACCATTTCAGCCTTATTCGGTTTCCGCTTTCCATAACGGCATATATAGGAATCTCTTCAAGTGGAGTATGGTCATCTGTCATACGGCTGTCTGATTCGGTTATCTCGTAGATGTTGATGTTGTCGCCATAGATGGCAAAGGACAGCTTTGATAACGTTAGGTATTTCACATTGAAATCATCGCAGGGCTGCTTCTCACTTACAAGCCTGTACCATTTCGTGCCTACGTTGTCCTGCGTGTTCAGCAGCATGGTTTTTTCTCCATCCGGTGTGGGATATGTGAACTTTGCTTGCCCTGTGCCGTATTCTCCCGAGCTTGCATAGAAGCCTAAATAAAAATAACGGTCGGTTTCGGTACGAGTATTCTCATATTCATAAAAGCCGTAACCGAAATTAACGCCGTACTCTATGCTGTTGCCATCCTTGATGTCTGGCTTGATACTGCACGTATCAGCACTGAATTGAGTTTCAGCTAGCCATTGTTTTCCGTTGTCGTCTGTTGCTGTGTAGTGCACCGTCATCTGAACGCACTGTCCGTCGGACAAGAACTCTGCAATATTCATTTCGATCCCTGCGACGGCTTCTGTGTGAATGTCAGTTCTGATCTCAGATGTGATCTTACTTTCGCCTTTGTCAGAAAGCAGCCTCAGGCTGCCTACGGCTGCACCAACACCGATGGTGCCTGCTATCAGTGTGAGTGTAGCGGCGGTGATGCTTAAAAGAAGCTTTTTCGTTCTTTTTTTCTTTGCAGTATTATATTCATCTCTGCGGCGTAATACGTTTTCAGACATTTCTTTATAGCTCTTCATATACAAAGCCCTCCTTTTCAAGCTGTGCCTTAAGCGACTTCTTTGCACGGTATATAAGGTTTTCGATCTGGCGTTTGCTCTTTTTCATGATAACTGCGGTATCCGAGTTTGTAAATTCCTCAAAATAGATAAGATACAACACCTGTCTGTATTCGGGTTTTAGTATTTTTAAAGCATTGTGGAGCATGAGCTCACGTTCCTTTTGCAAATACTGCTGCTCGAAATCAGCTTCCTCGCTTGCGAGCTCCGCATAATCCTCAATTGGCTTGTCAGAGATCTTTGCGTTTTTTCGCAAATGATCTAAAGCAGTGTTTCGTGCAATAGAGTACAACCAGGTTTTAAAGCTGCTCTTACCCGAAAACCTTGGCTTTTTTGTCACAAGCTTTACGAAAACCTCTTCCGTTATGTCCTCTGCGGTGTGGATATCGCCTGCAAAGGAGTTCAGGTACAGTATCAGACCATCCTTGTAAAGACGTATTATCTCGACTATACCATCGTCATCGCCCGTAAGATAACGCCGGTATTGCTCTGCACCGTGATCCATTCTGTCACTCCTTTCTGCAGTTTTGAAAGTACCTTCATATATTAGACGTATAATTTCCTGAAAACTCTCATGTCCGATAAAAAAAGAGCAGCTTTTTGGCTGCTCTTTGTCGTATTGGTTATAAGATCTCGCTGCGGGCTTTGGAACAGGCTTCAGTCATGATACCTACAAGTTCTGCTGCTTTTTCAATAGGAAGCCGCTCATCTGAATAGTACCATTCTATATAGCATGCAAGGAAGCCGCCCGCTGCAAAGGCCGAGATCATATTATCATTTTCGTTGCTGTTAGGGAACGTGGACCTGTAAAGCGCAGCGGTTGAAGTCTTGATAGCATTTCTCAGCCGTGATGTGAGCCTGCCGCGCACATCCATCCTCATGTGCTCGAAATAGTATTCGAATTCATCTGAAACTATCTCGTGAAAACCTAAGAAGATCCTGGCGGTGCTGTTTCTGCAGTCTGCGAGATCATTCTGCTTAAGGAGCTGGGTGAGTGCCGCAACAAGGTCTGTTTCTATCTCGTCAAGGATATCGGTGATATTTCTGTAGTGGGTGTAGAATGTACGTCTGTTGATATTGGCACAGGCGGTAAGCTCGCTTATGCTTATTTCTGAGATATCCTTATTGTTCATTATTTGAAAAAGCGCATTTTTAATGGCTTTTTTAGTACGGATAACGCGTTTGTCGGAGTTGTGTTTAGCTGTTGTGGTCAAATTATTCACCCCTTGTTGCTGTTTAGTACCATTATATACTAAATTTATCCATTTGTCAAGTAATAAATGGCGTATTTGACCATCAACTATTGTCAGTTATATGACGTTTTGATGAATTTCGCTTGACTAGTCGATAAAAATATGTTAAAATAAACTCTGTACGATAAAATTTAAGAAAGAGGTAAAGTTATGACAAAGATAGATGTTTTTTCAGGCTTTCTCGGAGCAGGTAAGACCACTCTCATAAAGAAGCTGCTCAAGGAAGCATACACCGGTGAGAAGCTCGTGCTTATCGAGAATGAGTTCGGCGAGATCGGCATTGACGGCGGATTTATGAAGGACGCAGGCATCGAAGTGACCGAGATGAACCAGGGTTGTATATGCTGTTCTCTGGTAGGTGATTTCGGCAAGGCTCTGAAGCAGGTGCTGGAGCAGTTCAGTCCTGACCGTATCCTTATCGAGCCCTCGGGCGTTGGAAAGCTTTCCGATGTCATCAAGGCTGTGATGGATGTTGATTCCGCAGAGATCAGCCTTAACAGCTATACTACCGTTGCGGATGCATCCAAGATCAAGATGTATATGAAGAACTTCGGAGAGTTCTACAAGAACCAGATTGAAAGCGCAAAGACCATTATTCTCAGCCGCTCCCAGAAGCTTTCCGAGGAAAAGCTTGCTGCTGCTGTGGCTATGATAAAGGAGCTTAACGACAAGGCTACCATCGTTACCACTCCCTGGGATGATATCGACGGCAAGCAGATTCTTTCCGCTATGGAGAGTGAGAACAAGTTCGCAGAGGAGCTTCTCAAGGATGTATGCCCTGTATGCGGTCATTCTCACGAGCATCACCATCATCACGAGGATGGTGAGGAGTGCTGCTGCCACGTTCACGATCACGTGCATCACCACCATCACGAGGATGGCGAGGAGTGCTGCTGCCACGATCACGACCACGAGCATCACCACCATCACGACCATGACGAAGAGTGCACCTGCGGCTGTCACGACCACGACCATCACCATCATCACCACCACGCTGATGAGGTGTTCTCCACATTCGGTATCGAGACTGCAAAGAAGTTCACAAAGGAAGAGCTTGAGAACGCTCTTGCTAAGCTTTCGGACGAGCAGTACGGTACTGTACTGCGCGCAAAGGGAATCGTTGCGGGTGACGGCGTATGGTATCACTTTGATTTTGTTCCCGAGGAGTACGAGGTTCGCACTGGCTCTGCGGATATCACAGGCAGAATGTGCGTGATCGGCGCTAAGCTTGAGGAAGAGAAGATCAAGGCACTGTTCGGTGTCTGATAAAGTGAGGTAGCATTATCATGGAATTACCCGTATATCTTATAACAGGCTTTCTTGAGAGCGGAAAGACCTCATTTATTCTTGATACTATCAGCGACAAGCAGTTCAGCAGGGGCAAGAAGACCCTTGTGATCGCCTGTGAGGACGGCGAGGTGGAGTATGAGGAAAAGCTTCTCAAGTCCGCTAAAGCTGTTGTTGAGTTTGTCGAGGATGAGGAGGACTTCAACGAGGAGTACCTTACAAACCTTGTTATAAAGCACAAGCCTGATCAGATACTTATCGAGTTCAATGGTATGTGGAGCCTGCGCAACATGGCTGTCAAAGCACCCAAGAACTGGATATTCTATCAGATCTTCATGTTCATGGATCATTCAAAGTATGACGTGTATATGAACAATATGCGTCAGCTTCTTTCGGATAATATCGCAGTTGCGGATATACTCATTTTCAACCGCTGTGATAAGAACAATATCGACAAGAAGCGTCTGCGCCGTTCCACAAAGGCACTTAATCCCCGCATAGAGATGATGTTTGAGTATAACGACGGCACTGTGGAACAGGGCTTCCAGGGTGAGGATGATATGCCTTTTGATGTAAAGGCTGATCCTATCGATATCATCCATGATGATTTCGGCCTGTGGTATATCGATATCATGAGCAATGCTCCCCGTTACAAGGGAAAAAATGTCCGTGTAAGGGGAATGGTGTACCGTGCGTCCAATATTCCCGAGGGATATTTCGTTATCTCACGTCGTGCGATGACCTGCTGTGCGGATGATATCGCAGTCATCGGCATACTTGTAAAGACTCCCGAGGGTAAGAAGTTTGCCGACGGCGAGTGGGTAGAGGTCTGCGGCGAGATAATCTCCGAGAAGCAGTCTGCATATAAGGGTACAGGACCTGTGCTTGTTGCTAGGGATATTGCACCCACCGAAAAGGCTGATACAGAGCTTGTTTATTTCAACTAAAATTCTATTGCGGCGAGTTTTTCTTGCCGCAATATTTATAGGAGCCATACTATGAACGAAAAGCTTTTTACAGTAAGACTTTCCGAGGACGGCGGTGCAGTGGAGATAATAGATCAGACGCTGCTCCCCAATACAGTCAAATATCTCCGCCTTGAAAAAGCAGAAGATATATGGGAGGCGATATTCAGCCTTCGTGTCCGTGGTGCACCTGCAATAGGCGTTGCAGCAGGCTTCGGAATGTACGTGCTTGCTCAGCAGATACCCTACGAGGACTATGATATGTTCCTTGGGGAAATGGAGCGTATCGGTGCTTATCTTGATTCCTCACGTCCCACAGCGGTAAACCTAAGCTTCGCAGTAAAACGTATGCTTGCAGTGGTTCATAACCATACGGGGCTTGTAAAGTCACAGCTTCTGCCGCTTCTTGAGGCAGAGTGCATGGCTGTCTACAACGAGGACCGTGCCATGTGTCGCGCGATTTCTGAAAACGGACTGACCCTTGTGAAAAACGGCGACGGAATACTCACCCATTGTAATGCTGGTGCCCTTGCTGCAACCGAGTATGGCACAGGACTGGGTACACTTCTCCTCGGTAAGGAGCTCGGCTATGAGTTCAAGGTGTTCACTGATGAAACAAGACCGCTTTTACAGGGGGCAAGGCTTACTTCCTTTGAGCTTAACCATGCAGGCATAGATGTGACGCTCATCTGTGACAACGCCGCCTCGCTGCTCATGAAACAAGGTAAGATAAACGCTTGCTTCGTGGGCTGCGACAGAGTTGCTGCAAACGGTGATACTGCCAATAAGATTGGCACACGCTCCGTTGCGGTAAATGCGAAGTACCACGGAGTGCCATTCTATGTGTTCTGCCCGTCCTCTACGATAGATTTCAGTTGCAGAAGCGGCGATGATATCGTTATCGAGGAGCGCAGCGGCGACGAGATAAAAACTATGTTTTTTGAAAAGCCCGTAGCCGAGGCTGAGGTGAAGTGCTTCAATCCTGCGTTTGATGTGACAGACGCTGAGCTTATCACTGCGATAATCACCGAAAAGGGAATAGCAAGATATCCTTACACTGAAAGTCTAGCAAAGCTTTTCTTGTAACTATGTCTTGACGTACAGTGAAAAATCGGTTAAAATGTATACATAACAGTAATAATTAAGGAGTACCTTTATGAAACTCAGATTTTACAATGCAAAGATAATGACTATGGCAGATGAAAGCATCATCGACGGTGAGCTTCACACTGACGGCGGAAGAATAACCTACGTAGGCGAAGCCAAAGCAGAGCAGGGGGGCTTTGACCGTGAGATAGACCTCAGCGGCAAGCTCATTATCCCAGGTTTTAAGAATGCCCATACCCACGGCGCTATGACTTTCCTGCGCTCCTTTGCGGATGACCTGCCCCTCAACGAGTGGCTGTACGATCAGGTGTTCCCGCATGAGGCAAAGCTCACTGAGGAAGCTATCTACGTATTCACCCAGCTTGCCAATATGGAGTACCTCAGCAGTGGTATTACTTCCAGCTTTGATATGTACTTCAAGCTTGACAGCTACGCAAAAGCTAACGTAGATATGGGTTACAGGACGGTTCTGTGCGGCTCTATCAACGACTTCGGCGGCACTGTCGAGGGTATCGAGGAGGAGTACAATAAATTCAATAATTATAACGAGCTGGTATCTTATCAGCTTGGATTCCATGCGGAGTATACAACAAAGCGTGAGACACTGGAGGGCATGGCAGCGCTGTCGCAGAAGTACAAGGCACCTATGTACACTCACAACAGCGAAACAAAGTCCGAGGTAAACGGATGTATCGAGCGATACGGCATGACACCCACACAGCTTTTTGATAAGCTTGGTATGCTTGAATACGGCGGTGGCGGCTTCCATTGTGTATGGTTCGATGAAAAGGATATGCAGATCTATCGCGATAAGGGTCTGTGGATGGTTACAAATCCCTCCTCTAACCTTAAGCTTGCCAGCGGAATCGCTCCCATCTGCGAGATGAAGCGTGCAGGTATGAAGAATTTCGCTATCGGTACAGACGGTGCGGCAAGCAACAACTGCCTTGATATGTTCCGTGAGATGTTCCTTGTGACAGCACTGCAGAAGGTCAAGGAGATGGACGCATCCGCTTGTCCCGCTTTTGATGTTGTGGAAATGGCAACAAAGGGCGGTGCGCTTGCTATGGGATTAAAGGAGTGCGATGTTCTCGCAGAGGGTAAGTGTGCAGACTTTGCGGTTATCGATCTTAACAAGCCTAATATGCAGCCGATACACAATATCGCAAAGAACCTTGTCTATGCCGGCAGCAAGCAGAATATCTGCATGACAGTTGTAAACGGAAAGATACTGTATGAGGATGGTAAGTTCCTCACTGTTGATGAAAACGAGATCTATGCGCGTGCAAACAAGCTCGCCCGTGAGATCTGCGGATGATACATCTTTCATAGCACGAAAAGTAAACAGACTACTATAAATTATGGTAGTCTGTTTTTGTTTAATACACTTTTTTGTTCTGTTTGCTGCTTACTTAATTTAAGGTCTTGCTTTTTTCATCCTTTTATAATATAATAATCACATAAGGTAATTAGTGTTATTCTGTACGCGGAGGTGATAGGTTGTTAACTGCATTTGATTTCGGCGCATTTATCGTGTCTCTGATCATGACAGGGAGTACATTGATAAAATATAAAAAGATAGATACACTGTTTCTGTTGCTTGAGATCGCGGTTACTTTCAACTGTCTCGGACGCTATATGCTTTCGGTCTCGCAGACGCTGGATACAGCGATATGGGCTAACCGAGTGCTTTATGTAGGGGGAGTATTTACCGCTCCGTTGCTGGTCATTGTGCTGTTCAAGATCTGTAATATCAAGCTTCCGCGGGTCATTATAGCAGTGATGACTCTGTACTCAACTGTTGTTTTGTGCCTTGTAATGACTATCGGATATAGCGGGATATATTACAAGGATGTTAGCTTGGTGGTGCAGGATGGTTACAGCTATCTTGAAAAGGTCTATGGACCGTTGCATGTGCTCTATCCCACCATGCTTGTGCTTTATGGTGTTTTTCTGGTGGTATTTCTTATATGCGCATTACGAATGCGGAACAAGCTGTCATATCGTATTGCGATAGGAGCAAGCGTAATGGGGTTCGCCATCATGGCGTCCTATCTGGTGGAACGTCTGCTTGACACAAATGCAAGTGTCATATCGATATCTTATCTGATTGCGATGCTGTTTACGATAAGCTATTTTGACCGTTTGTATATGTATGATATGTCGGCCAATGTTATAAGTTCTATTGAAGAGCGCAAGGAATACGGTTACATCGTTTTTGACAGGAAGTTCCGATATATAAGTTCAGACAGCTACGCAAAAGAGATATTTCCTGAGATCGATCAGTGGGTGGTAGATGCCAAAGCCCCGCTGTCAGGCAGTCAGTTATATACTGAAGTGGTACAATTCCTGCTGGATATGAAATGGGAGAACGGAGAGAAAAAGGTCATCTCGGTTTCGGACAAGATATTTGAGGTGGAGATACGTCCGATCACTCACGGAAGCAGGAAAGCAGGTTATCTGATCGAGCTGACGGACAGGACGATCGAACGTAAATATTACAACAGCATAAAGAATTATAATGCACAGCTTGAAAGCGAGGTAGCGGCAAAGACTGCGAATATCATGCGTATCAAGGATATGATGGTTCTTGGTATGGCTGATATGGTGGAGAGCCGTGACAACAACACAGGCGGCCACATCAAACGAACCAGTGCTATCGTCCGTGTGTTTTCTGAAAAGCTTAAAGAGTACAGAGCACAACTTGGTATAAGCGAGGATTTTTTAAAGCTTGTTGAAAAAGCCGCACCAATGCATGATCTTGGTAAGATTGCGATCGATGACAGCATACTTAGAAAGCCCGGCAGATTTAATGATGACGAGTATTGTGAGATGAAGCGTCATACTGTTGAGGGGGCAAAGATCGTTAAAAATATCCTGCAGGATGTTGAGGATGATGAGTTTGTGCGTATAGCGGAAAATGTTGCTCTATATCATCACGAAAGATGGAACGGCAAAGGATATCCGATGGGTGTTTCGGGATCGGAAATTCCTATTGAAGCACGCATAATGGCACTTGCTGATGTGTTTGATGCACTTGTAAGCGAAAGGTGCTATAAACAGCCATTTACATATAATGAGGCATTTGCTATTATCGAGGAGGATCTTGGAGAGCATTTCGATCCGCAACTGGGAGCTATTTTCCTTCAGTGTCGACGTGAGCTTGAGATCGTCAGCAGAAGCTTGTAATTATTTTTACATTACTAATAAGGACCCGCTGGTATTAACTCAGTGGGTCCTTTTAGTATAAAAGTTTCATGCTTCATCGGGATAACTGCCAGAAAGCAACTGCGCTTGCAGCAGCAACATTGAGGGAGTCCACGCCGTTTGCCATTGGGATCTTTACAGTGTAGTCACTGCGGTGTATGGTGTCCTCTGAAAGTCCGGTACCTTCTGTGCCGAGTACTATTGCAAGCTTATGCTCCGCATTAAGACAAGGGTCATCAATGCTTACAGAGTTATCGTTAAGTGCCATCGCGGCTGTTTTGAAACCGAGTTCATGCAAAGCACCTATATGATCTTCTGTATCGAAATATGTCCAGGGTATCTGAAAAACTGTGCCCATGCTGACTCTTGCGGCGCGTCGGTACAGCGGATCACTGCAGGCGGGAGTAAGCAGCACGGCTTCGATACCCAACGCTGCAGCGCTTCTTATTATCGCACCCACATTGGTGGGATTTACAACGTCCTCGAGTACTGCGATCCTGTGAGCTCCGCGGCATACATCGTCTATCTTAGGAAGAGCTCTGCGGCGCATGGTACATAATGCGCCTCGCGTCAGCTTGAAGCCTGTAAGCTCCGTCAATATATCAAATTCGGCAGTGTATATCGGTATACCGTGGCATCGTGAAATAATACCGGCTGCCTGCTTTTCTATATGCTCCTGTTGTACAAGAAGCGATACCGGCTGATATCCGGCATCAAGTGCAAGATCTATCACCGTGGGGCTTTCTGCGATGAAAACACCTTCCTGCGGCTCATAGTAGTGAAGTAGCTGTGGCTCTGAAAGCCTAGCAAAGACATCAAGTTCGGGCGCGTTCAGATCGTTTATTTTGATTATATCTGACATTATGATCTCCTTTTGTAATGTGCAGTGATATGCGTAATTTTACCGTATTTTTTTGGTTTTGTCAACTGTGAATAATAATTAGTGCTTGAAATGTACTTGTTTGCGTGGTATAATAAAATAGTAGCCTGTTTAGTTCGGTGTCGCCGTCGAACCACTTTGCTCTTTTCCTCAACGGTGGAGCATTGTTGATTTTGCTGGGCAAAACCGAAAAAATCGCCACGCGGATCGTAATTCCCGACAGTGGTGCTGCTATCGTAGCTATCGGACTCTTCGTGCCTGAGGTCATGTTATAATTAAAACAGCTCATTTCAAATGAATTATAATAAAGGAGCATAAATGATGCTTGCTATTTTCAGCATAATAAGCCTTGTCACTGTAATCCTGCTGGGCATTTTTACATCGATAAGCCTACCGATGCTTGTTCTGTTATTCTTTGCGATAATCCTAGGGCTGATTCTGCTTAATTTCTCGCTGGTCCTTCTGGGGAAGTTTATAGACCCGGATCATCTGCCTGAAAAGGTTACAGGATTTCATCGTTTTGTTACATTATCAATAATCAGCCTCATTCTTTCGGGAGTGCGCACTTTTGTGACCGTGCGCGGTAAGGAGCTGCTACCCGATCAGCCTTTTGTGTATATATCCAATCACTTTTCTGTGTTTGATCCTATGATAGCCATGTTGTACCTGAGAAAGCATAAGCTTGCTTTTGTGTCCAAAAAGGAGAATATCCAGATCCCTTTTGCAGGTAAATTTATGTTGGCGAGTGGATGCGTTTCTCTTGACCGCAGCAGTAACCGTGGTGCTGCAAAGGTGATATCGGATGCAGCGGAGAATGTTATTACGGGTAAATGCTCCATGGGCATCTATCCTGAGGGTGGTTCTAACCGTGATCCCGAAAATGTACCGCTTAAGCCGTTTCACAGTGGTTCATTCAAAGTAGCGACAAAGGCTAAGGCACCCATTGTGGTCGCTGTCATCAGCAATACCAGAAAAATAACAAAACAGCTTTTTACCCATGTTACTCTTGACATAATCAGGGTTATCCCCTACGAGGAGTATCAGGGACTCAAAACAGGAGAGCTGAGCGATCTTGTTTACAATATTATGAAAGATTGGATAGTGAAACAATGAAAACTATTTTCGTAGTAAATCCTGTATCGGGAAAGGGAGAAGCCCTCAGAAAGGTTAAGGAGGCACTTCGGGACGTGCCAGGAGATTATGAGATATATGAAACCAAAGGTCCCCGTGATGCTACAGAGCACATCCGTGCTTATTGTACAGAACACCCTGATGAAAAGATACGCTTCTGCGCTTGCGGCGGAGATGGTACTCTGAATGAGGTCGTGAATGGCGTTGTGGGTTTTGAAAATGCAGATGTTACCTGTTATCCTTGTGGCAGCGGTAACGATTTTGTAAAGTATTATGGCGGTGCGGATGCTTTTATGGATGTAAGCGCACTGATGAATGCTCCCTCCGCTCCTATTGATCTTATAAGGGCAGGGGATAAGTATTCAGTAAATGTCACTAATTTTGGTTTTGATACTTCTGTATGCAGGACGATGGAAAAGGTCAAGACAAAGCCTATCATCGGCGGAAAGAACGCTTATAATTTCGGAGTATTTACTTCTGTTCTCACTGCGATGAAAACAAAAGCCAAGGTATACGGCGACGGAGAGCTTCTCAACGAAAAAGGAATGATTACTCTGTGTACTGTGGCAAACGGAAAGTATGTAGGCGGTCAGTTCTGCTGTGCTCCACGCTCAGTGAATGACGATGGTTTGATGGAAGTCTGTCTTGTGAAGCCTATTTCTGCGTTTACGCTTATTAAAATAATTGGTACATATACAAGAGGCGAGCACCTTGATGACCCGAGGCTGAACGATATTATCGTCTATCGGCGCTGTAAGTCTGTTACTGTTAAGGCAGATGATAAATTCGCATATACTCTTGACGGAGAGATAATCGATGCGCCTGAATTTACCTGCGAGGTAGCTCCCGGTATCATCAGATTTGCTGTGCCTCAGACAGGAATGGGCGTTGCTGCGGCAGACAAGCAGGAAGCGACAGTCTGATTTGTACTAAATAAAACAAACTGCTTCTTCGATTATGACAGAAGCAGTTTCGCTTTATATGAATATAAAAGAAAAAGCTCCGAAGAAACATTTCCTCGGAGCTTTGATATTGCTTAACGATATATTACTTATATTCGTCGATGCAAGCCTGGATTACAGGAGCGATCTCTTCGCTGAGCTGTGTCCAGGACTCTTCACCGAATGTACTGTTGTACATTGCGTCAGTAAGAGGAGTGGACAGCTCGTCACCGAAGCCGTACATATCATCAATGATGAATGTGAACTTGGAGGAATCGCACATCTCTCTCCAGTGATCATAAACCTGTGCATCCCATGTGATCTGCCACTTCTGCATGCCCTCATACTTACCTGCTGTGTAGGTAACCTTAGCGGGAGCGATGTGGTCGTTTCTGAGCTGATCGATAACGCCCTGATCGGTCTCAAACAGACGGTTGCAGTAGATGAAGTCAACAGCGCCGTCGATGTTCTTTGCGCCCTTGGGGATCATGTAACCAAAGGTGTTGGAGCAGAGGTAGTACTCGTCAGTGTCGGGATCTCTGGGGAAGGGAACGAATGCGAAGTCAGAGGGTGTATCGAAGATGTCGTTCTCAACACCTGTGGGGTTCTGGATCTGCTCTGTAGCAGCGATGTATGTCCACTCAGGCTCCATGCCGAGGAACAGGATCTTGTCGGATACGGGAGCCCATACCTGAGGAGATACCCAGACACCGTGGGGGTGATCAGCGGGGTAGAGAAGACCGTTTCTTCCGAGCTCTGCGAGATACTCGATGGATCTTGTAACATCAGCACTTGCGATGTTGTTGGAGATGGTTCCGTCAGGAGCAACATCGATAAGGCTTGTACCTGTTGTATTAACGAATGCTTCAAGCATTGTGCTTGTTGCGTAGAAACCGATATTATCGTCTGCCTGGTTGCAGAAGTCGATCATCATCTCTCTCCATGCATCCCATGTCCAGTTGCCTGCAACATAAAGATTATAGGGATCTTCAAGACCTGCATTCTCGATGGTCTTGCGGTTATAGTTGAGAGCATACTTGGTAACAACTCTGTGGGGGATGTAGTAGTGCTTGCCCTCGAACTCATACTCGTCGATCATGGACTTCATTTCATCCCACAGAGGATCTTCAATGTCAATGTATTCATCAAGTGCTTCGAACATGTTCTTGCTTACGCCGTAGGGGAATGCAAGAGGCTCAAATGTCAGCAGGTCGGGAGAGTCATCAGCAGCAACCAGTGTAGCAAGCTTCTCGTAGTAAGCTGCACCGCTGGAAGCGGAGATCCACTCGATTGTACCGCCATAGGTATCTGTAGCGAATACTTTACACTGCTCCTCGCCCTTCTGGTCTGCGTTGATATCGTAGTATCCGAGGAACTTTACTGTGCCTGCGTTTCCGCTGGGAGTATAGTTACCTGTGCTTACGTCCTTGGCTTCGGAGTCGTCTGCAGCGTTGTCATCGGGGTCTGTTGTAGCAGATGTTGATGTAGCGCTTGTGCCGGGGCCTACAGCGTTACCTGTCTGTGCGCCGGAGTTTGTGTTGCTGCCGGCATTTGATGAGCCGCCTTCATCGCAGGCTGTCATGCTGAGAAGCATTGCGGCAACAAGACCGCAGCTAAGCAGTCTCTTGAACTTGTTCATGTTTTTTCCTCCTTAAATAAATAGGCAGATATGTGCAGGTGCATCATGCTGCGTTTTGAAATAAGCACAATACGACCCTACTCATTTTATTATTATACACTTAAATGCCTCTATAAGCAATTGACAATATTCCCGATTTATTGTATAATATTCTCAAAGCGAGCAGTGCTTTTGCTTCTTCTGATTTTGCATTCTGAAGCCGTTAAAGCTTTTTTAATTGTATTTTATTCCCTTTGTGTAAAGGTTTACTTGTTTTGTCAGGAAAACGATACCGTCCTTTTAGTAATGCGCTATCAATGATCAGTGTGCAATAGTGTATATGATAAAATATTCCCGTTTGTATTGTTCTATATTTCCTTAATTGTGTTTGAACTGATAATGATATTATTTTCCCGATTTAAGTAATTAGAAAGGTGTTTAACCTAATGGACCGTAATAACGATTACAATGTTTTTCCGATTTCGACTGACAGGCACAGTGGATTTCCTGTTAAGCTGTATCCGCACATAGGTGAGAGCGGCACGGAAGCTCCTTTTTTGAGGAGGAACGAGCTTGTTCTGATAGTATCGTATCATGGAGTATTGCGACTGAATACCCCATCGGCAAGTGTTTTGATACAAACAGGTCAGGCTGCGCTGATAAATTCGGGGGTACTGCATAGTATAAGTGCAGGTGAGGGCGCTGTCTGCGCAGGGATAACTTTCTCCGATGAATTTATTGCGCCTGCAGGAAGCGATATTAGTGTAAAATACATCAAACCCATCGTGATGGCTTCTGAGATTGCTTTCTTGGCATTTGACAACAGCGAGCCGTGGCACTCGCGTATATCATCTCTTGCTTTCAGGGCTGTTTCTCTTGTACAGCATCATACAGGTGCAGTTATGCGCAATATGCCACAGAATATTTCCGCATGGGAGGACAGCTCCTGTTTCGAACTTGAGGTCCACTGCCTGATCAGCGAGCTTTGGAGGATAATGTACTCTAATATCAGTGGCAGGATCGGAACCGGTGTGTCGGGAAACGAACATGTTGTTCGACGTCGTACCCAGTTGATGGTGGATTATATCCATAAGAATTACAGTGATTCAATATCGCTTTCTGAGATAGCCGCTGCTGCAAATATCAGCAAGAGTGAGGCTTCGCGCTGTTTCCAAAGCTGCCTGCACGTTTCACCTGTAAGCTATCTTCTCCACTATCGTGTCGAGATGGCGGCGGACCTGCTTCAGAGTACCAGCATGACAATCGAGGAAATAAGCTTTGAGTGTGGCTTCGGTTCGGCTTCGTATTTTTGTAAGATGTTCCAACGTTATGCTGGGATGACGCCGGGAAGATTTCGCAAGGGCGCATCTGAAAAAGTATGATTTTTCGCTTGACTTTATCAGAAATATGGCGTATAATTTAAAAATATGCTGCTTTGTAGCGTAACAATATCCGAAAGGAATAGTATATATGAAAAGAGATCATTTGAAAAGCCGACTGGGCTTTATATTATTGAGTGCGGGCTGCGCGATCGGAATAGGAAATGTGTGGAAATTTCCGTGGGTAGCAGGAGAAAATGGCGGCGGTGCATTTGTACTGGTGTATCTGTTCTTTCTGCTGGTTCTTGGTGTACCTATCATGACCATGGAGTTTTCTCTCGGACGTGCTGCCCAGAAAAGTCCTGTGAAGCTGTATCAGCAGCTTGAAAAACCCGGACATAAATGGCACATTCACGGCTACGCCTGTCTTGCAGGAAACTATCTGCTGATGATGTTCTATACGACTGTATCGGGCTGGATGATGAACTATTTCGTTTCTACTGCGGCAGGTAAGTTTGAAGGAATGACGGCACCCGAGGTAAAGACTGCATTTGATGCAACTCTTGCTGATCCGGTGGCTTCTGTGTTATTCATGGGTATATCAGTTGTAATAGGATTCGGAGTGTGCGCATTGGGTCTTCAGGGAGGACTTGAAAAGGTCACTAAATTCATGATGCTCGCTCTGCTTGCTATTATGGTGATACTTGCTGTAAACAGTATAATCATCGATGTAAACAACGGCGGCGAGGGTCTCGCTTTCTATCTGCTTCCCGATTTCGGACGAATGAATGAAGCAGGTATAGGAAATGTTATAGTTGCTGCCATGAATCAGGCGTTCTTCACGCTGAGTATCGGTATAGGTTCGATGGCTATATTCGGCAGCTATATCGGCAAGGAGCGTTCACTCATGGGCGAGTCCATCAATATTGCGCTGCTTGATACCTTTGTTGCAGTTTCGTCCGGTCTTATCATTTTCCCTGCGTGCTTTGCGAACGATGTTGCGGTTAACAGTGGTCCAAGTCTTATCTTTGTAACACTGCCCAATGTGTTCAATCAGCTTCCCGGTGGCAGGATATGGGGAAGTCTGTTCTTCGTGTTCATGTCCTTTGCCGCGCTTCCTACAGTGCTTGCGGTCTTCGAGAATATCCTCTCCTGTACCATGGATCTTTTCGGATGGAGCAGAAAGAAAGCGTGCCTCGTCAACGGAGTGATGATGTTCGTTCTGTCGCTGCCGTGCTCGCTGGGTTCGAGCCTGCTCAAGGGAATTCAGCCCCTTGGCGAGGGTTCCACCATCCTCGATCTTGAGGACTTTATAGTAAGTAATGTGCTTCTGCCCCTTGGTTCACTTGTAATTGTTATATTCTGTGTAAGCAGATACGGTTGGGGCTGGGAAAAGTTCGAGCAGGAGGCAAATCAGGGCAAGGGCTTCAAGATACGTCGTTGGATGCGTGGTTATATGACATGGGTGTTACCCGTGATCGTTGTAGCTGTATTTGCAGTTGGAATGTACAACACCTTTGCAAAATGATTAGAAACAAAGCCGTCTTTGGTGGTTCCGAGGGCGGCTTTTCTGATTTAATAAACGGGTGGCAGTTTTCGGTATTCCGATGGGCTGTATCCAACGCTGGCGTGAAAGCACCTGCTGAAATACAATGGATCTGCAAATCCCACAGCCTCTGCGATCTCCCCTATAGACATAAGTGTGGAGCGAAGCAGACGGCAGGCCTCGTTCATGCGAAGCTCTGTGTGATACTGCTGCATGGAGATCCCCTTTTCCTGCTTGAACACCGCGGCCAGTCGTTTATAACTGAGATAGAATTGTGCACTTATCCTTTCGGCAGAAAAGGGTTCGCGCATATTCCTTGCGAGAAATTCACATATCTTGTCCGAAAGTATTTCGCTTTGGCGGGTTTCATATTCGCCAAGGCCTATGCTGCTCAGCAGACCGAAAAGAAGCTGATTTACCTGCCAGCGTCTGAAACGGTCGTCAGAATGGAAATATTCGATCAGAGCGGCGATACGCTTTTCAGTGGCACCGCCCGAAAGCCCTCTCAGGTACTTCGGAAGTGTAAGTCTGTGCTGTACCCTGGTGTATTGCGGTATTGCAGTGCTGTCGGGAGTGAAAAGGGGTAGCGTGCTGTCATCCTGCGAGGTGAAATGTATAAAATACCATTTGGTGCCTCGTGGGATCTCACTCTTTCCGTAGTGCCGCACCCCGGCTTTAAGGAAAAGAAGCTCGCCTGCACCTACCGCGTAGTCAGTATCCCCCTCGGTGACATGAATGACTCCCTCGGTTACGTAAATCAGAACGTTGAAATCCGTTACTCTGTCGGCGTGATAGAACGGCTCGGATGCAGCAAGGAAGTCGCATCCGTAGATAACTGGAAGTGAATTGTTGCATATATCAATGTTGTACAAGATTATCCTCCATAAAATTGAGATTATATTCTATTTATTTCACTCTATAATGAGATTATAATACATATAAAAGCTATTGTCAAGGAGAGGGTATTTATGAAGATACAGCGACAGATAAATTCGGGTTCATATATTTCGGGCGGCTTCATCAACCGATGGCAGCGACTCATCAGGGATACAGTTATCCCATACCAGTTTGAGGTGCTGAATGACAGAGCAGAGGGTGCGGAGAAGAGCCATGTTATTGCGAATTTCATCAATGCGGGCAAAGCACTCCGCGGTGAAGATGTTGGAGATGGATTCTACGGAATGGTGTTTCAGGACAGCGATGCCGCAAAATGGCTTGAAGCAGCAGCGTTTTCGCTGATCTCATATCCTGATGCTGAGCTTGAAAAGACAGTTGATGAGGTCATTGATCTTATCGCCGACGCCCAGGATGAGGATGGTTATCTGAATACATATTTCACCATAAAGGACCGTGAGAAGCGCTGGCAGAACCTTATGGAGGGCCACGAGCTTTATTGTTCAGGTCACATGATGGAGGCTGCCTGTGCCTATTACGAGGCTACTGGCAAGGATAAGCTCCTTAAAGTGATGGAGAAGAATGCGGAGCATATCTATGATTTCTTTATAACTGAAAAGCACGAGGGCTACCCGGGGCATCCCGAGGTGGAGCTAGCGCTTATGAAGATGTACAGACTTACTGGCAATAATCATTGTCTTGAGCTTGCGGAGCATTTTATAAATATCCGTGGCGTTGATCCGAAATTCTATGAAAAGGAAGCGGAAAAGCGTGACTGGTCTGTATGGGGCAACGATGCCACAAACCATTACTACGCGCAGAATTTTGCACCTCTTAAAGCGCAGAATGACGCGGTAGGACACTCTGTGCGTGCTGTATACCTGTACACAGGTGCTGCTGACCTTGCATCCGAAAACGGCGACGAGGAGCTTCTGGAAGCCTGTCGCAGACTTTGGAAGAGCATAACTCAGCGACGTATGTACGTTACATGCGGTATAGGCTCCACCCTTATCGGCGAAGCTTTCAGTGTTGATTATGATCTGCCGAATGACACGGCCTATAACGAGACCTGCGCTTCTATCGGACTGATGTTCTTTGCTTCCAGGATGCTTGAAAATGAAGTGAACGGTGAGTATGCCGATGTAATGGAGAGGGCATTCTATAATACAGTGCTTGCCGGTGTACAGCTTGACGGAAAGAAGTTTTTCTACTGTAATCCTCTGGAGATAATCCCCGGAATATCGGGAATTGCTGCTACTCACTGGCATACAAAGCCACAGCGTCCCGGTTGGTATACCTGCGCCTGCTGTCCTCCCAATGCTGCAAGGCTGGTATCTTCTTTCGGAAAGTATGCCTACGGAGAGAATGATGATACCGCGTATTGCCATCTTTATGCGGCAGGAAAGGTCACCTTTGAAAACGGGCTTGAACTTGTCTGTACCACTGAGTATCCTTACGGATTTACTGTGAACTATGATATAATCGGTGGCAACAAACGCCTTGCGGTTCGTGTTCCCGCATGGAGCAGGGAATACTCGCTCGAAAAGAATGGCGAGATAATATCTGCATCCCCTGAAAAGGGCTATGTCTATGTGGATGTCGCAGCAGGGGATAAGCTGACGCTCACTCTTGACAGTGCTCCTCATTATGTCTATGCAAGCGCAAAGGTTCCCGAGCTTACGGGCTGTACCGCAGTATGGAGAGGACCGCTGGTCTACTGCTTTGAGGGCGCTGATAACGGCGATATACTGCCTGTTTCGCTTAAGCGCGGTGGCAGACTTGCTGTTTCTGATACTGCGGATAATAATCTTGATGGTGCTTATAAAATCACTGCTGAAGCAGTACGATCCGTAGAAAATGGTGATCTGTACAGTGATAGTCCTCTTTCAGAGGAGCCTTTCGAAGCAATAGCCATCCCTTACTATACATGGGGAAACCGTGGCGAAAGTCAGATGCGTGTATGGATGACGGAAGTCAGATGATATCTGAATCAATAGCATAACACAGTGCCGCCATGCAAAGGATGATCATGCACTATATGATCTCCTTGCATGGCGGATATTTTGTGTTGTTTATATAAAGATTTGAAATATTCTACTTGACATAAGCGCGCCGCGGTATTATAATTAAAAGGTACGTATATTTGTGGATTAACACTTTGTCTGATGATCGCATATGCTGAAAGAGAGGCATTGATGGAACAGAATTTCTTCGATAACGAAACAGTGTTCCGCGGCTATTGTGCGCTTCGCGACAGTGAGAGCAACTGCAACACTCTGATGGAGCAGCCTGAAATGGCGCGGCTTCTTCCTGATCTTAAAGGAAAGCGCGTGCTCGATCTGGGATGCGGTTTCGGACATAATTGTATAGATTTTATCAGGCGTGGCGCAGCTTGTGTGACCGGTATCGATATCTCGGAAAAGATGCTGTCGGTGGCGCGCTCTGAAAGCTCACATCCCGATATCGAGTACATAAACATGAGCATGACGGAGATCTCCCGCCTTATGGTCGGGTTTGATCTGATATACAGTTCCCTTGCATTCCATTACATCGAGGATATGCAAAGGCTCACGCTGGATATTTCGGGGCTGCTGAATAAGGGCGGTGTTCTGCTGTTTTCGCAGGAGCATCCTGTCTACACTGCTTCGGAGAACGGACAGGGACACTATGTCCTTGATGAACAGGGCAATAAGAGTGGCTTTTGCTTCTCTCATTATCAGGCAGGCGGAAGACGTACGGACGAGTGGTTCGTTAAAGGACGTGTGTATTATCACCGCCGTTTCTGCGATATCGTCAACGCGCTTGCTGATGCCGGTTTCCGCATAGAGAAGATGGAAGAGCCTGTACCGAGCGTGGAAATGATCGAAAAGCGCCCGAGATCAGACACACTGCATAAGCCTTTGTTTCTGATAATAAAAGCTGTAAAGCTCTGATATACCGACATAATTGAAAGGACACATTTTATGATAAGCAACAACATACTTGATGTTATAGGACACACTCCGCTCATCCGCCTTAACAGGATGATAGATGAGGACAGCGCCGAGATCCTTGTAAAGTTCGAGGGACTTAATGTGGGCGGCTCGATCAAGACCCGCACGGCGTATAACATGATCCTCGCCGCGGAGCGTGACGGTATCATCAACAAGGATACGATAATCGTTGAGCCCACCAGCGGCAATCAGGGAATAGGTCTTGCACTTGTAGGCGCAGTGCGCGGATACAAGACAGTGATAATCATGCCGGACTCCGTAAGCTGCGAGCGCAGGATGCTTGTAAAGCATTACGGGGCTGAGGTCATCCTTGTTCACGATGACGGTAATATCGGCGAGTGTATCGATGAATGTCTGCGCACAGCGGAGCGCATGAAAGCGGAGAACCCTAACGTTTACATCCCTCAGCAGTTCGAGAATAAGGCCAACCCCCTTGTTCACAAGCATCATACAGGTCTTGAGATACTTGAGCAGGCAGGCAAGGAGATACATGGCTTCTGTTCGGGTATCGGTACAGGCGGAACTCTCAGCGGTATCGGTGAAACGCTTAAGGCGCAGAACCCCGATATTGAGATATGGGCTGTGGAACCTCAGAATGCGGCTATACTCGCAGGAGGTACTATCGGAACACATCTTCAGATGGGAATTGGTGACGGTATAATCCCCGGAAACCTCAATCTTAATATCTATGATCATGTATATATAGTAACCGACGAGGAGGCTATCCAGACCGCAAAGGACCTCGCGCGCCTTGAGGGTATCATGTGTGGTATTTCGGCAGGCACGAAT
Organism: Oscillospiraceae bacterium; assembly: GCA_045540255.1. GTDB lineage: Bacteria > Bacillota > Clostridia > Oscillospirales > Ruminococcaceae > CAG-115. The sequence goes on along the minus strand of JAZQGZ010000084.1, from coordinate 124,223 downwards.
GTGGCAGCGGCAAGAAAGCTCGCGAAGAAGCTCGGAAAGGGAAAGACCGTTGTTACTGTTCTTCCCGATACAGCAGAGCGTTATTTCTCTACACCTTTGTTTGAGGGTGACTGATATGACGATAGACGATATCAGAGGCGGTGTGCGTGTAAAGCACTTCAAGCGCACTATGATAAGCGGACAGGAGCTTCGTGCAGAGCCGATGAAATATCTCTACGAGATAATCGGCACAGCCATGCACACCGAAACTGAAGAAACACTGGTGATATACCGTGCATTATACGGCGATAAAGCTTTGTATGCACGTCCTGTGGAGATGTTCCTTTCCGAGGTGGATACGGAAAAATATCCCTACGCTATGCAGAAATTTCGGTTTGAGTTGTTTACAGGCGTAGAGCTTGGTCATCCGAAGTATCGCAGGGGCGATATCGTCCGCATACTTAATAAACACGACGTACCTGTTGCCGCTAAGATAGATGTAGTGGATGCATACGGTACATCAGAGCAGCGCGACGAGCCGTCGTATGACGTTGAAGTTGAGGAAGAAAAATGTCTATATAAGCATATACCTGAGAGTAAGGTTATCGGTCAAGCATAATGATGACGGACTAACGTGCAAAGCACATTAAATAGAAAGGATGAAAAATCATGAAGATCTATTCTGTATTGGACAAGGAATTTGCACCCTACGGCAAGGTGCTTGAGGGTTATGATACCACTTGTCTGCTCAAGGCACTTGATGAGGAAACACCTCTCCCTGAGGGTGTAGCTTATGTTCCCAGCGTTGCCGCACTGGAGAGCACCTGCCTTTTCGGTCAGCTCCAGAACAACGCTTACGGTGGTATGCCCATCCAGATAGGCTACTGCAACGGTCATAACACAAAGCTGAACTGTCTTGAGTACCACCGTGACAGCGAGCTTAACATTGGACTGTACGACTTTGTGCTGCTTGTTGCCAAGGCTGACGATATCATCGACGGCAAGCTGGATACCTCCAGAGTGATGGCTTTCAGAGCTAAGGCAGGACAGGTGGTTGAGGTATATGCTACTACTCTCCACTATGCTCCCTGTAACGGCGCAAAGGACAGCGGCTTTAAGGTCGTTATAGTGCTTCCTAAGGGAACAAACCTTGAAAAACCTGATATAAAGGCACTCAATTACGAGGATAAATGGCTCCGTGCCTGCAACAAGTGGCTTCTTGCACATAAGGATGCATCCGAGGCATCTGATGGTGCATACATAGGTCTTACCGGCGATAACATCGATATAGCTGACAGCTTATAATAAAACCCGATAAAACTGCTTTTGAAAATTCAAAGGCAGTTTTCTTTTTTACTGTTAGCACTTGCAAAAAATGTAATACAAGATGATCCGATGATAATTTCCTGCTTTTTGTTGCATAATAGATAATTTGTTATTGACAATGTTGGCTAAATATAGTAAAATTAATATATGAGTCTTTCAAAATAACTGATAAGAGGTATTTCAATGGGTTTTGATATATTTGATTCCATTTTCGAAGCAGCACCTGATAATGGCACCGAAAATGCTAAAGAAAATACCAAACAGGTAGTTATCGATGGTAGTACAGCATCTCTTGCAGCTAATACCCGCTGGCGTGGCCTTGGTATGGTCAGCGCCAACAATACATCACGTCTGCTTCTCGATTACAAGGCGCAGCATCCTAAGCGTTATAATGAGATAATGAATTATATATTCGGCAAGGATGGTCTTGCTGTTTCTCATTTGAAGATCGAAATGGGATCTGATGTCAATTCGTCATCTGGTACGGAACCCTGTGTCATGCGATTCGCGGATGAAAAAGCGAATGTTACCCGTGGTGCCGGTTTCCGGCTTGCCGCAGATGCTAAGCGTATCAATCCCGCTCTTACGCTTGATATGCTCTGGTGGAGCGAGCCACGTTGGGTCACAGACTCTGCGGACGATATGGAGGCACGCTATAAGTGGTACAAGCAGACGCTTGTTTCCGCCTATGAGACCTATGGACTTGAGTTTGACTATGTGAGTGCCAACCGTAATGAGCGCACTATTGATATAGACTGGATCAAATATCTTTCACAGGCACTTAAGCGTGATGATAACACTCCTTATGATTTCAGCAGGATCAAGGTAGTGGCTTCCGACGAGGAGGCTAATTGGGTGACAGCGCGTAAAATGCTTGGCGACGGTGAGCTTCTCGCTTCTGTGGATGTTGTTGCCAGCCACTATACCAGCCATTCGACGCCGCAGGTGCAGGAACTTATAAAATGCTGGGGTAAGGAAGCGTGGTTTGCTGAAGCAAGCGCGCCTATGAGCTATGCGCAGGGTACTTATCGTTATGATGGCACAGGAAGCGGTCTTTCTGATATAAACGGCGTATTGGATATTGCAAATCGCATTATTACTATGTATCCTCAGGGTGGAATGACCTTGCATGAGTTCCAGCCTGTTGTTGCAGCTTTCTATGACGGAGCGACCTACTATCAGAAGCAGCTTATCATGGCAAATGAGCCTTGGAGCGGCTTTTATATGCTTGACAGTGGCTATTTTATGGCACTGCATTTCTCGCAGTTCTTTATTAGGGGCTGGTCTTTCGTAGATTCAGCGTGTGCAGGTGACGGCAAGATCGGCGGCGACGGTCATGCAATAGTGGATGCTGTTTACAGCTATATGACTGCCTGCAATCATGAAACAGGCGATTACAGTATGGTGATCACCAATACCACATCTGAGCCTATAACCTATAACATCGAGGTAAAGAATCTCAAAAATCTGTCAGCACCCGTTGATGTATGGGAAACAAGAGGTCCTGACAGCGGCAGCTATGATGAGAATTATTTCAAGAAGATAGATACTGTCACGCCTTTTATATGGGATGAAACTGGCAGTTACAGCGTTACGGTTAAGCCATACTCCATGGTTACTGTATCGACCCTAAAAAAGAGACGTCCCGATTGCTCTCAGCCTGAGATGTCCGAAGAAGAACGCGTTATGCAGTTGCCATACGAGGATGATTTCACATATCCTCAGTTTAACGAGAATTTCCTGTCATCGCGTGGCGGTGCGCCGCTTTATACTACCGATCAGGGTGGTGCATTTGAGGTTATCGGAATCGGTGGAAATATGCTTTGTCAGAAGATCACCGAGGAATTAAGGGCAGAGGAGTGGGGCCTCACACCAAAGCCTACGACCTGTTTCGGTGATGACAGATGGTACAATTATTCAGTTACCTGTGAAGTGCTTCTTACTGAGTGTGTCCGTCCCGAGGAATGTTATGCCGGATGTGGTGTAAGATATAACGGATCCTGCGGATGGTGGTTACAGCTTTTTGCGGATGGAACATGGAAGCTTAATAAGAATCAGAAGGCCATCAAGGTTGGCACAGTACCTTTGCTTGAAAATAATGTGTTAAAGGTCGAGGCTGTTGGCGGTATTATCAGGGCGTGGGTAAACGGTCAGCTTGTTGCGTATGTCGATTGTGACGCTATGGGTATCGTGCATCAGGCGGCGGGACGCGCGGCATTATTCAGCAGCTATGATAATAATTTCTTTACATACGTTAAGGTAGAGCCTGCAAAGTGTGCAGCAAAATATGTTCATCGTTATGATTGCACCGATGCCAATATGAGCTATAAAGGCGATTGGAGCTTCAATACAATGGGAAGTTTCAATAATTATAAACGCACCAGTACTACGGGTAATGAGGGTGCGGTTGTTGAGATCGCTTTCAACGGCACCGGAATTGCCTTGCTCGGTCCTAATCATCTTGAGGGTACATCGGTATCGGTCGAGATCGACGGAGTCAGGGTAGCTGAAGATAAGCTGATTCCCGATACAGAGGCGCGAGAGGTTTTCTGGCGTACTGAGGGACTTGCTGATGGCGAGCATATTGCAAGGGTTACTGTAGAAAGAGGAAGTGTTACATTTGACTCTGCTGAGGTAACATATCCGAGCGGTGACGCTTTAGACGAATATGAAGAGATCACCGAGCCTGTCATGAGCGAAATGCCTGTGGCTGAGGATACTCCTGTAACTGAGATGACAGAGAGCGAAGAGCCTGTAGTGGTTATACCTGAGCAGACTGAACGACCTGAACCGATAACCGTTCCGTTGTATAAAGATGATGATGACGCTTCGGAGGAGTGTGTAGCTACTTACAGTGTGACAGAAGAAGCTGTTGCAGATCTGACAGATATTCCGTTATATGTGGATGAAGATGAGGCATCCGATGATGCAGATGATACAGTTGAAACTGAATCAACAGAGGATACTATCATTCCGTTGTTTGGTATGGCGGTTCCTGAAGTAGAAGAACATACAGAAGTTGCTGTAGTAACTCCCGAGGAACAGACGATGGAGAACACATTCCCGACATTTGAGGAACCCGCATTCGAGGAAATCGAGCCCGAAGCAGAGGAAACTCCCGTTGAGGTAGAAGAAACTCCCGAGGAAGAACCGATGGAGAGCGTGTTCCCGACATTCGAGAAAATCGAGCCCGAGGCAGAGGAAACTCCCGTTGAGGAAGAAGAAACTACTGAGGAAGAACCGATGGAGAACACGTTCTCGACATTCGAGGAACCCGAGTCCGAGGCAGAGGAAACCCCCGTTGAGGAAGAAGAAACTCCTGAGGAAGAACCGATGGAGAGCGCATTCCCGACATTCGAGGAGCCCAAGTCCGAGGCAGAGGAAACTCCCGTTGAGGAAGAAGAAACTCCCGAGGAAGAACCGATGGAGAGCACATTCCCGACGTTTGAGGAACCCGAGCCCGAGGCAGAGGAAACTCCAGCAGAGGTGGAAGAAACTACTGAGGAAGAACCGATGGAGAGCGCATTCCCGACATTCGAGGAATCCGAGCCCGCGGCAGAGGAAACTCCAGCAGAGGAAGAAGATGCTCCCGAGGAAGAGCCGATGGAGAGCGCATTCCCGACATTCGAGGAACCCGAGCCCGAGGCAGAGGAAACTCCCGTTGAGGTAGAAGAAACTCCTGAGGAAGAACCGATGGAGAGCGCATTCCCGACATTCGAGGAACCCGAGCCCGAAGCAGAGGAAACTCCCGCAGAGGAAGAAGATGCTCCCGAGGAAGAACCGATGGAGAGCGTGTTCCCGACATTTGAGGAACCCGAGCCCGAAGCAGAGGAAACTCCCGCAGAGGTGGAAGAAACTACTGAGGAAGAACCGATGGAGAGTGCATTCCCGACATTTGAGGAACCCGAGCCCGAAGCAGAGGAAACTCCCGCAGAGGAAGAAACTCCCGAGGAAGAACCGATGGAGAGCGTGTTCCCGACATTTGAGGAACCCGAGTCCGAGGCAGAGGAAACTCCCGCAGAGGAAGAACCTATCGAAAAGATCACTCCTGAAGCAAAGGATATAATTCCTTTGTACTATGACAAGACGCTTGTTGATGAAAAGCTGAGTCGTAAAAAGCTGATCCTTCCGATTGCAGCTGCCGCAGCAGGTGTTGCACTGGCTGCAGCAGGTATAGTAACTGCAATTGTTTTGATCGGTAAAAAGAAAAAATAATAGGATTCCCGCCGCAAGCCCCATTTAAGATGTGTTTGCGGCGGGAATTGATTATTTATGTCAACTTTTTATTAAAAAAGCCTTGACAAAGTCTACTCTTTTTGATATAATATTAATGCTGTTGATTTGATAGCATTGGTCTCGTAGCTCAGCTGGTAGAGCATCGCACTTTTAATGCGGGTGTCTCGGGTTCGAATCCCGACGAGATCACCATATAAAAAAACCGTCCGAAGGGCGGTTTTTTTATTGCAAACGCTCGCAATTAGTATCTCTGGACATAACGAAAGAACAGCGGAATCTGAACAAAGTCAGACTCCGCTGTTTTGTTATTTAATTATAGGTAATGATGAGGGAATCAGATCTCATCCTCGGAGATAAGCTTGATGCCCTTAGCATTAAGTACCTCGACTGCCTTGGCGTTATCGGCAACACGCACGATAGCACTTGCTGAGCCTTCTTTATAGGTGACGAGAGAATAGCAGTATTCGATATTGATACCTGCTTCTTCAAAAGCGTCGATCACTGAGTACATCCCACCGGGCTGATCGGGAACGCTGAAAGCAACTACCTGAGTGATAGTAGCAGAACAGCCGTTGTCCTTAAGGATATTGAGTGCATTTTCGGCATCCTTAACTACAAGTCTTACGATACCGAAATCAGTTGTATCGGCAATCGTCAGAGCGCGGATATCAATGTTGTTATCCGTGAGGATCTTCATGACAGAAGCGAGTCTGCCTGCCTTGTTTTCAACAAAAACAGAAATCTGGTTTAACATTTGAATACCTCCCTCATCGTTTTGTGAACTTGTTCTTTATCTTGCGATTATCAATGCAGCGTGTTGCCTTACCCATGGAACGTGCAAGGGATTTCGGCTCGAGAAGCTTGATAGTAACGCCTACGCCGATAGCAGAATCAATAGCTGCCTTGAGCTTCTTTTTATATGCCTCAACATCCTTGATGTTGTCGGTGAACATATCATCACGCATTTCAAGCTGCACTTCGATAGTGTCGAGATTGTTTACTCTGTCAACCACCAGCAGGTAGTTTGTTGCCTTGTTGTCAACACTGAGCAGTGCGGACTCAATCTGGGAGGGGAATACGTTTACGCCGCGGATGATGAGCATATCATCGGTTCTGCCCTGTGGCTTGAGCATTCTTGCGTGAGTTCTGCCGCACTTGCAGGGTTCGTATACGAGTGTAGCGATATCCCTTGTTCTGTAGCGGATGAGGGGGAGAGCCTCCTTGGTGATGCAGGTGAACACAAGCTCACCCTGTTCGCCCTCGGGAAGTACTTCAAGGGTGTCGGGATCAATGATCTCGGGAATGAAGTGATCCTCGCAGATGTGCATACCGCACTGGTATTCGCATTCGCAGGAAACAGAGGGACCCATGATCTCGGAAAGTCCATAGATGTCATAAGCCTTGATGCCGAGACCTTCTTCGATCTCGTGACGCATTTCCTCGGTCCAGGGCTCGGCGCCGAAAACGCCTGCCTTAAGCTTGAGGTCATCCTTGCTCATTCCGATCTCATTCATAAGCTCGATAAGGCTGATAGCATAGGAGGGGGTCATGCAAACGATAGTGGAGCCAAAATCTCTGAACATTTCAAGCTGACGCTGGCTGTTGCCTGCAGAAGCAGGGATAGCAGTCGCACCCAGTTTTTCGGCACCGTAGTGCATACCAAGACCACCTGTAAACAGACCATAGCCATAGGAAACGTGAACGAAATCATTGTTATCACCGCCACAGGAAGCAAGTGCTCTTGCTGCACATTCGGCCCAGATGTCGATATCATTCTGGGTATAGCCAACAACTGTCTGCTTTCCTGTTGTACCCGAGGAAGCATGGATCCTGACAACATCGCTTAAGGGTGTTGCGAACATACCATAGGGGTAGTTGTCGCGCAGATCCTGCTTGACTGTAAAGGGCAGCTTGCTGAGATCTTTGATGGACTTGATGTCCTCAGGCTTTACACCTGCGGCATCCATCTTCTCGCGGTAAGGCTTTACGTTGTCGTAAACACGTCTGATCTGCTGAGAAAGACGGAAAGACTGCAGTGCTTCCAGCTCGTGGCGGGGGGCACATTCGATCTCTGGCTTGAAATACTTCATGGGAATTCTCCTTTTGTTTTATATGTAGGGCGCAGGGAAGAGCGCCCTTTCAGACAATTTTGTTCAGATCACATCTTAAGACCTTCGCCGAGTGCGAATGCTTTGCGGTTGATCTCAAGTGCTTTGGCGGGAACACATTCTTCAAGTGCTGTTTTCCATGTTTCGGCAGGGAAGTCCATCATTGTGGAAAGCACGCCCATCAGAACAACGTTCACAGCTCTTGCAGAGCCTGCCTCCTCTGCGAGTGAAAGTGCGTCAAGTGCGATGATGTCGATATCCTTTGTCTTGATCTTCTCTACGATATCAGAGGGATACTCCATAGCACCTGTGATAACAGGCATGGGCTCTATCTGCTGTGTGTTGGTGATAAGCTTGCCGCCTTTTTTGAGGTAAGGCAGCCATCTAGCGGCTTCAAGTACCTCAAAGGATACGATAACATCAGCCTCTCCCTTTTCTATAACAGGAGAGTAAACGCTTTCGCCGTATTTGATATATGTAACAACGGAGCCGCCTCTCTGGGACATTCCGTGAACCTCACTGACCTTTACATCAAAGCCCTGAGCGAGAAGTGTATTACCTAAGATCCTGCTGGCAAGGAGGGTACCCTGACCGCCCACGCCGACAAGCATGATTGATTTTGTAGCCATGTTAGTTTCCTCCCTTATTCTTCGATAGCGCCGAACTTGCACATCTGTGTGCACAGACCGCATCCGACGCACAGTGTATTGTCGATCTTAGCCTTTCCGCCGGTCATAGAGATAGCGGGGCAGCCGATCTTCATACAAGCCTTGCAGGACTTGCACTTATCGGCGTCGATCCTGAAGGGGGGCTTATGCTTAACCGTTTTGAGCAGTGCGCAAGGCTTTCTTGTTATGATAACACTGGGCTCCTCTGCGGCGAGCTCTGTCTTGAGAACGCTTTCAACTTCTGCAAGATTTCCGGGATCAACAACTGTAACACGGTTGATTCCGATGCTTCTGATAAGGGATTCAAGATCAACTGCGCTTGCAGGGTCGCCATGGATGTTTTTGCCGTTAGCGGGGTTGTTCTGGTGACCTGTCATACCTGTGATGGAGTTGTCCAGTACGATGACAGTGGAATTGCTCCTGTTGTAAGCGATATTGATAAGACCTGTGATACCGCTGTGGATGAAGGTGGAGTCGCCGATGACAGCAACTGCCTTGCCCTCGAATTCGCCCTTGCGTGCCTTGTTGAAGCCATGCAGACCGCTGATGGAAGCACCCATACATACGGTGGAGTCCATCGCCTGCAGGGGGGCAGCAGCACCGAGGGTATAGCAGCCGATATCTCCGCTTACCATAACTCCGAGTTTCTTGAGAGTATAGAATACGCCTCTGTGGGGACATCCTGCACACATAACAGGAGGACGAACAGGAACGTTCTCGCCGAACTCTGTATAGTCGTTCTTCTCGCCGAGGATCTTCTCACGCAGATAGGTCTGGGAGTACTCGCCAAGCAGAGTGAAGTTATCCTTGCCGATAGGATCAAGACCGATCTTGCGGCAGTGTGTCTCGAGGAAATCGTCAAGCTCCTCTATAACATACAGCTTGTCTACCTTTGCGGCGAAATCCTTTATAAGCTTCACGGGCAGGGGATATACCATACCAAGCTTGAGATAGCTTGCGCTATTGCCGAGGGCTTCCTTTGCATACTGATAAGCGATACCTGCGGTGATAACGCCGATCTTTGTATCGTTCATCTCAACAGTGTTGAGGGGCGAGGTCTCAGCGTATTCGATAAGCTTTGCGGTACGCTCCTCTACAACAACGTGCTTAGCCTTTGCAAAGGCAGGCATCATAACATATTTTGCAATGTTCTTCTCGTAAGTGGGGAGAGGCTTTTCAACACGCTCAAGCTCCTCTACCTTGCTCTGGGAGTGGGATACTCTTGTGGAAAGGCGCAGAAGTACAGGTGTGTCGAACTGCTCACTGATATCATAAGCAAGCTTTGTGAAATCCTTGCACTCGCCACTGTCCGAGGGCTCCAGCATCGGGATCTTTGCTGCCATAGCATAGTGGCGGGAATCCTGCTCATTCTGGGATGAGTGCATACCCTGATCGTCTGCAACAGCGATGACCATACCGCCCGTAACGCCTGTGTAGGACGCTGTGAACATAGGATCTGCTGCAACGTTGAGACCAACGTGCTTCATAGCTGTAAAAGAGCGTGCACCTGCGATGGCAGCACCTACTGCTGTTTCGCAGGCAACCTTTTCATTAGGAGCCCATTCGGTATGCATTACTTCCTCGGGATATGTAGATGCAAACTCCGTGATCTCTGTACTGGGTGTTCCGGGGTAACTGGATACTACCGTTACGCCCGCTTCGTATAATCCTCTGGCAACAGCCTGGTTGCCGAGCATCAATTTAGCCATATTTACCTCCTAGTAATATATAAAATGTGCAAACACTTGTATATATTATAGCATATTATGTCGATTTTGACAATAGTTTTTTCCTAATTTGTTTTGATAATTTAAATCAATGAATTATTTTTAGGCTAAATAAGTGATGATGTGGCGTTTCTTTCCGTATAATATAGTATTATTTGTATCAGAGCATGAAAATTTTTAAAAAGTACTTGACAAAATGTCCCTTTATGTTGTATACTAAATCTATTCAGTCTGCGGCACTTTAATTCGCAGATGTGCTAACATGTTAGCTCGAAGACAGGGCAGGCCCTGTCAGAGTCTTAACAGCGATTCTTACGGACCACTCTCCTGAGTCAAGGCCATACGGACAGCCGGGTCCACTGCCGATTGGCGGCACTGTCGCCTTATTGATTGAGTTAAAAGCTCAATTTTATAAGTTGGTTACTTCATAACCGAAATGCGCTTATCGCGCAGACTTGTGAAATGGTCAATAAGAGTAGTAAAAGTATTGTTGCTATATAGACTCTGAGTACCCTGTACCCGATCCCGATGTCAAGGCTGATTTATGGTATAAGTCTGTGATATCCGGATGTATCATGTTCTGATATTGGTATTGAACGCAAGCTGTGTGATAATGGCTTGCGTTTTTTGTTTTTGCGAGGTGTAGTATGGAAGAAAGAACTTTACTCGATCAGAACAGCGCTCCTATCTACGAAGCGTTGCAGACATTCCGTCAGATGCGTGTAGTGCCTTTTGATGTCCCCGGGCATAAGCACGGCAGAGGAAACCCCGAGCTTACTGCGTTTCTTGGCGAACAGTGCGTTGCCGTTGATGTAAACAGCATGAAGCCGCTTGACAACCTGTGTCATCCTGTTTCGGTAATACATGAGGCAGAGATGCTTGCTGCTGATGCATTCGGTGCAGCTCACGCTTTCCTTATGGTAGGAGGTACCACAAGCTCAGTCCAGAGCATGGTGCTGTCCACCTGTAAGCGTGGCGACAAGATAATCATGCCACGAAACGTTCACAGGAGCGTAATCAATGCACTTGTTCTTTGCGGTGCTGTGCCTGTTTATGTGAATCCCGAGGTGGATCACAGGCTTGGCATCTCGCTTGGAATGCAGAGGGAGCAGGTCGCAAAGGCTATCGCTGAAAATCCCGATGCAGTGGCAGTGTTTGTTAATAATCCTACATATTACGGTGTGTGCAGCGATCTGCGTTCTATCGTAAAGATGGCGCATGATGCAGGGATGTACTGCCTTGCCGACGAGGCGCACGGCACGCATTTCTATTTCGGAGATAATATGCCTGTTTCAGCGATGGCAGCAGGTGCTGATATGGCGGCTGTTTCCATGCACAAGAGCGGCGGAAGTCTTACCCAGTCCAGCCTGCTGCTCATCGGACCTAACGTCAGCGAGGGTCATGTAAGGCAGATAATAAACCTCACCCAGACAACTTCGGGCAGCTATCTTCTTATGTCCAGCCTTGATATAAGCAGGCGTAACCTCGTCCTACGTGGAAGAGAGGTGTTTGCAAAGGTAATCAATATGGCAGACTATGCACGTGAGGAGATAAATGCCATCGGTGGATATTACGCATTCGGACGTGAGCTTGTAAACGGTAATTCCATTTTCGATTTTGACCCCACAAAGCTCAGTGTTCACACCCGTGATATCGGTCTTGCGGGAATCGAGGTCTATGACATCCTCCGTGATGAGTACGATATCCAGATAGAATTCGGAGATATCGGAAATATCCTTGCGTATCTTTCCATCGGCGACCGTCCGCAGGAGCTGGAGCGACTTGTAAGCGCACTTGCCGAGATACGCCGCCGCTACCAGACCGACAGCAGCGGACTGCTAAGTCAGGAGTACATCGATCCCGAGGTGGTCTCCAGTCCGCAGGAGGCGTTCTATGCAAAGAAAAAGAGCGTTCCGCTGCGTGACAGCGTGGGCTGCGTCTGCAGTGAGTTCGTCATGTGCTATCCTCCCGGAATTCCGATACTTGCTCCCGGTGAGCGCATTACGGCAGACATCCTTGACTATATTGAGTACGCAAGGATAAAGGGATGCTCCATGACAGGCCCCGAGGATCCCGAGATACAGAATATAAATGTTCTTGTGTAAGGAGGTAGACATAGTTGGAATTATGGTTCAGTGAGTATCATGCTCCCGATGTTAAACACAGCATAAAAGTCAAAAGGCATCTTTATTCTAAAAAGACGGACTATCAGCAGATCGATATCTTCGATACCCCCGAGTTCGGCAGAGTGCTTGCGCTTGACGGCAACGTAATGCTTACAGAGCGTGACGAGTTCATCTATGATGAAATGATAACCCATGTGCCTATGTCAGTGCATCCCAACGTGAGGGATGTTCTGGTTATCGGCGCAGGTGACGGAGGCGTTGTTAAGGAGCTAACCCGTTATGACAGCGTGCGCCGAATAGACCTCGTTGAAATGGATCCCGAGGTTATCGAAGCCTGCCGTGCATACCTCCCCGAGAATGCCTGCCGTCTTGACGACAGCCGAGTGCATATCTATTTTGACAATGCCTTGCGTTTTATAAGAAGAAGCAAGGATGAGTACGATCTTATCATAGTTGATTCCACCGATCCTTTCGGACCGTCCGAGGGTTACTTTACAAGGGAATTCTACGGAATATGCTACAACGCACTGCGAGAGGACGGTATAATGGTGAACCAGCAGGGAAGCCCCTTTTACAAGCATGACGCCGAGGCGATGCAGAGAAGTCATAAGCGCATAGTAAGTACATTCCCCATAAGCCGGGTTTATCAGGCACATATCCCGACTTATGCGGCAGGCTACTGGCTTTTCGGCTTTGCAAGCAAGAAGTATCATCCGATCGATGATCTTGACGCACAGAGATGGCTGTCATACAATCTCGGAACTAAATACTACACAACAAAGCTTCATGTGGGCGCATTTTATCTGCCTGCTTTCCTTGAAAAAATGCTTGAGGAGGTAGAGTAATATGCTTAGTAAAAATATTGAGACCTTTATAGGCTGTGAGAGCGAATATACGGATGCAGAGCTTGTTCTTTTCGGTGCGCCTTTCGATTCAACCACAAGCTATCGTCCGGGTGCGCGCTTCGGACCATCTGCTATACGTCATGAAAGCTACGGGATAGAAACCTATTCTCCGTATCAGGACGAGGATCTCACAGATTACCGTATATTCGACAGCGGAGATATTGAGCTTTGCTTCGGTTCGGCAGAGTCTGCACTTTCCGATATCGAGGACAGGGCAGAGCAGATACTTTCGGACGGAAAGCTTCCGCTCCTTGTCGGAGGAGAGCATCTCGTGACGCTTGGTGCTTTTCGGGCAGTTCAGAAGAAATATCCCGATGTGCATATCATTCATCTTGATGCTCACGCCGATCTGCGTGACGATTACCTCGGTGCAAGGCTGAGCCACGCCTGCGTAATGCGCCGCTGTCACGATATCATAGGCGACGGCAGGATACATCAGTTCTGCATAAGAAGCGGCGACCGTGAGGAGTTCCGATTTGCAGACGAGCATACCGATATGCATAAATTCACCCTTGACGGTCTGGCGGAGACCCTCAACAGCTTGAGCGGCAAGCCGATCTACTTTACCATAGATCTCGATTGTGTGGATCCTGCGTATTTCAGCGGCACAGGCACACCCGAGGCGGGTGGAATAAGCTTCCCTCAGCTTCTGTCAGCGATAGAAACAGTATGTCAGGGAAAAGTGGTTGGCGCAGATATCAACGAGCTTGCACCGATGCTCGACCAGAGCGGTGCAAGCACAGCGCTTGCCTGCAAGACTCTGAGAGAGCTTATGCTTGCATTACTTAAGAACAGAAAATGATTAAAAGGAGAATATAACAATGAGCAGAGTATTAGTTATCGGCTGCGGTGGAGTAGCCAATGTTGCAATAAGAAAGTGCTGTCAGGTAAGCGAGGTGTTCACTGAGCTTTGCATAGCAAGCAGAACAAAATCAAAGTGCGATGCCCTCGCAAAGGAGCTTGAGGGAAAGACATCCACAAAAGTGACAACGGCACAGGTGGATGCAGATGATGTTCAGCAGCTTATTGAACTCATCAACAGCTACAAGCCCGATCTTGTTATGAATATCGCACTTCCTTATCAGGATCTCACCATCATGGACGCCTGCCTTGCCTGCGGCGTAAACTATATGGATACGGCAAACTACGAGCCCGAGGACACAGACGATCCCGAGTGGCGTGCAATTTACGAAAAGCGTTGTGAGGAGCAGGGCTTTTCCGCATATTTTGATTATAGCTGGCAGTGGGCATATCGTGAGAAGTTTGAAAAGGCAGGGCTTACCGCACTGCTTGGCTGCGGCTTTGATCCGGGAGTAACACAGGCGTACTGTGCTTATGCCAAGAAGCATGAGTTCGACACTATCGACACTATCGATATCCTTGACTGCAACGGCGGCGACCACGGCTACGCATTTGCAACTAATTTCAATCCCGAGGTAAATCTGCGTGAGGTATCTGCGCCTGGAAGCTACTGGGAGGACGGACACTGGGTAGAGATACCTGCTATGAGCATCAAGCGTGAGTATGAGTTTGATTGCGTAGGTCAGAAGGATATGTATCTGCTGCATCACGAGGAGATCGAGTCACTGGCGCTTAACATCCCCGAGGTAAAGCGTATCCGCTTCTTCATGACCTTCGGACAGAGCTATCTCACCCACATGAAGTGCCTTGAGAATGTTGGTATGCTTTCCACGACTCCGATAAATTTTGAGGGTCAGGAGATCGTTCCTATCAAGTTCCTCAAAGCATTACTTCCCGATCCTGCAAGCCTCGGTCCCCGTACACACGGCAAGACGAATATCGGCTGTATCTTCACAGGCAAAAAGGATGGCAAGGACAAGACCTACTATATCTACAACGTATGCGATCATCAGGAGTGCTATCGTGAGGTAGAGAGCCAGGCTATCAGCTATACCACGGGCGTTCCTGCTATGTGCGGTGCGCTTATGCTGTTGACAGGCAAGTGGAACAAGGCTGGTGTTTACACGGTGGAGGAGTTCGATCCCGATCCGTTCCTTGACGCCCTCGACATGTACGGACTTCCTCGCCGTGAGGATCACGATCCTGTTTTGGTGGACTGATGGATAGAATTACAGATAACCGACCGCAGTTCCGCTCGCTTGACGGTAAAACTCCTTTCGAGCTGTTCTCGCAGCTTCCGACGCCATGTTACATCATCGATGAAGCAGCACTCCGCAGAAACTGTGAGATACTCGCTTCAGTAATGAAAAACACAGGCTGTAAGATACTTCTTGCGCAGAAAGCTTTTTCTAATTATGATTTTTATCCTCTGATATCGGAATATCTCACGGGTACCGAGGCGAGCGGCCTGTATGAATCGCGCCTCGGGGCAGAGAAGATGCCCGATAAAGAAGTTCATGTGTTCTGTGCCGCTTACCGTGACGAAGATCTTGATGAGATTCTCGAATATGCCGATCATATCGTATTCAATTCGGCTAATCAGCTTAAAAAGTTTGGCGCAAAAGCAAAGCAACGCGGAAAAAGTATTGGACTGCGTATAAATCCCGAATGTTCCACTCAGGAGGGACACGAGATATACGATCCCTGTGCCACAGGCAGCCGCTTAGGAGTTACACGTGCTGCATGGGATGCTCAGATGACAGATGAGCTTATCGGTCTGCTTGATGGTCTGCATTTCCATACGCTTTGCGAGCAGGATTCCGATGCGCTTGAAAAAACGCTTGAAGCTGTTGAACTAAAGTTCGGAGATATACTACCAAAAATGAAGTGGCTGAACATGGGCGGCGGTCATCACATCACACGTGACGATTATGATATCCTTCGCCTTGAAAAGCTCATAAAATATGCGCAGGACAAATGGAGCCTTGAAGTCTATCTCGAGCCCGGGGAGGCGGTTGCACTCAATGCGGGATATCTTGCGACCCGTGTTCTGGATATCGTTACAAATGGCAGTAGTACGATCGCTATACACGATGTCAGCGCAGCCTGCCACATGCCTGATGTGATCGAAATGCCGTATACACCTCCTTTGTACGGTGCAGAGAAGGGAAGCGATGGCGGATATACATACCGTCTAGCTGGACCTACCTGCCTTGCAGGAGATGTCACAGGCGATTACAGCTTTAAGACTCCGCTCAGTGAGGGCGATATCCTGCTCTTTGGTGATATGGCGATATACTCTACCTGTAAAAACAACACATTCAACGGTATGGCACTGCCGAATATCTGGAAAAGGTCGGTGGATGGCACTTTTTCAAAGCTTACCGATTTCGGCTACGGGGATTTCAGGATCAGACTCGGAAGCTGATTGAATACCGCTCTCCGTCTGTGTGGATCGGTTCAGACATATATAAAATGACCAAAGCGTTTGTGCTTGTGGACATAACATCATGGTAATTTTTAAAAAATGCAGGATTGTTATAAAAAAATGTCAAAAACACCTTGACAAACTAGAGCTTTCGTATTAAAATTTAATAGGATAAAATCCACCCAAAGAAATCCGTAAAACAAAAAAGGAGAATTGTTATGGAGAAAATCTACACAGGCAAAACAAAGGACGTTTACAAGCTTGAAAACGGCAACGTAATGCTGAAGTTCAAGGATGACTGCACAGGCAAGGACGGCGTGTTTGATCCCGGAGAGAATACCGTAGGTCTTACAATCGATGGCATCGGCAAGGCAAATCTTCAGACATCCGTTTATTATTTTGAGATGCTGAAAAAAGCAGGCGTCAAGACACATTATGTAAGCGCCAATGTTGATGAAGCGACAATGGAGGTTCTTCCCGCAACAGTTTTCGGCCACGGTCTGGAGGTAATCTGCCGCCTTGTTGCAACAGGCAGCTTTATCCGCAGATATGGCGAATATATCAAGGACGGCACAGTGATCGAGGATGGTTACGTTGAGTGCACATTCAAGAACGACGAAAAGGGCGATCCGCTGGTAACAAGCGAGGGTCTCGCAGTTCTCGGCGTTATGACTCCCGAGATGTTCAACAGCATGAAGGAGCAGACACTCAAGATCACAAAGATCGTTGCTGACGATCTTAAGACTATCGGTCTTGACCTTTGGGATATCAAGTTCGAGTTCGGTTACAACAACGGCGAGGTTATCCTCATCGACGAGATTGCTTCCGGTAATATGCGTGTATACAAGGGCGACACCATCGTTGATCCCGTTGAGCTGACAAAGCTTATCCTCAACAGATGATGATTTATTAGAATATGAAAATAACCTGAGAATTTATCGTTCTCAGGTTATTTTTTATTGGGCCTCGCTCATTGAGGTTATCACTGTTCTCATTATATCCAGCGGCTTGTCGCCTTTGGAAAGCTTAACGGCTATGTGCGGCTTGCCCATCGTTTCAAGCTTCAGCCTGCTTCCAAGCTTTTCTGAAACAGCAGCGATCCGCTGCATCTCGAATTTTGAGATAAAGAACTTCAGCAGATCACCTACCTGCGTTATTTCTGTGATGTTAACCGAGGAAGCCGTGTTACGGAGCCTTGCTACATCGATAAGTCCAAGTACCGACTTCGGGGGTTCACCGTAGCGGTCTATAAGCTCATCGGTTATGTCAAAGCTGTCCTCCTCGGTCTGGATGCGTGCTATCTTGCGGTAGCAGTCCACACGCTGCGCCTGATTTGAGATATAGCTTTCGGGGATAAACGCATCGATATGGATATCTACAAGACATTCCTCCTTGTGAACATCCACTTCGCCCTGTTCCTCACGTACAGCTTCTCCAAGAAGCTGTAGATACATATCGTATCCTACATTAGCAAGGTGTCCCGACTGGCTCGCCCCCAGAATGTTACCTGCACCGCGTATCTCCAGGTCGCGCAGCGCGATCCTGAATCCGCTGCCGAACTGCGTGAACTCTCTGATTGCGTCAAGACGCTTCTGGGATATCTCTGAGAGCACCTTTCCGCGCTTAAAGGTAAAATATGCGTAGGCGCGCTTGTTCGTTCTGCCGACTCTGCCACGCAACTGATGGAGCTGTGCTAGTCCCATATAATCTGCGTTTTCTATTATAAGAGTATTCACGTTAGGAACGTCAACGCCCGTTTCGATGATGGTGGTGCATACAAGAACATCAAGCTCGCCGTCGAGAAGCTGTCGCCATATTTCAAGTACCTGTTCTTCACTCATTTTACCATGCGCTACACCGATACGCGCCTCGGGGATAAGCTTTTTCAGACTTTCGGCACAACCGTAGATGGATTCTATCCTGTTGTGGATATAGTACACCTGGCCGTTACGGCGAAGCTCTTTCAGTATCGCCTGTGCGATAACTCCCCAGTCATGCTCAAGGACATAAGAGGATATCGGCTGTCTGTCCTGAGGCGGCTCGTCAAGGACGCTCATGTCGCGGATACCGCTCATCGCCATGTTAAGAGTACGGGGGATCGGTGTTGCGGAAAGGGTGAGTACATCCACTCCTGCGAACGCTTCCTTGAATTTCTCTTTATGCGCAACGCCGAAACGCTGCTCCTCGTCGATTATTGCAAGCCCCAGATCCTTGAATTTTATATCATCCTGTATTATACGGTGGGTGCCGATCAGAAGATCTATCCTGCCGCTTTTAAGTCCT
This sequence comes from Oscillospiraceae bacterium, assembly GCA_045540255.1. Classification (GTDB taxonomy): domain Bacteria; phylum Bacillota; class Clostridia; order Oscillospirales; family Ruminococcaceae; genus CAG-115. The sequence continues at coordinate 105,576 of JAZQGZ010000084.1, read as the reverse complement.
CTGAGTATTTCTTTCTGCTCTGAGGGGGACTTGTGACGTGAAAGAAGCGCAACATTCACGGGGAACGCTTCCATACGCTTCATGGCTGTCTGGAAATGCTGCCATGCAAGTACAGTGGTAGGTACCAGCAGTGCGCATTGTTTGCCTGCTTCGATGCACTTGAATGCGGCACGCAGCGCAACTTCGGTCTTTCCGAAGCCAACGTCACCGCAGAGTAGTCTTTCCATAGGGACAGGCTTCTGCATATCAGCTTTTATCTCGTCGATACAGCGGAGCTGTGAGTCGGTTTCGATATAGCTGAAATGCGCCTCGAAATCTTCCTGCATGGAGTCGTCCTCAGGGAATTCAAAGCCCTTGCTTCTCATTCGCTTGGAGTAAAGCTCGATAAGTTCAGCCGCCATTTCCTTAGCTGCGGCTTTTGCCTTTGCTTTGGATTTCTGCCACTGTTCGGAGTTCAGTTTGTTTAGCTTTACAGTGGATGCGTCGCCTGTACCGATATATCGTGATACAAGGTCAAGCTGGGTAACAGGTACATGGAGCACATCCTTTCCTGCGTAGCGGATACGGATATAATCTTTAGATACACCTGCGTTTTCAATCTTGTGCACTCCTTCAAAAACTCCGATGCCGTGGGAATAGTGTACAACAAGATCACCGATAGAGATATCCGCAAGCGAGCGTATCTCTTCGCCCTTTTTCTTTTTGGGGATACGCTTTCTTGCGGCGTGAACAGCCGTATGTGTAAACACGGCAAGCTTGTAGTTTACATACTCGATACCCGCTGTGAGAGTTCCTGGTGTGACAATGATCCTCTTGTTCAGTGGCTCAGAAGGAGATGCACTGAACAACGCATTAAAGCCATCCTCTATAAGATCATCTGTAAGTGTTTTGGCGTTTTTCTCTGTTCCTGCAAAAACTATGCAGCCAAATCCGCGTGAAAGATAGCCGCGCAACTCATCCTCAAGCAGCTTGTACTCTCCGCCCCAGGGCGAAGTCTGTATGGCTCCCTGTGAATCGATGATGGTTCCAAGTTTAAGGTCTCCGCCGCGTATAAAGGTATCGAAATATACTGCCGCACGGGCTTCAAGCTCTGACAGAAATTCACCTTTTGTCAGCATGAATCTGTCGAGTCCTTTGCAGATATGATGTTCCTCAAGAAGTATTTTAAGATCCTCTGTGTGTTGTAATGCAACGCCTCTGAAGCCATCACGCACCGAAACGTTCTCGCATATAAACACTGCGTTTGCATAATCGAATATAGTAGCTTCCTCGTTGTAGCAAAGAGGGAAATATTTATCGTAGCTGTGCAGGTCAACGCCTCCACGCAGCTTGTTTACATCGTCGTTCAGCTTTTCTCTTGCGCCTTCTGCGTGCTTTCCGCGTAGTTTTTTAGCGATAGCTTCTATCTTTTCGCATAACTGTTCTCTGGCGTCAAAAAGTGTTTCAGATGCAGGGGAGATGGATACTCTTTCAAGCGATTCGGTACGTCGCTGTGATTCTGGATCAAACTCTGAGATACTGTCTATGCTGTCGCCCCAGAGTTCGATTCGATAAGGAGTAGACGCACTTGGAGGGAAGACGTCGATAATACCTCCGCGCACAGAAAACTGACCTGCGCCCTCGATCATATCGCAACGGTAGTATCCTGCAGAAATGAGTCGCTGTACTATCTCTTCCTGCGATACCTCATCGCCCTCTGTTAGTGATACGGTGCGGTTCTTCAGCTCCTCCGGCGGTATAGTGAGCTGTGCCGCCCCCTCCGGAGAGCATATTACGGCGGCGCAATTTCGCTCCGACATAGCGTTGAGAGCGTAGATGCGCTTGTGCTCATATTCCCTTGAAGCAGCCTCGTAGTTGCCGAGGGCAAGCTCCTTAGCGGGATACAGAAGTGCTTTTTCACTGCCACACATGGCATTAATGTCAAGGCAAAGCTTCTGTGCCTCACCCTCGCTTTCGGCTATTATAAGAACAGGCAGCAGTTCGGTCTTTGACAGGAGCGCACTTATGAAATGGGCCTTGTGAATGTGCGAAAGCCCCGTCACAAGGGCGGGGAGGGGGTTATGCTCGTCGATATACTTGCACAGACGGAGATATTCGTTGTTTTTCTCCGCTGCTCTTAAAAAGAATTCCATTGTTACCTCGTATATCAGGAATTGAATTTATTCATGGCTTCGTTTGTTTTATCCTGTACCATAAGTTCTATACACTGAACTGCATTGTTCATGCACTGCGTCAGTGCCTCGCCATCCTCTTTTTTGAAATGACCAAGCACCCAGTCAGCAAGGCTGTAATCGGGATGAGGCTTTGCGCCAACTCCCATCTTAATGCGAGGGAATGTATCCTTACCTGAGAGGTATATTATACTTTTCATGCCATTATGACCGCCATCGCTGCCCTTTCTGCGTATGCGCAGTTTTCCGGGCTCAAGTGAGATATCATCGTACACAATAATAGTACGCTCGGGAGGTATTTTATAGAAGCTCATGGCCTCGGTCAAAGCTTGACCACTGTTATTCATAAAGGTGGTGGGCTTCATTATAAGGCATCGCTTTCCACTGATGACCGCATCACAGGTGAGTGATTTGAAACGTACTTTTTTACAGTTCAGCTTGTGCTTTTCGCAGAGGGTGTCTATAGTCATAAATCCAATGTTGTGACGGGTGTTTTCATACTCAGTACCCGGATTTCCCAGGCCTGCTATTATATATTCGACAGGACCGCTCGGCTCGGGAGCACGCTCTGCTTCAAGCTTCTTAAAAATATCAAAGACCGACATTGTTATCTCCTTTTTTCTGTAAGCACAAAACCCACTCACGACACATTGGACGGGAGTGGTGTTTTTTATTTCATCAGCTATTTTATCATAAAGAACGTGGTTTGTCAATACAAAAGAGTGTGTCAGCACTATGTTGCACGGCTTTTTGAACAGTTTTTAATGCTCATTTTTATCTATATTTTATTTTGCTTTTCTATTGATTATTAGCTGATAATGTGTTATAATTAATCTATATTGGGTTATTAAAGTGAAAATATTTTGCTTTATTGCTTTATTTACTTAATGACAAACTTATCAAATCGGCGCAACGATGCGTCAGAAGGAGATACAAATGCCCCCGAAACTCAGTGAGCTTGTCACCTTGTTAAAAGGACATCGTGTTTATATCCAGACCCATAACTTTCCTGATCCCGACGCTATTGCCAGTGCTTACGGACTTCAGGTGCTTCTGGGAAAGTTCAATATTCCTACCATCATCTGTCACCATGGTCATATTGAGCGTACAGCAACTGCCGATATGGTTGCGGCACTTGGTATCTCAATGACTACCGACGAAGATCTCAAGGGTATGAAGGCAGAGGATTACATCATCACTGTAGACTCCCAGAAGGGTAATTCAAATATACTCGACCTCGTTGGTGAAGAAGTCGCATGTATCGATCACCACCCTGTTTTTTGCGAAGCGGAAAGTTATAAGTACAAGGATATCCGTATCGTAGGAAGCTGCTCCACTATTATAGCAGATTACTATCGTCTTTATAATATAGACATGCCTCAGGATGTGGCTACCGCACTGTTATATGGCCTGAAGATGGATACCAACGATTTTATACGTGGCGTGTCCGAGCTTGATGTCGATATATATAAGTATCTGTTTCCAAAGGCAAACAACGCACTTATTCGTCGTTTCCAGTCAGGTGTGATACAGTATGACGAGCTTGAAGCTTTTGTGGATTCGATGAAGAATATCGATATTTACAACGGTGTTGCATTTGCATTCCTTAATTTCACCTGCGCGGACGCATTTGTTGCTACGGTTTCTGATTTTATACTTAACCTCGATGTTGTTACATTCTGCGTGGTATATTCCCGTAGGGAGCATGGATTCAAGTTCTCTGTACGTTCCGAGCTTGATGAACTAAATGCAGGACAGATCGTTCAGCAGGCACTGGACGGTGTGGGCAGCGGTGGTGGCCATAAATCCATGGCTGGCGGTTTTGCAGTTGAGAGCAAGGTGCTTGATATCAGCATTGATTTCAACCGCGTTATACAGAACCTGTTCCTTAATGTTATCAATGAGATACGTGGTGAAACTGCTAAGCTCCCTGAGATACCCAATGATAAATAATCCACTAAAAGCCCTCATAAGCAGGGCTTTTATTTGTTGGTATACAGTCTTCATTATTATCTGAATATTTTAACAAAGAAAAATTTTCCACAAAACCCTTGCATTATTCGTTTAAAAGGTGTATAATATTTAATGGCTATTTATGTGCCCGCCGTACTTGCTGGCTTTTCAGCGGGCTGTCCTGCGACTGATGTCAGTTGCGCTAAATTTGCTTATGAGGAGAATTTTTTATGAAAGCAGATCTTCATTGTCACACCACCATTTCCGACGGTTCCCTCGGCATATCCGATATCATAAGACAGGCGGACAGGGATGATGTGCGGTATCTGGCTATCACTGATCACGACAGCCTTGCTTCATCATCGAGAGCGGCTGTACTTGGCAAACGCTATAATGTAAATGTCGTTCCTGCGGTAGAGTTCTCCGCTTTCGATGGCGAAAGGGGCAGAAAGGTACATATCCTCTGCTATATGCCGCAGAAGCCCGATCGTCTGGAAGGCCTGTGCCTACGTACTTCGGAAGGCAGGATGAACCTTGGTAAACGCATGGCGATGAAGGTGCTTGAAAAGTATCCTATTACTCTTGAGAGCATACTGCGTTACTCTGCAGGAAGCAAAGCTATCTATAAGTGTCATATCATGCACGCGCTGATGGATTACGGCTACACTACCGATCTTTACGGAACTGTATATGATGAGATATTCGATCGTGAACGCGGTATATGCAGCGAGGAAGTTAAATCTGAGGCTGATTTTTATCCTGATGTTCACTTTGTTACTACGCTTATCCGTGCAAGCGGTGGTATTTCAGTAATGGCTCATCCCAAGGTGTACGATAGTTTTGATCTGCTTGGCGATCTTGTAAAATCCGGAGAGCTTGACGGCGTCGAGATCTGGCACACAAGCGCAAGCGATGCAGACAAGGATATGATGCTTAAGCTGGCGCAGGAGCACGATCTTATCACGACAGGTGGCTCTGATTTCCACGGTTTCTATAACCACTATGCTATACAGATAGGCTCAAATCTTACCCCTGAAGAGTCTCTTAACAGAATTCTCAATCATAAGGGCAAGGCATAATACATATTTATATACAAACAAAAAGGACAAAAGACAATGGACATCAAACAACAGGCATTACAGAAGCATTATGAGTGGCAGGGAAAGCTTGAGGTAGTATCCCGCGCAAAGATCGAGACCCGTGAGGATCTTTCGCTTGCGTATACTCCGGGCGTTGCACAGCCCTGTCTTGAGATAGCAAAGGACCCGGAGCTTTCCTATAAGCTCACAAGAAGAAATAATCTGGTTGCGGTCATTACAGATGGAACAGCAGTGCTTGGACTTGGTGATATCGGAGGCCTCGCGGGAATGCCCGTAATGGAGGGTAAGTGTTGTCTGTTCAAGGAGTTTGCGGATGTTGACGCTTTTCCTCTGTGTATAAAGTCAAAGGATCCCGATGAGATAGTTCGCACTATCGAACTTATCTCCGACAGCTTCGGTGGAATAAACCTGGAGGATATTTCAGCACCCCGCTGTTTTGAGATCGAGGCAAAGCTCAAGGAGCGTCTTGATATCCCTGTATTCCATGACGACCAGCACGGCACAGCCATTGTGGTGGGTGCTGCTATGCTGAATGCAGTTAAGCTTGCAGGCAAGAACATCTCAGATATTACAGTGGTTATCAACGGTGCAGGCTCTGCGGGAATTGCTATCGGCAAGTTCCTGCTTAAGCTTGGAATCGGTAATCTCATCATGGTCGATCTGTGTGGTATCATCAACCGCGATGATAATTACGAGAATCCTGCCCATGCTGAGATGTCGCAGATGTCAAATAAAGACAACATAAAGGGTTCGCTTGCAGATGCGCTTAACAGCGCAGACGTTTTCGTTGGTGTCTCAAAACCTAATCTCGTTACTCCCGATATGGTGAAGTCCATGGCGGACAAGCCTATCCTGTTCCCGATGGCTAACCCCGATCCCGAGATCACTTACGAGCTTGCAAAGCAGTCGGGCGCATATATCGTCGGCACAGGCAGAAGCGATTATCCCAATCAGATAAATAATGTACTGGTATTCCCCGGAATATTCAAGGGAGCACTCAGTGTACGCGCAAAGGCTATCACAGAGGAAATGAAGCTTGCTGCGGCTCACGCGATCGCGGATTATATTCCCGAGGACAAGCTCAGCGTTGACTACATCATTCCCAGTGCGCTTGATAAGTCAGTAGCTGATGCAGTTGCTAACGCAGTAGCTGATGTTTGGACAAGCTCAAACGTCTGATAAGGAGTAAAATATGAAATATGAATTCAGACCCCGCGGTGTATGTTCGCAGAAGATAACCTTTGAAATAGAAGACGGTATTGTGCAGAATGTCGCTTTTTCGGGCGGCTGTCACGGTAATCTTCAGGGCATAGCAAAGCTCGTCGAGGGTATGCCAAAGGACGAGGTTATAAAAAGGCTTTCGGGAATACGCTGCGGTTTTAAGCCCACGTCCTGTCCCGACCAGCTTGCGCAGGCGCTTATCAACGCCGCTTCGGAATAACTTGAATTGTATTCAGAATGAGGTGACATAAATGAAGATATCTTCGTTGTTTGAGGGTGGAAAGACAGTTTTTTCATTTGAGATATTCCCTCCCAAAAAGGATGGATCGATAGATACCATATACTCAACGCTTGAGGCGCTCAGCGATCTGCATCCCGATTTCATCAGTGTAACTTACGGTGCAGGGGGCACAGCGGCAGGCTGCTCTACCAGAGAGCTTGTTACGCTGATAAAGGAAAAGTATCATACCGAGTCTATCGCCCACCTCACTTGTGTTAATTCTACAAAGGCAGACATTGACCGTATCATCAAAGAGTTCGAGGAGTACGGTATAGAAAACGTTCTTGCGCTCAGAGGTGACATCAATCCCAATTTTGAGCCTAAGGATGACTTCAAGCATGCGAGCGATCTTATTACATATATGAAGGCACGCAGTAACCTGAATTTCTCAGGTGCATGCTATCCTGAAGGACATGCCGAGTCTGCGAATATTGTCGAGGATATACGCAATCTCAAGATAAAGGTCGATGCAGGTGCGGAGCATCTTATTTCACAGCTTTTCTTTGATAACAATTATTTCTATGATTTTCTCGAAAAGGTACGTATCGCAGGAATAAATGTGCCGATAGAAGCAGGTATCATGCCATGTACAAACGCAAATCAGATACAGCGTATGGTGACGATGTGCGGTGCAAGCCTGCCTCCGAAATTCGCAAAGATGATACAGCGTTACGAAAACAATCCTGAAGCGATGCGCGATGCAGGAATCGCCTATGCAGTGGATCAGATAATCGATCTTGTTGCAAATGGTGTTGACGGAATACATCTGTACACGATGAATAATCCCTATATTGCAAGAAAAATAAGTGAAAGTGTTGAGAAGGTGATACGATCATGATCAGCGAGATCTCAAAAATTAACCGTACCGAAGCATTACGATACATGGGTTATAAGGAAACTCCCGATGAGCGTATAAGTACTACTATCGATGAGTGCGAGCAGCAGCTCCTTAAGGAGTCGCGTCCCCAGTTTGTCTGGCGTTCGTTCAATATCGTAAGGGATGGCAGACGTGTTTTCCTTGCTGACTGCGATTTCCTGCTGGAGGGCAACGACATCTTTGAGCACCTGCGCGGATGTGACAAGGCAGCAGTTATCTGTGCTACGCTTTCCTCCGATACTGACAGGTATATTAAGAAGCTTGAAGTCAGCGACTCTATGAGATCTGTCATTACAGACGCTCTTGCCAATGCGATGATAGAACAGGTAGTTGAAGACGCCCGTCGTGATATCCTTGCAAACTTGAGCGGATATTCCACCACATGGTGCTACGGCGCAGGTTACGGCGATTTCCCGATAGAGCTTGCTCCCATGCTTATCGCAAGCGTTGATGCGGTTCGCAAGCTTGGTGTGTGCTGTACCGCCACTCACATGCTGACCCCAAGAAAAACCGTTATCGGAGTTGTAGGTCTTTTTAAGGGCGAGCTTGAAAGAAAGCGCAGAAGCTGTGAGGATTGCGCGATGAAGGAAAACTGTAAGTATCGTGAGTATGGTGTAAGGTGCTGAGATGTCAATCTTGATTCGATATTTGTGGGATTAATAAAGTATATAAGCCACTTTCGATGCTGTTACCGAAAGTGGCTTTGTTAGTGTTGTATGTAAACGACAGGAGGATGCAATGGCAGATACGATCTTTTACAAATTAAAGCTGAAGCGTACAAAAACTCCGATGGAGGTTTTTGAAAAATTGCAGGGATCCGTCAAACGAAAAGGTACAACAAAAAACTGGGTCTGTGCTGTTGATAGCGAAAATGAAGTATTTACTATAGATTTTGGCGACAATAAAAGTGAAGCTTTTTCCATCTCATTCGATGATAATTTGTGTTGTAACTCTTGTAAGGTTGATTTCCCTCTCGAGGGAGAGCTTTTCGATAACGAAAAGAAAAGTGAATTCAAAGCGTTGTTGAATATGTTATACTCTGTAAGAGCGTTTTTTTCCGAAATAGAGATTACAGATGATTACGGTCTTGCTGCAGATTTCATTGAGAGCAAAAAGTACAAGCTTGTGCTCAGAGAGCTGACTAAAGAGGAAGCACAGTGTTTGAAGAAGCTGTATGATGCGGGCCATAAAAACCACCCTGACCTGATAGTTGCTGTTGTATATGATAAATTGGGCATACCTGATGGCGCAGATTTTCGTGATTACGTAAATGAGAAAACAGTTTCATCACGCTCACAGACAAAAGGAGAAGAAATGCTGCCTCTTTTTGAGACCTATATTTACGAAACATCTATATATAAAAAGCGTGGAAGAGTGAAGGATATTCCTGAATATGAATATCAGGATCTTGGAGATGTCGGTTTTTCAACGGCAGCTTTTATGTTAATAGCCAATGAGTTGTACAGGTTCAAAGATTATTTTAAAAGTGACATAAGCGGCTCGTTTGGCGTAAAACACGCACAGCTGCGCCGTTACTACAAGGATAAGATATATCCGATACTTGCATATTCGGATGACGATTTTGAAAAATGCGAGCTTGCCTATCGATTTTTCTTGTCAGCTTACGATTTTTGCGGATTCATATTTATGGGTAAATAATGATATGAATATAAAAAGCGGCTGAGTAGATCTCTCAGCCGCTTTTTGCGTATTAATCTCTGTTGAATTCCGCAAGCTCCAGGCCCTCGTTCTTGTCCAGTGCCCACTTGATGTTCCACTCGCTTGTAAATATAAGCAGGTAATTGCCCTTTACGTCCTGGATAAGCTTTGTATCGGAGGTAAGGATGAGCTTGTTGAGTTCGTCCAAGCCACCCTGTACGTGCTTTTCGCTGGTTATCCATCTGATAAACTGGTAGGGAAGCCCTTCGCGGATGATGTCCACGTTGTACTCGTTCTTAAGACGGTATTCAAGCACCTCGAACTGGAGCACACCGACAACGCCTACGATAACCTCCTCAAAGCCTGTCTGAGGCTCTGAGAATATCTGGATAGCACCCTCCTGCGCGATCTGTGTTGTACCCTTGATGAACTGCTTTCTCTTGAGTGTATCCTTTTGTCTTATGCGTGCAAAATGTTCGGGCGCGAATGTAGGAATACCTTCAAATTTTACCTTTTTCTTTGGTGCGCACAGCGTATCGCCGATGGAGAATACACCGGGATCAAATACGCCCATGATATCGCCTGCGTAAGCTTCGGAGATGACTTCACGCTCGCTTGCCATGATCTGCTGAGGTTGTGAAAGGCGCATGGTACGGTTGTTCTGAACGTGCAGGACCTCCATGTCCTTTTCAAATTTGCCGCTGCATATACGCATGAATGCGATACGGTCACGGTGCGCTTTGTTCATGTTAGCCTGGATTTTGAATACGAAAGCAGTGAAATCCTCGTCGAAAGGATCTACGACACCGTCCTCGGTGTTTCTGGGGAGGGGAGAGGTAGTCATCTGCAGGAAGTGCTCGAGGAAAGGTTCAACACCGAAGTTTGTCAGTGCCGAGCCAAAGAAGACAGGCGACAGCTTACCGTTGTTGATAAGATCGAGGTTGAATTCCTCGCTGGCACCGTCAAGAAGCTCTACATCCTCAATAAGGGTGTTATAGTTGTTCTGGCCGATGATATCAGCAAGTGAAGCATCATTAAGATCTACCTCAGTTGCAGCGACCTCCCGTGAGCCGTTGTTAGCCTCAAATGAAATTATGCGGCGTGTGGAACGCTCGTAAACGCCTTTGAAATCCTTTCCGCTGCCGATTGGCCAGTTTACGGGATAGGTCTTTATACCCAGCTCTGTTTCGATCTCGTCGAGGAGGTCAAATGGGTTCTGTGCTTCTCTGTCCATCTTGTTGATGAAAGTGAAGATGGGGATGTTTCTCATAACGCAGACCTTGAACAGCTTTCTTGTCTGGTTCTCAACGCCCTTTGCGGCATCGATGACCATTACAGCACTGTCTGCTGCCATAAGTGTACGGTAGGTGTCCTCAGAGAAGTCCTGATGTCCGGGAGTATCAAGGATATTGATGCAGTAGCCGTTGTAATTGAACTGCATTACAGAGGAGGTTACAGAAATACCACGCTGCTTTTCTATCTCCATCCAGTCGGATGTAGCGTGTCGGGCACTCTTTTTGCCTTTAACAGCACCTGCGAGGGAGATTGCGCCTCCGTAAAGCAGGAATTTCTCGGTGAGTGTCGTCTTACCTGCGTCAGGGTGGGAGATTATCGCAAAGGTGCGACGTTTTTCTATTTCTTTTCTTAAGTCAGCCATTGTCTTTCTTCCTTTTGATTATTTATTCGTTTGTGTCGGAGCATTCAAGAGCCCGTTCCATGTTGTACATATTTTCTTTCATATCCATATCAGAAGGTTCTTCAATGCCTTGGTTCTTCATTGTCATAGTGAAGATCAGACCAAGTATGATAGGCAGATAGAAAGTGAAAATCCTCCACAGCAGTGTGGAGATGCTGGTGTAATCACCGAAGATATCGCCGAAAAAGCCTGCGTAACCAAGCTCGGCTGCACCCATAGCACCCGGAAGCGGGATAAACGAGGAGATCATCAGCACGAATGCCTGATAGGAGATTATCTGCAGCAGGCTGACCTCTCTCATTCCGAATCCCAGATAGAGCATATATGAGATGCTGAGGTACAGCGTAAGCTGGATGAAGTTCAGTACAAAGGATTTTATGATTATTCCTACGTTTTTTTTGATAAATTTAAAATTCTGGTGGAACTTGTCTACCTCGCGGGTTATGTAAATTCGCCACTTTGTTGGATGTTTAATTATGTGTAGTTTAACACCCACAGAGATTATCCAGTTAGCTGCTTTGAGTGTGCCGTTTCTCCATACTGCGATGCCAAGCAGGAATACGATGACTGCAGTGTTAATCACAAAGCCGATAAGTACAAATGGCATCAGACCTTTCCTGGTAAGATCTTCACCGAATTCAGCAAAGCCAACTATGAGAGTGAAGATCGAGTATATCGTCAGGGTAAACTGATACACGATAAATCGGGATAACAGAGCTGTCAAAGCCGAGCCGAGAGGAATACCGAACTTCACAAGGTAGTATGCCTGCATAGGCTGTCCGCCGGAGGCCGAGGGCGTTATACAGTTGAAATACTGTCCGATTATAGTAACGAGCCAGGTATGCCAGAAGCGCATCTTCGGGTGCAGGGATTTCAGCATTATATGCACAGTTCCCGCTTCGCAGAGCCAGTATCCTACCATAAACAGTGCACATATCAGAATGAATAGAGGGTTGATATTGCTGATAGCTTTTACTATGTTGTCCACACCGTCTACGAAAATAAGGTAGAATACCATAACGAGGAAAGCTATAGCACAGATGATAAGATTAAGCTTGTTGCTTTTTTTCTTTTTTTCCATTTATAATACCTCTTTACGAGCATAAATGCTAGTTAAAACTTAAACATACTTTATTATTATAAAATATTCCTTACTTGTTGTCAAGGGATTTTGCATTAAGTATTGTGAATATCAGTAAATTAATGCAATATTCGTCTGGGGACATCCTTATTTTTATCAAATTTAGTGATTATTATGTTGCAAATTTACTTTAAATATGGTATACTGTATACTGTTGAATTGTGTGTTAAGAAAGGCGGTGAAAAGCATGGATATACGGCTTGGTGATATTCTGGTAATGAAAAAGCCTCATCCCGGCTGCGGAAGTACACAGATGCTGGTGCAAAGAGTCGGTGCAGATTTCAGATTATGCTGCAAAGGCTGCGGTCATGCTTTTATGATACCGCGCTCCAAGTGTGAAAAGAAGATAAAATCCGTTATTCGGGAGACCGAGAACTCTGAGGGTTAGCTTTGCGGCGGGATCATTACGACGCATTATGAGCTTAACGGAGGATGAAAATGTTAGAAAAACTACGTATGGCTGAAGCCAGATATGACGAGATAAATAATAAGCTTGCTGATCCGACAGTGATCTCTGATAACGAGCTTTACAAATCCCTTATGCGCGAATTCAAAAACCTCACGCCACTTATTGAAACCTATCGTATTTATCAGAAAGCGCAGCATGATTTCGAGGACGCTAAGTCGGCTATCGAAGAAGCAGGCAGTGATGAGGAGCTTCGAGAGCTGGCGCAGGAGGAGTATGACCTTAATAAGGAGCGCATGGAGAAGCTCACCGAGGAGCTTAAGATATTGCTTTTACCTAAAGATCCCGATGACGACCGCAACGTGATCGTTGAGATACGCGGTGGCGCAGGCGGCGACGAGGCTGCACTTTTTGCAAATTCCCTATTCAGAATGTATACTATGTATGCCCAGTCGCAGGGGTGGAAGATGGAGCTTATCAGTTCCAATCCTACTGAGCTTGGCGGCTATAAGGAGGTCTGCTTCAGCATTGAGGGAGAAGGTGCTTATGCAAAGATGAAATATGAGAGCGGAGTGCATCGTGTCCAGCGTGTACCGGAAACGGAGTCGCAGGGACGTATCCATACCTCAACAATCACCGTTGCCGTGCTTCCTGAGGTAGAGGAAGTAGATGTAGACATCAATCCTGCTGATCTTACAATACAGACCTATCGCTCCAGTGGCGCAGGCGGTCAGCATATCAATAAAACAGAGTCCGCTATCCGCATTATACACAATCCTACGGGCGTTGTGGTAGAGTGTCAGGAGGAGCGTTCCCAGTTCAAGAACAGAGAAAAGGCGATGAAGATGCTTTACAGCAAGCTGTATGAAGCGAAGCTCACCGCCCGTGACAGTGCGATCGCTGAGGAGCGACGTATTCAGGTGGGTACAGGCGACCGCTCTGAGCGAATCCGCACATATAATTACCCCCAGTCCCGTGTCACAGACCACAGGATCGGTCTGACGCTGTATAAGCTTGACAGCATTATGGATGGAGACTGTGACGAGATTTTTGAGGCACTTCGTATCGCTGACCAGACAGCGAAGTTACTTAAGCAGAAGGATGCCTGACCGAAAGGAAATGATACGGTGAATACCGAGATATTGCCATACTGCGGCGAAAGCATAGTAAAAGCCGCTGAGATAATTAAAAACGGCGGAATTGTCGGAATGCCTACCGAAACGGTGTACGGGCTTGCCGCAAATGCCCTTGACGAGAATGCTGTAAAAAGCATTTTTGAAGCAAAGGGCAGACCGCAGGACAATCCGCTCATCGTTCACATAAGCCGAATGGATATGCTGCATCCCCTTGTACGTGAAATACCTGATGTAGCTTTAAAGCTTGCCGATGCTTACTGGGGTGGGCCTCTTACGATGATCTTTCCAAAGTCAGATATCATTCCCGATGTCACAAGCGGAGGGCTTGATACCGTAGCGGTAAGGATGCCTCAGAGTGAGGCGGCACGCGCGCTTATTGATTCCTGCGGACTTCCGATAGCTGCACCGTCCGCAAATCTTTCGGGAAGCCCCAGTCCTACAACAGCGAAGCACGTTTTCGATGATATGAATGGCAGGATACCGTTGATAATAGATGGTGGCTCCTGCTCCTGCGGTGTGGAGAGTACAGTTATTTGCTTCCGCGACGGAAAGATACACATTCTCCGTCCCGGTGGAGTTACTGCTGAGATGCTCTCGCAGTTTGCCGAGGTCGAGGTCGACAAGGCGGTATGTGCAAAGCCTGCCGAGAATGAGCGGGTTCTCTCTCCCGGAATGAAGTATAAGCACTACTCACCTAAAGCAAATGTAATAATAGTCGACGAGCATGGTGAACGTTTCAGGCAATACTGCACTGAAAATGCCGTTGGTAAGACTCTCGCCCTTGGCATAGGCGTTGAAGAACAAGGAATGTTCATCGACTACGGTGCGACTCCCGAGCTTCAGGCACAGCGGTTGTTCTTGCTTCTGCGCGAAGCGGATGAAAGTCTTGCTGATACGGTCTTTGTTGAAATGCCCTCACAGCAGGGCGTGGGCCTTGCTGTATATAACAGACTACTTCGCGCTGCAGGTTTTGAGGTGGTGAGTTCCGATGCTTAAGCTTACCGAGAATAAGATTATTGCTCTCACAGGAATGTCGGGAGCGGGGAAATCAACTGTCTGCAAATGTTTCGCAGACAGCGGATATACAGTTATCGACTGCGACCTTTCCGCCCGTGAGGTAGTGGAGCGTGGAATGTCCTCGCTTGACGAGCTGGCTTCAGAGCTTTCTCCCGAAGTCATAATGCCTGACGGAACTCTTGACCGAAGAAAAACAGCGGAGCTGATTTTTAACTCTGCCGAAAAACGCGCAATATTCAACAGAATTATTTACCCATATATAACATATAATGTTATTTGCAAAATAAGATCCGCTGAATGTGATGTGCTTCTTGATGCACCCACGCTTTTCGATGCAGGCTTACAGGGAATATGCGATAGTATAGTGTCCGTGTGTGCGGATATCGATGTTTGTGTTGATCGCATTATGACACGGGATAATATCCCCAGAGAGCTTGCGGTGGCACGGCTTGGTTCGCAGCATGATATCGGGTGGTACAGTCAGCGTTCCGATTTCTGTATCGTAAATAACAGTACACAGGACGAGCTTTTCTGTGCTGCGGAGAGTGTCATCTCTCAACTGAAAGGAATTTAATGGCTAAATATCATCAGAAAAAGAAGAAACATACAGGTGCACTGATCGTTGTATGGCTGCTTATCCTCGCAATTATTGCTGGCATAGGTTATTTCGGGTATCAGTATTATACGAGAGTGACGCATCCGATCGCATATGACAAATACGTTGAAAAGTATGCTGCCGAGTATAATATTGACAAATATCTCGTCTATGCTGTGATAAAGACCGAGAGCGGTTATGATCATAAGGCAGTTTCAAATGTCGGTGCGGGGGGACTCATGCAGATAATGGAGGAAACATTCGATTGGATAAAGTTCCGTATGGGAGATGAAGAAACGGAATATTCCGATATGTTCGCCCCGGAGGTTAATATCCGCTACGGCTGCTTTCTGCTTGGCTTTCTGTACGAGGAGTTCGGCAACATCGATGCTGCGATGGCTGCATATCACGCAGGAAGAGGTGCAGTGAATGGTTGGCTTGCCGACAGTAGGTATTCCCGTGACGGAGTACATCTGGATGTAATTCCAATACGTGACACCGCACATTATGTGGACAAAATAAACACTGCGATGCAGATTTATATAGAACTTTACGATAATAAATAAATCAGAGAAAGGAAAAATCAATATGGCAAAGAAACAGACTACAGTTAAGGAGCTTAAGGAAAAGCTCCTGATGGACAAGAAGAATGCTGCTGCTGTAATGAGCGACGCAGAGCTTAAGAAGTGCGACAAATTCTGTGAGGGGTACAAAAAGTTCCTCGACATCGCAAAGACTGAGCGTGAAGCTACCAATTATATCGAAAAAGAGGCAATTGCAAAGGGATTTGTTCCCTTTGACCGAAAAGCTTCCTACAAGTCAGGCGACAAGATCTATTATGTAAACCGTGAGAAGTCGGTGATCCTTGCTGTTATCGGCAAGGAGCCCATCGAAAACGGAGTAAATCTTCTTGCGGCGCATATCGACAGCCCTCGTCTTGATCTCAAGCAGAATCCCCTCTACGAAAAGGATGAGGTCGGATATTTCAAGACGCATTACTATGGCGGTATCAAGAAGTACCAGTGGCCTACCGTTCCGCTGTCACTGCATGGCGTTATTGTAAAGGCTGATGGCTCCAAGATAACTGTAACCATCGGTGAGGACGATAACGATCCTGTTTTCTGTGTGTCAGATCTGCTTCCTCACCTTGCCTCAGCGCAGTATAAGCGTCCCAGTAACGAGCTTATCAAGGGTGAGGAGCTCAATATCATCATCGGTTCACGTCCCTTTAAAGATGACGAAGGTAGCGAGCTTGTAAAGCTGAACCTCATGATGATACTCAATGAAAAATACGGCATCACCGAGTCTGATTTTGTCTCTGCGGAGCTTGAAGCAGTTCCGGCATTCAAGGCAAAGGATATAGGCTTTGACAGAAGCCTTGTCGGTGCCTATGGACAGGATGACCGTGTTTGTGCTTATACCGAGCTTATGGCAATACTCGGCGCAAAGAGCCTTAAAAAGACCGCAGTTGCGATCCTTACCGATAAGGAGGAAACCGGCAGCGATGGCAACACAGGTCTTTGTTCCGCATATCTCAAGTATTTCATCGCTGATCTTGCTGAGTGTTTCGCAGCAAAGGGAAGAACGGTCCTTGCCAATTCCAAGTGCCTTTCCGCTGACGTAAATGCAGCTTACGATCCCACTTTCCCCGATGTGTTTGAGAAGCGCAACAGTGCTGTTCTCAATGGTGGAGTCTGCGTAACAAAATATACAGGCAGCCGCGGCAAGAGCGGCACCTCCGATGCCAGTGCCGAATTTGTCGGCGAGATAAGAAATCTGCTTGATAAAAAGGGCGTACTCTGGCAGACGGGCGAGCTAGGTAAGATCGACATAGGCGGTGGTGGAACAGTTGCAGCATATATTGCAAACCTCGATGTTGACACTATCGATGTCGGTGTTCCGGTGCTTTCCATGCACGCACCCTTTGAGATCACTGCAAAGACAGACGTTTACGCAGCATACAAGGCTTTTGAAGCCTTTATAAACGCATAAGATTTGATAATCACACTCCTCTGTGCATAGACATAGAATACACAGAGGGGGAATTTAAATGATGTCCGCAAAAACAAGAAGCATACTCCGTTCTGTCGGTTTTAAGCTGATAGCGGTTTCACTGATCTTTATGGGACTTGCCGTGCTGGCAGACCTGAGTATACGTCCGATAGTAGAGTCGGTTAACGCTTACGAATGTCAGATAGCAGTGTCCGAGATGATCAATACCGCAGTGAGCGAGGAACTTTCGCGCGAGGAAATAAACTACGGCAAGCTGGTAGATCTCACTACAAATTCCGATGGAGAGGTGGTTTCCGTCGAGAGTAACGTGGTCAACATCAACCGCATGAAAACAGGAATTTCCGAGCGTATGGACAGGGAGCTTCGGCGTTTCCCGTCTATAGATGTACAGATACCTGTAGGAACGCTGACAGGCTTACAGCTTCTGCACGGCAGAGGTTTTGACGTAGGTATGACTGTTAGTCCTATGGGCTATGCTATGACTAAAATAGTCAGTGAGTTTACCGAGGCAGGGATCAATCAGACGCGACACCGTATCCTTATCGAGGTCAGAGTGGCTGCTGATGCAATCATCCCAGGTTACTCTACTGAAGTAACAGTGGTTACGACTGTTGTTGCGGCGGAAACGATAATCATTGGCAGAGTACCTGATGCCTATACACACGTTGTATCCTCCGACCAGGAGCTTGTCGGTACACTTGAAGATTATGAAGCGGATATCTATGGCTGAGTGCCAATACTATTTCCGGAGGTCTTACTTTGGGATTAAACGAAGCAAAGAAACGCGCGGAGGAGCTTCGCGCAGTTATTGAAAAACACAATCGCAGTTACTATGATCTTGATGCTCCCACCATCGAGGATGATCAGTACGATGCGCTTATGAGAGAGCTGCGTGGTATCGAAAGCGAGTATCCCGAGCTTGTCACTGCAGATTCGCCTACACAGCGCGTAGGCGGCACGGTTTCAACAACATTTGAAAAGGTGCAGCACGTTGTTCAGATGGGCAGCCTGCAGGATGTTTTCAGTGTTGAGGAGGTAGCATCATTCATTGAGCGTGTGTCAGCACAGGGTGCCGATGAATTTGTAGTGGAGCCTAAGATAGATGGGCTGTCGGTATCTCTTGAGTATGAGAACGGAGTTTTTGTCCGTGGCTCGACAAGAGGCGACGGATTTATCGGTGAGGATATCACTGCCAATATAAAGACTATCCGCTCCGTTCCGCTGAAGCTGAGTGAGGATATTCCCTTTATCGAGGTGCGCGGAGAGGTTTACATGTCCAAAAAAAGCTTCGCTGCACTTTGCGAGGAGCAGGAGAAAAAGGGAGAACAGCTTCCAAAAAACCCGCGAAACGCAGCAGCAGGCTCACTTCGACAGAAAGACAGTCGTGTGACCGCACAGCGCAGCCTTGATATCTTCTGTTTTAACGTACAGCGTATAGAAGGAAAGAAACTCACCTCTCATTCTGAGTCGCTTGAGTACATGGCGAAGCTTGGCTTCTGTGTTATACCCGATTACTGCATCTGCCACACTGGTGATGATGTAGTGGGGTGCATAAACAAGATAGGCGAGAACCGACAGGGGCTTCCTTTTGATATAGATGGTGCGGTAGTAAAGGTCAACGATTTTGCACTGCGTGAGGAGATAGGGGCTACTACTAAAGTACCTAAATGGGCAGTTGCTTTTAAGTATCCTCCTGAAGAAAAGGAGACCACACTGAATGATATCGAGATAAACGTGGGAAGAACAGGCGCACTTACTCCCGTTGCTATTTTCGATCCTGTGTTCCTTGCGGGAACTACAGTTTCCCGTGCTATACTTCATAATCAGGATATTATCACTGACAAGGATATCCGTATCGGTGACAGGATAGTTGTGCGCAAAGCGGGTGACATCATCCCTGAGGTGGTTCGTTCTGTTTCGCACGCGGACAAGTCTCTGCCGTATTTTATTCCCGATACCTGCCCGATATGCGGTGCACAGGCGCTTCGTGACGAGGATGAGGCTGTCATCCGCTGTCAGAACTTTGATTGTCCTGCACAGCTTCTGCGTTCGATAGAGCATTTTGCTTCACGTAATGCTATGAACATCGACGGACTTGGCGAAGCCATAGTCGAGCAGCTTGTAAACGAGGGTCTTATAAAGACCGTAGCTGACCTTTATGAGCTTGATATTCAGGAACTTATGGCACTGGAGCGTTTTGGCAGAAAGTCTGCTGAAAATCTGCTTGCTTCAATCGAGAAATCTAAGAAAAACGAGCTTAACCGCCTTGTTTTCGCTCTTGGAATAAGGGGTATAGGACAACGTGCCGCAACGCTTCTTTGTGAGCATTTCGGTGATATGGAAAGTATCATGAACGCATTCCCGTTGGAGATAGCCTCGATCGAGGGCTTCGGTGATATAATGGCGCAGTCTGTCTACTCTGCGATGCAGGAGCCGCACAGAATAAAGCTTATCGAGCGGCTTAAGGAGCATGGAGTCAACATGACCTATTCAAGCAGCAAGGTGTCGGACAAGTTCGCGGGGCTTACTTTCGTTCTTACAGGAACGCTGCCTACTTATACCAGAGATCAGGCAAAGGCGCTTATTGAACAGAATGGAGGTAAGTGCAGCGGCTCTGTATCCAAAAAGACAAGCTATGTACTTGCAGGTGAGGAAGCAGGCAGCAAGCTTGTCAAAGCTAATGAGCTTGGTGTTACTGTTATCTCTGAGGAACAGTTCAATTCCATGCTGAATGACTGATATTTTGAAAATGACTTTCGGTTGAAAGTCATTTTCTTGCATCTCCTACGAAAGGATAATTAAGATGGATATAAGATCAACACTTCGTCTGCTGACGGAGAAAACAGGTGTATCGGGTGACGAGTTCCCGGCCTCCCGCGCCGCTCTTGAGCTTCTGCGTGAATATGCTCCCGATGCAGATATTGATGCTTTCGGTAACGTAACGGGAACTGTAAAGTCATCTTTACCCGAAGCAAAGACCCTGATGCTTGATGCCCACATCGATCAGATCGGCATGATAGTTACTTATATAGATGACGGGGGATTTGTCAAGGTCGGTGCCTGCGGAGGGCTGGATATGCGCACAATGCTTGCGCAGAGTGTTACTATCCATGGAAAGGAAGACATACAGGGTGTTATATGCACGCTCCCGCCACATGTTTCAAGCGATCATTCAAAGGTTCCTGAGATAGGAGAAATCTCCATTGATATCGGCATGACAAAGGAGCAGGCTAAGCAGGTGATCTTTCTTGGTGACAGAGTGACGGTTGATTCACGCTTCCGCGATGTCGGCGAGCTTATCTCCGCACCCTCTGTAGACGACAGGAGCGGTGTATGTGTGATACTTCGCGCTCTCGAGCTGCTTAAAGGACGGGAGTTGAAGTACGATCTTGCAGTGTGTTTTTCTGCACAGGAGGAAACAGGGGAGCGTGGTGTAAAACAAGCAGCGTTCCGTCTTGCTCCCGATGAGTGCATAGCAGTTGATGTATCTTTTGGAAAAACTCCCGACAGCGAGGAGCATGAAACTGCTCCTATGGGCAGCGGTGCGATGATAGGAGTTTCCGCTGTACTTGACAGGGGTATGACTGACAGATTAAAGGCGATTGCCGAAGCGAATGACATACCATATACGATCGAAGTAATGCCGTCCTCAACAGGAACCAACGCCGATGCTGTTTCTGTAAGCAGGTGTGGAGTAAAATGCTGTACGGTGTCTATTCCGATACGTTATATGCACACTCCGATAGAATCTGTAAGCATTTCTGATATCGATGCTGCGGCACAGCTTATCTGCAAATACGCAGGAGGTGACAACAATGCTTGAAAGACTTGAAACGATATGCACGATAGATGGTACATCGGGTGATGAAGGCGCAGTTCGTGAGTATATCCGTTCAAATATTACCGCTGATGAGATTACAGTTGACAACCTCGGCAATCTTATCGTGTTCAAAAAGGGTAAAAAGACACCTAAGAATAAGATTATGCTCGCCGCCCACATGGACGAGGTAGGCTTTATGGTGACAGATGTGACCGAGGATGGATTTCTGCGGTTCGGTGCAGTGGGAGGAGTTGATCCACGTGTTGTTCTTGGCAGGGCAGTGCGCTTTAAAAACGGGACGCTCGGTGTTGTTGGAACCAAAGCCACACATCAGTTAAGCACTGACGAGCGTAAAAAAGCTCCTGATTTTTCTGAAATGTATATTGATATTGGTGTTTCCTCAAGAGTAGAAGCCGAAAAGCGTGTTTCCAGAGGTGACACCGCCTGCTTTGACAGTGATTTCTTTGTGTTCGGTGACGGTTTTGTAAAGGGTAAGGCTATCGATGACCGCGCAGGTTGTCTTATTCTTATGGACATGATAAACAGCGGGCTTGAATATGATATGTGGTTCGCTTTTACCGTGCAGGAAGAGGTGGGTACACGTGGCGCAAAGGCGGCTTCGTTTTCTGTTGCGCCCGATATCGCACTGGTTCTTGAAACTACCACTGCCTGCGATATTGCTGGAGTTGGTGGTGACAAACGTGTATGTCAGCTTGGAAAGGGCTGTGTTGTGTCCTATATGGACAGAAGCACAATATATGACAGGGAGCTTTATAATCTGGCGTTTGAAACAGCAGAAAAGCTAGGCGTTTCTGTACAGACAAAAACAGTGGTTGCAGGCGGAAATGACAGCGGATCCATCCATGTCAGCCGCGGCGGAGTACGCACCTGTGCTCTTTCTGTGCCTTGCAGATATCTTCATTCGCCATCCTGTGTGATAAAACAGAGTGACTATGAGGCGACAAAAGCCCTTGCTGTCGCTATGGCTGATGCCTGCGCCGAGTTATGATAAAGCAGATATTCACTGCGGAGGAGTTCTCTGCACTTCCCGAAAAGGGGATAGAAGCAGGAAAGATACATGCTCTTTACAATGCCTATGGAACACAGTATCAGTTCTGTCGTTTTTATCGTCAGGGAGATCATTACATCTCTGCTTTAGATGGCTCTTTCGTGCTGTGCGGAGAGTGTACGGATTATCGGGAACTGTCGGAGTTTCTGAATATGAACGGCTTTGCAGAGGTGTTCTGCTCTGAGGTTACAGCCAATGCGTTGAGTGCGGCACTCAAATGTGACGTTTCTTATATCAATTTAATGCGCTTTGCAGGAGGCGCGATAGAAACGGTATTCAATGATGAGCCATCTCTCAGTGAGGTTTATTCTATCATCAGCGAGGGGTTTGATATTCCTTTTGAGCCGTGGTATCTTGATATGTCACACCGTGTGCGTCATGGCGTTACGAGATGTGCAGTACTGGCCGATAAAGCTTCACTGGTAATACAGCATGATATAAACGGTGAAGCGCTTATTTCGCAGGTAGCCTGCAGAAAAGAAAGCAGAGGAAAAGGCTATGCATCTCAACTGGTCATTTCCGTTGCGGCATCGCTTGCACCGTCAGAGGTCTATGTGCTGTGTGATGACAGGCTGATACCGTTTTATGAGAAATGTGGTTTTAAACCTGTGTCAGTATATTGTGTTTTGTCCTGAAATGAAACTTTTTTTCAAAAAACTGTTTACTTTTGCGCTTTTTTGTGGTAAAATATAAATAATGCGTGTTTAAAGCATATATAATGTGAAAAAGAAACCGAAAGGATGTAAAGATCATGCCTATTACCGAGATACTGGAGCGTAATGCCGAGCTTTACGGCAGCGACATCAGTCTGGTGGAAGTAAACCCTGATATTAAGGAAACTCGCCGTGTTACATGGAAGGAGTATGAGCTTATCGAGCCTAATCCCGTTTCCGATTATCGCCGCGAGATAAGCTGGAGCGTTTTCAATGAGAAAGCAAATCGCTTTGCAAATCTGCTTATCTCCCGTGGTATCAAGAAGAACGATAAGGTTGCAATTCTTCTTATGAACTGCCTTGAGTGGCTTCCTATCTATTTTGGAATACTCAAGACAGGTGCGCTTGCAGTGCCGCTTAACTTCCGTTATGCTCCCGATGAGATCAAATATTGCCTTGATCTCGCTGAGGTGGACGTTCTTGTGTTCGGTCCCGAGTTCATCGGACGTGTAGAGGGCATCGCTGATGAGATCAGCAAGAATCGCCTGCTGTTCTATGTAGGTGAAAACTGCCCCAGCTTTGCTGAGCATTACGATCGTCTGACCGCTAACTGCTCCAGCGTTTCTCCTGAAATAAAGCTTACTGATGAGGATAATGCGGCTATCTATTTCTCCTCTGGTACGACAGGCTTCCCTAAGGCTATCCTGCATAACCATGAGAGCCTTATGCACTCCTGCAAGACAGAGCAGAATCACCACAGCCAGACAAAGGATGATGTGTTCCTTTGTATTCCTCCGCTGTATCATACAGGTGCAAAAATGCACTGGTTCGGCAGCTTCCTTGTGGGCGGTAAGGCTGTACTACTCAAGGGCGTAAAGCCTCAGTACATACTGGAAACAGCATCCAAGGAGAAGTGCTCCATTGTATGGCTCCTCGTTCCGTGGGCACAGGATATACTCGATGCTATCGACAGGGGAGAGCTTAATCTTTCTGATTATGAGCTTGCACAGTGGCGTCTTATGCACATTGGTGCACAGCCTGTTCCTCCTAGTCTTATTGCGCGTTGGAAAGAGAAGTTCCCCAACCACCAGTACGATACAAACTACGGTCTGTCCGAGTCTATCGGTCCCGGCTGTGTTCATCTTGGTGTTGAGAATATCCACAAGGTAGGAGCCATCGGTAAGGCAGGCTACGGCTGGCAGACAAAGATAGTAGACGAGCAGGGCAACGAGGTACCCAAGGGTGGCGTAGGCGAGCTTGCTGTGTACGGTCCCGGTGTTATGACCTGTTATTACCGTGACGAAAAGGCTACGGCTGAGACGATCCATGACGGCTGGCTGTTCACAGGCGACATGGCACAGGAGGACGAGGACGGCTTCATCTTCCTTGTAGACCGTAAGAAGGATGTAATCATCAGCGGTGGTGAGAATCTTTATCCTGTACAGATCGAGGACTTCCTCAGAAGCCATCCTGCTATCAAGGATGTCGCGGTAATCGGTCTGCCCGACAAGCGTCTTGGTGAGATAGCTGCTGCGATCATTTCCATCAAGGATGGCATGACCTGCAGCGAGGACGATATCAAGGAGTTCTGCGGAAAGCTTCCCAGATACAAGAGACCTCATAAGTATATCTTTGCAGAGGTTCCAAGAAATCCTACAGGTAAGATCGAGAAGCCCAAGCTTCGTCAGATATACTGTGGTGAGAGCCTGGTAGCTTCTCAGAACAGAGGATGATTTGATAAGATAAAGGCGCAGTAATCATGTACTGCGCCTTTGCAATAAGTGTTTTGAAGTTTGTTTTTTAGAAATTTACCAGATAGGGGCAGATATTATCTGCCCTTTTTATTTGAATGCTATTTCAATTGAAAAAGTTTTATCTCCGTTGATCTGTGCGTTTAGCTGATATCCAAGCTTGTCGCACAGCGTTTTTACAACATAAAGCCCCAGGCCGCTACCTTCTTTACTTCTGGAGCTTGCTCGGTAAAATGGCTCGAATATCCGCTTGATATCAATAGCGCTTTCGTCGTCGATGTCATTGAAAACTTTAAGTACCACTGTTCCATCAGCATCGGAAAGTGTTACGCCGATGCGCTTTGAAGCATATTTTTCCGCATTTGAGAACAGATTTTCAAGTATTCTTGAAACAATATGCGCATTTGAAGTGATAATAACACCGTCGCTTATAGCAAGCTCTGGCGTGATATTGCGTTTTTCAAGCCATGTGTATTGACTTAGTAAACATTCTGAAAGCAGATTGCTGAGATTAACTTTTTCCGTGGTTATTTCATCTTGGCTGTTTTCAAGCTTTGTCAGTTCAAAAAATTCGTCCGAAAGCTCTTTCAGGTATTCGTTCTTTTTGATCGCTATGTCGAGGTACTCCTTGTCCTTGCCAGAGATCTCGCCGTTTTTCTGCACCATCTGAAGATATCCCAGAGAGGCAGTGAGGGGAGTTCTGAAATCGTGCGAGATACCCGAAATGACGTTGTTCAGCCTTTTGTTAGCACGGTCGTACTCGATAGCGAGGCCACGCTGTATGTCAACGTGTTCATTTATGGCGATCGCAAGCTCCACCACGTCCCTGTCAAAACAGGTGAGCTTAACGGGCTGCTCATAGTCGATGTTTTTAAGCTTGCGCACTTCCTCAGAAAAGCGTTTAAGCTCGCTCTTTATATGAGCGAGCTTGATTATTGCGCCTGCCAAAACAACAAGGAGGCATACACAGATCAGTATTAAAGTAATTTCCATAGTGTGCCTCCTTTGTTTTTATTTACGGAAGTTCTTCTTCTTATATGCCACATGGGCTGCAATGTACATGAGGATCGTTTCTATAACAAAGCTTGCTACTACCTTAACGATAAAGCCTGTATCTAACTCGTTATACGATACATATATACACTGCATCATAGGGAACCACTCGGATATCTCAGCTATCAGTGTGTTTTCAGGATAGATCAGAGTAAGCATTGTCAATCCGAGATATTCAAATGTCATGTATCTGACATAGGGAATAGCAGCTGAGATAAGGCTCTTTATTGTCAATGTGGACAGGATAGATGAAAGTATCACGTGCAGGAATATAACGAACAGAAGCACTAATCTCACAGGCGCGTCAGGCAAATCACCAACGCCATTGGCACAGCCGATATAGGTGAACAGCACCGCTGCGGGGATAGTGATAAGTGCAGTGATAAGTACTCCGTGTACAACTACCTTACTAAGGATTATAGAAGAAATGCGGTTTCCATCCATAACCTCATAGTATCCTGTCCTGTTGTTGAATATCATTGCAAGCGCTGCTATAACCACGGTCGCGATATAAGTGAGACTCATGGTGAGAGACTCTGAAAAGGTATACAGTGCCATGTCCAGTGTTCTGGTATGTATTTTTGGATCCATAAGGAATACCGTTGAAAAAGAGAATACCGCCATAATGATGATATAAACTAACCAGTTTCCCGAATGTCTTAATCTGTACCATTCTGCTTTTATAAGCTTAGCCATTTTCAACACCTACCTTTGAAAGATAATATTCCTCAAGGCTCTCGCCCTCTTCAATGAGTTTAGTAATAACTATATCATTGTCGGTGATGGTCTTGGAGATAAGCTGAAGCTTGTCAAGCTGCTCAAAGATATGAAGCTCTTCGCCGTGGATGACCTTGTATTCCTTAAGGTTCAGCTTTTCTTCAAGGATGGCTGCGGTCTTGTTTACATCGGTAGTTCTGACGCTTATGTGGTTTCTGCACTTGGTGTGAAGATCTTCAGCACTGAAGCTTTCAATAAGCTTACCGTGGTTGATGATGGTAAAATCGGTGCAAAGCTCTGAAAGCTCTGAAAGCAGGTGGCTGGATATGATGATGGTAACGTTCTGTTCTTCCGCAAGCTTTTTAAGCATGAGTCGTATATCAACGATACCCTCGGGGTCGAGTCCGTTTACAGGCTCGTCAAGTACCATTACCTCAGGCTTTGACAGCAGTGACATAGCAATACCGAGACGCTGGCGCATACCGAGAGAGAAGTTCTTTGCCCTCTTTTTGCCTGTGTTTGCAAGTCCGACAAATTCAAGCACCTCGTCGATACGATTCTCGTCTGCAATGCCTCTGACATAGCGGATGAACTCCATGTTCTGTTTTGCTGTCATGCTGGGGTCGATAATTGGTGACTCTATCATGAAGCTCATTCGCCTGCGGCTTTCGTCTATGTTCGTATCTTCTCCGAACATACTCATGCTTCCGCTGCTCTGGAGGGTTATGCCTGCTAGTATCCTCATTATTGTTGTCTTTCCAGCGCCATTCGGACCAATTAGACCGCAGATATGCCCCTTCTGTACACTGAGATTAAAGTTATCTACAACTTTTGCCTTGCCGTACACCTTGCTGATACCGTTCATTGTAAGTATAGGTTCTGTCATTGTTACCGCCCTTTCGTTTTTGATCTTTAACAGTATTATAGAAGAGTATAGTAAAGAAACCGTTAAATAAAAGGTTAAGAAAAGGTTAAATAGTCAGTTTGTATCCCATACCCCAGACTGTATCTATGTATTCTGCACTGCTATCATATTTTTTGATCTTGCTGCGGATATTGCTCATGTGTACTTTTATGGTATTGTCCTCGCTGAAATAAGGCTCATTCCATACGCTTTCAAACAGATTTGCTTTTGAAAACAGCTTGGTTGGATTTTTAAGCATCAGCTCCAGTATAGCATACTCTTTGCTTGTGAGAATGAGTTCATTTCCGTCAACACTTGCTGTTCTGCCTTCAGTATCAAGTATTAGATTTTTAAAGCTGAGTTGTTTTTCAGTGGGGTTGATGTGATCGTCATTTCTGCTTCTGCGCAGCACTGCTTCGATGCGTACTGCAAGCTCGTCCAGGTCGAATGGCTTTGTTATGTAATCATCAGCACCCATGCGTATTATGTCTATCTTTGTCTGTACAGTACTTTTTGCTGATACTATAATAACGGGTATCTGCGAGAATTCACGTACTTTCTGCAGGACCATGTCGCCGCTATGAAAAGGCAGCATAAGATCAAGCAGTACCAGAGAGATATCAGTCTGTTCGCGGATAATGGTAACTGCTTCAAGTCCGTTTTGCGCTGTAACAACACTGTGATCCAATGTTGTGAGGTACTCGCAGATAAGACGATTGATCTCCTTGTCATCTTCCACTACCAGTATTTTAGGCATAGTATCACCTCGGCATTATATAATCAAATGGACTGCACAAAATATTATGCAGTCCTGTTCTTTTATTCTTCGCAGTCGTAAACTCCGTCCAGGTCTGCGTCGTGATCGGAGGGTGTGTTGCTACCGATCATGTCGCGGCCACGCACATAGTATTTGTCACGCTGAACTGTTACGGCATCATCGATGAGACGTTTAGCTTCACGGGGATTTCTTATCGATTTCAGTATCTTAGCAGGAGTATCACTGTCCTTGGAAAGGAGCTTTAGTGTACCGCAACGCACCATTCTCTGGAAGAGGTCAAGGCTCAGTGACATATCGTATACACGATACAGCTCTATTTCATCCTCCTTGATATTGAAAAAACCGACCTTAGTGATAAGTTTGGTGTCAGTGAGAATATAGCGTGTGAAAGAGATAGGAAGTCCCAGGATACATTTTTTGCCTGTCCAGATTACTTCGCCGTATTCGCGGGAGAGCTTTTCTAAGTTTGCCATAAGATTTCATCCTTTCGGTCATAGGCATAAGCCTTTTTTTAGCGTGTATAATAATCCGATGAATTGCTTCTTGAGGAAAGCTCACGGATCTTTTCCTGAATTTTCTTATATTCCCCGGCATTTGAGCCAATCTTCTTCTGTCTGAGGTAGACCTCGCTCTGAACACGTCTGAAGAACAGATCTTCTCCAAAGAAGATCTCCATTCTCTGTATCTGATCGTAGGAATACACTCTCGAGAGGAAGAGGAGCTTTTCTTTCTGTGTGGTGTTATGCTCAAGTCCGCCCATCATAAGGAAGTCATAACATACATCAAATGCTATCTTTCGGCGTGATTCTGCGTATGGATCATTGAAAGCCAGTTCCATAAAACCGATAACGTCATCGATTCGGTCGTTATCACGGTTCCTCAACCACACTACACGGTCATAAACATAAAGCGCCTTACAAAGATTTTCGGCCTTTCTGCTGTCATCGAGGTGTTTCACCACCAGCAGCAGGGGAAAGCGAAGATTCTTGTCCACATCTGGAGAGAAGCTACCAACAGCGAAGCGCGTAGTTTCTTCATCCAACCTTGTTGCATTGGTGAGAGGTGCATTATCTACATTAAGACAGTGGGCAAATATATCAATGGCAGTTTTACTAAGCACAGGGAAGCTTTCAGTGATCATTTTAAAGAAACCGTATGTGTAGTAAGGTGCGACAAATCTGCCACCTTTCGAGAGGAATTTCTTTAATATATCCAGCGCAAATTCAAGATTCTTTTGTGCTGTATTCCAGTTTTCCTGAGTGCGTATCAATGCTGTGCAGTCACGCAGACGGCTTTCCCAGTTTTCTACATCGTTAAGTTTCAGGATCCCCGAAGTCAGCCTTCCGCAGGAAGCTTCAAAATCAAATGAGGACCATTCCATCGCACGGGTATAGTGCTCATAGGCTTTTGCAAAATCCCATTTATCCATGTAGCTGCGGGCTTTTTCACATTCCTCGCGACATTCGGGTAAGCCGTAGGAGGATGTGTCAAGCGCATCATCCTCGTCGATAAGCTCGCTGAGTTCTGTTTCAAGAACGAATTCATCCGGTATTGCAGAGCGAAGCCCTTTAAGGAAATCTTCTCTGGCTTCTTCAAACGATATATGTGTACCGCAGTAAAGACAAAAACCTGTAGGGTAATCACCGTCCAGCATTATCATTCGTTCACATTTAGGGCAAAGGCAGTAATCCAGCATAGTGAACCTCTCCCTTTCTGTTTAATAACGTTTTTATATGGTTTAATTTATTATATCATATTTCTAGTTTTTTTGCAATATATCATGTAAAAAACAGTACATCGTATTCAGTTGATATTATGATAGATAAAAGCCGCTGTCGTTATATTACGACAGCGGCTTTTACACTATACGATCATGCTATTTTAGATTTTTCAATGAATTTAACGAATTCATCCTCAGGAATGGGTTTGGAATAGTAATATCCCTGAATGAAGTCACAATGAAGATCTGAGAAGCGACGGACCATCTGTTCAGTTTCGATTCCCTCTACAACTATCTCCATATCCATATCCTTGAACATACGGATGAAGTTTTCCAGGAATATTCCCATTTTAGGCTTATGCTGGCTGTTTACAAAGGAACGGTCGAGCTTAACGATCTTAAGGGGTAGGGACGCAACACGATCCATGTTGGAGTAGCCTGTACCGAAATCGTCAAGAGAGAAGCTCACACCTGCCTCACTCAATCTGGTGAGGTTCTCAGTCATTGTGCTCTGATCGTGACCGGCAGCGGTCTCGGTGATCTCCAGATTGATCTGTGAGGGGAATACCTTGAACTTGTCCAGTGTTGCAAGCACTTCGTCTGCAAGGTCACCCTGCATACACTGCGCGACTGAAAGGTTGATCTCTATGTAATCAAGTCCTAAGCTCTTGAATTTGTCGCTTGCGATGAATCGGCAGACATCATTTAGCACAAAGCTTCCGATCTTGTGGATAGCACCACTTCTCTCGGCTACGGGGATGAAAATGTCCGGGGGAACAAAGCCGTGAATATCATCGATAAGTCTGAGTAGGGCTTCTGCTGAAGTAAAACGTTTTTCCTGAACCGAATAGATAGGCTGATAATAAACTCTGAAATTACCGTTTTCAAAGGCTCTGTCAATAATATCGTCCATTTCATTGACAAGGCTGAAATCGCGCTGTTTAAGTATCTCCTCTGCATAGATAACATCCCCTGAATTCGGGAGCTTCTTGTGGAAATCAGATCCGAAAGATATGAGTGACTGGAAATCATCAAGATCCTCAGGACATCTTGCCACGCATACATAGGAGTTCATGTTGATCTCGATCTTATTGATGCTTATGGTTTCCTTTAGTATTTCGTTGATGTCATTTGCAGCACGTCTGGCTTTCTTTTTGTTGAAGCTGTTCAGCACAAATCTGAAACGACCTTTGTCAAGATAGTAGATCTCGGCAAAACCTTTAAGATCACGGTTTATTTTTTCAAGCTGCCTTGCGATATTATCGAGCATCTTGTTAGTGCCGTCATAACCAAGGATGTGGGAAACAGAAGAATAATTTGCGATATTTATTAGTATGATAGTAACATTATTGTGTGTTATGTAACTCTTTTTCATATCGTCCGCATAGGCGGTATATTTGCGCAGACGTGTAAAGGAATCAATAAATTCTTCGGGACGCTGGATCACCATCGAAATTATCATAATACCGATTGCGTTTGAGAAGATCTCGACCAGTGAGTTCGGATAGAATATCTTAACGAACACAGCGGCTACAGATAGTGGCAGCATCGAAGCCAATGCGATCATCTGATGTTGTTTGAAAAGCTTCTGATTGGCTATAACATATATGATAGAGAAAAGAATGTAAACCGCAGCAGCGGAATAGATCAAAATCGTTGCCGGATCATTGCGTATGTATACTCCATTTTGATATGTGAAAACCCATCCTGTAAACAGATTGACAATAATACCTACGAAAACTGCAGTGTATGGTAACATCAATGCGATAGAAATGATAGGATGTACTTTTATCTGATGCCATGTACGCGCAAGACTGATTATGTACATACAGTAAACAGGTGTAGCGAAATTGTGTGCCAGCAGATATATTGATCTTATTATAGTATGTACCATATCACTTGGAGCTGCAAAAGCGTAAAGAAGTATCTGAGCTATCTCAAATACTGCAGCTATCAGTGTTGTAAGGATCAAAAGGATGAATATACGGTTAGTAGTACCTTTATTCATTTTTCTATAATAAGTCGTGCAGAGGATAATGACAAGGATCATTAATGATGCAATGTCAAAATGGACCAGTGTACCCAAGAAAATCAACCTCCCGATGACATTAATTTGCAGAAAAGTGCTATTATTTGTTATTATTATATCATATTTGATAAAATAAATCAACCGATTTTATTGTTTTTGAATCGTTAAAATGCACAAGATTTTAGTTAAATTGCATATAATATAGCCAAAAATGTTTATTGTTAAATACAAAATAGACAATAGTTGTTGATTGATACTGCTTGGTAAACCACTATTGTAAAACTTTGATCAAAATTTTTTGAAAAAGGGGTTGACAAATTAAATCACTTGTGGTATAATTATTAAGCACTCAGGAAATACTGAGTACATCAAATATCGCGGGATGGAGCAGCTCGGTAGCTCGTCGGGCTCATAACCCGAAGGTCGTCGGTTCAAATCCGGCTCCCGCAACCAAGTCAAAACACCTAACTTTTCATAGTTAGGTGTTTTTTGTATGGTGCTTTGCGACGAATTTCATGAACATGGGAGATGGCGTGGCAAAGTTAGCGGAAGGAAGAGATGAACGATTATGTCAGTTCTTAATGATGAATTAAAAGCACTTGTAGAAAACATTTCTGATTCATATCCCGAATTTGTTAGAGCAGTGTGCGAAGATTCGCAGGATGTTGAAAGCGGAACGCAACACATGGTTGATTTTATCAAGAATCATCCTAGCGCAACTTCATCGGATGTTATCAATGAATTATCTGATATACTTGGATGTGAGCGACAATAATTAAATATTTCAAGCGTTTTGCAATCAATTGCAAGGCGCTTTTTTATTGATATTAAAGCCGAAAGGCTTTGGACGGGCGGTGATGAGCTGTAGCAATATGCACTGCCCTTAGTTTAATAATTCAGCACTCCGAATGGGGTGCTTTTTTATTGCCATTTTTCAGTTGAAAGGGGGTGGAAATGTTGAAGATCGAGATAAGAAGCAGCGGCGAGGTGCATATCTCTGGCTACGTCAACGCCGTCGAGCGTGACAGTCGTGTACTTCCTCCGCAGATGGCGGCAAGAGCTACGGGTTCCTTTGTGGAAAAGGTCAGCGCAGGCGCTTTCAGGCGTGCTATCTCACGCAATCCGAATGTGAGGGCGATATGTAACTGTCAATAGCGAAGATAAGTTGAAGACTATTACTTATTACGACAAAAATAATAAGCGGTATAAATCGGTGGACTTGGACCATCCGCATAATGAAATAAAGGGATACCATACACACTATGGATATAATCATGGCGAGAACGGCACTACACATATTAGTGATAAAGAGAGGAAAATGATTGACAGAGTCAATAAGTTATGGTATAATTACAATAACAGGTAGTCGTATAGGGTGAGTACACGGTGATTGCCGTAGCTCCGGTTGAAATCCGGGCGCCTGTTAGGAGCGTAGAAATGTGCTCTTTTTTGTTACCTGTTTAATAATTAAAGCATTTGCTGAACGCAGGTGCTTTTGCTTTTTAAGGAGAAATATTATGGCAGACGAACAGCGCAGCTTGACCGCCAATTTTACGGCAAATTTAAACGGATTTGCAAAGGGTACTACTGACTACCTACTGTTATATTGTGTTCAGAGAAGTCGTTCAAGATCATAGCAAGACAACATAAAACCGCTCAAGCAAAGGCTTGGGCGGTTTTGGTATGTTATGTGAATATGTTTAATACTTATATCGATCACTTTTTGTTGTTGATCGCCGTTATAGAATAAGTAAATGCTTTTTCAGTATCTGGCTGGAGTATCTCAATGCCACGTTTTTCAGAGAATACACCCGTGCAGTCGTCAAAGTCGGCTGAGCCGCACCACGGCTCGATACACAGGAAAGGTGCGTCCTTTGCCTGCCATACGCCGAGGCTTGTGAAATCTGGGAAATCCACACGCACACCGCTGTTATCCTTGTTAAGCAGGAAAACAGAGCGTGAGCGAACCTTGTCGAAGTAGCACACATCCTCGTAGAACATTTCATGGCTGAGAGAAAGTTCAGTTGCTTCGTTCATGAGCGGACGGCGGTTGTTTTCCTCGTGAAGCCCTGTTTCAAGGTTGTAGTTAGGCACTTCTGCGGTCTCAAGCTTAGGGAATTCAAGGCGGTAGTCCGTCATGTCGCCGTCGCAGGCAAACGCAGGGTGGGCGCCTATGCAGAATGGCATCGGCTTATCCGTGTTGTTGCGTACCCTGTATGTGACAGTAAGTCCGTCAGCCTTGAGTGTGTACCTTACTGTAAATCGGAAGTCAAACGGAAACATAGCCTTTGTGGTCTCGTTCTGTTCGAGAGAGAACATCGCACTGTTAGAGTTGAATTCCTCGGGAGTAAGTTCTAAATCACGAGCAAAGCCATGCTTTGTGATACGGTATTCTTTGCCGTCGATAAGTGTTTTTCCGTCTTTGAGTGTTCCTATCATAGGGAACAGCAGGGGAGATGTCTTTCCCCAGAATGTGGGATCGGCACGCCACAGCAGCTCTCTGCCGTTTACGATAAGCGATTTCAGCTCTGCACCTTTTGAGATTATCTTTGCGGAAACGTCGCCGTTTTTCAGTGTAATATCCATGTGTTTACCTCATTTCTGTCCGTAATAGGCGTTCGCGCCATGCTTTCTGAGATAGTGCTTATCCATAAGCTCCTGCTGCATTGATGGGATAGAAGGATCCATCATCTGATTGTGCCATGCCATGAACGCAAGCTCCTCCAGCACTACCGCATTATGAACTGCGTTGTTTGGATCGGTTCCCCATGTGAAGGGTCCGTGGCTGTGTACAAGTACAGCGGGGATATCATCTGCGGGTCTGTCCTTGAATGTTTCTACAATAACATTACCCGTTTCATGCTCGTATGCGCCGCTTATTTCTTCGGGGGTCATTTTGCGTGTACAGGGGATCTCGCCGTAGAAATAGTCGGCATGAGTAGTGCCGAGTGCGGGAATACCCTTGCCGGACTGTGAATACACTGTAGCCCATCTACTGTGAGTATGTACAACTCCACCGATATTGGGGAAATTTCTGTACAATACAAGGTGAGTAGGCGTGTCAGAGCTGGGGTTGAGCCTGCCTTCAACACGCTCGCCTGTTGCGAGATCGACCACCACCATGTCCTCGGGGCCCATCACATCGTATTCAACCCCGGAGGGCTTGATAACAACAAGACCCTTTTCGCGGTCAATTCCCGAAACATTACCCCATGTGAATGTCACAAGTCCGTGCTTCGGAAGAAGCATATTAGCTTCGTAGACTTTTCTTTTCAGTTCTTCAAGCATGATATTTCTCCTTATTATTTTTTGTATCCGTTAAACCATGCACGTTCGTTGAACGGCTTTTTGCTTACATATTTTACAGGCTCCGCAGGAACTCCGACAGGAAGTATGCACACCATACGATATTCGTCGGGGACGCCGAGGTGCCTTGCAAGTTTTCCGCCTATATCATCGTCGTCCGTGATATGCCCCTCATACCAGCAGCTTTCGTAACCCAGTGCCTTTATCACAAGCAGCATATTTTCTATTGCTGCTGAGTAGTCCTGCACGTTGAAGCGTTTATCTCGATATGCGCAAATCTCCTGTGTAAGCACACATATTAGGGCAGGTGCTGTGCGGCATATCGGTGGGTCGATCATCGAAAGTAACTCCGAAAGAATCGCAGGGTCGTCCACGGCGATAAGCGATGTAGTCTGTTTGTTGCAGCCTGAGGGAGCCGCAAGTCCTGCTTCCATTATCTCCGTAAGATGCTCACGTGGGATTGCTTGCGAGGTATATTCACCGCGGTAGCTTGAGCGTTTTTTTATTATCTCTGTAATGTCGTTCATACTCGCCCTCCTGCAATATAATTATTAATGTCGTCCGATGTTATCTGTTCTCCGCAGCGTGAAAGTTCCCCGAGAACACGTTTTATGCCGTATTCACTCTTGTACCAGTTATCCCTGGTGAGCCCAAGCTCGCTGTTCTCAATATCTGCAGGAATTATCAGCACCTCAGAGTCTCTGAACACCGATTGAAAGAACATCTGACACCTTCGTGCATGGAATGCTTTGCAGACGATAATAAGCCTTTCAACCGAAATGCCATGTTCCTTTGTTAAAGCTTTTGCAAATTCGGCATTCTGACGCGTATATCCCGACTTGTCTTCAAGAAGGATTGCGGACATGGGTACTCCGTTTCGGCTCAGAACATCAGCATAGAAGTCTGCTTCAGTACGATATTCTTTGCTATAGATCTCCTTTTTGTCCGATACCCCTTTGAATCTTCCGAGCTTCACACTAAAGCCGCCGCCTGCAATTACATAAGGCGCATAGCCATCGCAGTAAAGCTGTGCCGCTTTTTCCGCTATCTGCGGCAGAGAGCCTCCAACTGCAATTATAAGGTCGGAGGGCAGGGGAGTATCTTCGATAAAGATAAAGTTGCTTACGTCCTGGATCAAGTTGTTTTTCATTATTCCTCCGTCAGACAGTATGCTCTCATATCATATTTCCCTTGTAAAAAGCATGGCAAAATCCTCTCTGCTGTAGGAGTAGGCCAGTGCCCACATGGCTTTCATTGAAGCCATCTCGGTCGTCATCTGCTTCGCTTCGATTATGCCGTATTTTTTTGCAACGTTCCTGCCGACTTCATATAATGACATATCACATCCACCCTGAAGCACCTGCGTAGTCATTACTATGATAACTCCGTTTATTACAAGCTCGGCAAGCTTCTGCTCGAATTCGCTGTTTCCGTAATCGGGGATGCCGCCTGTACCGAAGCCCTCGATAATGATAACCCTGCTTCGCTGCGCGGCGAAGTCCAGAATAGCGGGATCAAGGGCAGGGATGAGCTTCACAACTGAAACCGATGTATCCATCCTGTTGAAGAAAATGGGAGCGGCTTCGCAGTCGAATTCCTTGAAAAGAGTTGCAGAACCGTCCTTTACAGATCCGATGTCAGAGCCATTCATGCTGTGAAAGGCATCAAAGTCACGGGTGTGTATCTTTTTGGCGTATCTTCCGTCAATTATTCTGCTACAGAACACAACAGCAACGCCGCAAATATTGCTGCAGGCTGTAATAAAAGCGTCATAGAGATTTTGTGGTGCGTCTGAGTTCTCATCGCTCATCGGCTTTTGTGACCCTGTGATAACAATGGGCTTTCCGCTGTACTGGATAAGGCAGCTTAGTGCTGACGCTGCATAAGCAAGGGTGTCGGTTCCGTGGGCGATAACAAATCCGTCATAGTCGCTGTAAGCACGTTGGACAGTATTTGATATTTCAGTCCATTCACGAGGGGACATATTGGTGCTGTCGAGATTGAATAACTGTATAGCGTCGATCTCGCATTTCCCGTGGAGATCTGGTATTTTTTCGAGAAGCTCGCGTCCAGTTGCTTCGGGAGCAAGTCCGTCAGCGGATTGTGTACAGGCGATAGTACCGCCTGTGGCGATAAATAGAATCTTTTTCATTTTGTGCTCCATCAGTACATTGGATTATTTGCTGCCCTTCGTTTGCCTACAAGACGTATCCAGAAGAAGATTCCGCCTATTATAAGTACCAGTGTCAGAAGCTTCAATACGATAGTGACGATGTCATATTCAACCAGAGTAAGTGCAAAGATTCTGCCGATATCGTCACGGAAATACATGGTTCCCCCAGGCGATACCGCGATCTTTCCCTTGGAAAAGTTGTTTAGTCCCGCCAGTGGTTCATCAATAGGATCGTTATCCACGCCCTCATCGTATATGCTGTGAAGTGCCCATCCGCCCTCACTGTAGGTGCTGACAGT
The DNA here is from genome assembly GCA_045540255.1 of Oscillospiraceae bacterium. Classification (GTDB taxonomy): domain Bacteria; phylum Bacillota; class Clostridia; order Oscillospirales; family Ruminococcaceae; genus CAG-115. The sequence goes on along the minus strand of JAZQGZ010000084.1, from coordinate 68,039 downwards.
ATAAATACGTGTTCCATTACCGCGACAGATTATCGGATCGCTGCCGTTCTTGATGTCGGAAAATGTCTTTGTTATATCCATATTAAGGCTGTCGAGTATATGCAGTCCTGTATCTGAGGTAACATACAGCTTATTGTTGTAGGCAAGTGGTGCGGAGGAATTTGTGCCTGTCTCGCAGGAGAGAAGAGTATCCTCCTCCATCGTGCCGTCAGCATTAAGACGGAGTTTTACGGCTTTTCCGTCCGCAGTAGTGAAAAATATAGCGTATTGTGAAGCAAAAGGAGCTCCTGTTATCTCTCTGCCTACGGGGATCTCACATGCTATGCCATCCTTGTAGTGACAGGTGATCAGTTCATCTCCTGCGCCGAATATCACATAGTCGCCTTGTACAGCAGGCGAGGTTATATCAGCTTCGGCAGTGTACTCCCATAGGATATCCATATCGGCGCTGTAGTCTATGCAGTAGAATGTTTCGCTGCTTCCGCTTTTTACGGAGAAATACGCCATATTGTCTATCACTGCCACATCGCTGTCAACGGTACCGTTAAAGCTTTTATGTCCTGTTATGTTGCCATCGGTGAAATCTACTGTGCAGATACCGCTGACGGTCGGTTGAACGAGGACCTTACCCAGCATCGCACCTGAATAGTCGATGCATATATCCTCAGGCAGCTTTATGGCTGCCATTTTTGTGCCGTTATCTTCGGAAAGTCGAATTATCTCATTCCCTTGGGGAATGAGTACGCTCTCCTCATATACAACAGGTGCTCCGACTTTTTCAGCAGCTTCAAGCTGCCATTGGATGTTGGTGTATTTGCTGTCATAGGGTGCTCTCGCATTTGAAATAAGACTTTGCTCATTTCTGAACCCCGCACTTTCCGCATAAGCATAGGCACTGAGCGTTGTGGCACTCAGAAGAAATGCAATGATTTTTGTAAAAATATGCTTTTTCGTAGTATCACCTCATTATTAAACTGAAACCGCCACGTCACAGGAGAATGAGTATATAAGTATCTCCTTGACCTTTACTCCTGTCATTATGGGGAGTATAGTGCGGTATATCGAAAGCTGTCGTGAATAAGCCGAAAGCTCCTTTTCAAGATTTTGTTTTGTATCGCTCTTATAGTCAACAAGCACGATGCCATCATCTTCATAGAAGAACATATCGGCGCGACCTTGTATCATGGTTTTTCCGTCCTGCTCTACAAAGATGTCGCGGGCGGTCACTTCTGCAAATATCGGGTACTCGCGCTCAATACGCTTGCTCTTAAGCATACGTTGTCCCAGCTCGCTGTTGAAGAAAGCGGAGATGTGCTGCGGTCTGACGGCTTTGTATTCCGCATCGCTTAGTATGCTGCGATTTTTGAGTGTTGTCAGCACTTCTGTCACGAAGGGAATATCAGCCTTTTTGCCTGCAATAAGCTCCTGTATCGGGAAGTGCTCCATGACGTGGTGGTATGCGTCACCGACCTCTTTTCCGCTTAGAGAGCCTCTGGGTACGAATGACGGCCTGCTCATGAAGACTGTACCTCCGCTGCTATCTTCGGGCAGAGTGAGTTTTTCGATCATGTGTGCAACTTCTGTTACAGTGAATTTGCTCCTTGCTGTTGTTTCAACAGAATTGTTATAGCTTTTGTTCAGTGCTGTTTTAATACGTTCAGCAAGCTCGATATCAGGTTCGGATATTTGTTCAGAGACCTCATCAGTGATTTCGGTTGCGTTGAAATATGGGATATTATCCGTGAATACAGCACGAAGCACCCTGTTGTCAAATATCCTTGGTCCGCGGCATATCTTTTTGCCGCCCGAAAATCTCAGTAACGATGCCAGTATCCAGCTAAGCATACCTTCCTCTGTCATAGCGAAATCTGCTGTGAAGTAGTCAACCTTAAGTGAATTTATCTCACTCTGGCGGCATTTTCCGATCATTATCAGCTTTTCTCTGGCTCTTGTCATGGCAACATAGAGCAGGCGAAGCTCTTCGCCCTTTTGCTTTACTTCCTCAGCCATAGTAATAGCTGTATAGCCAAAAGGCTTGTAACGGTAGCGAAGATTAACATCGACATAACGAAGGCCAAGACCTGCGTCACGGTTGAATACTACGGCACCGCTGGTGTCCGACTTGTTTGAGCCTTTTCCAAGCTCTGCAAGTATTACTATGGGCATCTCAAGTCCCTTTGAGGCATGGAATGTCATTATTCTGACGCAGTTTTCATTGTCTTCTGTAGATGCCTGTGCAAGGTTCTCATTAGCCTTGCGCACATTATCTGTATACCGCAGGAAATCACCAAGAGTGCCACCGCCAGTATTTTCGAAGTCTGCGGCATATTTAAGCAGCAGGCGTATGTTTGCAAGGCGCTGATTGCCTTGCTCAAAGGCAGAGATGACAGAGTAGAAGTCTGTGTCATCATATATTTTTCTTATTAGTCGCTCGATTGAATTGTTTGCTTTGAACGAGCGGAAAGAAGTAAGCGATTCGATGAATTTAACGCATTTCGGATGCCCCTTGGAGCGCAGTTTCGAAAGATCGCTTTCGGAAAGCTCGTCTGTGAAAGCACCAAAAGAGGAGCTGTCGGCAGATCTTGCGCAGGCACTTATACAAGCGAACAGACTGGTGTTTTTATAATGCTCGTAAAGCGGAGTGAGATCGATATCCTTGCATTTTTTCCTGTCGATACCCAGGGTACCGAGCCTTGCCTCGGCAAGCTCCTGTGCGCTCATTTCATAAAGCGGCGACATGAGAACCTGGATAAGCTCCTCATCGCGAAGCGGATTATCTATTACTTTCAGATAGTTAAGGATAAGGTTTATTTCCTGCGAGGCAAGATAGTTTGAGTTTTCGCCTGCATTTACAGGAATACCGCGTTTGATGAGCTCCTGACGGAATACATCCATGTGTGTTGAAGACCGCATGAGGATACAAAAATCTCCGCAGTTACATGGGCGTGTCTGCTTGTCATCCTGTTTTACAGGAAAGCCTTTCAGCAGCATTTTATGGATGAGATCAGCCGTGTAGCTTGCCTCGGCAAGTACTTTATCTTCTTCGTTTTCACAATCAAGAAGATGAAGCTCTGAAATATAGTCCCCTTTATTTTTAGGAAACGTGGCTCCGCAGACGAGTTTTGTCGTGTCATTATAATCGACATCACCGTATTTCTGCGTCATCAGTCCTGTAAACATCGCATTGACTGTATCGATGACCTCTTGTCGGCTTCTGAAGTTCTTGTTAAGCGGAAGTGCGGTGTGCTTGCAGCCGAGGTCAAATACCCTGCATCCGCTCTTCAGTATGCGGGTTTGGGGTAAGTTAACGGTTGTTTTTGTTTTGCGTAGTCTGAGTTTTTTCAGTATCCCATCGGGAAGCGGTGTCAGCCGCTGACCGATATAAGGATCACAGAGTGAGAGCATGATGCGCGGATTGCCACCACGGAATGCGTAGATCGACTGCTTGATATCTCCTACAAAGAAAAGGTTGTTTTCTCTGTTGGAAATGAGAGTAAATATTTCATACTGAATATCATTGGTGTCCTGAAACTCGTCAACGATAATACAGCGAAAACGCTCGGATAATTCGGCACGGAACACTTTGTCACTGCGTAGTTTTTCAAGCAGAAGACGTTCGCAATCTGAAAAGTCTACAAATCCTCCATCGCGCTTCAGCCTGGTGTATTCATCTCCATAGCACCTGATAAGGGAGACCAGGGATCTGACAGCGATGTGCTGGTTAGGTAGTTCATCGCGTATCATTCCTGTATCTGGTATTGCAGTAAGTATCTCTTTGAAATGAGTTTTAAGCTTATTCCTCATCGATTCTATATCTGCTTTAAGTTCGATATCCGCACAATAAAGCGGTGAGAATCTTATTGTACCTTTTTCATTCGCTCCTATTTCAGATGGAAATTTAGTGAGCTTTATCAGCGAAGGTGTTTTTTCGTATTCTGCGAATGTTCCCTCGGCAATAAGCAGCTTTGCCTCGTCATTGAGAAGCATTTTGGTAAGCTTTTCTTTGTCATCGTGATCGTCAGGCAGAGCTTTGATCATAGCGGCATAGCTGTAAAAACTGTTGCGGCAGCTTCCGAGAAGTCGTTTTATCTTCTGGGTATAGTAAGGTAAAAAACGCTTTTCGGCAGCTTCAAATGAAGTATAAGCATTTACACATTCGTCCAGCCATTTATCGGGATCGGAGAGTGATGTGATACGGTTATAAATATCGCTTACAGCCTCGGAAAGAGATCTGTCATCGCGGAAAGAGAATGTCTTGAAGAGAAGATCCCTGCTTTCAGAGTCAAACCTGTCGGAATAGAAATATTCCATTGTTGTATCAAGGGCATCGGATCTCAGCAGTGCGGCTTTGGACTCGTCGATTATGCCTACGCTGAGCGGAAGTCCGAAGCTCTGAGCATGGTCGCGTATTATGCCAAGGCAGAATGAACTTATCGTGCTGATAGGGGCACTGCGAAAGCGTATAAGCTGCTCTGAAAGATAGGTGTTAAGCGGATCTTTTCTGGCGGCAGATGCAACTGCATCGGTCATTCTGCGTCTGAATTCCTCGGCAGAGTTCCTTGTGAATGTCATTATTGCGATCTTGTCAGCAGGTATCGGGTTTTCCGTATCGCACAGGATACGAATAACACGTTCTACAAGAAGTGCGGTCTTTCCGCTTCCTGCGGCTGCTGTCACGGTAGCAGACCGCATATCAGGGGAGAGCTTTTTGCCGTCCTTGACGGGGAAATCGATGGCAGCAAGCTGTTCTTCTGTCCAGTTCATTATTTTTGCTCTCCTTTCTGTTTTTTCTTTCTCACGGGTTTCTTTTCTACAGGCACTGCATGGAGCTCGTGATCTTTGCTATGTCCGCAAATAGCTTTAAATCGGCAGTAACCGCAAGCACTTCGTTCCTGATTCTTTTCCTTGTAAACGGTTGGGATAGCGTCTACATCTCCATTGTAAAGTTTTGTCAGGACTCTTTCGGTCTGGTTGATACAGTCGTCAGCAAGTATAGAAAATTCAGCTTCCGAAAGGTTGTTTTCATCTTTTGGTATGAATTTCGAGGTCTTTGCTCCTGAACGTGCAGACATAATGCTTGCGTATTTCATCATTTCTGCATCTGTTGCATCTGACTTTACATACATTCCGCTTTGGATGTGATCCTGTGCTAGCAGCGCAAATGCCGCGCTTTTTTTGTCTGCCGGCTCTGTTACACGTGCAGGGAGATAGCTCACTCCGCCGGGGCGAAGTTCTTTATTTGCGCTACATACTGCAATAAGATAAAGCAGCATCTGGGTGTTTATTCCATAGTACAGGTTGACCATGCTGAACTCCCTTGAGCCTGTCTTATAGTCTACCACGCGGATATATTCGTTTTCGTTTTCATCGGTGAAGATATCAGCACGATCTATGATTCCTGTGATATTTACTTCGATACCATTCTTGGTTCTTACCGAAAGTGCAGAGGTGTTAATTTTGGTGCGATTGCTTCCGGGAGTATTTGTATCGCTGCCTTCGGTGGATTCTATTATTTTGTATACAATGTCTGCATCGTCTGTTAAAGCAGCTTCCGGCAGCTTAGTTGTGTCAAGCGTTGTGCTGCTGCCCGCGGGAGATGTTGCGGTATCATGAGTTCCTATCTGAAGTTCGAAGAATTTAGGACGGTAATCTCTTGCCGCAAATTCAGCCTGAAGAAGTATCAGAATATCAACCGCGCCAATAGTCAGATTTTTATAAAGGTATCCAAAACGGAGGCTTTTTGCATAATCACCGCCAAGATTCTCGGCTTTATATTCATCCAGAAAATATCTGGCTTCTGTGGCAAGCTGAGGTCTTGATAATACAATAAAGGCATCCATGGCATCACAGTATTTTTCAAGAACTTTTTGTAATACATAATGTACAGCATTACCTATCTCGAGGCTGCTCAGGTTTTTGCGGCTCTTTTCGCGGATACGAAGCCCGTTGGTGCAGAAATACTCGAAACGGCAGTGATTAAGACGTTCCAGTTTCGTTGCGGAAAAAGTCCTGCTTCTGAATAGTGCTTCGGCGGTATCGGGGTGGAGCTCGTGCTTAAATGCTGTGCTCTGTCTTGCTGTAAGCACTTCAAGCTTTCTTACGAAATCACCGCATTCTGTTTCCTCTAACGCTTTTTTCAGTGTAGAGCGTCTTGTGCTGTCAGTTCTGCATATCGAAGCATAACGCTGTTGCGCCGCAAGCTTGCTGCTGCAATAGAAATCATCGCCCATTTCCGAGGCGTTTTCGGTAGAAAGGTCATTAAACATATCGGTGATATCTTTTATCACATCGGATGGAGAGAGTCTGGCGCACGAAGTATCTATCATGGGAAAACTGATATACAGTTTTTCGCTCGGCATTGACAGCGCGCGGTATGCAAGATACCTGCCATAGCAGTATCTCTCACGTCGGTTCATACCTATTTTGAGTATGCTTTCGCCAAGTAATTCGGTCTCGTATTCGGTGAAAACTCCACGAGGTGTTTCCTCAGCGGGAAACAGACCATAGTTGGTCCCCGCGACAAAAACAACACGTATTCCGTCAACTCGTGTTCTTACTATATCACCCATAAGCACAGCGTCGAGTACCTGAGGTGGTTTTGCCAGTGAAGTACCTGCACAAATATCGCGCACAAGGTCGCAATAATCTGCAAGGTTTATCCTGTAACCCTCAAGCCCGCGGTAAAGCCCTTCGAATATTTCCAGCATCGTATTCCACAGCGTCTGATATGAGGATATAAGTTTTTCGTCTGAGTCGGACAGCAGCTCACTTCCTGCTTTTTTACAGTGCGCAGCCACTGCACGCTGGATTCCTACAGTATCAAAAAGGAAATCACAAATACCCTTAGTGATCTCATCGCCTGTGCAGTTTTTGAGCCTCTCGCGAAGCTTCAGCAGCGGAGGAATGATGTCAGCGCGTATCTTTTCTGCGCGAGGGATCTCACCGTTTCGTTCAGGAAAAGACTCTTTAAGATTATCAGCTTTAAGATCCCATTCGTAGATATAGTTTTCGAGATCATTGACATCGCGCATTGTAAGCGGTTTTCCGTTGCTTTTCTGAATGAAGCCCGTCTTGAAATAGCTAAGCACATTTTCAACTGTGAAGTTCTTCATTACATTCAGCAGAGACAAAACAAGATTTACAAGCGGCATATGGAGTATTGTTTCGGGCACATCGCAGAAAAGAGGTATCTCGTATTTGTCGAATGAGCTTTCGATGGAAGCACGATATTCTTCTGCATTGGTAGAAAGCACCGCGATCTCGTTGCAGCGATAGCTTTCTTCAGTGATAAGACGGCGTATCTCGGCAGCGATAAAATCTGCCTCAAGATGAACGTCATCACATTTTATTATGCGCAGCCCGTCAGCCATGCAGTAGGCGTAGTGCTCACTGAAAATACCATCAGATACCGCAGCAAGTGCAGGACTTAAAAAACGATCGTTGTCAGTTATAAGTTTATCAGGGCCTATAACCTGCTTGTCAGCGTTTTTCGAGTGTTCCGCAAGCATCGTTATACAACTGTTTACAGTGGTGAATATATCTCTGCAGTGTTTGCTGTTATCTGAAACAAAAGCAAATGTGATGCTTTCGGCAAGATCGATCATGCTGAAAAGCAGTTCGATCTGTCCTGCCGAAAAATCACTGAATCCGTCACAGTAGATGTTATATCCTTTGAAAAATCCGTTTTCTGCCGCAAGACGTGCTGCTACCATAGCACTGTCAGCTTTATCGGAATACGAACGGGAAAGAAGTGCGTCATAAGCGGAATATATTCTGCTTATATCATTCAGCTTTGCAAAAAGGGCAGGGGAGTTGTCGCGGAAATCCTCTTTTACAGAGTCAACTGTCTTGGAAAATGATGCAGCACTGATACCTGCACTTTTGAGCATAGCAACAGTACCCGTCATTTTGGGAGCAAATCCGGGTCTTAGTGCTATTTTTTCAAAAGCTGTCAGCTCATCGCGTAACTCGCTTACCGCACGGTACATGAGAATGTGTTTTGTGATATCATCAGCAGGTTTTTTCTCACCGGCGTATCTGGATATTATCTCGCTTGAAAGCTTATCGGGTGTTTTGACAGAGATGTTTGTGAAAAGCGTTGTATTGCCCTCGGCTGCACAGGCGCGATACAGAGCTTTTTCTGTTTCGAATTCGAATTGATCCGGTACGATGACGAGGACCTTTTGTCCGCCGGTGACTTCTTTCATGAGTTTACTGCGAAGTCTTGCCGTAACATCGGCACTGGCTTTGCCTATGATAAATTCGGTCATTTTTTCTCCTTGTCGGCAAGTGAATATATGAAACTGTTTCCTGTTTTGCCTGTTTGTTTGATAAGTCCTGCGGCGCGGAGTACCTCAAGCCTCAGGCTGGTAGTTCCATCCTTTGCAAGTTTTATGAAATCTTTTTTTGTGAACTGTTCTGGCAGATCTTTCGGCAGATAGATACTATAGTCCTGCTTGGATGAAAGAGTATTTTCTTCGATAAGCTTCAGCGGGATCTTTTCTATCATCAGTTTTTGCCTTGTTTTTCGGCTTCTCAGATCGGGAAGTGTATTTCCGTGGAAATACACTCGCTTCTCGATTTTCAGTTTTGCCAGTATTATTCGTACTTTTTCATTGTTGAGGTAATCACGGACAGAATAAAGTTCTTTGAATATCTTTGCTTTTGGATTGGCTATTCTGAACGGAGTTTCCTTGGCGATCTCTCCTGTGTCAGCATTTATGTAAACAGTTCTGCTCTCGTATTCTACAGGATGAACAACAGTTACCCGTGCGGCAGCAGTGAAGTCTTTCAGCTTATCTTTCAATCTGTAGAGCGAGCGGGTCTGTATTTCGAATATTCCATCCTCGCAAACTGCATCGGCGAAATATCTGCCGATCTTTATCTCCTGCTCATCCGAATAAGGCGCGTAGTAGTTCTTGAGGAAGGCGTGTATAAGTTTCTCGTTCTGAGTTCCTACCGAGCCGTGCATACCGCGTATACGGATCATGGCGCGGCTTAGCGCATGGGAAAATCTGTCGATCTCGTGAGATGGTTTCTCACGCTGGAGAATGAATTCAGCCACCGCCCCCTCATCGTTGGTGCCGATAACTATGTCGGCCTCGGCTTTAAGTTCTTCGCATGAATTCGCAACTGCAACACCTGTATCTGCGGCGCGTATCATTGAGATATCGTTTTTGTTGTCGCCGAAACAAACCAGCTTATCTGCATGAACGAGCTCCATCACCTGTAAAACTGCACTTGCCTTAGAGGCGTTTTTGCTGAATATCTCACACCAGATACAATCAGGATCATATGTGTCATTCATGATATTTATAGAAAAACCGTTGTCACGGCTGAATACTTCATAAAGCTCTGACAATTCGATGTGTGGATTGAGCAGAGTGATGTAGAACATCCTGCCCTCAAAAAGCTCTGCATAATCCTTTACGGGGCGCAGTCGTATGTCACCCTTTCGTGATGATGTATATCCACTGACATCATTCTCTCTGTCGCGGAGATAGGATACCCGTTCTAGTCCGTCAATATAAGAATAGACCAATGGGGCAAGCCCGTTTGAAACGATATATTCCTGTGCTATCATCAGGGTTCTGGGGGTGAATATGTTTTCGATAATATGATCTCCTGTTTTGGGATCAATGACAAAAACCCCGTTGAAAGTAACAGCGGGGCAGGAAAGATCAAGTTTTTTCACAAGCGGAGCAGCACTGGAAAAGGAGCGTGCCGTTGCATAGGTGAACAGCACGCCTCTTTCTGTAAGTCTGTTAAGAGCGGTAACACTTTCCTCGGATATCGTCATGTCCGAGCGCAGCAGCGTTCCGTCAAGATCGGTCGCATAAAGGGTCATTTGTGTCTCCGTAAAGGTCGTTTTATCAGAATTCGTTGCAGTGTTCTACCACAAAACGGTGATCCAGCATATATTCTCTCAGCTCAGCCATGGTGGGCAGACCTGCATTATCACTGTTGTTCTGTATCTGTATGCATCCTGCGGCATTGGCGCGTATCACAGCCTCGCTGAGTGGGATCTCATCGCAGATACCGCTGATAAGTCCTGCAGCGAAAGCGTCGCCTGCACCAAGTGTATTTACTACTTCGTCAGCCTGGAAAGTGGGAACTATACCGCTTTCAACTCTGCTTTTGTAGAATGCACCTTTTTTGCCCATTGTAATAACAACTTTCTTTGCACCGAGCTTAAGATAATGCTCGGCTATTTCGTTTGGCTCGCTTAGACCACAGAGTTTTTCGGCTTCGTTGAGATTTGGCAGGAAGATGTCTACCTTCGCAGCAAATTCGTTAATAAGATCAAGTGTATGCTTGTCAGTTGTCCACAGCATTCCGCGGAGATCAGGGTCAAATACTATCGTTATATGTTCCGCCTGTGCTCTTTCGATCAGTCTGCGAGCAGCATTTGCAGCGGTTTCTGAAATAGCGGGGAATATTCCTGTCATGTGGATTACACGGATATCCGAGAGATCAAGAGAGTTTATATCATCCTCGCAGATGAAAGAGGCCGCGGTCTTCTGACGATAATAATATATCTCATGCTCGCCTGGCAGCGACTTGCTCTTCATCATGCAACCTGTCTGATGATTAGGATCAGTGATTATTAGATCATCTGCAATATCGTTGGCTTTCATAAAGGTGCGGATGCGCTCGGCTCTGGGGTCATCTCCAAGACGTGTCATGTATCTGGCTGTAAGCCCCAGGCGTGATACTCCGACAGCAACATTAAGTTCTGCTCCTGTAACAGTAGCATAGAAATTCCTTACTTCGGATAACTTACCCTCGTCCATAGCGAGAAGCAGTTCCATTGGTTCTCCGATAAGTAAAACCTTGTTCATACTTTGTACCTCTTTTCTGTCACGTAATATATCGGTAAAAGCCTCACGGCTTATAGGTCGTGTTCATTAAAACATTCTATATAGTATATTATATCAGATTTTGCGGATAAATCAATACAAAAAAGAAACAATAATCAAATTTTTGGCCAAAATTATAATGTTTTGAAGCAGTTTTTCGGCTTAATAATGTTCGATAACGATTTGATGACTTTTGACTTAATATTATAAGCTGTTTCGGGGTAAAATGACTTGTATTTTTTGTGACGATGTGGTAAAATCGTTGTATCGACCAAAGAGGGGGATACCATGGAGATAAAGGCTGTAGTACTTATCGATAATATTGCACAGGAGCCATTGGTTTCAGAGTGGGGACTATCGATTTACATTGAATATAACGGAAGACGGGTATTGCTTGATACGGGAGCATCGGAGCGTTTCATTTCAAATGCCGATGTTCTGGATATTGACATTTCAAAAGTGGATCATGGTGTGCTCTCTCATGCTCATTATGATCATGCCGATGGGATGGAAGCTTTTTTTGCCCATAATCCTGCCGCGAGCTTCATTTTGCGCAGTGGGACTCAGGAGAACTGCTACAGTGGAGAGGGCGCAGAGCGTCATTATATCGGAATAAAACGCGGTGTGTTGTCCGAAAAGTCCGACAGGATCCGTTTTGTTGCTGGTGACTATAAACTTTTCGAGGGAGCATGGCTCATACCTCACAAGCATGATATGGAATCAGCCGGGCGAAAGGCGCACATGTATCTTCTGAATGATGGGAATTGGGAGATAGACCTGTTTGATCACGAACAGAGCCTTGTGCTTGAAACCGAAAAAGGTCTGGTCATTTTTAATAGTTGCTGTCACGGAGGTGCTGATGTAATAATTAAGGAGGTCAGCGAAACCTTTGATGGCAGGAATATATACGCGCTTATTGGTGGATTGCATCTGTTCCGTTCCGATGACACAGAGGTTCTTGATATGGCAAAAAAGCTTTCCGATAGCGGAGTGGAGCGTATATATACCGGTCACTGTACCGGTGAACATGGTTTTATGCTTCTTAAACAGGTGCTGGGTGACGCTGTAACCCAGATTTACAGCGGTATGAATATCAATATTTAAAACCAAAAGAAAATTTTTTAAAAAAATATTCACAAATTTTACAGAACATATTGATTTTTGTGAAGATATGTTGTATAATGTAACTAGAAATATATGCAAAGGAGAATTTGCTATGGAATCTAATATACTCCTTGAGAGCGGCACCAACGAGCTTGAAGTGCTGGAATTTATGGTAGGTGAGCAGAGCTTCGGTATCAACATCGCTAAGGTTACCGAGATCATGAACTATACTCCTGTTATACCCGTACCTGATTCCCCCCCTGAGTTCGAGGGTGTGTTTACACCTCGTGACACCGTTATCTCTGTAATCGACCTTCATAAGGTGCTGAAGAAGCAGAGCAACGATGTTGAGCACGACCTGCTGGTGGTGTGCCATTTTAACCAGATGGATGTGGGCTTCCATGTTACATCCGTAAAAGGCATTCAGCGTATTTCCTGGGAGGACATCGAAAAGCCCCCCGCAATTTCCGGCGATGGCGCAACTAATATTGCAACAGGTATCGCAAAGTTCAAGGATCGTATAATCCTCATACTCGATTTCGAGAAGATCGTTTCAGACCTTAACAGAACCGCTGTCCTTGACACTACAGGCGTAACAAGGGCTACCGGTGACAAGAGTAATAAGCACATCGTTATTGCGGAGGATTCTCCTTTCCTTAATACACTTATTGTCAATACTTTACATGAGGCCGGCTACAAGAACGTTGTGAATTTTGACAACGGTAAGGATGCCTGGGAATACATAAGCGGTCATAAGGAGATGGGCGGAAACATCCTTTCACACGTTTCTTGCCTTATCAGCGATATCGAGATGCCTCAGATGGATGGACATCACCTTACTAAGCTTATTAAGGATGATCCGTATCTGCAGAGTATCCCTGTTATTCTGTTCTCTTCGCTTATTAATGATCAGATGCGCCGTAAGGGTGAGTCGGTCGGCGCAAATGCGCAGTTCTCAAAGCCTCAGATCGGCAGCCTTATCAAGCATCTTAATGACAATATCTGATTTTTTGGCATTTTATGCCCTCTCCCTGAGGAGAGGGCTTTTGCTTTATTGTTAACAGTTTGCAGTGTTTACTTTCCATAGTCTGATGTCATTATAGTAGCGTGGACTGATACACAATACATTAAGAGGTATTAATGAAAAGATTTCTTTCACTAACAATGATTCTGATACTGCTGTTGTCAGGCTGTACCGTCATCCCTCAGAAACAGCAGGACGTCACTACCGAAGCGACTACCACAGAGTCTTTCGGGTCTGAGGTAACATTCGAGTCGGTTGAGACCAAGCCGTTACCTGAAGTGATTCCTGAGCCGCAGACTCTTTTCTGCGATTTTGAAGATAAGCTTGTAAAAAATCCTAAGTATCTTCCTTTTATAATGGATGTGGAAGATTATCTGGATGAGCTGGGCTTTCAAGGTTCGGTTTTACTGGCCTATAACGGAAGGATAATACTTGCGTCAGGCTATGGCTGCAGAGATATAATGACAGGCGAAGAATCTGATGCTACTGATACTTACGAGATAGGGTCGATATCGAAGCAGATGACAGCAGCCGCTATACTGCAGCTTGTGGAGGATGGTAAGCTGTCGCTTGATGATACGTTAGACAAGTTTTTCCCCGAATATGAGCATGGTAAGAATATAACGATAAAAAATCTGCTACAGATGCGTTCCGGATTGTTTGATTATCTTAATGTACCCGGTTATTTCTTCCCTGAAGATTTCTTGGAAGAATACATCAGCAGGGCAGATGCGGCTGATGATACCACGGAGGATTTCCCGCGTGATTTCCTGATCGAATACCTGTATACAGCACCGATCTACTCTGAGCCGGATCTCGAATTCCAGTACTGCAATACGAATTTCTATCTGCTTGGACTTATAATAGAGTATGTTTCAGGCATGACATATCAGGATTATCTGCAGGAGCACATATTCGATCCGTGTGATATGTTGACTGCCAACAACGGTTTTCGTGAAACTACTACCCGATCTTATTATGAGGACGGAACGACTCTTTCTATGAGAACAAGTACTGCACTCGGCTGTGGCTCCGTGAATGCAGGTGTATATGATATCTATCAGTGGTTCATGCATCTGTTTGATGGGAACGTTATAGGCGATGAGCTTCTTGAACAAATGACAACTTCAGTAGAAGATTACGGTTATGGTATGCGTTGCACTGAAGGGCTTGTATATCATACGGGAAATACAGATGTTTATAATGCCTTTGCGGGAATGTATTACAACGGATTTATGTCGATCTGCCTTGTGAACCAACCTAAACGTGTCTCAAATGCAGGAGAGGTAGCGGCGGAGTTTTTCAATATCTTCATGGAGCATTATGGGCAGTAAATAAGTGACATTTAGCATTTTCGCGACTTATTTAAAAAAATTTCACAAAAAGGCTTGATTTTATACAAATTTCATGATAGAATATGTCATGTAATCGTTTTAACGGTGGTTGCACCGTATATTTCTTAAGCGATATGCTTATAGGAGGGCATTTATGCGTAGACTTCTTGTTACTTTACTTGCATCTGTCATGCTGATGACATCGGTAGGCTGTGGAGGAGAAACCTCATCAGATAGCAGCTCAGAAAACATAACATCATCCGACACATCAACTTCTGCTCCTGCCGGTGGTACTTCAGATGGAGGCGATACAGTGATTGCTGAGGGGAATAACCTTACTTCGTTAGAAGTTATACGTCTTATGGGTAATGGTACTAATCTTGGTAACACTCTGGAGGCGTACAACCATAGTGGTTATGTAAACGGTATGAATCCCGCTGATTTCGAAACAGGTTGGGGCCAGCCCTATACAAGTGCTGAAATGATACAGGGCATGAAGGATGCCGGCTTTGATACGTTAAGAATCCCTGTGGCATGGACAAATGGCATCAACTTTGAGTCAGGCGATTATACCATTGACAGCAGACTTATGGATCGTGTCGAGGAAGTAGTAAACTACGCACTTGATGCTGATATGTATGTTATCATCAACGACCATTGGGATGGTGGCTGGTGGGGTATGTTCGGCTCTGCAGATGAAGCTGTACGCGAACAGGGTATGGAACTCTACAAGTCTATGTGGAGTCAGATCGCTGAACGATTCAAGGACTACTCATACAAGCTTATATTCGAAGCTGCCAACGAGGAACTCGGCGACCGACTCAATGACAAGGAGATCACAGGCAGCAAGGGTATTCTTACTCAGGATGAGTGCTACGAAACAGCAAACCTCATTAACAGTGAGTTTGTAAAGCTTATTCGCTCTACAGGCGGAAAGAACGCTGATCGTTTTCTTCTTATAGCAGGATACAATACTGATATTGCTATGACCTGTGATGAGCGTTTCAAGATGCCCGAGGATACAGCAGATAACAAGCTTCTGCTTTCTGTTCATTATTATACACCTTGGGATTACTGCGGAACAGATGGCGTTAATCAGTGGGGATCTCCTACAGATTATAAGGAACAGAACGGACTGTTTGAGAGACTCAGCAAGTTCTCCGAGCAGGGATATGGTGTTGTTATCGGTGAATACGCTGTAATGGGTAAAAACAAGGAAGATAAGGACGATTTCTATACAAACGTTCTTAATAACTGTGATCTGTATGATTTCTGTCCTGTGCTCTGGGATTGCAGTGACTTCTTCAAGCGCCGCACTCTTACTACATCCGATGAAACTGTTGCAGAGATATTCGATTCGCGTCGCTATGAAAACGAAAAGTCTCTGACAACCGATGAAGTAAAGGCAAATGCAAAGCAGGCTATCGAGGATGCTTACAAAGCAGCTGAGGAAGAATTTACTTCCGATGTGGAACTTCCGCCCTCCGATGATATGGCTATCGCCTGGATCATGTTTGCAAGCAACGACTACAGCAAGACATATAGTGTAGGCGATACTTATGATCCCACTAACAAGACAAAGGGCGTTATAGCACAGAACGTTCAGATAACAGGTGAAGGCACATATACCGTAAGTCTTGACTTTAATGACTCCGGAGCTGCTTATGGTACTGCTTTCGCAGCACTTGGTATCTCCAATGGTGAAACTTTCTTCCCCGGATACACAATTACCATTGATAAATTACTGATCAATAATGCTCCCTATGAGCTTGCAGGCAAGGAGTACACAGCTTCTGATGATGGTAAGTGTACACGTGTTAATCTGTACAATGGTTGGGTTTCCTCTCCTCCCGACGATGCAAGAACTCCCGATGGAGACCTCACAGGATGTTCTGCACAGATCATGCCACTTGGTAAGAAAGATATGGTAGCAAGCATTTCTATTACATTCACAGTAAAAGCACCTTAATGATAATATTGAAGCCGCTTCTGACCGTTGTCAGAGGCGGCTTTGTCACATCATGGGAGAAAGCATCATCAGTACAGATCTGATAATCCTTCTGAATATATTTGTTTCGTTAATGTCTTTGAGGCTGATTTCACGGCTTTGGTCAAGTGTGCGTATGAAGTCCTCTCTTATCTGCTTAATGCTGTCTGTACCGTGCATCCATACACCACATTCATGGTGCAGATATATACTTCTGTAATCAAGGTTTATCGTGCCTACAACAGCAGTTTTATCATCGGATATGAAGTTCTTTGCATGAATGAATCCGGGTTGAAATTCGTATATCCTTATACCGTGTTTTATCAGCGCATGGTAGTTGGCTTGTGTGACTTCATAAACAAAGCGTTTATCAGGGATATGCGGTGTTATTATTCTGATATCGATTCCGTTTTTGGAAGCTAGTATAAGTGCTTCTCTTATCTCACTGTCGAGGATAAGGTAGGGTGTTGTTATATAGACATATCTTTCGGCAGAATTAATCATGTTAATATATATATTTTCGCCTAAAAGTTCATCGTCTTCGGGAGAGTCGCAGTAAGGGATCACATACCCGGTTGCACGTGTCGGGGATGAGAACAGATATTTATCGGGGCAGGGGATAGGTCTATCTGAAAGCTTGTTCCATAAGTCCAGAAACATAACTGTAAAAGCAGAAGATGCTTCACCTTTGAGCATTACCGCTGAATCTTTCCAATAGCCGTGCTTTTCGTAGGCGTTTATATATTCATCTGCAAGATTTATGCCACCTGTAAAGGCTGTTGTTCCATCGCATACCAGTATTTTGCGATGATCACGATTATTCATTTTTGATATCCACAGCGGCTTGATGCGCCCGAATACACGGCACTGGATGCCTTTTTCTTTAAGCTGATTGTAATAGTCCCTAGGCAAGGTGAGAAGACAACCCATATCGTCGTAAATAATACGTACATCGATTCCCGAGCGAGCTTTCTTTTCAAGTTCTCGCAGGATATCGCTCCACATTATTCCGTCTTCGATTATGAAAAACTCCATAAAAATAAAGGTTTCCGCTGATCTGATAGCTTTAATGATCTCGGGGAAAACAGCTTCGCCACTTGGGAAATATACTGTCTGTGTATTTGAGTAAATTCTGAAAATACCGTTGCGCCTGATATAGTGCGCTTGCTTTGCAGCGTTCACATCTGATTGTAAAAGGCTTTCAGCAGTTTCTTCGTCAATTAGCGTATTTCTGATAAGAGTATTTATAGCTTTATGATAACGTGACTTTTTCTTGCCGTAGAATAAATAGAACATACAACCGAGTATCGGAAGCGATAACACAGTAAATACCCATATAGGCTTATAGGCGGGGCTGGTTTCGGAATTCATAATATAAAGTGCTGTGAGTATACCAAGTATCTGAAAAATGAAATAAGAGTACGAGAACATTGTTCCCAGTGTCCAGAAAAGCACTGCGAGGTATGTTGCCTGCAGTATTATTCCGATTGCGCAGACAGATATGCGGCTGAAAATTATTTTTGTAACAGTAGATAATAGTTTCATTCAAGGCCTTTCCTAAAAAGACGGTATAGGATTAATTTCTCCTTCAGTCTTTGAATTATGCAAATGAAAAGGACATCACAGTTGTGATGTCCTGATAATTATTTGCCTGATGAGGGAACGATGTAATATACACGTTCATCGGGATTGGCAAGATCAAGTTTGTCTCTGGCAATCTCTTCGATATATTCATCCATATTAGCATCATCGTGAAGATAACGTTCTATTGAAGCGTTTTCTTCAAGAACAGCATCAGTCTGACTGACAAGATCTTCATATCTCTGTCTGTTCTCGTTGATCTTTGAATTGGTTGTAATTATAGAAAAAACTATAAAACCAAGAAGGATCGTACCGGCGATATAAGCGAATATTTTAACAAGCCCGTTTTTGCCTGAAGCTTCACGG
Organism: Oscillospiraceae bacterium; assembly: GCA_045540255.1. GTDB lineage: Bacteria > Bacillota > Clostridia > Oscillospirales > Ruminococcaceae > CAG-115. Next base: position 49,784 of record JAZQGZ010000084.1, on the reverse strand, counting down.
ACTTCTTCTGATCTTAGCTTGAATGACATTTTTTCCCCCGTTATTTTCCGCAATCCTACTTCTTCTTTCTGAAGAAACTATATTTCTTTTTACATTATACATCTTATCAGGTGTAAAATGCAAGGGGGAAAGCAGCTTTTTAGCAGTTCTTTTCGAAAAATCGTCGAATGCTCTAAATTTGTTAGCTGATATATGTGCAAATACTCCAATTGCGTTTTGCGTTCTTTTAATCAGCTTCATTATTAAAGCTCCGACGGTATTATTCCATAAGTTTATTATCAGCATTTCTGTAAAAGAGATTATACGTCCCAATGTGTTTATATATGTAAAGACTCCCGCACCAAATCCAAGCAGGGTATAGACTCTTATATAATTGCCGATGTACATTGAAAGATTGAACACAAAAAAAGCTGCGGTAATAAAGAAACAGACATCGCAAAGAAATATAACCGCGGTTAGTGGAAACATTCGCCTTATGATCCTGAAAAACTCATAGACAAGTCCGAAAAAGGCGCCGCAGATGAAAGAGATCATAAAACAGTCGAGTATATTGAAAACCATATATGTTACCTGAATAATCTGCGGAATATATTCGCGTTGCTGCTGAAGGTGTTATAAGTCATAGATGCAATTTCGCCTGTCATAGAGAAATCTCCTGTTTCAGTTTCCAATGCGATTATATGCAGATCAATACCTTTTATCACAAGCTCTCCGAGATGGGTGTTCAGTATAACCTTGTTCTCGGTAAAACAGTCTATATCCTTTACTCCTGAGATGCTCAGCTTTTTCCGGTTTTCAAGAATTATATTCTGCGGTATACTGTTTTCTGATAGTTTCATAAAAAACCTCCCTGTGGATAGTATGTCCTTCTATACATACTATTCGCAGGGAAGGGGAAATATGCTTTTAAATAACTTCGTACAGAGCGGCTGCATCTTCTTTTTTAGTAAACTCTTTTATGTCAAGTACACGTACCTTAAGGGGTTTTACACCGATATTGACCTCAATGATATCGCCTGTCTTGACTTCGTATGAGGCTCTGGCAATTTTTCCGTTTACAGTAACCTTTTCAGCATCACAGGCCTCGTTTGCAACAGTTCTTCGTTTTATAAGACGGGAAACCTTTAGGTATTTATCAAGTCTCATCAAATATCCCTCCTAAATCAAAAGCGGCTGCCATTGTAGACAGCCGCTATCTGAATAAACTAAGCTACGAATTATTCGCCAACAGCATCCTTGAGAGCTCTGCCTGCCTTGAAAGCGGGAACCTTTGTAGCAGCGATCTCGATCTTTTCCTTTGTTCTGGGGTTGATACCAGTTCTTGCTGCACGATCACGAACCTCGAATGTACCGAAGCCTACGAGCTGGATGGACTCACCCTTAGCGAGTGTCTCGGTGATTGTGTCGATCATGCCTGCGATTGCCTTCTCTGTATCCTTCTTGGAAAGACCGGACTTGGATGCTACCATTGTTACTAATTCTGCCTTTGTCATAATTTTAAACCTCCAAATAATCTATCTAACGGTCATTGACCGTTGAATACTTTTTTTATGAGTGATTCATATTCTTCGTCTGTACACTCATCTAATTTTTTGCCACTTTCAATTGCACATTTTTCCATGGCTTCAAATAACATTATAAACCGATTCGTCGAATATGTCAAGGCTTTTTCGCCATCTATTTTTAAAATTCTGTCTAAATTGCTAAAATTTAACAAAATCTCTCCACATATTCGTTGATTTTCAGAAACACTCTCTTCGTTACCGCTAAGATCAAGCTGATCAAGCAGATCACGAATACGGTCTGCGCTTTTTCCTGCATCGTTGATCGGCATTCCTGATCTGTAAGCACGTTTGCAGACTTTCTCTGCGCGCAGCAGGGAGGGAAAGTTCTTTGGAACACTTTTTAGTGTATCGGTATAGGTTTCCTGTTGCTTCGATTCCTTTTTCAGGGCATCCCAGTTTTTCAGCACATCATCGCTGCCGCTTACCTTTACTTCCCCGAATACATGGGGATGTCTGTAAACAAGCTTCTGACAAATATCGTTGCAGACCTCATCAAATGTAAAGTTTCCTGCCTCACGCTCTATCTGGGAATGAAACACTATCTGAAGCAGAAGATCACCCAATTCCTCACGAAGCATTTCGGGGCTGTTGCTGTCAATACCCTCACATACCTCATAAGTTTCTTCGATAAGATCTGTGCGTATGCTCTCATGGGTCTGAACTTTATCCCATGGACAACCGTTTTCAGAACGAAGCAGAGCCATTATCTCAAGCAAGTCGTCAATATTATATTTTTCTTTAAATTCAAACATAAAATCTTCTCCAAGCCTTTGATACTGCGGTTTAAGGCGACCTTTTATATATTACCCTATTTTTTGAGATTTTGCAAGCCCTTTTCCACTTTTTTTTCGATTTTGATGTTTTCTTATTGGAGTTGTACGAAAAGCACCTGTTATTATTAGTAATAATACATAAACTATGATAGCCCCTGAAACCGCTGATACAACCACAATAAGGGTATTTACACCTGTTAAGACCGTGCTTATCGATACGGCAGTTGCTGCACAGAACGCTGCACAAATCAGTGGCAGGACATATTCCTTCAGTAGTTTTGTTACTCTTAAATATTTATTGAGAATGATAAGACTGATTGTCATGGATACAAGGTAAGCAGCAACGGTGGCAAACGCGGCGCCGGTGACATTCAGTTGAGGAATTCCTATCAGTAGTGGATTAAGGATCGCTTTAATTGCAACTGCTGTCACCGTGGTGAATATGGGAATATATGATTTGCCGATCGCCTGAAAAACGCTGGATAATACCGATGTAGATATCAAAAACATTCCGCACAGACATAGAACTATAAAGCCGTTTTTGCAGGCAAGTACTTCGGCTGCACGTGAAGGATAAAGCAGTTTGAGTATCGGTTCGGCAATAGCGGCGGCTCCAAAGCACGCGGGGAAGCCTATAAGTGCAGTAGTTTTCATAAGTATACATATCTTCCGTTCCAGAGTCGGAAGATCTTTACGCTCCCATGCAGCTGCTATCTCGGGGATTGCAGTTTTTTCTGTCATTCCTGCAAAAGATGGAATGAGCATAAATAGTGACATTGCTATTCCTGTATAACTGCCATACATGAAGTTGGCTATACCATCTGCTTTAATGCCTGATTCAAAAAGCGTACTGTAAGCACGCATGAAGTATTCGGGATCGTTTTTTATAGTGGTATCAATAGTGCGTGTTACCGTTATCAGATCGATAAATGAAAAACAGTTGAGTACCAATGCAAATCCTGCGACAGGTATAGTTTCCTTAATAATACATACAACGATGTCGCTTTTTCGCTGTAAGAACGGTTCGGCGTTGAGTACTGCGGATTTGGTTTTTCTTCTGTCCAGCAGTATAAGTATGATAAGGCCGCATATCTCACTTAATGTAACTGCGAATATTGCTGCGGCTGCAGCCCTTGGCAGGACAGCGTTATATGCATCGTCATAAGTGTTGTAATGAGTTCCTGATACAGGTAAACCGTTATCAAAGCAATACTTTGCATATCCAATAATGCCATACGAAAGGATCAGGCCGATGATCGCCCTTGAAACAGATTCTATAACATTCGCTGTTGCTGATGGTATTACATTGGACATTCCCTCGTGATAGCCACGTATTACTGCCCCTATACAGCAGAAGAAAACAGCAGGTGCAATCATTATTACAGCAGGTGCGCTTTCCGGCGAACAGGCGATTTTGCGCGAGAACACTCCTGCCAATAGCCAGATCATTACCATTCCTGAGGCACCGACCAATGAAAACAGAACTAGTGCAGTGCGTTTAACGCGTGCTGAGTTTTGGAGTCTTCCAAGTGCCAGATTTTGGGCGGTAAGACGTACCATGACTGTAGGCACACCTGCTGCAGTGATTGCAAAAACAGGCGAATACAATCCATAAGCAGTAGAAAAATAGCCCATTCCTGTTCCGCCCAGTACGTTAGCAAGAGGTATTTTGAAAATTGCTCCCACTATCTTTGTTACAGCCATGGCGGCAAAAAGCAGTGCAGTATTTTTAATGTACGTTTTATTGTTCATATCCTGTACCTGTCCTTTCGGTATAATTCTATTAATGCGGACAGGTTTTTATGTGCTGTAACCGAAAATCTATGTATTCATATAATGTAATGATGCTAAACGGCGCATCGATGGACCTTGAAAGGAGGACAAAATGGACTATATCAAAGATAGCAAACTAAAGGTAATGCCGGGTTACGCTTATGTCCCTATTCAGAAGCTTGATAAGGTGTATTCACCGAACAACGCATTGAAAGCCGGTACTATTTTTCCTGAATTGAATATCACTATTGATGAATATGAAAGGGGGCTGTACAATGGTAAATAATATCAACCAGCGTCGTGTTGTGCCACAGTATGCACGTAATAACGATGACCATGAGAATAACAAAAGCAACGCGAGTTGTGCTGAGCTTATGAAAGCAATTATGGAGTCGCATTTCTTTGCGCTTGATCTGAAGCTTTATCTTAACACACATCCTGAGGATACACGTGCAATAGAGATGTTCCGCGAGGCATGCAAGCAGTATAAGGCGTGCAAAGCCGCTTTTGAGGACACTTTTTATCCCCTTACTGAATGCAGTGCAGGTAAAGACGGTTGTTGGGATTGGCCTGATGGAGTGTGGCCGCCCAAAAGTGTATAAGTGAGGTGAGCTGATGTTTATTTTTGAAAAACGTACACAAATCCCTGTTTGCATAAGAAACAGAAATCCTAAGCTTGCAGGTATCATATTATCGCAGTACGGCGGTCCTGATGGTGAACTCACGGCATCGTTAAGGTATCTTTCGCAGCGTTTTACAATGCCCGATAATATGGGAAAGGCTCTTCTGACAGATATCGGCACTGAGGAACTTGCCCACCTGGAAATAATTGGCAGTATCGTCGGCCAGCTTACAGACGGAGAGGGCGCAAGAAGCTTTGATAAATACGGCAAGGGTGACTATTATGTGGATCACGCCAACGCGGTATATCCTGTCAATGCAAGTGGTGTTCCGTTTACTGCAGCATACTTCCAGGCGAAAGCAGATCCGATTGCGGATCTGCATGAAAACCTGGCTGCCGAGCAAAAGGCCAGAGCTACCTATGACAATATCCTCAGGTTATCTGATGACCCCGATGTGAATGAAGTGATAAAATTTCTCCGCGAGCGTGAGGTAGTTCACTTCCAGCGCTTCGGCGATGCAAAACGAACTTAATTAAGCGTGTTGGGGTCTTCTTTTTGTATTAGACCATACTTTTATGTGCTATCACGATTGTTTTTTCTTCAGCTATAGTGTTTTTTCATTGTGTCGAATAATGTGGAAAATGCTTGACATTAGTCACGTTATGATGTATAATAAAAATAATGTTTTGCACATTAAGTAATTGTTTTGCACAAAATGTTTGAGTTGTGTAATTATGAAAAGGGAAGATTTATGAATAAATGTTTGGCAATTATTAAGTTGTGCAGACTTAATAAGCCGTTTTTAGCTATACCGTTTGCAGGAACTGCCGCCTTTTTGGCTACTGAGGGAGTTCCTGATCTGTTGCGATTGGTACTTTTGCTTTGTGCTGCTGTTGCAGGATTTATGGCAGGTAATGCTTTTAATGGTATAACTGACAGAAAGCTGGATGCATCAAATCCTCGTACCAAAAACAGACCTTTGGTAACAGGTGAGCTCTCGGTTAAGGAGGCTTATTTGATTTTAGTTGTATGCTTCATTGTGGTTATTGTCTGCACAGGGTTTATTGATGTTTTTTTGATTTTGTTATTGCCGATACCGCTTACGCTTTGCCTTGTATATTCGCTTTCGAAACGATATACATGGTGCTGTCATTTTATACTCGCAACTGTTAATGCGGTTTGTCCTGTTGGCGGTTGGCTTGTATTCGGACGCGATTTTTTCGATGTTCGCGCAATATTGTGCGGTGGTGTCGTGTTTTGTTGGACTGTAGGATTTGAATTGATATATAGTTCACAGGACATAAAATACGATATTGAACAGAAGATGCATTCTATCCCTTCTGTTTTTGGTATAAAAAAGGCTTATATCATCTCTGCATTAAGTCATGGCGCTATGTTAGGCTTGTTTGTTGCGCTTATCGTGTTGGCTGATTGCGGTTTGGTTTTTACGGTTATTTCGGCTGCTGCATATCTGATTATAATTGCGGAGCACATTATGGTCAGTAAATATAGTATGAAGAATGCTGCTTTGACATTTGATATGAATCAAGTATATAGCTTGATCATTTTTGGTGCTGCTATTCTTGATACGTTTTGTTATATACCTATGAATTAAGGAGATTGTTTAATGGCTTCAAATAAAAAGACCCTCAATGAAAGTATATCAATTGTAAATGATGTTATGAAAGAGATACTTGCCAGCGAAAATAAAGATATGCAGGAAGTTATGGATTGGGTGCTTTCTAACAAAGGAAAACAGCTTCGTCCGAAGATGATGCTGATGGGCTCAATGTTCGGAAAGAAAAAAGATGATAATCTTTATATGTACGCTGCTATGATCGAGATCATTCATATGGCATCTCTTGTTCATGACGATATCATCGATAATGCCGATATGCGACGCGGAATCTTATCAGTCCAGAAAAAGTTCGGTAAAAAAATGGCCGTATATGCGGGCGACTATATGATCTATTGTGTTGTTGATAAAGCCGCAGGAATGTCTATCAGTAAATACCGTAAAATATTTGATAATATACGTCAGATGTGTTATGGTGAGCTTGGACAGAATTCGGCGTTGTATAATATTGATATCACGATCGAGGAGTACATTAGTAATATAACAGGTAAAACTGCCTGTATTTTTGAATCTGCTTGTCAGATGGGCGGTTTGATTTCGTCTGCACCGTCTTCGGTCGTATCTGCTCTTGCTGATTTCGGAAGAAACTTCGGTATTTTGTTCCAGATAAGAGATGATCTGCTTGATTTCTGCAGCAGTGAGGACACGATCGGCAAACCGGTTCTTCAGGATTTTGAAAATGGAATATACACACTTCCCGTGATTTATTCAATGGATACGGAAGAACATATTAAGCAGATGAAGGAGATAAAAGAATCTGTTTCTGAAAACGGAATGACCGAGGATAACAAGAAAGCACTGTTCAGAATAATTGAAGAAGCACATGGTTTGGAAAAGGCACGATATAAGGCTGATGAGTATTATACTAAGGCCAATATAAGCCTCGGGCTTCTGCCTGATATCCCTGAAAAGCAGTACTTATCAGATCTGTTGTTCTCTTGCTATTCGAATTTATAATACATATTTTCATATCGTGTACCACGAAAATAAAATATACCATTATGATTGAGTGCACGGGTTAATTAAAAAGTTAAAGCTGTCGGAATATTTCTTTCCCGACAGCTTTTTTATAATTTCCAGAGAATCCTGACGTTACCGTTTTCGCTTATTACGATCTTCTGGATCATAATGCCTGCGACCGCCTTTCTCCGGTCATAATCCGCATTCTTCCAGGACTTCGTAGGATTTATAACTGTTCCCGCATCAGCAGCGGTAGTTTTGAGTGACTCTATCTGATTAAGAAGTACCTGCTTTTCCTTCTTAAGCGAGGCTGCCTTATTGTTAGCTATCACCAGCAGTGCGCCTTCCAGCTTGCCTTCAAGCAGGTTTTCTGCCAGATTTTCCTCTTTCTTCTCAATTTCCTTGATGCGTAGTTTAAGTTCGTTGACCTCTGTCGAGTCAGTTTTAGCCGTCGTGACCTTAGCATCTTTCATCTCACGCAGCTTTTCAGTGATACAGTCGTAGACCATATTTTCAAGGTTTTCGGCATATATCGTCATATTGGGACCTGTGCATTTTTGCTTGTGGGATTTGCCTGTGCAGTTGAAATACCTTCGCATCACGCCTTGCTTGTTGACATTTCCCTTGATTGTGGTCATCGTGTGACCGCACTTCTCGCAGACTATCTTTCCTGCAAGCCAGCTTGTCTTGTTCGACACACTTTTGTGTATCTGCTTGTTCTGTATCAGCTTATGCTGACATTTCAGCCACACATCAGAATCCACGACACCTCGGTGTGGCATAAGCACCAGCTTCATATCCGACCAGTCGGGATCATCATGCTTGTGCTTTGTCTTGCCGTAAAGCTGTGCGCCATTGATACCTTTGAACTCGGAAATATCGGATATCATCTGTACGCCGCGGCTTTCGTAGTAATCGTAAACATCGGAATCAGCTCTGACGTAGATAGGGTTCCTCAGTATTGAAGAAAGCTTTGCGGTAGTCCACTCACTGCCGTTGAGGGGAGTTTTACCCTCGCAAAGTAAGATATCCAAAAGCCTGCGAAGAGAAATATTATCCCAAGCATAGACATTAAATATGTAACGTATCTGCTCGATTTGCCTTGGAATACCGTTTAACTTCTTGGTTTTGATATTGTTGATGATGGCAGGAATCAGCTCGAACCCATAAGGCTGTCTGCCGCCCATGTAAAAGCCCATCTCACTGCGGTGTGCATACGCCTGAGTAACTCTCTCAATGATCGAATTTCGTTCAAACTCTGCAAACACGACAAGTATCTTTATGATAAGCTCACCGTAAGGCGACGATGTATCAAAGGCCTCCTGCGAAGATACGAACTCTACATGATGCGCCTTGAAATCCTCCATAATATTGACGAAGTCCGACAGGGAACGGCTTATCCGGTCTACCTTGTAGACGACGACCTTACTGATCCTGCCTAGATGTATCAGCTTCATCATCTTCTGAAATCCGTCGCGGTTGACATTACCGCCCGAGTATCCATTATCAACGATCCTGATGATCTTCTCATCCTGTTCGTCAGGTTTCAGCATACTCCTGCAGTATTTAAGCTGAGTTTCGCAGCTTATGCTGTTCTCGCGCTCGACGGATTTTCTAGCGTACAGTACTACCGCCATTGGCGTACCTCTTTTCTGCGTGCTACGCCTTATCAGCGTTGATCAGTTGCCCTTTTTCCCAGAGAGAATACTGTAAAGCTCTTCAGCAAGCCGTTCCTTCTCATAGCTGTCCTCACTGGGTACAGTAATATGCTGTACGGTGTGAGCAATATTCTTTGCATCAATGTACTCTGTAATAAGTTCAGCCATTTAAATTACCTCCTGGTTCTCGCCGCATATAGGCGTAAGTCAGTAACGATGTCACACCCTCGCTGTCATCGGTAATAATTATATGTGTGTAATTACAGGATATTTCATTACAATAGGCAATTCATGAGTAAAGATAATGAAAACTCTCCCGCCGAAAGGGCAGGAGAGCCTCACAATACTATCAAATTCTATATCTTGTCCTTAACTCAAAAATTCTCCAAAACTACCATTTCAGCTACTGAAATCCCCGTTTTTTTCACTTGCCCTGAAACCGTTCTGCAAAAGGCTTTGCGTTGGATTTTTTAAATAGCTGTTTTCGGCGAACTGCTCGATCACTATCAGAGTAAGATAAAATGCTGACGTGACAGACTGATCGATATACGATAGTAAAAAACCCCAATGTTTCTCAGGAACATTGGGGTCAAGTCTTTTGGATCATAATTACTCAAAGTATTTGTCGAGATAGGCGTTGAATTGCGCAGGATCTGACTTGATCTTCTTTTTTATCTTTTCTGCGCTCTCTTTGTCGCCGGTGAAAATATTGAGGTAGTATTTTTGCTTTCCGCTGATCTCATCTTTGATTGAAATACCGATGGTGCAGCTTCCGTTTTCGTTTTCTGCGTAACGGATAGCGTATAGCTTGTCTTTTTTCATCGCGTCACGGGTATATACTTTAACCGCCTCTTCAAACATCTTTTCGCGTATGGAAGCAGGGAGAGTATTTCCGAACTCTCTTGCTGCGGCATCGCCGAGCTTTGTGTTAGCGTAAACGAGGTCATCGTCAATTTCTTCAACGGTACAAAGACGTTCCTCGATGCCGTTTAAAGCCTCAATAAGATCAAAGTAGTTTACTGCCTGTTCGAGCGAAGTGATCTCAATGAGCTGTTCTTTCTTGAGCGGGCATCCGAGCGAGTATATCAGGTGACAAACCAGTATGCGTATTGATTGTACATCGTCTACTCTTATTCTGGGTATTGTTTTCATATATTTTCCTCATTAAGTATGTTATATGATCGGTTGGTCCAGTAACGCGGAAAGCAGCGCAATATTCAATGCTGCTTCAACACAGGGGACCGCGCGAGGCACAACACAAGGATCGTGTCTGCCTTTGATGACCAGTTCCTCCTGCGCCATTGATCTGAAATCCACGCTGTTTTGTGAACGCGATATGGAAGGGGTGGGCTTGAATGCTGCCCTGAAAATGATAGGCATCCCTGAGCTTATGCCGCCAAGTATGCCACCGTGATTGTTGGTTGCGGTAACTATCCTGCCATCTTCCAGAGTGAATTCATCGTTGTTTTCGCTTCCGTAAAGCTCTGCGCACTCAAATCCGTTGCCGAATTCTATGCCCTTGACAGCGGGAATAGCGAAAACAAGACGTGAAATGGTATTTTCAAGTCCGTCCATCATGGGTGAGCCGATTCCTGCGGGGAAACCGACAGCGGCACATTCAATAACACCGCCAACACTGTTGAGGTCTTCGCGTGCGGAGTTGATCGCTTCACGCATTTTTGCTTCAGCCTCATCGGAGAGAACGGGAAAATTACGTTTTTTGATGTTATTGAGCTGTTGTGCGGTTACTTTTACAGGATCGAAGCGGTCGTCTTTTACATTTCTGACCGAAACTATATGTGCGCCTGTTGTAATACCGCGACGCTCCAGGATCTGTGCACACACTGCGCCCGCAAAGACAAGGGGAGCAGTGATCCTGCCTGAGAAATGTCCGCCGCCGCGGGGATCATTTGCGCCGTTATATCGAAGATGTCCTGTATAATCGGCGTGAGCAGGACGTGCTATATGAGATATGTTTCCGTAATCGTTCGAGTGCTGATCGTTGTTTCTTATTATTGCGCAAAGAGGAGTTCCTGTTGTCTTTCCGTTGTAAAGCCCCGAAAGTATCTCGGGAAGATCCTTCTCGTTTCTCATGGTACTTGTGCCGTCCTTTTTGGGGGCGCGGCGTGCCATGAATTCAGCGATCTTATCAAGGTCAATATCTTCGCCCGCAGGCAGATTATCAAGAACCACACCGATGCCCTTGCCGTGGGACTCTCCAAAGAGAGAAACAGAAATACCGCCGTTAAACAATGATGACATCGTATTCACCTCCGAGGGAACGGAAATCTTCAAAGAATGTGGGGTAAGATTTTGCTACACATTCCGTATCAGTGATTATCAGGTCACCTGTGCATCGCTGGGATGCAATAGCCAGGGACATTGCGATCCTGTGATCGTTGAAGCTGCTGCAAACTCCGCCCGTAAGCTCTTTTACACCTGCAATTTCAAGCTCGTCGTTCACGATAGTGACGCTGGCACCAAGAGAGTTCAGGACAGTGGAGATGGATTCCAGACGGTCACTCTCTTTTATTCTCAATCTTTTGCATCCGCGGATATGGGATACGCCATCCGCAAAAGCTGCAAGAACAGTAAGTATAGGCACGAGATCAGGAATATCGGTGGCATCCACGTCAAATCCGGAGTAGTTGTCACCGATCTTTATCATATTATTTATGATGTCAAATACGGCGCGGTCGCCCTGTACACTGTTCGGATTGATACCTGTAAGCTCGATATTGCTGCCTATCTGATTTGCAACAGCAAAGAATGCAGCCTGCGAGCAATCGCCCTCGACATTATAATCGGTGGCCTTATACTGCTGGATGCCCTTTACAGAGTAGTTTCCGTTGAATTCGAGTGTTTCTACTCCAAAAGTCTTCATACACTGTATGGTTATATCGGCGTAGGGCTTTGATTGCAGGGGAGAGGTCATGACGATATTGCTGCTACCCTCTATCAGTGGCAGTGCGAACAGCAGACCTGTGATGAACTGCGACGAGATATCGCCGGGAACAGAGAAAACACCTGAGGTGAGTTTACCTCTGATATGATATGGCATCGTATCGCTGACGAACTCTACGCCGTGCTTTTTGAACTCATCAACATAGGGGGTTATGGGGCGTGTAGGCAGCTTTCCGCAGCCTGTGAATGTGGTCTCAACGCCAAGTGCCGCTGCAACAGGAATGATGAAGCGCAGCGTTGAGCCTGATTCGCGGCAGTTGATCTCTGCTTTGGTCGGAGGGTTTTCAATGCCTTTAACGTATGTGATCCCACCCTCGGTACGGATTTCAGCTCCGAGCGCAGTAAGTGCATCGCAGGTAGCATCGATGTCCTCGCAGCCGAGGAGATCGGTTATACGTGTTTCACCTTTTGAAAGTGCTGCGCATATAAGTGCGCGGTGTGAAATGCTTTTTGATGGGGGGACTTTAATAGTACCTGCCAAATTTGTTGGCTTTATCTGGATGTTCATAAAATACTCCTGTTGATCACTGCAGTTATGTATTAATTGCTGTTTAATAAAAATCTATAGCCTGTTGAAGTGGTTTCTGGCAAATATGTGCGCCTTTATAAGAGCACACTCTTTAATTTTAAATCATTTTGACGTAATTGTCAATATAGTTCGTTGTTATTCGTTTAATTTTACAATAAATTTTAGGGTTTTAGTGTTATAATACGTTAAATTTTTTCAATAAACCACTTTACAGCGTTGAATTTTAGTGATATAATATAGCTATGGTAAATTCGATAAAGGAGGCATATTTATGGGAATGACCATGACCCAGAAGATCCTTGCCAGGCATGCAGGATTGGATAATGTAACCGAAGGACAGCTTATCAGAGCTAAGCTTGATATGGTTCTTGGAAATGATATAACAAGTCCCGTTGCTATAAATGAATTTGAGAAGATAGGCTTTGACGGTATTTTTGATAAGTCGAAGATATCCCTCGTTATGGACCATTTTACACCTAATAAGGATATAAAAGCTGCAAAGCAGTGCCAGCAGTGCCGAAACTTTGCCGACAAATATGATATTATCAATTATTATGATGTCGGAGATGTGGGTATTGAGCATGCTCTGCTTCCCGAAAAAGGTCTTGTAGTTCCTTCAGATTGTGTTATAGGAGCTGACAGCCATACTTGTACTTATGGTGCACTCGGAGCATTTTCCACAGGAGTAGGCTCCACTGATATGGCTGCAGGAATGGCAACAGGTGAAGCCTGGTTCAAGGTTCCCTCTGCAATAAAGTTCAATCTTACAGGTAAGCTAAATAAGTGGGTTTCGGGTAAGGATGTGATACTGCATATTATTGGTATGATCGGTGTTGACGGTGCCCTCTATCAGTCTATGGAGTTCACCGGAGACGGGCTTAAGAACCTTTCTATGGATGACAGACTTTGCATGGCTAACATGGCGATCGAAGCAGGTGCAAAGAACGGAATTTTCGAAGTAGATGAGGTTACGCTTGATTATGTAAAGGGCAGGACGGACAGAAGCTTTGAGATATTCAAGGCTGATGAGGATGCACATTATAATCGTGTCATCGACATCGATCTTTCCGCGATACGTCCTACTGTTGCTTTCCCGCATCTTCCCGAGAATACGAAGACAATAGATGAAGCGGAGAAGCTGAATATAAAGATCGATCAGGTGGTCATCGGCTCCTGTACTAATGGTCGTTATTCCGACCTTGAGGCTGCCGCTGCAGTTGTCAAGGGCAAAAAGGTTGCAAAGGGTGTGCGAGCTATCGTTATCCCTGCAACGCAGCAAATATATCTTGATGCTCTCAGAAATGGGCTTCTCGAGATCTTTGTAGAGGCGGGAATGGTCGTTTCTGCACCTACCTGCGGTCCCTGCCTTGGCGGTCACATGGGAATACTTGCGCCCAATGAGAGGGCAGTATCTACCACAAACCGTAATTTTGTTGGAAGAATGGGCGATACCACTTCTGAGGTGTATCTTGCAAGCCCTGCAATTGCCGCTGCGAGCGCGTTGACAGGCTATATCTCTGATGTAAAGGATTAAGGAGCTGACGATATATGAATGCACATGGAACAGTACATAAATACGGTGACAATGTCGATACCGACGTTATCATTCCTGCCAGATATCTGAACACTGCAGACCACAAGGAGCTTGCTTCTCACTGCATGGAGGATATTGATAAAGATTTTATTAACAGAGTACAGATAGGCGATATAATGGTAGCAGAAATGAATTTCGGCTGCGGCAGCTCCCGGGAACACGCACCTATCGCTATCAAGGCAAGTGGAATAAGCTGTGTTATCGCTTCAACCTTTGCAAGGATTTTCTATCGCAACGCTATCAATATCGGACTACCGATACTTGAATGTGACGAGGCTGCTAAGGATATCGAAGCAGGCAACGTGGTGGATATTGACTTCGACACAGGAGTCATTACAAATGTAACAAAGGGAAGGACCTATCAGGCTCAGCCTTTCCCGGATTTTATCAAAGAAATTATTAATAAAGGAGGACTTTTAAAGTCCATCAAGGGTTAAGAATTGATACTAAATGTTAGAACTGCTGTAAAAACACAGATATCGGAGATAGAGGATGTATTTGCGTCCTGCTTTTCTGATAAAGATACTGTTGACTATTATAATAGAAGTTATGTGGAGAACTGCCTGAAAAACTCGCTGCTTACCGCGACTATAACCTGCGACAAGACAGTGAGAGGTGTATGCGTGTGTGAGGCACTTCCGATACCCGACAGTTGTGAGATCTCTGCTATCTACATTACTGAGGGGTATCGTGGTAATGGCTTTGGCCGTAAGCTTTTGTCACATTCTCTCAGGGAAATGAGAGCCAAGCGTTGTAAGACTGCTTTCGTCTGGCTGGACAAAAACAATATTCGCGCTGAAAGGTTCTTTAAAAGAATAGGCTTTCTTCCCGATGGCAGAATGCGGCATGTATATGGGAAAGATGGGGAAGTGACAGAGATTCGTTATCAGATCGATATCTGATGTTTCTTTTTGTGAAAGGGATTTTTTATGGAAAAGAATATTGCTGTGATCAAGGGTGACGGAATAGGTCCCGAAATTGTATCAGAGGCTTTGAAGGTGCTGGACAGAGTTGCACAGAAATACGGCCACAAATTCAATTATGAGCAGCTTCTTATGGGTGGCTGTTCCATTGATGCGTATGGAGTTCCGCTTACTGATGATACTATAGCTCGCTGTAAGGCTTCCGATGCTGTGCTTATGGGCTCCATCGGCGGAAACACATCTACCTCGCCCTGGTATAAGCTTCCTGCCGATCTCCGTCCCGAGGCGGGTCTGTTAGGTCTGCGCAAGGCTCTCGGGCTTTTTGCAAATCTTCGTCCCTGTGTTCTGTTTCCGCAGCTTGCGGGAGCGTGCCCGCTGAAAGAGGAGATAAGTGCCAAGGGATTTGATATGCTTATTATGCGCGAGCTTACGGGTGGTCTGTATTTCGGAGAAAGAAAGACTGAGGAAGTAGATGGCGTTATGACTGCTATCGACACACTTAAGTATGATGAGAACGAGATACGCCGTATTGCAGTTAAGGCATTTGATGTTGCTATGCAGCGAGGAAAGAAAGTTACCAGCGTTGACAAGGCGAATGTTCTTGATTCCTCGCGCTTATGGCGAAAGGTCATTGAGGAGGTAGCAAAGGATTATCCTGAGGTCACTTATGAGCACATGCTTGTAGATAACTGTGCTATGCAGCTTGTAAAGGATCCTGCACAGTTCGATGTTATGGTGACAGAGAATATGTTTGGTGATATCCTGTCTGATGAGGCCTCCATGATCACGGGCTCTATCGGTATGCTGGCTTCGGCAAGCATGAATGAAACCAAATTCGGTCTGTATGAGCCGAGCGGAGGCTCCGCTCCAGACATCGCAGGACAGAATAAGGCTAATCCTATTGCGACGATACTTTCCGCTGCTATGATGCTGAGATACTCCTTTGATATGGCAGAGGAAGCCGATGCTATTGAGCGTGCTGTGAATGACGTGCTTGAAGCAGGATACAGAACGGGTGATATCATGTCCGAGGGCATGATCTTGGTTTCGTGCTCAGAGATGGGCGACATGATCGGAGACCGTATCTGAAGCGAGCGCTTCCTTGTTCAGTTATGAAAAAAACACCGAGAAAACGTTATCTTTTCCCGGTGTTTTGACATTTATGAAGAAAATAATAGTTTTTTATCAAATTTCAAAAAATTACTTGCAATTAATTCGGATTTAGGTTATAATTGGAGTAGCTTTTTTTAAAACTGTGTTATTTCGTTTTTATTTGGTTCCGTGCTGCGGATGGCGGTAAGTTTTCACCCTCGCATGGCGTAGTAAAAACAATCTACCGTGTTTTGTGCTGTATATTTTTCGGAATTTGAAAGGAGTACCTGTATGTACAACGATTTAATGGATTCCATCGGCTTCCTCGGTCAGTATGACAAGGAAGTTGCCGATGCAATGGGCCTGGAGCTTTCCCGCCAGAAGAGAAACCTTGAGCTTATCGCCAGCGAGAACATCGTTTCTCCCGCTGTTATGGCTGCTATGGGCAGTGTTCTCACAAACAAGTATGCCGAGGGCTATCCCGGTAAGAGATACTACGGCGGATGCGAGGATGTTGACATCGTAGAGACCATCGCTATCGAGCGTGCCAAGAAGCTCTTCGGTGCTAAGTATGCCAATGTTCAGGCACATTCCGGTGCGCAGGCTAACACTGCTGTATATGTTGCACTGCTTCAGCCCGGCGATACGGTAATGGGCATGAGCCTTGCTCACGGTGGTCACCTCACACATGGTTCTCCTGTTAATATTTCGGGTAAGATCTATAACTTCGTTCCTTATGGCACAAACGACGATGGTTTCATCGATTACGAGGAACTCTACAAGCAGGCTAACAAGTGCAAGCCCAAGCTCATTGTAGCAGGTGCTTCTGCATATCCCCGTGCAATTGATTTTGTCAAGCTCTCCTCTATTGCAAGAGCAGTAGGCGCATATCTTATGGTAGATATGGCTCATATTGCAGGTCTTGTTGCAGCAGGTGTACACATGAGCCCTGTTCCTTACGCTGATATCGTTACAACAACCACACATAAGACACTGCGTGGTCCCAGAGGCGGTCTTATCCTTACAAATAACGAGTATCTTGCAAAGAAGATCGACTCTGCTATTTTCCCTGGCACACAGGGTGGTCCTCTTATGCACGTTATCGCTGGTAAGGCGGTTTGCTTCGGCGAGGCGCTCAAGCCCGAGTTCAAGACTTACGGTGAGCAGATCGTAAAGAATGCTAAGGTTCTTGCTGATACTCTGCTTGAAAAGGGCTTCAACCTTGTTTCGGGCGGCACAGACAACCATCTTATGCTTGTTGATCTCCGTCCCTTTGGTATTACCGGTAAGGATCTTCAGAATAACTGTGATGAGTGCTACATCACTCTCAATAAGAACGCTATCCCCAACGATCCTCAGAAGCCTGCACTTACATCCGGTGTAAGAATCGGTACACCTGCAGTTACAACAAGAGGGCTTGTTGAAGATGATATGAAGACTATCGGCGAGTGCATCTATCTTATCTCCAAGGATTTCGAGGGCAATAAGGAAAAGGTTCGCGGCATGGTTACAGAGATCTGCGAGAAGTATCCCCTTTACTGATAAAAAGATAACATAATAAAGGAAGTTTAAGAGATGACAAACATAAAGAATACCGAGGTGCTTTATAAAAACTATAACTCCGTAGCACCTCTCGGACTTATTGCCATGAACGGCACGCAGGAGCTTGGTGCAAAGATCAACGGCTATCTTGAGAGATGGGCTGACAGGAACGGTCAGAAGCACGATGATTTCATGATCGAGTGCGAGTGCCCCAGATTCCAGACTGGCGATGCCAAGGGTCTTATCAAGAGCACTGTAAGAGGTAAGGATCTGTTTATTCTCGTGGATGTAGGAAACTACAACTGCAAGTACAAGCTGTTCGGACAGGAGAACTCTATGAGCCCTGACGATCACTACATGGACCTTATGCGTATCATTCAGGCTGCCAGCGGTAAGCCTCATAGAATCAACGTTATCATGCCTCTCCTTTACGGCGGCAGACAGCACAGAAGAAGCTACCGTGAGTCTCTTGACTGTGCTGTGGCACTTCAGGAGCTGCAGCGCATGGGCGTTTCAAATGTAATCACTGTTGACGCTCATGATCCCAGAGTATGCAACGCTGTTCCGCTCATGGGCTTTGATAACATCATGCCTTCCTATCAGGTTCTTAAGTCTCTGCTTAAGGCGTTCCCCGATATCAACGTAAATAAGGACCACTTTATGGTCGTAAGCCCTGATGAGGGTGCTATGAACAGAAATATGTTCTATGCTTCCGTAATGGGTGTTGATCTCGGTATGTGCTACAAGCGCCGTGACTATTCTACTATCGTGAATGGTAGAAATCCCATCGTTGCACATGAGTATCTCGGAACCTCCGTTGAGGGTAAGGATGTCTTTGTAGCTGATGATATCATCGCTTCCGGTGAGTCGATGCTTGATATCGCCAGAGAGATGAAAGAGCGTAAGGCAAAGAGAGTATTTGCTTACGCTACTTACGGTATGTTTACAAGCGGACTTGAGTCCTTTGATAAGGCTTATGCTGACGGAGTTATTGACGGTGTTCTTGGCACTAACCTTACCTATCGTTCTCCTGAGCTTCTTAGCAGAGAGTGGTTCCATGAGGTCGATGTATCCAAGTATATTGCTTATTTCATCGCTTCAATCAACCATGATACTTCTATCAGCAATGCTATTGACCCCCTTGCAAAGATTAACGCTCTTCTTAAGGAGCACAGAGGATTATAATTATGCCTTTAGCAGACAGAATTCGCCCCACCACATTAAATGATGTAGTGGGGCAATCCCATTTGATTGGTAATAACAAGCCTCTTTCCCGTGTCATAGAGTCGGGGAAGATACCTAACATGATCTTTTACGGTCCTTCGGGAGTCGGAAAAACTACGATAGCCCGTATTATTGCAGATTCAGCAAATATGCGGCTGCACAAGCTCAATGGAACTTCTGCGTCTACTGCCGATATAAAGAGTATCGTATCCGAGATAGACACTTTTTTCGGCAGCAGCGGTATACTGCTGTATCTCGACGAGATACAATACCTCAATAAAAAGCAGCAGCAGAGCCTGCTTGAGTATATCGAGGACGGAAGCATTACGCTTATTGCTTCGACTACAGAAAATCCGTATTTCTATGTTTACAATGCTATCCTGTCCCGAAGCACAGTGTTTGAGTTCAAGCCTGTTTCTCCTGAAGAGCTTGAAAAGGCTATCCGTCGGGGCTTTGCAGTCCTTTCCGAGGAGAATAATATCCAGTATCATCTTGACGATGAAGCTGTCAGGTACATCAGTCGTGGCTGCGGGGGAGATGTGAGAAAATCCCTCAATACAGTGGAGCTTTGTGCGCTTACAGCTGTTGACGGTAATGTGACTCTTGAGCTTGCTCAGGAGCTTACGCAGCGCAGCAATATGCGCTATGATCGTGATGGGGACCAGCATTATGATCTTTTGTCAGCGCTTCAGAAGTCTATCCGTGGTTCGGATGAAAATGCTGCGATACATTATGCTGCGAGGCTTATTGCAGCGGGCGATATCATATCGCTGTCAAGAAGGCTGCTTGTGATCGCTTCCGAGGACATCGGCCTGGCTTATCCGCAGGCGGTTCCTATCGTAAAGGCGTGCGTTGACAGTGCTATGCAGTTAGGGCTTCCCGAGGCACGGATACCTCTCGCCGAGGCTGTGATTCTGCTTGCGACAGCACCGAAATCCAACAGCGCTTATATGGCGATAGCCAATGCTATGGCTGATATCGAGAACGGTGAGGTCGGCGATTTTCCGCGGCATCTCCAGAATGAGCATTGTGACGGAATCGATGCGAAGGTTAAAGGTCAGCACTATCTGTATCCACATGACTATCCCAATCATTGGGTACAGCAGCAATATCTGCCCGACAGCCTCAAGGACAGGATCTATTATACTTATGGCGATAATAAACATGAAAAAGGTGCACAGGAATACTGGAAAAAGATCAAAAATCAGTCCTGACAAGTTTTTCTGATGCGGCGCTCGAGTATATCCAGCTATCGACGTGACCTGAGTTTATAAAATAGTCAAGCTCATTATCCGAGTATGTATTATCAGAGGTGCTCACGATGATGAGCTTTATCTTCATCTTTTCGGGAATGATAGCCTTTATGTATACGCTTGCATGGCTGTTGACAGATATCCCCTGGCGTGGTTCGGCAAGGCCTGCAAGGTTCGGCGCAAGCTCAACAAAGATACCATAATCCTCGATCGAACGGACGATGCCGGTTACAGTTTCGCCTTGTTCAAAACGGCTGGCGTTTTGTTCCCATGTTCCCAGCAACTCCTTGTGTGTCAAGCATATCCTGCTTTCTTCAATGGATTTTACGATCGCGTTTATCTTCTGGCCTACATAAAATCTGTCTGACGGATGAGATATTCTTGACACTGAGATAAGGTCGATAGGAATCAGCGAAGGAACTCCGCATCCTATATCCACAAAAGCTCCGAATTGTTCAAGATGTGTTACTCTGGCAGGGATCACATCTCCCGGGATCAGCGATTTAAGATAATTGTTCAGGCACTCGGTTTGTGCGCTTTTTCTGGAGAGTATCGCATAGATGCGATCATTCTCGTCGCGCTTGAAATTGGTTACTTTAAAGCATACAGGCTTGTTGACCCTTGATATGAGCGCGATGTCTTTAGTGGTGCCTTCCGATATGCCTATTGCACCGTCTTCGCGTGGGATGACCCCTCGCATACAACCAAGATCAACGATAAGATTATGCTTACTGTCGCACACTATACACGGCGCTTCAAGAATACGTTCTTCGTTCAGAGCGTCAAGCAGTGTAAAATATGATCGCAGATAGTTTTGGTTTTCTGCGGTCCGTAATAAAAAGCCCTCGGGCAGATACTCATTCATTTTGTACCTCCAGAATGTGTTAGTTACTGTAAATGATATGAGTCAGCTTTTCGTATTATGTCTTTATTAATCCCGCAACATAAATTAATGATATCAAGGAGGAAACACTATGTACACACCCAATGAGCACCGTTATGAAAAGATGATCTACAACCGCTGTGGAAAAAGCGGACTTAAGCTTTCTGCTGTTTCTCTGGGGCTCTGGCAGAATTTCGGCTATCTTGACAACTTCTCCAATATGGAGAATATGGTACATACTGCATTTGATCTGGGTATCACGCACTTCGATCTCGCAAACAACTATGGAAACCCTTACAATGGCTCGGCTGAGGAGAATTTCGGCAAGATCCTCGACCGTGGACTGAGAAACTACCGTGACGAGCTTTGTATCTCCACAAAGGCTGGCTACGATATGTGGTCTGGACCTTACGGCGACAAGAATGGCTCACGTAAGTATCTGATCTCCTCGCTCGACCAGTCGCTTAAACGCATGGGGCTTGAGTATGTTGATATTTTCTATCACCATGTTCCCGATCCCGGTGAAACACCGATTGAAGAAACTGCACTCGCACTCGATCACATCGTAAGACAAGGCAAAGCGCTTTATGTGGGAATTTCCAACTACAATAAGGAGCAGACAGCTGAGATACTTAAGATCTTCAAGGAGCTTCGTACTCCTTTTATAGTAAATCAGCCCAGCTATTCTATGTTAAACCGTTGGATCGAGCGTAATGAACTGGATAAATTCGCTCTTGAGCAGGGCTTTGGTCTTGCTGTGTTCTCTCCGTTGTATCAGGGCTTGCTTACAGACCGTTATCTGAACGGTATTCCCGAGGACTCCAGAGTTGGAAAAGGAAGAACCTGGATAAAAAATGAGCTAAATGACGTTATGGTCGCAAAACTCAACAAGCTTAACAGCATTGCGGCAGACAGAGGACAGAAGCTTTCACAGATGGCGTTGTCATGGGTGCTCAGCAATCCTGCTGTTACTACCGTGCTTATTGGCGCTTCACGTCCGCAGCAGATAGTCGACAATGTCGAAGCTGCATATAAGTGTGAATTCACTGCTGAAGAGATCGAACGTATTGAAGCAGTGCTTGCAGAATAACAGTTTGTTTCATAAATTGATTTAACAGGTAAAAACTACTTGCAAAATGTGCTTCGTTATGATATAATATATAAGATAATAAACATAACAAGGGAGTATTCTGCGTTTTTCAGGCTGTTTGGCCGCATGGAGCGTCGGTTTACGGCGTGACTGGGCTTTCGGTAACGTATGGATGCTTTGGAAAGGATGTTTCACATGGTAAAGATAGCTGTACTGGGATACGGCGTTGTTGGCTCCGGTACCGTAGAGGTGTTCTATAAAAATAAAGAGAGCCTCGAAAAGAAAGCAGGTCAGGAGCTTGACATCAAGTACATTCTCGACATCAGGGATTTTGATGACAGCCCCTACAAGGATAAGTTCGTCAAGGATTTTGATATTATCCTCAACGATCCTGAGGTTACGGTCATCGCCGAGGTTATTGGCGGACTCAAGTTCTCTTATCCTTATGTAAAGTCTGCTCTTGAGGCGGGTAAGAGCGTTGTAACCTCCAACAAGGAGCTTGTTGCTGCAAAGGGCGCTGAGCTTCTTGCGATTGCAAAGGAAAAGAACGTAAACTTCTTCTTTGAGGCAAGCGTAGGCGGTGGCATTCCGATCATCAAGCCTATCCATACCTGTCTTGAGGCTAACGCTATCGATGAGATCGCAGGTATCCTTAATGGTACAACTAACTTTATCCTTACTAAGATGATCCGTGACGGTATGGGCTTTGACGAAGCGCTTAAGATCGCACAGGATCTCGGATATGCAGAGCGTGATCCTTCGGCCGATGTTGACGGACACGATACCTGCCGTAAGATCTGTATCCTTGCTTCTCTTGCATTCGGAAAGCACGTTTACCCTGAGAATGTTCATACCGAGGGCATCACAAAGGTGACTCTTGAGGATGTTAATTACTGTGACAGCTGTGATTGCAAGATAAAGCTCATCGGCTGTGCAAAGAGGGAAGATGATGGAGAGATATCCATCGGCGTATTCCCCGCAGTTATCAAGGACGACAGCCAGCTCGCAGGTGTTAATGATGTCTTCAATGCTATCCTCGTCCGTGGCGACGCTACCGGTGACGTAGTTTTCTATGGCAAGGGCGCAGGAAAGCTGCCTACGGCAAGTGCAGTTGTATCAGATATCGTTTCTGCCGCTAAGCATCAGAAAACAAGTATATCTCTTACATGGAAGGATAGCGAGCAGAGCTTTGTGCGCAGCTTTGATAAGTTCAGCTGTGCGAATTATATCCGTTTTGCTGCATCCGATAAGGCAGCCGCTGAGGCTGTTATAAAGTCTGAATTTAAAGGCGTTGAGTTCCTGTCCAGAAATAATATGCCCGATAACGAGATCGCATTTATTGTTGATGTTATGGATGAGAGTAGTGTGAATTCCGCTCTTGCAAAGCTTACCGAACACGGTGAGCTGCTTGGCAGGATTCGTGCGCTTGATTATTGATGGGAGGTAACGTTATGTCAGATGCTGTTACACCAAAGTATAAAAGAGTTCTCCTTAAGCTGAGCGGTGAAGCGCTTGCGGGAGATAATAAGATCGGTCTCGATATTCCCACCATCGAAAACATCTGCGCAAGCATCAAGAAGTGCGTTGACGTAGGCTGTGAGATCGGTATTGTAGTAGGCGGCGGTAATTTCTGGCGTGGCAGAAGCAGTCCCAGTATGGACAGGGCGCGCGCAGATCATATTGGTATGCTTGCCACTACTATGAATGCACTTGCTGTTGCAGACATACTTGAAAGCCTGGGCTGTACAGTACGTGTGCAGACTGCAATCACGATGCAACAGGTGGCTGAGCCGTTTATCCTCGGTAAGGCTATCAGACATCTTGAAAAGGGCAGAGTTGTTATTTTCGGATGCGGAACAGGCAATCCGTTCTTCTCTACAGACAGTGCTGCTTCGCTTCGTGCAGCCGAACTTGGCGCAGATATACTGCTCAAGGCAACAATGGTAGATGGTATTTACGACAAGGATCCCAAGAAGTTCCCTGACGCCGTAAAGTATGATGTAATAACACATCACGACATCCTTGTAAAGAAGCTTCAGGTAATGGACAGTGCTGCTGCAGCTATCTGTACCGAGAATAATATTCCTATTATCGTATTTGACCTCAGCCGTCCTGATAACATACTTGATGCTGTCATGGGCGAGCCTGTGGGAACTCTTGTTACAAAGCATAAATCCACTTGATAAATTAAATTTTAAGTGCCGTTCAGCATCGTCTGTATAGCGGCAGAATGGAGAATATTATGAAAGAGATCATGGATAACACCAAGGAGAGAATGGGCAAGTGCATCAATGCGCTTGAAAGCGAGCTTAATACCATCCGTGCAGGCAGAGCTGACCCCCGTGTGCTTGACAGAATAACTGTTGAATATTACGGCACAGAGACTCCTGTAAACCAGATGGCGTCTATTTCTGTTGCTGAGGCACGTATTCTTGTCGTATCTCCCTATGACGCGTCTTCTCTTAAGTCTATCGAAAAGGCTATTCAGGCGAGTGATCTGGGCATCAACCCCACAAATGATGGTCGTTGCCTCAGAATCGTTTTCCCGCAGCTCACAGAGGAGCGCCGTAAGGAGCTCACCAAGACTGTAAGCAAGACCTGCGAGGAAAGCAAGGTTGCAGTTCGTAATGTTCGTCGAGATGCGCTTGATAAGCTGAAGGCTAAGAAAAAGGCAAATGAGATCACTGAAGATGATCAGAAGGATGGCGAGAAGAATATCCAGAAGCTCACTGATAAATTCATCGAAGAGATAGATAAGATCGGTGATATCAAGGAAAAGGAAATCATGTCCATCTGATGGAGAGTATTTCTGTTCCGCAGCACGTTGGAATTATTATGGACGGTAATGGCAGATGGGCGAAGAAACGTGGTCTGCCCCGTAATATGGGTCATAAACAAGGTGCTGCGGTTTTTAAAAAGACAATCAAATGGTGTAGAGAGCTTGGCATTAAGTGTGCTACTTTCTATGCGTTCTCCACAGAGAACTGGAAGCGTCCACCTGAAGAAGTCGGCGGTATTATGAATCTGTTAAGACAGTATATTAAGGATATTCGTGCTGCTTCTAAGGAAAATATCCGTATTGTGATCATCGGTGATATCAGTCGGTTTGATAAGGATATTCAGGAAGAGCTTATTGATATCCAGCGTGATTCAAAGAACAATGACGGTTTTATAACTGCTATAGCTTTGAATTACGGTGGCAGGTCGGAGATCGTCAAAGCGGCTGCAGAGCTTGCTTCTCTTGCTGTTCAGGGAAAGATTTCACCTGAGGATATTACGGAAGATATGTTAGAGCAGAGGCTTTATACAAGTGAAATGCCTCCGCTTGACCTTGTTATCCGTCCCAGTGGAGAAGAACGACTTTCGAATTTTCTGATATGGCAGGCAGCCTATGCAGAATTCGTCTTTATGGATGTTCTTTGGCCCGATTTCACAAAAAAGGATCTTGAATACGCTGTTGGGGTCTTTGCTTCGCGCAATCGCAGATATGGCGGTATTTGAGAGGAAGGATCTGTTATGGCAAAGAGAATACTGACAGCGTTTATCGGAATAATCGTTGGCGTCAGTTTTATAGTGATCGACAATATATGGGTCTACGCTGTTGTTGTCTCTTTCTTCAGTGCTGTTGGTACCTGGGAGCTAGTCAAGACTGTTAAGTGTAATGAGTTTAAGCTGCTGACTGCCATGGGCCTTATCGTCTCGGCTGCTGAACCCTTTGTGCTGATATTTAAGCTCAAAGGCTTCATGCTTCCGCTTTTTGCGGCGGTTATTATCTCGCTTTTTGGTATCATGCTTGCAAAGCACGAGCGTATTAAGTTCGAGCATATCGCCATGTGTGGAGCTGCTGCACTTCTGATACCTGCTTCGCTTAGCTGCATTGTGCTTTTCAGATACACTTCTGCTGCTGATGACCAGGCGATGGGAGTTTTCCTTATCGTATATCTGCTGTTTTGTGCATGGTTTGGTGATTCCGGTGCCTATTTTGTCGGAACTTTTCTTGGAAAACATAAACTTTGCCCTAAGGTCAGCCCGAAAAAGACGGTCGAGGGTTTTATAGGCGGTGTTATTACCGTTGGTGTGTTTGTTTTCCTTGAAAGCCTTGTGTTCAATCTGTTCATTTTCGGCGATAAGCAGATCGATTATCTTGTAGTTGTGGTAATTGGAATGGTTGCATCAATGCTCGGCGTATTAGGAGATCTTTCCGCTTCCGTTATAAAGCGCGAATTTGGCGTTAAGGACTTCGGAAATCTGTTACCGGGACACGGTGGTGTACTTGATCGTTTCGACAGCGTTCTGTTTGTGGCACCGTTTGTTTACATCGTTTTTCAGTATTTTAGTCCCATTGTTGCATAATTTTTGTGCATATGCTTATCTTGTTATTGCACAAGGATTTGCTTTGGGTCGGCCTCTGCCCATTCACTTTTGTGAATGGGTGGTTTTGTTAAAGAGAGAGTTATGAAAGAAATTGTAGTTTTAGGTTCAACGGGTTCAATAGGTGAGCAGACACTTGATGTCTGCCGTGCGCATGGTATGAAAGTCAAAGCGCTTGCTGTAAAATCATCGGCTGCAAAGCTGGAGGAGCAGGCAAGGGAGTTCAACCCTGAGTATGTCTGTGTTTTTGATGAAAATTGTTATAAAGACGTATCTTCCAGGCTTTCTGATACTGATATAAAAATTCTTTGCGGTATGGATGGTCTGTGTGAGCTTGCACAGCTTCCTTGTGACACTGTTGTTAATTCGGTAGTAGGTATGGTAGGTCTTCTGCCTACACTGGCTGCTGCAAAAGCAGGAAGAACTATTGCACTTGCCAACAAGGAAACGCTTGTAGCAGGCGGTTCGCTTGTTACCGATTGCATAAAGCAGTACGGTGCAACGTTGCTTCCGATTGATAGTGAACACTCTGCCATCTTTCAGTGTCTGCTTGGAGCCCAGGGCAACAAGCTTGAAAAGATCTTGCTTACTGCATCGGGAGGTCCTTTTTTCGGAAGGACACGTGATGATCTTGCAAATGTGACCCGCGAGCAGGCATTGAAGCATCCCAACTGGTCGATGGGTGCCAAGATAACTATTGACAGTGCTACCCTTATGAATAAGGGACTTGAGCTTATTGAAGCGGTTCGTTTGTTTGATGTAAGGCCCGAACAGATCGAGATTGTTGTTCACCGTCAGAGTATTATTCACTCTGCAGTGCAGTTTGAGGATGGGGCGGTCATCGCTCAGCTCGGGTCTGCTGATATGCGTATACCGATCCAGCTTGCTCTGACATATCCTCGTCGTATGTCTTGTCCTGCAAAGCCATTTTCTTTGTTTGATATTGCCGCCCTTACGTTTGACAAGGCAGATGAGGAAACCTTTGTCTGCCTTGCAGCAGCAAAGAAGGCAATATCGATGGATGGTAATGCACCTTGTATTGTTAATAGTGCCAATGAGGCAGCGGTTGCCTTGTTCCTTGCTGATAAGATACGTTTTCTTGATATTGGTGAAGCAGTGTGTTCTGCTCTTGAGGATGTTTCGTTTATTGCTGAGCCTACGCTTGACGATATCATGTCTACTCAAAAAGCAGCGGAACAGTATGTCCGCACAAAATTCGGAGGTCTTTGATGGAGATTGTTATTGCAATACTTGCTTTCTGTGTTATCATTGTAATTCATGAGCTTGGGCATTTCACTGCTGCAAAGCTCTGCAAAATACAGGTCAACGAGTTTGCTATTGGTATGGGTCCCGTTATACTGCGAAAGCAGGGAAAGGAGACCTCATACGTAATACGTTTGCTTCCCATCGGAGGTTCTGTCTCTATGGAAGGCGAGGACAGTAATAGTGATAATCCTCGTGCTTTTAATCGTAAGCCTGTATGGCAGCGTATGATAGTGATCCTTGCAGGCGCTTTCATGAATTTAGTGCTTGGATTTATCGTTGTGCTTATATCCATCAGTATTTCAAGCAGTCCTATCGCCTCAACTACCGTAAGCACATTCCGTGATAATGCTGTCAGCAGCTCACAGCTTATGGTAAATGATGAGATAAGCGCGATTGATGGATTGCCCGTATTTACTTCCAGTGATATAGTATATAAGCTCCAGAACGGTGGTGCGAAGAATACTGACGGCAACATAACCTTTGATATTACCGTTGTAAGAGATGGACAGACAATTCAGCTTGATGATGTAGAGTTCACCACTACTTCCCATGAGGATGGAAGCAACTCGATTTATTTTGATTTTACTGTGTATCCCGTTGAAAAGACATTCTTTACAGTGTTGGACGAAAGCGGAAGAGAGTTTCTTTCCACAGCCAGGCTGATAATCATTTCATTAATAGATCTGATTACAGGAAAGTATGGGCTTAATGATCTTTCGGGTCCTGTCGGTGTAGTACAGGTAGTTACACAGAGTGTTTCTTATGACTGGTCCGTTTTCTTCGGCATAGTATCACTTATTACAATCAATGTTGGAGTATTCAATCTGCTCCCAATCCCTGCGCTTGACGGTTGCCGTTTTTTGTTTCTCATTATTGAAGCGATCCGTCGTAAGCCCCTTAAGCCCGAGACCGAGGGAATGGTACACTTCATCGGTTTTGCGCTTTTAATGATTTTAATGTTGGTCGTTACCGTTAACGATGTTGTTCGACTGGTGACACCGGGAGGTTAATTTGAGTAAAAAGACAGTAAAGCTTGGCAATATAGAACTTGGAACGGATAAGATCTACATCCAGTCCATGCTGAATGTGCCTGCAAATGACATTATAGGAAGTCTGACGCAGGCTTCGGCGCTCGAAAAGGCAGGATGCGATATAGTACGTGCCGCAATACCGACCCTTGATGACGTGCGTCTTATTCCTGCTATAAAATCCGAAGTTGCAATTCCTCTCGTGGCGGATATCCATTTCGACCACAGGATAGCACTTGCCGCTGTTGAAGCAGGAGTTGACAAGATAAGGATAAACCCTGGAAATATAGGTTCAGCCGATAAGGTGAAAGCAGTCGCTGACGCTTGCCGAACACACGCGGTTCCGATCCGTATCGGTGTGAATAGCGGCTCGCTTGAGAAGGAACTGCTCCAGAAGTATGGAAGCCCTACCGCCGAGGCACTTGTAGAGAGTGCAGAGCGTCATATAGAGCTACTCAACAGATATGATTTTGATGATATAGTAGTAAGTATCAAATCGTCAGATGTAAAGCTGATGATCGCCGCTTACAGACTTTTTGCTGAAAAATACGAATACCCGCTTCATCTTGGCGTGACCGAAGCTGGAACAGAGCGCATGGGTATGCTTAAATCTGCCGTGGGTATTGGCTCGCTTCTTTGCGATGGAATAGGTGATACCATCCGTGTGTCGCTTACTGCCGATCCTATCCGTGAGATATATGCTGCCAAAGACATCCTTAAAGCGTGCGGCATTGGCGGCGGGGTCGAGATCGTATCCTGTCCGACATGCGGAAGAACAAAGATCGATCTTATCGGTCTTGCTCAGCAGGTCGAGGATATGTGTCGCAGCATTGATAAGAATATCAAGGTTGCTGTAATGGGTTGTGCTGTAAACGGACCGGGTGAGGCTCGTGAAGCGGATCTCGGAATAGCAGGCGGCGATGGTGAGGGCCTTATTTTCAAGAAGGGCGAGATACTGCGAAAAGTCCCTGAGAATATGCTTTTATCGGAGCTTATGAAGGAAATAGAATTACTTTAAAATTTGGAAGGAAGTTATAAATGTCTGCGAAAATAAGTGAACTGTTTGATAAACTCAATCTTGCTCCCTCTGTTGCAGACGGAAGGGTACTTAAGATAGTTTTCTCTGAAACCAAGAGTGAGATGAAGATCAATCTTGAGCTTGATGATACCGTCAGCGCGGAGGATCTTATCGGTATGGGCGCTCAATTATCAGAAACTCTTGGAGTAGATGTTCTTGTTTTCCCTAAATATCACAGCTCGCTTTTTAATGCAGATTATATTCCTGAGGTAATATCATTACTGAAGAATCAGTTTGCTTCTATAAACGGATATCTTGATGATATTGAGATAACTGATGACGGAAGTACATACGAGATTTCTCTCAAGCGTGGCGGCAGAGATATACTGCTTGGAATGGAGATCGATAAGAAGATCGAGAAATATGTCCGCGGCTTTTTCGGTGTGAATATCACTGTTGTTTTCACAGGTACGGCAGAGCTTGACATTGAACAGGTCCTTATTGAGGAACAGTCTGTTCCGCTTCCTGTTATTTCGCTCACTCCACCTCCCGCAGCAGGAGAGAACAAATATGCAGGAGGTAATAACAGTGCACCCAGAAGCGGTGGAAATGGCAGACGTCCTTCTGTTTTAAAGGAGGAGAAGGAGATCCTTCTGCCTTTTGAGTCTGATAAGTTTGACAGTAAGGCGATGCTTTTCTATGGTAAGGGTATCTCCGAGGAGCCACTGCGCATGGCTGAAACATTTAACGAGGGCGACGAGGTCACTCTATGGGGCGAGGTGTTCAAGACCGATGAAAAGACCTCACGTGATGGTAATACGTTCATTTTTACGGCGTATTTTTCGGACAAGACTTCCTCTGAGATAATCAAGATTATCACTCCTACCGAGAATGCTGATGTCATTAAAAACAATATTAAGTCGGGCAAGGCGATAATACTTACAGGTAAATTTGAGTTTGACACTTTTGCAAAGACTCTTAATATCCGTCCTTATTCCATTGCGAGCATCAAGCTGAAGCAGAAGAAGGACAACGCCGAGGAAAAGCGTGTGGAGCTTCACATGCATACCAATATGTCAGATATGGACGCACTTACCCCTGCAGGCGACCTTGTGAAGCAGGCTTTTGCATGGGGACACAAGGCTGTTGCAATAACCGACCACGGCAACGTACAGGCTTACCCTGAGGCTATGAATACCGTTGAAAAGATACGCAAGGACGGTGGCGAGATAAAGGTCATCTACGGCATGGAGGCGTATTTTGTCAACGACAGCGGTGCGCTCGTTTCGGGATGCACAGAGCATGGCGTCAACGATGATATTGTTGTTTTCGACATCGAGACCACAGGCCTTGGTAAGGAAACAGAGCGTATCACAGAGATCGGCGCTGTAAAGCTTCGTGGCATGGAGATAGTCGAGGAGTTCCAGACCTTTGTAAACCCTGAAAAGCAGATCCCTGCAAATATCACTGAGATCACGGGAATAACCGACGAGATGGTGGAGAATGCGCCCCATGAAAAGGATGCGCTTGAAGCTTTCATCAGATTTGCCGGAAACGCTGTTCTTGTTGCACATAATGCCGATTTTGATACAGGCTTTATCCGTATTGCCTGTGAGCGTCAGGGAATAGACTACAACATTCGTTATGTTGACACACTTGCGCTGTGCCGCGCGGCACTTCCGCATCTCAAAAAGCACAAGCTTGATGTGGTTGCAAAGGAATACAAGCTCGGCGAATTCAACCATCACCGTGCAATTGACGACGCAAAGATGCTGACAAAGATATTCCAGCGCCTTATTGCCGATGCAGGCAAGGGCAGACAGCTTGAAAAGCTCGGAGATCTTAACAGTATACTTGGCAACGTGGATGTCAAGAAGCTTCCCACTTACCACATGATAATACTGGTCAAGAACAAGGCAGGACTTAAAAATCTGTACAAGCTTGTTTCGTTCTCAAACCTTAATTATTTTTATAAAAAGCCCCGAGTTCCGCTGTCAGAGCTCAAAAAGCACCGTGAGGGACTTATCATAGGCAGTGCCTGCGAAGCGGGAGAGCTTTTCCGTGCAATACTTGACGGAAAGCCTGACAGCTATATCGAAGAACTCGCTGACATCTACGATTATCTCGAGATCCAGCCTGTCGGAAACAACGAATTCCTTGTACGAGAGGGCATAGTGCCTGATGATGAGGGTCTGCGTGATCTTAACCGCAAGATCGTTGCTCTCGGCGAGAAGCTGAATAAGCCTGTTGTAGCAACCTGTGACGTGCATTTCAAAAACGCCGAGGATTCGGTATTCAGGACCATTTTACAGGCGGGGCAGGGCTATAAGGACGCTGACAATCAGGCACCTCTGTTCTTCAGAACAACGGATGAGATGCTTGCTGAATTTGAGTATCTCGGCAAGGACAAGGCTTATGAAGTTGTTATCAAGAACACGAACATGATAGCTGATATGGTCGACGAGGATATACGTCCTATTCCTAAGGGTACATATACACCTTCTATCGAAGGTGCTGAGCAGGAGCTTCAGGATCTCTGCTGGACTCGTGCCATGAACTGGTACGGCTACAATGACGAGATCCCTGAGATCGTATCTGCACGTCTTAAAAAAGAGCTTGACGCTATCATCAAGTACGGCTTCTCTGTACTTTACATGATCGCACAGAAGCTTGTAAAATATTCCGAGGATAACGGTTACCTTGTTGGTTCAAGAGGCTCGGTCGGTTCATCGTTTGTTGCGATAATGTCGGGTATTTCAGAGGTAAATCCGCTTGCTCCGCATTATCGTTGTCCAAAGTGCCGCTACAATGAGTTCGTAACCGATGGCTCTGTTGGCTCAGGCTTTGACCTGCCGCCCAAGAGTTGCCCCCACTGCGATATTGATATGATCCGTGACGGTCATGATATCCCGTTTGAAACATTCCTTGGCTTCAAGGGCGACAAGGCGCCTGATATTGATCTTAACTTCTCAGGCGAAGTACAAGGCAAGGTTCATCGTTACACCGAAGAATTGTTCGGTAAGGACCATGTGTTCAAGGCAGGAACGATCTCCGCTGTGCAGGATAAGACTGCATTCGGTTTTGTAAAGAAGTATTGCGAGGAACGCGGAATCACCTTTAATAATGCTGAGATGGAGCGTTTGTCTGTCGGATGTACGGGCGTTAAGCGCACCACATCACAGCACCCTGGCGGAATGGTAGTTGTACCGAACGAGTATGAGGTATACGACTTCACTGCGGTCCAGCATCCTGCTGATAAGACCGAAAGCGACATGATAACGACTCACTTCGACTTCCATGCGCTTCATGACACTATCCTCAAGCTGGACGAGCTTGGACACGATGTGCCTACGCTTTACAAGCATCTTGAGGATATGACAGGAATGAAGATCGCCGATGTTTCGACCACCGACCGAAATATATATGATCTCTTCGTTTCAGTTGAGCCGCTCAATATAACGGCAGAGGATCTGGGAGTTCCATGCGGTACGCTTGGCATCCCTGAGTTCGGTACTCCTTTTGCTATGCAGATGCTTCAGGATGCTCAGCCGAAAAACTTCTCCGACCTGCTTCAGATCTCGGGACTTTCTCACGGTACTGACGTATGGCTTGGAAATGCGCAGGATCTTATCAAAAACGGAACCTGTACGATTTCGGAAGTAATCGGTACCCGTGACAACATCATGGTATATCTGATGCACAAGGGCGTTGAACCCGGTCTTGCATTCAAGATAATGGAGATAACCCGTAAGGGTAATGCCATGAAGCTGTTCAACGACGAGATCTATCAGGCGTTCAAGGACAATAATGTCCCCGAATGGTATGTTGAGAGCTGTAAGAAAATCAAATATATGTTCCCTAAAGCGCACGCTGCGGCTTACGTTACCGCCGCTGTAAAGCTTTGCTGGTTCAAGATCAACAAGCCGTGTGAGTTCTATGCAGCTACTCTTACAAAGCACACTGAAAACCTTGATGTTGATACGATACTCAAGGGTGGTGCTGCTGTAAGGACAAGACTCAAGGAGCTTGCTTCGATGCCTAAGCTTGAGGGTAAGGATAAGGGTACTTATGAAGCGTTACAGCTTGTAAACGAGATGATGCTGCGTGGAATAGGTGTGCTTCCTGTTGACGTACATAAATCAGGAGCTGCTACTTATAAGGTCGAGGATGGAAAGCTAAGACTTCCGTTCCTTGCGATACAGGGTTGCGGCGAAAATGCTGCATACAGACTTAAGGAAGTTATAGACAAGGGCGATTATATATGTGTTGACGATATCCAGAAGCAGAGTGGTCTTAACAGCACTGTTATGGAAAAACTCACAGAAATGGGCGTATTTAAGGATATACCCCAGTCTGCCCAGATGTCTTTGTTCTAATTGTGTATTTTCTATGTTGAAAACTGCTGTGCATTATTACAAAAAATACTGTTGCTATTGACATATACGATATATCGTGGTAATATAGTAATATGCTACTACACTAAAGTGTATAAAATAATCGAGAGGACGACTAAAATTGAAAAGATATGATTTACTTACTCCCGAGGGAACACGGGATCTGCTTTTTGATGAGTGCATCGCTAAGCGTATTATAGAGGAACGCCTGAGAAAGATATTCAGCGGCTTCGGTTACTCCGAGGTCGTGACCCCGGGTCTTGAATTCTATGATGTTTTCAACGGCAAGGTTCGTTACTTTCCGCAGGAGAGTATGTACAAGCTTGTGGACGGCAAAAACAGAATGATGGTGCTTCGCCCTGACAGTACGATGCCTATCGCACGTCTTGCTGCTACAAGATTAAAGGAAGAGCCGCTTCCGCTGAAGCTTTTCTACAATCAGAGCATCTTTATGGTAAACCCCAAGAACAGTGGTCGTGACGATGAGTTTGCACAGAGCGGCATCGAAATTCTGGGTGGTAATAAGAAGGCAGCCGATCTTGAAGCACTGGTGCTTGCTGTACAGGCACTTTCTGCCTGCACAGACAGCTTTACACTTGAGATAGGTGAGAGCGGTATATTCAGACTTCTTGTTGAACAGCTTGGTGTAAGCTCAGACGAATCCGAGAACATACAGGCGCTTATTGAAACCAAGAATTATCCTGCACTCAGTGACGCACTTGCAAAGTACAGCGGACCAGCAGCCGATGCGTTGCGTGCGCTTCCTACTTTGTTCGGTGGCGAAGAGGTTTTCGCACTTGCTGATAAGTATATGATTACAGACGAGTTAAAGAAAAAGCTCGCATCACTGAGAGATACTTATGATGCACTCCGTGCTTCCGGTATTGAGGAGATCAGAGTGGATCTGGGATTGGTCCATAGAAAGAACTACTACACCGGTATCATCTTCCGTGGATACGTTGAGGGCTATGGTTCGCCTGCGCTTTCCGGCGGACGTTATGATAACCTTATCGGTGATTTCGGCAGGGACATTCCTGCTGTCGGATTTGCTGTTAATGTCGAGGCGGCTGCAAAGGTGCTGCTTAAGTCGCTCGGCGATGACACCACGCTCACCGCCCCTGCGGATGTACTTATTTTTGCGGAAAGTGGTGCAGAGATGCAGGGTCTTATGCATTGTACAAAGCTTATCAAGGACGGATATACCGTATTTAATTCTGTTTTTTCTTCGGAGGATGAGGCAATACGGTATGCAAAGTCCAGAGGCATAAGGCGTATAGATACAATTACTGCTGATGGCAGTGTTACTACAAAGGAGATATAAGCGATGGAAAATAAAAAGGTACGAATAGCCCTTACAAAGGGCAGACTTGAAAATAAGACCGTCGATCTCCTTGATAAGATCGGATACGATGTTTCCGAGCTTCGTGATAAGGGCAGACGCCTGATCCTTTCCATTCCGGGCGAGAATATCGAGGTGGTGCTTGCAAAGGCCGCTGATGTTATTACTTATGTTGAGCATGGTGTATGTGACATCGGTGTTGTCGGTAAAGATACCATCATGGAATATGGTGGAAAGTTCTTTGAGATCACCGATCTTGGCTTTGGCAAGTGTAAATTTGCACTCGCAGGCAAGAAAGGCGAGGATTTCTACAAGGGCTACGGCGTAAAGACGGTTGCTACCAAGTATCCCAATGTAACACGTGCTTTCTTTGAGGCAAAGGGTATGGATGTTGATATCGTAAAGATAGAGGGCAGCGTGGAGCTTGCTCCGCTGGTCGCACTAGCTGACGGTATCGTTGATATCGTTGAGACCGGTACTACCCTCAAGGAAAACGGACTTGAGGTATTCGAGGATGTTGCTCCAATTTCCGCAAGACTTATCGTAAACACAGTAAGCATGAAGCTCAAACAAGAGCGGATCTCTAAAATAGTAAAACAGATCGAGGAGAATTTATAATGATAAAGATAATCAAAGCTGACGGCGCAGAGAAGGAGTTTCTCGCCGAGGTTGAAAAGAGAGCAGGCGAGGTAAACGCCGATGTTGAGAAGATCGTAAAGGACATTCTGGCTGATGTAAAGGCTAACGGTGATGCCGCTGTCAAAAGCTACACCGCAAAATTCGACTGCCCAAATGCACAGTTTTACAGAGTTCCTGATGAAGCAATTCAGGACGCACTTACAGAATACAACGAAACTAATTCCGAGTTCGTAATGGCTATGCTTAATGCAGTCGAGAATATTACTGCATTCCACTCAAGGCAGAAGCGTGAGGGCTTCTGCGTGACAGAGGAAAACGGTGTAATAATGGGTCAGCGTGTGCGTGGACTTGATAAGGTAGGTCTTTACGTACCCGGCGGAACGGCTGCATATCCCTCTTCCGTACTGATGAATGCAATTCCTGCAAAGATCGCAGGCGTCAAGGAAGTTATAATGGTCACACCGCCTCTTAAGGATGGTACAGCGAATAAGGATATCCTTGTTGCTGCTGCACTTTGCGGTGTTGATAAGATCTATCTTTGCGGTGGTGCGCAGGCTTGCGCAGCACTGGCTTATGGTACCGAGGAAATTCCCAGAGTATCCAAGATCGTAGGTCCCGGCAACATCTTTGTTGCTACCGCCAAGAAGCTGCTGTACGGCACTGTTGATATCGATATGTTTGCAGGCCCCAGTGAGATACTTGTTCTTGCTGATGAGACCGCAAATCCCAAGTATCTTGCTGCTGATCTTATGTCGCAGGCCGAGCACGATAAGCTTGCAAGCGCTATCCTTATTACGACCAGCATGGAGGTAGCTGAAAAGACACAGGCAGAGATAGAGCGTCAGGCGGCAATGCTGTCCCGTAAGGAGATCATTGATTACTCCATTGATAACTATGGTGCTATAATCGTATGTGATGATATGGATTACGCCGTTGAGCTCGCAAATGCGCTTGCTCCCGAGCACCTTGAAGTCGTAACAGCAAATCCCATGGAGTATATAGGCAAGCTTGATAACGTAGGTTCGCTGTTCCTTGGTCAGTATTCTCCCGAGCCTCTCGGTGATTACTATGCTGGACCTAACCACGTTCTTCCTACAAGCGGCACTGCAAGATTCTTCTCACCGCTCGGTGTAGAGAGCTTCACAAAGCGCTCCAGTTATATCTACTACACTAAGGATGCGCTTCTTGATGCTGCTGATGATATTATCCTGATAGCAGAGCGTGAGAAGCTGACAGCTCACGCAAATTCGATAAAGGTACGTAAAGAGGATTAATTTGACGTATAAAGGAGCTGTAAAATGAACAGAACGGCTGAAATAAAAAGAACTACAAAAGAGACTGATATCAGCTTGAAGCTTGACCTTGACGGCGGCTCTGAGGCGGATATTAACACAGGCATCGGATTTCTGGATCACATGCTGACAGCGTTAGCTATTCACGGCGGAT
The DNA here is from genome assembly GCA_045540255.1 of Oscillospiraceae bacterium. Lineage (GTDB taxonomy): Bacteria > Bacillota > Clostridia > Oscillospirales > Ruminococcaceae > CAG-115. The sequence goes on along the minus strand of JAZQGZ010000084.1, from coordinate 12,201 downwards.
TCAGCCTTGCGCTTAACTGCAAGGGCGATCTTAATGTTGACGGTCACCACACTGCTGAGGATATCGGTATAGTGCTTGGTCTTGCATTCAAAGAAGCCCTCGGCGACAAGTCGGGTATCATGCGTTATGGTTCGGCATTTATTCCGATGGACGAGTCCCTTGCGTTCTGCTCGCTTGATATAAGCGCACGTCCTTTCCTTGTTTTCAATGCAGAGTTTACTAACGAGAGGGTAGGCGAGTTCGATACCTGTCTTACAGAGGAGTTTATGCGTGCTTTTGCGTTCAATGCGGGGATAACCCTGCATCTGCGTGTAGAGTACGGCAGTAACGATCACCACAAGATCGAGGCTCTTTTCAAGGCTCTCGCTTATGCTCTCAAGACCGCTATGAAGCGCAACGAGGATGGCTCGGTCGTTTCCACCAAGGGGGTACTTTGATGATAGCGATTATTGACTACGGCGCAGGAAATCTGTTCAGCGTTAAAAATGCGCTGGACTTTCTTGGCCTCGAAAACAAGATAACAAAGGATCCGGAGGATCTGAGAAATGCCGACAGGCTCATTCTCCCGGGCGTAGGTGCTTTTGCGGACGCTATGCGTATGCTTAATGAAAGCGGTCTTGTAGAGGTGATAAGGGAAGAGGTGCATAAAAAGCCGCTTCTCGGTATCTGCCTCGGTATGCAGATGCTTTTTGAAAAGGGCTATGAGTTCGGCGAAACTGACGGTCTGGGGCTTATCAAGGGCAGTGTCAAGCTGATGGAGCCTGAGGGAAATCTCGCAATTCCGCATATCGGCTGGAACGAGCTTGAAAAGAACGAGGATTGTCCGCTGCTTGCAAAGTGCAAAGACGGCGAGTATGTGTACTTTGTACATTCCTATGCAGCAGATTGCGACAGTAAGAACGTTGCCGCATATTGCGATTACGGTATGAAAGTCCCTGCGCTCGTGTTTGAGGGAAATGTTTACGGAGCACAGTTCCATCCTGAAAAGAGCGGAGATACAGGACTTAATATCCTGAGGTGCTTTGCAGCACTCTGAGGATACAATACATAAAAGTTAAGTTTTACGCAATAGAGGTGTAGAAATGAACAGGAAATGCTCATGTGGAGGGGATATGTTGGAGTGCAAGCTGAATACAACTCCTACATTAGGTGTTATAATTCCTGAGAAATATAATTCCCCGAAAGCCTATATGGCAAAGGTGTATATGTGCAAGCTTTGCGGTAAGGTGGATATCTACGCCGACATTGAAAAGGAGAAAACCTGATGGTAATTTTACCTGCAATAGATATAAAAGACGGAAACTGTGTGCGTCTGTTCAAGGGCGACTACGCAACCGTTCAGAAGGTAGCTGAAAGCTACATGGACACAGCTCGCTCTTTTGAAGCGGCAGGCTCCGAGTGGATACACATGGTTGACCTCGATGGAGCAAAGGACGCCACACAGCAGAATAAGGACATCTTCCTTGATGTGGCGAAAAATACAGGCTTAAAGGTGGAAGTCGGAGGAGGAATCCGAACACTCGACACAGTTGAGATGTATCTCAGCGGCGGCATTTCAAGAGTAATAATCGGTTCTGCTGCTGTGAAGGATCCACAGCTTGTAAAGGATGCCGTAAAGGAATACGGCGACAGAATTGCTGTCGGTATCGACGCTAAGAACGGCTATGTTGCAACTGAGGGCTGGCTAGAAACGTCGGATGTTTATTTCACGCAGCTTGCAAAGGCTATGAGCGACATTGGTGTGAAGTATATCATCTTCACTGATATATCAAAGGACGGAACGCTGTCAGGCGTAAACGCTCAGCAGCTTAAGGAGATCAACGAGTGTTGTTCTGCTAACATCATCGCAAGCGGTGGTGTTCATACCATTGAGGATATCAGGATATGCAAGGAGCTTGGCCTGTACGGTACCATCTGCGGTAAGTCCATTTACAGCGGCAGTCTTGACCTTGTTGAGGCTGTACAGCTTGCAAACAAAGGAGTATAAAATATGCTTGCAAAAAGAATAATCCCTTGCCTCGACGTGCGAAACGGAAAGGTTGTAAAGGGCGTTAATTTCGAGGGAGTTAAAGATGTCGGCGACCCCGTAGAGCTTGCTATCCAGTATAACAGGCAGGGTGCAGATGAGATAGTTTTCTACGACATCACCGCTTCCTACGAGGGTAGAGGCGTCATGCTTGACGTGGTAAGACGTACCGCACAGCAGGTTTTCGTTCCTTTGTGCGTAGGCGGCGGTATTGCCACCGTTGATGACTTCCGTGATACACTGAGAGCAGGTGCTGATAAAGTATCGATTAACTCTCAGGCGGTAAAAAATCCTAAGCTTATAAGCGATGCGGCTGAGATATTCGGCAGTCAGTGTGTTGTTGTCGGAATAGACGCAAAGCGCAATAATAAGGGTGGTTATTCCGTGTTCATCAACGGCGGACGTGTTGATATGAACCTCGATCTCGGCGATTGGGTGAAGGAGATAGAACAACGCGGCGCAGGCGAGATATGCCTTAACTCTATCGACACCGACGGTGTTCGTGGAGGATTTGACATCGAAATGCTGAATTTTGTGTGCGAGCGTGTGAATATCCCTGTTATCGCAAGCGGAGGATGTGGTGCGATAAATCACTTCTCTGAGGTGTTTGAGCAGACAGATTCCTCTGCGGCTCTTGCAGCTTCACTGTTCCATTTCGGTGAGCTTACAGTTGGCGAGGTAAAGGATTATCTTAAGAAAAAGAACATCGCTGTGAGGTGATAAATGCTGTTTTTCAACAAACCAAAGCCAAGCGAAAATGCAAAAAGAATAATCGAATATCTTGGTTGTAAGTGCGAGTATTTTCCGCCCGCCGAGAGTGATGATGCCCTTATGAAAGCATATAGAACCGCTTTTGAAAAGGGTAAAAAAAATGGCTTTACACCTGTTATCATCGTTGTAGATGATACACTGACCGAGTGGCTTACAGAGATCAATTCTGAAGGCAAGACTCCCAAGCAATTTAGGGAAGAAGTGCTTTCTTTGCCTGAGAGGGATGCGGCTGAACTGTTTGCCTCCTTGTATGAGTCGCTTGTGGAGGACGAGGAAGAGGGTCAGGATATCGGTGATATAAGCGGCGGAGAGCCTATGACGGCATTTTCCGGTTACAGAAGCTATAATGACGGCAGTGTTACCGAAGCTGTACTTGCTTATATTCCCACCTCTGAGCCCTATGAAGTATTTGCTTGGGTGCCTTTCGGCGGTTGGAACGAATGTCCTGATGCGCCCGATATGATGACTGCCGCACGCCATTGGTATCAGAAATACGGCGCTGTTCCTACGGTCATAGGACACGACACGCTGGAGTTTGCAGCGCAGGCTATGTCAGACGAAGATGCACTGTGCGTTGCAAAGGAGCAGTATGCGCTTTGTCCTGATATAGTGTGGCAGGGTATCGGCTCTGTCGGTGCGTTGGCGGATTCGCTGAAAAGATCCACCGTATGGTTTTTCTGGTGGGATTGACGAGGTAAAACATGGAACTTATAGAAGAAACAAACGAGCTTATGCTTGATTTCGACAAGCTTGCAAAGATATCGCCTGATAATAAGGTGATCCCTGTTGCTGTGCAGAATCTGCATACCAAAGAGGTCATTCTCGTGGCGTATGTAAACGAGCAGTCGCTTAAAGAAAGCATAAAACAGCGTAAAGCTATATTCTGGAGCACTTCCCGCAATAAATTGTGGTACAAGGGTCTGGAATCCGGCAATACATTTACACTTCACCATATTTTTGTCAACTGTGAGCAGAATTCACTGGTATTTCAGGTGACTCCTGATAAGGGAAACATCTGCCACACCAGTTGGAATGGAGTTGCCAACAACTGTTACTACCGTGAGCTTGACATGGAAACGATGAAGCTTATAAATCTTAATGAAGTAAAGGAGAAATAATAATGCAGGCTTTCAAGGATATGTATGATGTTATCGTAGACCGCAGGGCAAATCCCCAGGAGGGCAGCTATACCTGCTATCTTTTCGATAAGGGTCTTGATAAAATTCTTAAGAAGTGCGGCGAGGAGTGTACCGAGATGGTAATTGCCGCTAAGAACGCTGACAAGGAGGAGCTTGTCAACGAAATAAATGACCTTCTTTATCACATGGAGGTGCTTATGGCACAGTGTGGAGTTACAGTCGAGGACGTTGAAAAAGTGATGGAGGAACGTGCAGCGAAGATAGGAAATCTTAAGCAGTTCCATGTAAGCGATCACAATACATGATATGCAGATAACAAAGCTTATTGATGCGTTCGGTGATGATATTTTTGCATTTGCACTTATTGTAACAAAGGACTTCAACTCTGCTAAAGAAGTGTTCATCAAAACTTGCAGTGCCTATGAAGAGTTTGACGATAATACTGATATATGCGACATCATAAGGCGCGCTTATTCTGAATGTGAAAACGTAGACAGCAACGAGGGTGCATCTGTACTCACAGGCGTAGAGCTCAGCACTAAGCTTCAGCCGATACTTGAGGAACTCCTTGCGGAGGGCGAGCTCGATCGTACTGTTGCACATATGTTCTATGAGAATGATCTTACAGAAGATCAGATCGCTGACCTGACAGGGAAGAGCGTTAAGTTTATTTCTGAGCTGCTTTCAGATAATCTTTCTGCATTACTCCGTCAGAACCTTGAAAAGCATTATAAGGATATCTGTGCCAGAATCCATGCTGATGATAAGCTGAAGCTCTATGTTATCAGATCTGTTACAGATAAAAGCAGACGCACATTTGAAGTAAGAAATGAGGCTGTGCCAAGACATAGCTGGACCACTGCGCAAAAGGTAACAGTATTTATTGCTGCATTTATAGTTATGCTTATTATCGGGTTCCTGATACCCATATATGAGCAGTTCAAAGATCAGGATATGTCTTCTTATGAGAATCTGTCATCAGGCGAAAGCTTCTATTACACTTATGAAGCAGATGGATCAGAGTAAAAGGACATTATTGTTAATTTTTTTGCAAAAAGATATTGCTTTTTGTGATAAAATGAGTTATAATTAAACTAATGGGTTTTAAATCCTACAACAAAAATCAAAGGAGATAATTATTATGTTAGTTTCTGCTAAGGAAATGCTGAACAAGGCTCGTGAAGGCAAGTATGCTGTTGGCCAGTTCAACATCAACAACCTTGAATGGACAAAGGCTATCCTGCTGACAGCTCAGGAGCAGCAGTCCCCTGTTATCCTCGGTGTATCTGAGGGCGCAGGTAAGTATATGTGCGGCTACACAACCATCGTTGGCATGGTTAACGGTATGATCAACGAGCTGGGTATCACAGTTCCTGTTGCTCTTCACCTCGACCACGGTTCCTTCGAGGGTGCTAAGGCTTGCATCAACGCAGGCTTCTCCTCTATCATGTTCGACGGTTCTCACTATCCCATCGAGGAGAACATCGCTAAGACAACAGCTCTCGTAAACGCTTGTGACGTTCTCGGCATCTCTCTCGAGGCTGAGGTTGGTTCTATCGGCGGTGAGGAAGACGGCGTTGTTGGTATGGGCGAGTGTGCTGATCCCGACGAGTGCAAGGCTGTTGCAGACCTTGGCGTAACAATGCTCGCTGCTGGTATCGGTAACATCCACGGCAAGTACCCCGAGAACTGGGCTGGTCTTTCTTTTGAGACCCTCGCAGCTATCAAGGAGAAGGTTGGCGATATGCCTCTCCTACTCCACGGCGGTACAGGTATCCCCGCTGACATGATCAAGAAGGCTATCTCTCTCGGCGTTGCTAAGATCAACGTTAACACTGAGTGCCAGCTTGCATTCCAGGAGGCTACAAGAAAGTACGTTGAGGATGGTAAGGATCTTCAGGGCAAGGGCTTCGATCCCAGAAAGCTTCTCGCTCCCGGTTTTGAGGCTATCAAGGCAACCGTTAAGGAGAAGATGGAGCTGTTCGGTTCCGTTGGCAAGGCTTAATTATCAGCTATATAATAAAAAGGCATCGCAACTGCGGTGCCTTTTTTGTATGTTGAACGCCCCTTGGTACATTACCAAGGGGCGTTTTTCAGGTATTTGCAAATATGTCTGGAGAAATGAATGCTAAAATAATCATTGCAAGTGATATAATTGCAACAGTAGCAGCTACCCCGATTATCAGTGCTGTTTCCAACTTATTTCTTTTCGGTTGCGTATTTATTACATCTATCTTTTCGTTGATTATTTCAGTGATAGTATCATCCATCATTGCTGTTGAAATGTCAACAACGAAATGTTGATCGCAATAATCGCATATAACTTCTCTGCTATCAGAGCTTGCTTTAAGGCTTGCACCGCAATTCGGGCACTGATATTGTTTAAGTTCCATGTTATGAGCCTCTGAATTACTTTTCACCCATCAGGCGAACCATAACAGCCTTCTGAGCATGGAGTCTGTTCTCAGCCTCATCAAAGATCTCAGCTGCGTGAGCCTCGAATACCTTTGCTGTGATCTCTTCCTCACGGTGGGCAGGCAGACAGTGCTGTACCATGGCATCGGATTTAGCTACGCCCATGACAGCATCGTTGATCTGATACTTGCCCTCAAATACAGCCTTACGCTTTTCGGACTCTCCTTCCTGACCCATGGAAGCCCATACGTCAGTGAACAGAACGTCAGCATCGGCAGCAGCCTCCAGAGGATCGCTTACCAGCTTGAAGTTGGGATACTGTTTTGCGAAATCAAGAACACGCTGATCAGGGTGATAACCCTCAGGGCAGGCAAGAGAAACATCCATGCCAACCTTAAGACAGCCGACAGTGAGGGAGTTAGCCATATTGTTACCGTCACCGATATAGCACATCTTAAGACCGTCGAGCTTGCCCTTATACTCACGTACTGTCTGCAGGTCAGCGAGTACCTGACAGGGGTGGCAGAAGTCAGTCAGACCGTTGATGATCGGAATATTACCGAACTCAGCAAGATCTTCTACCTCTTTCTGCTCAAATGTACGGATCATGATACCGTTGATGTAGCGGGACAGAACACGCGCAGTATCCTGAACAGGCTCGCCACGACCGATCTGCAGATCCTTGGAAGACAGGAACAGTGCATTACCGCCAAGCTGATACATACCAGCTTCAAAAGATACACGTGTACGTGTAGAGGACTTCTGGAAGATCATACCGAGGGTCATGCCCTTTAAAAGATGATGGGGAATGCCATGCTTCTGCTCATACTTGAGCTGATCCGCAAGGTTTAAGATATCGATGATCTCTTCTGTGCTGAGATCAAGCATTTTAAGTAAATGATTCATTGGATTTTTCCTTTCTTAGTTATTGTTTATTTTATTCATTAAGCAGACTTATAAGAATATCAAGTCCCTTATCAATCTCATCATAAGTGATGGTAAGAGGAGGTAGCAGTCTTACCTTAGTCTTTGCTGTCAGAAGCAGCAGACCTTCATTAAGTGCTGCCTTTACAATTTCGCCTGCAGCCTTGCTCTTAAGCTGAATACCTATCATAAGACCCATTCCGTCAACAGAAACTACCTCATCGCAGGCAAGGAGCTTTTCTTTAATGTAAGCACCTTTCTTAGATACTTCGTCAAGGAATCCGTTAGAGTTTACGGTTTCAAGAACAGCGTTTCCGCCTGCGCAGGAAATGGGATTACCTCCGAATGTGGAACCGTGAGTTCCTGCTGTCAGCACCTTTGCACACTTATCACCTGCGAGGCATACACCTATCGGAACACCGCCCGCGAGACCTTTTGCAAGTGTTGTAAGGTCGGCTTTCTTTCCATAGTTGTCGCCGGCAAGGAATTTGCCTGTTCTTCCTACACCTGTCTGTACCTCATCTGCAATTGTGAGAACATCTTTTTCGGCACAAAGCTTATATATCTCATCGACAAATTTGGGTTCCAGAGGCATCACGCCGCCCTCGCCCTGGATATATTCGAACATTACCGCACAAACGGTATCGTCAAGCTTCGCACGCAGATCCTCAATGTTGTTTGCTTCAACGTAAATGAAGCCCTCAACGAAAGGGAAGAAGTAGTTATGGAATACATCCTGACCTGTTGCAGACAGGGTACACATCGTTCTGCCATGGAATGAATTCACGAGAGTAATGATGTTGTGACGACCCTTGCCGTACTTGTCAAAGCTGTATTTTCTTGCGATCTTGATAGCGCACTCGTTTGCCTCTGCGCCGCTGTTTCCGAAGAACATATCGGTATAGCCCGCAGTTTCACAAAGTGCCTTTGCAAAATCAGCCTGCACCTTGGTATAGTAGTAATTGGAGGTGTGCTGGATATTGTGGGCCTGCTCGCAGACCGCCTTTACCCAAGCCTCGTTACAATAACCAAGAGAGTTTGTGCCGATTCCGCTTCCGAAGTCTATGTACTGTTTGCCGTTTTCATCAGTAGCGATACGATCCTCGCCCTTTTCGAGGACAAGGTCATATCTGCCGTAACTTGGCATTACATATTTGTTAAATTGTTCTATTGTGCTCATTATAATTACCTCTTAGGGGATTATCATAGTTCCTGCACCGAGGTCGGTGAGCAACTCGATAAGGATGGAGTGGGGGATACGTCCGTCAATAATGTTTGCCTTGGGAACACCACGTCTAACAGCCTCAACGCAGCAATCAATCTTGGGGATCATGCCGCCGCTGATTATGCCCTGTTTTTTAAGGTAAGGTATCTCACTTACACCTGCTGTACGGATAAGCGTGCTTTCATCATCCTTGTCCTCAAGAAGTCCAATGATATCAGTCATGAGGATAAGGCTGGATGCATGCATTTCAGCGGCAATTCTTGCGGCTGCTGTATCAGCGTTGATGTTATAGACTGTCTTACCGTCGCCGCCCGTTGCAACAGTGGAGATAACAGGAATATAGCCGTTGTCAAGTGCAGTTTTGATAACTCCCGGATTTACTTCGGTGATCTCTCCTACGTAGCCAAGCTGCGGATCAAGCTCTTCTGCGACAAGCAGATTGCCGTCAAGTCCGCAGAAACCTATGGCATTACCGCCATGGCTCTGAAGCAGGGAAACGAGATCCTTGTTGACCTTACCTGCAAGCACCATCTGGACGATATCTACAGTTTCTTCGTCAGTATATCTCAGACCGTTGATGAACTTGCTCTCCTTATTGGTCTTTTTAAGCATAGCATTGATCTCGGGACCGCCGCCATGTACGAGAACTATCTTAATGCCAACCAAAGACAGAAGAACTATATCGCTCATTACGGCCTGCTTAAGCTCGTCGTTGGTCATGGCATTGCCGCCGTACTTTACGACAACCACCTTGTCATGATATTTCTGAAGATAGGGGAGAGCCTCTATCATGACATTGGCTCTTACATCATAATCTATATGCATCATGAAAACCTCTCTTATGTTCTGTATTCTGCGTTGATCTTTACATATTCAAATGTAAGATCGCAGCCCCACGCAATTGCGCTACCATCGCCGCTGTGCAGGTCGATAAGCACTTTAATCTCGTCTTCGGAAAGTATCCTGGACGCTGTGTCCTCAGAGAAGCTGATTCCTGCACCGTCAACACATACAGTGATCTTTCCGATTTCACTTGCAAGCTCTACGGAAACCTTGTTGATATCAAAATCTGCCTGCGCATATCCTATCGCACAGAGGATACGTCCCCAGTTAGCATCAGCAGCAAACATTGCAGCCTTTACAAGACTGGAGCCGATAACGGACTTTGCAACTATCTGTGCGGTCGCATCATCGGGAGCGCCTGTTACGATACATTCGAGAAGCTTTGTTGCACCCTCTCCGTCACGTGCTGTTTCACGGGCGAGGTTCATCATTACTGCATAAAGCGCATTTACAAAGATATCGTAGTTCTTGTCCTCGCTGTTGATCTCCTTGTTCTTCGCAAGACCAGAGGACATAAGGATAAGTGTGTCGTTTGTTGAGGTATCCCCGTCAACACTTACCATGTTGTAAGTGAGTGCATTTACCTTTCTGAGTGCTTTTTCAAGCAGCTCACGATTAATCGAAACATCGGTTGTGATAAAAGCAAGCATTGTAGCCATGTTGGGATGGATCATACCGCTGCCCTTGGAAATTCCGCCGAGTCTGCACTTCTTACCGTCAAGCTCAAATTCAACTGCAAATTCCTTCTTGCGTGTATCTGTCGTCATGATAGCTTCGCAGGCTTCTGCACTCTTATCAGCAGAAAGCTGTTCAACAAGAGAAGGTATCTGTGCCTTAATGGGCTCAATGGAAAGGGGCTGTCCGATAACGCCTGTAGAGCCTACAAGAACATCCTTAACATCGATCTTAAGTTCAGAGGCTGCCAGCTCGCACATCTGTTCAGCAATCTCAATTCCGTTTTCGTTGCAGGTATTAGCGTTGCCGCTGTTTACGATAACAGCCTGCGCAATACCGTTGCTGAGGTGCTTTTGCGTAACGAGTATAGGTGCACCCTTGACCTTGTTTGTAGTATAAAGAGCGGCAGCCTTGCACTTTTCGGAGCAGTAGATCAGGGCAAGGTCACGCTTTGTTGTGTTGCCTGCCTTGATACCTGCGATAACACCTGAAGCTTTAAAGCCCTGTGCAGCGCAGACGCCGCCGTTTATGAAAGTATATCCTTCAAATTTAACCATTGTTGTTTCCTTTCGAATTATGTATATATCAGATAAGACCTGTTGTTTCATCAACGCCCATCATAATATTGAGGCACTGAACGGCTGCTCCGCTTGCGCCCTTACCAAGATTGTCAAGACGGGAACAGATGATCATTCTGTCGTCATTACCGTTAACGAAGATCTCCATATTGTTGGTGCCGCTGAGATTATTTGCACCGATGAAGCCATCCTCAGGAGCTCCCTCAGGCATGACTTTAAGGAAAGTGCTGCCTGCATAATACTCGACGAGTGCCTTACGTACATCATCAACACTGTATTTTTTAGTGAGAAGTCTTGTGTGGAGCGGGAGTGAAACTACCATGCCGCTGAAATAGTCACAGATAAGAGGATTGAAAGCGGGAGCATAATCAAGACCACAGATCTTCTGCATTTCAGGCAGATGCTTATGCATCTGAGGAAGCGCATATTGTCTGGGAGAATCGTAATCAGCGGGACGATCAGCTCCCTCATAAACTGCGATAGCCTTTTTGCCTGCGCCACTGTAACCCGATACAGCATGTACGGAAACAGGATAATCAGCAGGGAGGATACCAAGCTTAACAAGCGGGTATACCATGGAAGCAAAGCCGCTTGCATAGCATCCGGGAACTGCAACTCTGTTCGATTTTTCTATCTTGCTTCTGAACTCGGCTGAAAGCTCAGGGAAACCGTAAGCCCAGTCGGGATTGGTCCTGTGAGCTGTGGAAGCGTCAATGATACGAACTCTGTCATCTGCGAGGGAAACCGCTTCGATAGAAGCTGCGTCAGGCAGACAAAGGAACGTAAAATCAGAGCTATTTATAAGCTTCTTTCTTTCATCAAGATCTTTTCTTTTATCCTCATCAATACGGAGCAACTCGATATCAGTACGTCCCGCAAATCTCTCCATTATCTTGAGACCGGTTGTACCTTCCTGTCCGTCAATATAAACCTTAACCATTATGAATTGCCTCCAGTTTTGTTCTTGTTAATTCTATCTGTTTATTTACACTCTCTGGAGAGGGCCCGCCGAAGGAAAGACGCTCCTTTACGCAAGTGTCAAGGCTGATAGCCTTGTATACATCCTCGTCAAAAAGCTCTGTCTGCATTTTGTATATATCAAGCGGAAGCTCCTCAAGAGTCGTGTTCATTTTAATACACTGCGCAACCAGTCCACCTGTGATCTTATACGCATCACGGAAAGGCATACCCTTCTTTACAAGATAGTCAGCGCAGTCTGTAGCATTGATGAAGCCCTTTGCCGCAGCAGCTCTCATATTTTCCTTGTTTACTGTAAGAGTTTCCATCATAGGGATAAAGGTCTTTACGCACAGCTTTACTGTATCAACTGCGTCGAAAATAGCCTCCTTATCCTCCTGCATATCCTTGTTATACGCAAGGGGCAGTCCCTTCATCATAGTGAGAAGTGTATTCAGATCGCCGTATACTCTTGCGGTCTTCCCGCGGATCAGCTCAGTGATATCCGGATTCTTCTTCTGAGGCATGATAGATGAGCCTGTTGCGTAAGCGTCGTCAAGCTCAATAAACTTGAATTCCCATGAGCACCAGAGTATTACTTCCTCGGAGAATCTTGACAGGTGCATCATGATAAGTGACAGGGTATTT
>JAZQGZ010000083.1:0-41843 GCA_045540255.1 Oscillospiraceae bacterium | reverse complement strand
GCAAAAAATAACAGCCGCTTGAGCGGCTGCTAGTGAATGAGATGCGGTTGCCAGACTTTCAGTGTGCCTTCAGGCACAAGCCGGTAATACGCCCTTGAAGGGCGAGAGCAAACCACCAGTTCAACTGGTGGTTTTGATTTGCAGTTCAGTTTTTCCCGATGCGCTCATCTATCCGTCTTGCAAAAGAGTAAGTGTATGGAGTGAAGTACTTTCCCTAGAAGTTAAGTGCGGTAGGGTTAAGTGTTTCGCAGTCAACGCCCAGATGCGTTACTTCCTCTGTTCTCAAGGTGTCACAGATAAAAGCAAGCAGATCCTGTGCGATACCTTTTCCGCGATACTTTTCATCAAAATATGCGCCGCATATATTCTTCATTCCGCTGTGTTCGGTAATGAAGTTTTCCGCATCATCATCCAATGAAATAAGTCCCACGGTTTTACCCTTTGTCTCTGCGATAAAAACTCGCAAATCTTCTTTCGCAAACCATTCATCGAAACGCTCCATGTCAGTCGGATAGAATATCGGAGCTTTTTCAAGATGCTTCACAAGGCCGTGCCTTAATTTTCTTATTCGTCCAAACTCGCTTATGGGCAATTCACTGAAACGCACTTCGTCTGAACTATATGACAGAGTAAGTTCTGAAATTTTCCGTACAGCGTCTGAACAGCGTATCCCGAAACCGTTAAGCACTAATGAACGGGTGATATCCGCATCGTGGGCGAATCGTGACAGTGCACAGCTATATACTCCGTCGCCAACGAATTCCTGAGAAACGCTTTCGAACAACAACGAAGCAATCCTGCCTCTGTCCTTTGCATCAAAGGAAAAAGCACTGCCGCCCAGAGGAGAGAACACACACCTGACATCCCCGAAGAAACCTTCCCATGGACCTGCAAAAATAAGATATCCAATCAATCGTCCGTTGTCAAAAGCGGCTTTTCCGTATGGTTGTCCGCATAGCCAGTGAAGCACTCCTGTAAGCCGTTCAGTGAAATCCTCCTGTGGCAGATCAGGGCAGTGTCTGGCTTCCTCCTGAAATTCGCGTTCAAAAAGGCTGAGTGCTTCGCCTATATGGTTTTCAGTGAATTTTTCAATAGTAATATTCATTTTTTGATATTCCTTTCGTTGGTTTGATAAGTTCCGTTTTGCTGTAAAAATGTGCATTGTGAGTCTTGGTTATCCATGATCGTTTTCCTCCTCTTGGTGTTTTCCTCGGTAATACGACCGCAGAGGCTGCAGTATTTAACACGTCCAACCCGATTTTGGGCGCAAAAAAGCCGCAGCAAAACTGCCGCGGCTCAAAGTATCATAATATGATCACTTTAATACTACCGAGGTAATAATGCTTATGGTGTTTGAGTTTTTGGTTGTATAGGTCATCTTTATTACCTCTCTTTCATGTTATTTTGGTGTTTGAAAACAGATGTTTTAAATACCATAATATAGTATATCATATTACAGCACTGATGTCAAGCGTTTTTTACACAAACATCCCCGCTAACTGCGCAAAAACGAAGCACACAGCCATCCCTATGAATGTCGGCAGCACTGCCGAGATCACCGCCCATTTAACTCCGCCTGCCTCCTTTTTCACGGTGAGGATGGTGGTGGAGCAGGGCCAGTGCATCAGCGAAAACAGGATAGTGCAGGCTGCTGTTACCCAGGTCCAGCCGTTATCCACAAACAGCTCTCTCATCCCTGCAATATCAAGCTCGGTGATGCTGCCCTGTGCCATGTACGTCATGATGATTATAGGCACAACTATCTCGTTCGCAGGAAGCCCCAGAATAAACGCCATCAGTATCACACCGTCAAGTCCCAACAGCCGTGCAAACGGATCGAGGAACTGCGTGCAGTGGGCGAGGAGCGTCGCTCCGTCCACTGTAACGTTTGCCATCAGCCATATCACTATTCCGGCAGGTGCGGCGACCGCAGCGGCTCTTCCCAGCACGAACAGTGTTCTGTCCAGCATTGACCGCACTATCACCTTGCCGAACTGCGGACGGCGGTACGGCGGAAGCTCGAGAGTGAACGAGGACGGCTCGCCTTTAAGTATCGTTGCCGACAACAGCTTTGATGTAACAAACGTCATACCTATACCGAGAAGTATCACAGCGGTCAGCAGCAGTGCGGATATCACAGAGCCGAAAAGACCTCCTGCCGCACCGATGAAAAACATCGATATCAGTGAAATTATTGTGGGAAACCGTCCGTTGCAGGGGACAAAGCTGTTTGTCAGCATAGCAATAAGCCGCTCACGTCTGCTGTCGATTATGCGGCAACCGACCACTCCTGCAGCGTTGCAGCCGAAGCCCATCGCCATCGTCAGTGCTTGTTTTCCGCAGGCGTTGCACTTTTTAAAGGGCCTGTCGAGATTATAAGCGATACGTGGCAGATAGCCTGAGTCCTCCAGCAGCGTGAACAGCGGAAAGAATATCGCCATCGGCGGCAGCATGACGGACACCACCCATGCGAGAACCTTATATGCGCCGTCAACTATAATGCCCCTCAGCCATTCGGGCGCACTGACGGAGATAAGCAGCTCCGAAAGCCTGTCACCCAGAAAGAACAGCCCCTGTGAGAGCCATTGTGACGGATAGTTTGCGCCTGTTATGGTCAGCCAGAATACTGCCAGAAGCAGAAGTATCATTATCGGATAGCCAAATTTGCGGCTTGTCAGTATCCTGTCGGCGCGGTGGTCCCACTGAGAGTGGTCGGTACGGCGGTGGTTCACTGCACCGCGGCATACGTCCTCTGCGTTGCGTATTATACAGGATACCAGTGTGTCACGAAGTCTGTCGGAGGTCATACCCTCTGCGGCGAGAAGCTCCTTGCCCTTTTCGGCGGCTTCGGCTATATACGTCGGAATCCCATTAAAGCCTGCGCGCTTTGCTGTTTCTGTTACGAGCGTGTCATCACCTTCCAGAAGCCGAAGAGAGAGGAAGCGTGACTCATCCTTACAGTAAAGCTCTTGCTTTATTGCAAACTGCACTTTCATCACTGCCGCTTCGATGAGGGAGGTGTAGCGTATCTCACGGGGAGAGAAGCTTTTGTCGGAAACGCGATCTATAAGCGAGGTCAATGCGGACAGGCTGCTTTTATCCCTTGCCGAGATGCCGCAGACAGGCACTCCCAGACGATAGGATAACAGCTCAAGGTCGATGCGTATGCCTTTTCGCTTCGCTTCGTCCATCAGATTTACACATACGATGGTGCGTGGGCATATCTCGGTCACCTGTAGTACAAGGTTCATGCTGCGCTCGAGGCAGGTGGCGTCGCACACTACGATGCAAAGGTCGGGTTTTTCAAGGCAGATGAAGCTGCGGGCGACCTCCTCCTCGGCAGAGTGCGGCAGCAGTGAGTAGGTTCCGGGAAGATCCACCATTACATAGCTTTTGTATCTGCCCTGTGCAAGGGATACTGTCTTTCCCGCCCAGTTTCCCGTGTGCTGATTCATTCCTGTCAGTGCATTGAACAGCGTGCTCTTTCCGACGTTAGGATTTCCTGCTATCGCGATCACCTTTTCCTGCGGCGAATGTTTTTTTGCCTCAAAGCCGCCATCCATCACAGATAACCCCGTCGAGCCTGCGGTAAGTCCCATAGTGTATCCCTCCTATCTTATAATGATCTCCCGGCTGTCCTCCGAGCGTATGGCGATGACCGCCCCGCGTATGAGATACGCCTTTGGGTCTCCCGCGGGACTTCTTCCCACGCACTCCACTGCTGTCCCGGGTACAAGGCCCAGATCCAGCAGACGGCGGCGCATACTGCCGTGGATACGAAGACGCTCCACCACCGCCCGCTCACCTGCATCTATATCGTTAAGTGTACGCTGTTTAAGCATATATCCCACCTCTGTTTGCATAAAGTTTTACCCCATTATATGCCGCGCATTGGAAAAAGTGCCGATTTTGGCGACTTTGGTTGACAAACCATGGGTTTTGTGGTAATATAATGTGGAATGGCTTATTGCCGTCTGATATGGCATATCCATTCCGCTTTAATGAGGTATCACGATGATATGATATCCGAATAACAAAACAGACAAAAAAGGAAGGAACATTATTATGAAAAAGGTAGCAGCATTATTTATGGCAGCTGTCATGGCACTTGGCCTTACAGGCTGTGCAGGCGGCGACAAGACTGACTGGGATTACATCCAGGACAAGGGTACACTGGTTGCGGGTATCACCTACTACGAGCCCATGAACTACCTCGACGACAACGGCGAGCTTACAGGCTTTGAGACAGAGTTCACAAACGCAGTATGTGAGAAGCTGGGCGTAAAGGCAGAGTTCCAGGTTATCGACTGGAACCAGAAGATCACAGAGCTTCAGTCCAAGACAATCGACGTTATCTGGAACGGTATGACTGTAAAGGAAGAGTTCAAGGAACAGATCTGCTTCTCCACTCCCTACATCAGAAACAAGCAGGTAGTAGTTATCAAGACTGACAACGCTGAGAAGTACGCAGACCTCGCTTCCATCACAGGCGTTACCATCGCTGCAGAGAACGGATCCGCAGGACAGACAGCTATCGACACAAACGAGACACTCAAGACAAACGAGTACGTTGGCTGTGCAGCACAGAAGGACGTTCTTATGGAGATCAAGGCAGGCACAACAGAGATCGGCGTTATCGACTATGTTATGGCCAAGGCTTCCATCGGTGAGGGCACAGACTACGCTGACCTCATGATCGTTGAGAGCATCGAGCTTACTCCCGAGGAGTACGCTATCGGTATCCGTCTTGAGGACAAGGTGCTTCAGGAGAAGATCAACGCAGCAATCGCAGAGATGGTAGAGGACGGCACACTCAAGGCTCTTGCTGAGAAGTACGACCTCGCTGACGTTTACGCATTCCAGTAATAAAACAAAGAGCGGTACCTTGTGCCGCTCTTATATACGGGCGAAAGCCCTCCAATAACAAATGATAACCTAAAAGGATCTTTATTATGTCATTTATCGAGGTAACCTTACAGCTTGCAGAGGGATTTATGACCACCCTGCTGATATTCGGTGTGACGCTTTTATGCTCCATTCCGCTGGGACTTGTCATCACCTTCGGATCGATGTCGAACTTTGCGCCCTTTAAAGGTCTGGCATCCGAAACAAGCTCAAAATTAGTGAAAACACTGGCTGGTTTCAAGCCGGTGCGTTGCATTACAAAGCTGTTTGTCTGGATAATCAGAGGAACTCCGCTGATGGTGCAGATAATCCTTGTGTTCTATGGACCGGGACTTATCTTCGGCGCAAAGGCACTGCCGAGAATTACTGCGGTGCTGATCGCGTTCATCATCAACTACGCCTGCTATTTCTCCGAGATTTACCGTGGCGGTATCGAGAGCATCCCCAAGGGTCAGTACGAGGCGGGACAGGTACTCGGTATGACCAAGAGCCAGATATTCTTCAAGATAGTGCTGTTCCAGGTGGTAAAGCGTATCGTTGCACCTATGGGCAACGAGATAATCACGCTGGTAAAGGACACCTCCCTTGCACGTGTTGTAATGGTGGTGGAGCTTGTACAGTCCGCACAGGATATCATCGCGCAGAAGGCTATCATCTGGCCGCTGTTCTACATAGCTGTTTTCTATCTGCTGTTCTCGGGTCTGCTGACTATACTGCTGAATTTCCTCGAGAAGAAGCTGAACTACTACAGCGGATAAGGAGCGAATATGGCATTTCTTGAAATTAAAAATATCTACAAAAGCTTCGGCAAGACTGAGGTGCTGAAGGGCATAGATTTCACCCTCGAAAAGGGCGAGGTGCTGGCGATAATCGGCTCCTCGGGAAGCGGCAAGACAACCCTGTGCCGTTGCATAAACTTCCTTGAAAGGCCCGACAGGGGCGTGTTCCTGATAGACGGCGAGGAGATATTCAATGCCGAGGACAAGGCTTACACCGACAAGCAGATACGCGAAAAGCGCCTGCATTTCGGAATGGTTTTCCAGAGCTTCAATCTGTTCCCCCAGTATACGGTGCTTAAGAACGTGTCCCTTGCGCAGGAGCTTATGCGCATAGACGGCAGCGAGAAAAAGCTGTCCTCCGCCGAAAAGGCAGAGATACGCGCGGATATCGATGCTAATTCCCGCAGGCTTATAGATATGGTGGGACTTTCCGAAAAGATAGGCAGCTACCCCTGTGAGCTTTCGGGCGGTCAGCAGCAGCGTGTTGCGATCGCGCGTGCGCTTGCGATGAAGCCTGATATCCTCTGCTTTGACGAGCCTACCTCGGCACTTGACCCCGAGCTTACAGGCGAGGTGCTTCGTGTTATCCGTGAGCTTAAGACAAGCGACCGCACGATGATAGTTGTCACCCACGAGATGAACTTTGCACGCAGCGTTGCGGATAAGGTCATCTTCATGTCGGACGGCGTTATCGAGGAGATAGGAACTCCCGACGAGGTGTTCGGCAATCCTAAGAGTGAAAAGACCAAGGCATTCCTTGAGAAATCCCTTGAAAACCCGCTGTCGGAATAAACAGTTTTTTTGAATCATATAACAACGCCCCGAGAGTAATATCTCGGGGCGTTCTTTACAGAATGTTTATTTCTTTGCGTCCTGCGCACGGATCTCGCTGCGGCGGATCTTTCCGCTGCCGACGGTCTTGGGCAGGCTGTCACGGAACTCGATGACTCTGGGGTACTTGTAGGGTGCGGTCTGGTTCTTGACGTAGGTCTGGATCTCCTTTTTCAGCTCGTCGGAGGGCTGGGTGCCGTTAGTCAGAACGATGGTAGCCTTTACCACCTGACCTCTTATCTCGTCGGGAACGCCTGTAACTGCGCACTCAAGCACATAGGGAAGCTCCATGATGACGCTTTCGATCTCGAACGGGCCGATGCGGTAGCCGGAGGACTTGATCAGATCGTCAACTCTGCCGACGTACCAGTAGTAGCCGTCCTCGTCCATACGTGCGGTGTCGCCTGTGTGGTAGTAGCCGTCGTGCCATGCCTCACGGGTGCTCTCCTCGTTGTTGTAGTAGCTCATGAACAGACCGCAGGGCTTGCTGTCGCCTGTCTTGATGCAGATCTCGCCTGTCTCGCCCACGCCTGCCTCGGTGCCGTCCGCATTCATGATGTGGACGTTGTACAGGGGATTGGGCTTGCCCATGGAGCCGGGCTTGGGAGTCATGCCGACAAAGTTTGCGATGGACAGTGTGGTCTCGGTCTGACCGAAGCCCTCCATGAGGGAGATGCCGGTTGCCTTCTTGAACTGGTAGAACACCTCGGGGTTGAGCGCTTCGCCTGCGATGGTGGCGTACTTAAGGCTGGAGAGATCGTATTTTGAGAGATCCTCCTTGATGAAGAAGCGGTACATTGTGGGCGGTGCGCAGAATGTGGTGATGTTATATTTTGCGAACATGGGGAGGATATCCTCAGCATGGAAACGCTCGAAATCGTATACGAACACAGCGGTCTCGCACATCCACTGACCGTACAGCTTGCCCCACAGTGCCTTGCCCCAGCCCGTATCGGAGATGGTGAAGTGGATGCCGTTGGGGTCAACGTTGTGCCAGTAGCGTGCGGTGGTGTAGTGACCGAGGGGATATTTGAAATCGTGCATAGCGATCTTGGGATAGCCTGTGGTTCCCGAGGTGAAGAACATCAGCATGGGATCGCTTCCGCAGGCGGTGTCGTCGTTTCTGGGGAACTTTGTGCTGTATGCGGAAAGCTCCTCGTTGAAGTCGTTCCAGCCGTCACGCTTTGCGCCTACGATGATCTTTGTCCTCAGGGAGGGACAGTTGGGTGCGGCGAGGTCTATCTCATCCGCAACGTTTCCGTCGGCGGTGCAGACAACTGCAGAGATTCCTGCGGCATCGAAGCGGTACTCAAAGTCGTGCTTTACAAGCTGATTGGAAGCGGGGATGACAACTGCGCCGAGACGGTGCAGTGCAAGGATGGAGAACCAGAACTGATAATGTCTTTTCAGCACCAGCATGACCTTGTCACCCTTTTTGATACCCAGCGACTTGAAGTAGTTTGCTGTCTGGCAGGAGTATTTCATGATGTCCTTGTAGGTGAAGCGACGCTCGCTCTTGTCGTCCGCAACATAGATCATAGCGGTCTTGTCGGGACACTTTTCTGCCAGTGCGTCAACGATATCATAAGCGAAGTTGAAGCTCTCCTCGTTGTGGAAGTTGATTGCGGAGAGCATACCGTGATCGTCTGTCTCGCAGGTGACGAACTTATCCGCAACGGGGTGGGAGATGCCTGCCTTGTAGAAGTTGGAGTGTGTGTATGAGCGCACGTGCTCGTGATACTCTGTGTCCTGACTGCCGTCCTGCGGAGCCATTACAAAGGCGTAGATCTCGCAGTCCTCGCCGCCGAGAGCGATCTCGTCGTGGGGGATGGAGCTGTCGTAGTAGATGCAGTCGCCCTCGTACAGGGTCTCGATATGGGTGCCGATTATCATACGCAGTGTGCCCTTGATAACGATATCCATTTCCTGTCCCGCATGGCTTGCGAGGTGTCTTTCATCGCTGAGAGCCGCCTCGGAATAGGGGATGACTACATGGAACGGCTCTGCTATCTTGTCCTTGAACTTGTGTGCAAGGCGGTTGTACTCGAAGCCTGCTCTGCGCACGATAGGTTTGCCCTGACCCCTGCGTGTTACGGTGTAGCCTGTAAGCTCGGGAGTATCGCCCTCCATAAGCTCGGCGATGTCAACACCGAATACGCCTGCGCACTTGTGGATAAAGGTGAAGCTGAAGTCTGTTTCGCCGTTTTCCATCTTTCTGTACTCCTCAGCAGAGAAGCCTGTCTTTGCCGCCATGGTTTCGGCGGAGATACCCATGTCCTCACGCAGTGTACGGATACGCTGTGCGACCTCACGGATCTTCTGTTCTGTCGTGTTCTGATTGTTTGGCATTGTTGTTCTCCTTTCCGTATTGTCGGGGCAGCCTAAAAAACAAAAAACCCGCCCCAAAGCACTTGACTTTGAGACGAGTATCAAACCCGCGGTACCACTCAAATTGCGGTGCAGCCTTATTCTGCTACCGCCACCTTCAGACTCGCCCACCAAAGGGATAAGCCCTGTGCATTAACGCAGCCTCACGAGAGCACTTACTGAGATTTCAGCACTCCAACTCAGAAGGGATGTTCATTAACCCGCGATACCATCTCACACCGACCGATGGCTCTCTGAAAACGCTGCAGATAACGAATGTGTCTTCGTCATTGTTTTTACGCTGATATTATAGCACGTTAAACTCTAAAAGTCAATAGTTTTTTTAAAAAAACTCAAAAAACTTTACTGACCCCCACAGGACCGCGGTACGATTGACATTATGTGCTTTTTATGTTACCATATATTCATATTCTGCGGATGTATATGTCATTCGTCCGCTGATGGAAGGTGGATATCAATGCGCATAGACAGATTTATTTCGGAACAGACAGGAGTGTCGCGTTCCGATGCAAAAACGATGCTGAAAAGGTCGCAGGTGACGGTGAACGGCTTACCTGTAAAAGCGGCTGATACAAAGATAGACCCCGACAAGGATGTGGTTTCGGTCTGCGGAAAAAGAATAGTGTACCGACAGTTCCTGTATATCATGATCAACAAGCCCGACGGCGTGGTCTGTGCCACCCGTGACGGACTAAGTTCCACGGTGCTGGAGCTTCTTCCCGGGGAACTTCGCAGAAAGGGGCTGTTTCCTGCTGGCAGACTGGACAAGGACACAGAGGGCTTTGTGTTCATCACGGACGACGGCGCACTTGCGCATAAGATGCTCTCCCCGAAGAACCACGTTGAAAAGGAATACGTCGTGACCCTTGAACGCCCTGCGGAGGAGCGGTATATCGGGCAGTTTGCCTCGGGACTTACCATTGATGGCGGCGAGGAGTGTATGCCTGCCGTGCTGACGCTGACCGAGGACGCCCATGTGGTGAGGCTGGTGCTTCACGAGGGTAAATACCATCAGGTGAAGCGCATGATGGAGGCAGTAGGGAACAGGGTGACGCACCTTAAGCGAGTACGCATGGGCGGCATAGTGCTGGACGAGGCGCTTCCTTCGGGTGGATGCCGTGAGATAACCGAAGAGGAGCTTTCGCTTCTTTATCCCACAGAATGAGATCCCGATGATCTTTTAGTAAAATGAAGTGATAATATACTGATCTGCTATTGCAATATTAACTTTTTTGTAGTATAATGGAAATATGGTACTATTTGTGGTAATATATCTGAATTTACAAGGAGGAATACTTTATGAAACCGGTTAAAAAGCAAAAAGGTTTTCACCAAAGGCTTACTCTTGCTATCGTTGTTATCATAAGCGTGGTGTTTGCGCTTATTGCGGTAGTTTCGTTCTTTTTGTTCAGACAGACGCTGGATCAGCGCATCAACAACGAGATATCCGCTACGCTTTCGGCAAAGGCACTGGAGTTTGACAGCTGGATAGATACTCAGGAGCAGACAATAGCCTATTTTGGCGATTCCATCCAGTATAATGACGGTCTCAACACTATGACGAATGCCGAGATCGAGGATTTTCTTGCTTCCAAAAGCTCCGAGGATACTGTTGACCGTTATGTCGTTATCCCGGGCGAGATCACTCTTTTCGCAAGCAAGACCGTGCTTCCCGAGGATTTTGATGTCACACAGCGTGATTGGTACAAGGCTACCCTCGCAGCCGAGGGCGGTTATACCTGCACATCTCCCTATATAGATCAGAACACCAGCAAGCTTGTAATGACTGTCTCAAGAGCTTTCTACAAGGCTGACGGCTCTCTTGATTTCGTTATGGGCGCAGATATCTACGCCGACTACCTGGCAGAGGTCACCAACAGCATAAAGATATTCGACAACGCATACCCCATGCTTGCCGACAATAGTTTAAGCCTTATCGTACACGGTAATCCCGAGTATATGCCCGGAATAAATGACGCCGGTACTCCTACCGCCACATCGCTTACGGATATCCCCGCATATTCTCAGATAGTAACGAATATCACGAATAACGATTTTTCCGTTGTCAAGGCAGCCGACTACAACGGCACTTCCGCTTATTTCGCTCCTGTAAGAATATCCTCAACGGGATGGTATTACCTTTATGCGGTAAATTCTTCCGAGTACATTTCGGAGATCATAGGCGTGATGATAACTATGTTTATTATCATAGTATGCGCTGCTGTGGTATCTATCATAATCATATCCTTGATCATCAAAAGGCTCATCAAGCCTGTTGACGAGCTTACCGCTGCCGCTGCCGACATGAAGAACGGCAACCTCAGCTATATACCTACCTATTACGCAAACGATAGCATCAGCGATCTTTGCGAGAGCATCTCCGAGACCAACCAGGTATGGACAGGATACATAAACGATATCAGCAGCAACCTTGACAAGCTGGCTCACGGTAACTTTGACATCGAGTTCAACGGCAGCTATGTGGGCGATTTTGCAAAGATCAAGGAGTCTGTTATCAAGATCTCCGATAATCTCGGCGAGATAATCGGTGGTATCGATCACGCTTCCAATGAGGTGTCTCTCGGTTCCGCAGACGTGGCTGCTTCTTCCAACACTCTTGCAGAGGGTGTAAGCGAGCAGTCCAGGACCATCGACGAGCTTACGGGTCTTATCGAGAACCTTGTTACACAGATCAATGAGAACGCAGCCTCTGCGGAGTCCGCACAGGCGCAGTCAGGTATTACATCTGACAATGTTGTGGAGTGTAACCGCCGCATGACAGAGCTGCTTGAGTCGATGAATGACATCAACGACAAGGCTCAGGAGATCGTAAAGATCGTAAAGACTATCGATGACATCGCATTCCAGACAAACATCCTTGCGCTCAACGCCGCTATCGAGGCTGCAAGAGCAGGTGAGGCGGGCAAGGGCTTCGCAGTCGTTGCGGATGAGGTAAGGAATCTTGCTTCCAAGTCTGCCGAGGCTGTACAGAACACTAATCAGCTTATCAGCGGAACAGGAGAGGCCGTGGAGAAGGGCTCCCGTCTTGCAGCGGAGACCGAGGCTGCGCTTGTTACCGTTTCCGAGGGCGTTGCAAACGTAAATGATCTGATCGTAAAGATATCCGATGCGTCCGAGTCGCAGGCTGATGATGTAAGAACAGTATCCGAGAAGATAAATGCCATCGAGGATATCGTGCGCTCTACTGCGGCTTCCGCACAGGAAAGTGCCGCATCCAGCGACCGACTCAGCGTTCAGTCGAAGAAGCTTCAGGATATGCTGACAAAGTTCATGAATCATTGATCTGTCCTTGATCATCGTAACGGTTCATCAATAATTAAAAGCCGCTTTTGGTACTTCAAAAGCGGCTTTTTGTTTTTCAGTTTTCGTTTTCCACCATGGTCTCGCAAAATACTGCATAGCCCCGCTGAGGGTCGTTCAGAAACACATGGGTAACTGCACCCACCAGCTTTCCGTCCTGTATTATAGGGCTGCCGCTCATGCCGCAGACTATGCCACCCGTGATGTCAAGCAGCTCACGGTCGGTTATGCGTATCACCATGCTCTTGCTGCTCTCCATATCGCAGATGTTGATGTGCTCTATCTCGATATCATATTCCTGCGGAGTACTGCCGTTTACGGTGGTCAGCAGTGTTGCGGCCCCTGTCCGTACCTCCTGACGGAAAGCCATCGGTAGCACCTCGCCTTCGGTGGGAGCCGAACCGACGCAGCCGAAGATCCCGCACTGCGTATTAAGATCGATAGTACCGATTGCGCTGCCTGCTCTCAGCGTGCCGCAAAGCTCGCCCGGCTCGCCGGGGATGCCCTTTGTAACACCGCTGATGTCGGCTTCGGTTATCTCGCCGCTGGCAAGTGGCATAAGCTCGCCCGTAGTAACATCGCTTACGGGGTGCCCGAGACCACCGTAGCCGCCATCCTCAGGATTGTAATAGGTCATGGTACCGATTCCCGCTGCGCTGTCGCGTACCCATATCCCTATTTTATAAATGCCGCAGTCCTCATACGGGACTACTGTCATCAGTTTTTCGCTGTCGCCCCGCTGAAGTATTATCTCGCATTCATCGGGACATAACTGTATTGCGGAGCATACCTCGCTGTTGGAGCTTACTGTCATGCCGTTCACCGATAGGATAAGATCTCCCTGTTTTATGCCGCATTCCTCGGCAGGGGAATCCTCATTTACCGATACCGCGATGACGCCCTGTGTCCTGAGCTTTATTCCGAATGGAGTGCCGCAGGGTACCAGCATAGGGCGTACTGTATGATCCGCAGACACTGACTTTATAGGTATCGCGCCGAGATAGAATCCCGCACCATGCTTGTCCTGTTTTATTTCTGCACCGTAAAAACCACCGCTGTAAGGTACGCCCGCTTCAACGCTTACTTCAGACGGCAGAATCGTGTAAAAGCAGCCGATGACCGCCGCAGTCAGCGAGATAGCACCGCACAGCAGCCTTGACAGGAGCTTTGCTGTTTTTTCCATATTTATATAATGCCCATTTCTGAGCTACCGCCTTTCTTTGTGACTTGCTTTTTTACTATTTGCAGAAAAGAATGAATTATCATAGGAAAATCATGCGGGCGGAGTTTGCTTGTAATTATATTAATACAGCATTATTTCGTGCGGTTTAGGACATACTTTGTATTGAGTGTCCGCGGAAATAATTGTGAATAAACGCTTACAGTTTTTTACATATCAATCTCCGTGCACTTGACATTTTGACGTTTTGGGAGTATAATGAATTATGATTGTATTATGGCGTATTATTGTATTTTTGCAGCTTCGCTGACAGTGAATGCGTTTTATAAAATTACTGACAACTATAGTATCTATCGCAGAAATCACCTTATTTCAGGGGCTGTGTCGTGGCATCGGAAAAGCCGACTCGTTCCGTGTTGATAAGGTTTACATACTCCGCTCTGATGATTGTGGGATATTTATGCCCTTCGGCGGAATTCTGCACTGTGATCGGGGAAACGCCCCGAGAAAGGATCGACAATGGGATTACTCTCTAACAACAAATTATTGACAGAAACAGAAAACATCGCACCCAAGGGTACAAAGACGGTGGCAAAGGCCAACAAGGCTTCAAAGAATAATGTAAGGACCCCTGCAAGGGCAGGTGCGGCAAAGCAGGGGAAGTCTGCCGCTCCCCAGAAGACGGCAAAGCAGACAGAAGTTGCAAAGGCTCCTGCACAGAAGAACGCAAAGGGCGGTTTTTCCGTGAAGAAATTCAGGACGAAATATACTCCTTCGGCAAAGGATAACAACCAGAACAAGCAGGGCGTGCCCTGTCCTCCCGTGCGCTTTGTTGCACTGGGCGGTCTTAATGAGATCGGTAAGAACCTGTATGTTTACGAGTGCGGAAACGATCTTCTGATCGTAGACTGCGGTCTTGCATTCCCCGATGACGATATGCCTGGTGTTGACCTCGTGGTGCCTGATTTCAGCTACCTTGAGAAGAACAAGGAGCGTTTCCGCGGAATAGTCATCACCCACGGTCACGAGGACCATATAGGCAGCCTCGCGTACCTGCTGAAAAAGGTGAACGTTCCCATATACGGTACACGCCTTACTCTCGGCCTTGTCGAGGGAAAGCTTAAGGAGCACAATCTGCTCTCGCAGGCTTCGCTGAACGTTGTAACTCCCCGCCAGCAGGTGAAGCTTGGCTGTATGTCGGTGGAGTTCATCCGTGTAAACCACTCCATTCCCGATGCCTGCGCACTGGCTATCCACACACCCGCAGGCGTTATCATCCATACAGGCGACTTCAAGGTGGACTACACCCCCATTGAGGGTGGTATCATCGACCTTGCCCGTTTCGGCGAGCTTGGAAACAAGGGCGTTCTTGCGCTGATGTCCGAGAGCACCAACGCCGAGCGTCCCGGCTATACAAGGTCGGAGCGCCATGTGGGAGAGAGCTTCAGAGGGCTGTTCAACACTGCAGAGGGCAAGCGCATCATCATCGCTACCTTCTCCAGTAATATCCACAGGATACAGCAGATAATCGACCATGCCGTACAGCACGACCGCAAGGTTGCGGTATCGGGCAGGAGCATGGTGAATGTTATAGCAAAGGCGGCGGAACTTAATTATATCAAGGTTCCGGAGGGTACACTCATCGATATCGATGATGTGAACAAATACCCGCCCGAGCGTCTTGTTATCTGCACCACAGGCTCACAGGGCGAGCCGATGTCGGCACTGTCCAGAATGTCCAGTGGCGACCATAGACAGGTTACTATAACTCCGCAGGATTTCATTATAATCTCCGCTACACCCATCCCCGGCAACGAGAAGCTTGTCACAAAGGTAGTGAACGAGCTTATGAAGCAGGGCGCAGAGGTTGTGTACGAGTCCATGTACGAGGTCCACGTTTCGGGACACGCCTGCCAGGATGAGCTTAAGCTGATGATATCCCTTACAAAGCCGAAGTTCTTTATTCCCATCCACGGCGAGTACAAGCACCTTAAAAAGCACAGCGGACTTGCGGTCGGCATGGGCGTCCCTGAGGAGAACATCTTCATTGCGGATATCGGCCAGGTCATCGAAACCGACGGAAACGAGATGAAATTCGCAGGTACTGTTCCCGCAGGCAGGGTCATGGTGGACGGTTACGGCGTGGGCGATGTAGGCTCTGTGGTACTTCGTGACAGAAAGCACCTCGCAGAGGACGGCATGATGATAATCGTTGCTACTATCGAGCGTGAAACGGGCAGGGTGCTTGCAGGACCCGATATCGTGTCCAGAGGCTTTGTGTACGTACGTGAGAGCGAAGCACTGATGGACGAGGCAAAGACCCTTATGAAGAACGTGATGAACAACTGTCAGGAGCGCAACATCCGTGAGTGGGGCAACATCAAGGCGGCTATGCGTGACGCACTCAGTGACTATATCTACTCAAAGACAAAGCGCAGTCCCATGATACTCCCGATAATAATGGAGGTCTGAGTTTGACCGTTCCATTCTGACATAAACGGAGGACATAACTTGAAAAACTTTTACAAAAGTAATACGTTGCTGATACTGGTAGGCGCGCTGGTTGTGTGTCTGCTGGTACTGGACGGAATGTTGTTTTCGGATGAGCCGTATCTTTTCTGGGGCTCGCTTCCGATACTGCTTCTGGTCTCCGGTCTTGCGATCGGCAAGCTTATCCAGATACGCCGTAATGAGTTCAGCTATTTCGAACAGCTCAATGGCACGATAGACAGCTCCAACCGCGTTGCGCTGTGCAGTTTCCCGCTGCCCGTGGCACTGGTGAACGAGAACCGTATAATCGTGTGGAGCAACGAGAGCTTCAACAACTGCTTCTACAAACCTGATGAGGATGACAACTCCCTTGATTTCGTCACTGACGAGCCGATGGAGATGTTCATCGGAGAGGGAAGAGAAATAGAGTACGAGGGCAGGAACTACCGCGTCTACGCCCGTGTGCCTCAGTTCACACCCGATGAAAAGGAAAACGTTAAAAAAGGCGTGGAGGTGCTTGAGAGCATCAACCAGATAACCATGCTGTTCTTTGAGGACATCACCGATTACAAGTCCCTCCAGGAAGAGCATCGTATGTCCCGTCCCATGGTAATGATCGTAATGGTCGACAACTATGAGGAGCTGCTCAATGACAACAAGGAGAGCGAAAAGGCTTACGTAACCATCCAGATTGACCGTCTGCTGGAGGAGTATTTCAGCGAGAAGAACGCGGTGCTTCAGAAGCTCACTGCCGACCGTTTCCTTGTGGTCATCGAGGAGCGATATGTCAGAGAGATGATCTTTGACAAGATAAGGCTGCTTGACCTTGCCCGTGAGATAAAAGTTACAGACAGAACACCCGTTACCCTTTCAATCGGTATCGGACGCACAGCGCCTACCCTTGCGGAGAGCGAGGACTTCGCCCGTCAGGCACTTTCCATGGCATTGGGACGCGGTGGCGACCAGTGTGCGATAAAGACCGAGTCGGGTTTCCATTTCTACGGTGCAGTAACACAGGGCACAGGCCGTTACAGCAAGGTAAAGACCCGTATCATGGCGGACGATATCAAGATGGTGGTGCGCACCGCAGACAATGTGTACATAATGGGACACAGCTACGGTGACTTCGACAGTGTAGGCTCGGCTATCGGTCTTGCTTGCGCTATCAGAAAGCTGGGCGTAACCGCCTATGCGGTGGTGAACAAGGAGCTCAATGCTTCCAAGGAGCTTATCGAGCGATTTGACGGCTATGAAACTCCCGTTGTCATCAATCCCGATGTGGCAAAGCTCGGATTTACCAAGAACTCGCTGCTTATCATTGTGGATACACATATCATCAAGAAGCTGGATGACAAGGATCTGTTTGCTATGGCTGATCCCGATCACATCGTCGTTATAGACCATCACCGCCTCAGTGCGGGTGCTATCGAGGATGCTGGTATCATGTGGCAGGATCCCAACGCCTCCTCGGCGGCGGAGCTTGTTACGGAGCTGATCCAGTATTTCGGAGTAAATCCCATCCTTGCACCGCTTGAAGCGGAGGCACTGTTGGCAGGAATCACACTTGACACAAAGGACTTTGTAATGCGCGCCGGTGTTTCCACCTTTGAGGCGGCGGCGTTCCTTAAGAAGATGGGCGCGGATACCGTATCCGTAAAGAGCCTGTTCTCTACCACCATGCAGAGCAAATCCAAAAAGGCAGAGATAGTAGCCTCTGCCGAGATATACAGAAGCTGCGCAATCTCCGTTGTAGACGAGATATTCCCCGATATCAGGGTGATATGCTCGCAGGCGGCGGACGAGATGCTGTACATCAGCGGCGTGGACGCTTCCTTTACCATGTATCCCATCGGCGATAACGGCTGGAGCTTCAGTGCAAGGTCGCTGGGCAAGATAAACGTGCAGCTTATCATGGAGAGCCTTGGCAACAAGAAGGATGACGGAGGCGGTCATCAGACGATGGCGGGCGCACAGCTCTACGAGCTTTCCGCATCCGAGGCGATACAGAAGCTGTACGAGGCAATAGACGGCTATTACGACAGTCTGTCACAGTCATAAATAACAAACACAAAATTCCAGGTATCAGGAGGAATATAAAATGAAGGTAATTCTTTTACAGGACGTAAAGGGCACAGGCAAGAAGGGCGAGATCCACGAGGTAAAGGATGGCTATGCTATCAATTGCCTTATCAAGAAGGGACTTGCACAGGAGGCAAACGCAAAGAACCTCAACCTGCTGCAGGGTCAGAAGGATCACGCACAGCACAAGATCGACGTTGACACCGCAAATGCAAAGGCTATCGCAGAAAAGCTGAACGATCAGAAGATCGTTGTAAAGGCAAAGGCAGGCGCAAACGGCAGACTGTTCGGCACTGTTACCTCCAAGGAGGTATCTGCGGCCATCAAGCAGACTCTGGGTTGCGATGTTGACAAGAAAAAGATCAATATTTCCATGAAGATAGAGGGCTTCGGTGACTTCTCCGTAGAGGCAAGACTTTATGCAGGCGTTACCGCAAAGTTCACAGTAAGCGTTGTAGAGGGCTGATATGGCTGAGTATGATCTCACGGGCGTAAATCTGCCCGTAAACCTTGATGCAGAACAATCCGTACTGGGTGCCGTGCTTATGGACGGCGAGGCCATGGCGGAGATTGCCACCATCCTCCAGCCCGAGTATTTCCATGTTTCGCTTCATAAGGATATCTATGCAGTTATGCTGCAGATGTTCCTTTCGGGCGAGAGGATAGATATCGTTACCGTTCTCGACAAGGTGATGCAGCAGGGCATCTTTGAGACCGCAGAGCAGGCGAAGGAGTATCTTGCACGGCTTACCACCGCTGTTCCCAGTATATCTTCCGTTGCTAAGTACGCGAACATCGTATCGGAAAAGTACATGGTGCGCAGCCTTATCTATGCTTCAAAGGAGATAATCGACACCGCAAACGCAGGCGGTGAGGATGCTAACACACTTATCGACTTTGCGGAGCAGAAGATATTTGATATCCGCAGCGGCAACGAGGTTAAGGGACTAACACACATCAGCGGCAT
Source organism: Oscillospiraceae bacterium (assembly GCA_045540255.1). GTDB lineage: Bacteria > Bacillota > Clostridia > Oscillospirales > Ruminococcaceae > CAG-115. Next base: position 22,903 of record JAZQGZ010000083.1, on the reverse strand, counting down.
CGTACTGGACAGAATACACGCTCTTGATGAGCTTTATCGTGTCGCCAGTGAAAACGGCGAGCCTGCCATGACGGGACTCTCCACCCTTTACAGGGAGCTTGATAAGCGTATCCACGGACTCAACAGGTCCGACCTTATCATACTTGCGGCGCGTCCCGGTATGGGTAAGACCTCCTTTGCGATGAATATCGCAACAAACGTTGGCAAGAAGCACACCGACAAGGCAATAGCCGTGTTCAGCCTGGAAATGTCCAAGGAGCAGATAGTAGGCCGTATGATAAGCTCCGAGGCCTCTCTGACCTCTGATGAGATGAGGACAGGTAAGATATCCAAGGAGAAGTGGAGAGACATCGGCAGGGCTGCTGACATCCTGTCCCGCCTGAATATCTACATAGACGATACCGCAGGCGTGAATGTGGCGGGAATAAAATCCAAGCTGCGCCGTATGAAGAACCTCGGTCTGGTGGTCATAGACTATCTGCAGCTTATGTCCTCCACCAAGAACTACGGTGGAAACCGTGTAGTTGAGATCTCAGACATCACCCGTAACCTCAAGATAATGGCTAAGGAGCTGGATGTTCCGGTGATATGCCTTTCTCAGCTTGCCCGTGGTCCCGAGCAGCGTCCCGACAAGCGTCCCATGCTGTCAGACCTGCGTGAATCGGGTTCTATAGAGCAGGATGCGGACATCGTTATGTTCCTTTACAGAAACGCGTATTACGACAAGACCGACCCCAACGTGAATGCCTGCGAGTGCATTGTGGCAAAGAACCGTCATGGTGAGCCGGGAACTGTGCCGCTCGGTTGGGACGGCCAGTATACAAGATTTACAAATGCAGAGGTAGTGCGCACCGAGCAGTAATAGTTCGGACAGGTTCACAAATACTTTGCCCCGCCGCGTTGACCGTGCGGGGCAAAAATTTCGGCAGGTGAGCTATGAGTACATCAACTTTTTTAGATACGGTAAGAAGTACGATATCACAACATGATATGCTTCAGAGCGGGGATAAAGTGGTAGTCGCCCTTTCGGGCGGTGCGGACAGCGTTTCACTGCTGTTTGCGTTGAGAGCACTTTCAGATGGGCTTTCTTTGTCGCTTTCCGCGTGCCATGTCAACCATGGGCTTCGCGGTGAGGAGTCCGACGGGGATATGCGCTTCTGTCAGGAGCTATGCAACAGGCTGGGGATACATCTTGAGGTGCTTGACACTGATGTCCGCAGCTTTCAGCAGAAGCACGAGAGCATTGAGGAGACTGCCCGCCGCGTAAGGTATGATTTCTTCTCCCGTGTATCAGAGGGAGGGAAGCTAGCCACCGCCCACAACAGCAACGACAGCACTGAGACCATGCTGCTGAACCTCATGCGTGGCACGGGGCTCAAAGGGTTGTGCGGTATTCCGCCTGTAAGGGGAAACATCATCCGTCCGCTGTTGTACTGTACCCGATCCGAGGTAGAGGAATTCTGCGTTGAAAACGGATTGTCCTACGTCACGGACAAGACTAATCTTTCCACAGACTACACACGCAACAAGGTGCGGCACATCCTGCTGCCGGAGATGCAGGAGATCAACGGTTCTTTTCTGGACACCGCTGAGCGTGTGAGGAAAAATCTGTGCGAGGACAGTGAGCTTCTTGAAAGCATGGCAGCCGAGGCACTTGAGGCTTCAGAAACGGAGCGTGGATACTCTGCCGCGGCTCTGGCTGAACTCAAACGCCCCATCCGCACCCGCGCGATACGCACGATACTTATGCAGGGCGGCATTGAGCCAAGCAGCCTGCGCATCGGCATGACAGAGGAGATAATACTTGCAGGCAAAGGAAAGATAAACCCCTGCCGCGGAAAGTTCGTCGTCGTCAGAAAAGGCTCTGTATATGTTGAAGAACAGGAGCAGATATACAAAAAGCACCTGACACAGCCGTAAATACGTAAGACCCGTGAAATACTTCACGGGTCTTTCAGTAAAATCAAAGCCGCCTCCGACATTACATCGGGGGCGGCTGTTTTGGTTGAGAGATTACTCAGCGTCGGAAGCTTCTTCCTCAGCGGGAGCAGCGTCTTCCATAAGAGCCTTGATGGAGAGAGAAACTCTGCTCTTCTCTGTGTCGATGTCGATGATCTTAACATCAACCTCCTGACCTACAGCCAGAACACTTGCGATGTTTGTAACTCTGTCTGTGGAGATCTGGGAGATGTGGATCAGGCCGTCAACGCCGGGGATGATCTGAGCGAATGCACCGAACTCTGTGATGCTGACGATAGTAGCCTTGATAACATCGTCGATAGCATAGTCAGCAACGAACTTTGTCCAGGGATTCTCGTCGGGATCCTTAGCGGAGAGGGAAACTCTCTTCTTCTCGGGATCGAAAGACTTAACGATAACTGTGATCTTGTCGCCTTCCTTAACGATATCCTTGGGGTGACCAACTCTGTTCCATGTCAGCTCGCTTGTGCGAACGAGACCGTCAACAGCACCGATGTCAACGAATACACCGTAATCCTCGATGGAGCGAACCTCGCCCTCGAACTTCTGGCCAACCTCGATGGACTCCCAGAACTTAGCCTTCTCAGCATCGCGAACTTCCCTTGTAGCCTGTCTGATGGAGCCTACAACTCTGCCGCGCTGCTCGTTGATCTCGATAACCTTGAAAGGAACAGTCTTCTTTACCAGATCCTCCAGCTTGCCGCTGCGGGGGACACCTGTCTGGGATGCGGGGATGAATACGCGTGTACCGTTAGTGATAACGATAACGCCGCCCTTAACTGCTGCTGTAACAACGCCCTCGAGTGTCTCGTTAGCTTCCTTGGAAGCTGCGATCTTCTCCATGCCCAGTGCGGAGTCAACCTTCTTCTTGGAGAGGAAGATAACGCCGTTGGAATCGTCAACCTTTGTTACGATAGCGTCGATCTCGTCGCCGATGCTTACAACATCGGAAACTGCTGCGTTGGGGTCGTTTGTCAGCTCGTCGAGGGGTATGTAACCCGTCTGCTTTGTGCCGAGCTCAACTACTGCTTCGTTCTTGTTGATGCCTACAACTGTAGCTTTTACTCTGTTGTTGGTATATACTCTTCTAAAAGACTGTTCGAGCATTGAAGCAAAGTCTAACTCCTCATTTTCGTTTGTTTTGATGATCTCGTCCATAGTTCTATGAACCTCCCTTATAGTATAGGCAGGGGTCGAAGCTCCCGCCGTTATTCCGATAATACTATCGGATCGCAGCTCTTTTATAAGCTGCTTGGAAAGCATCGAAGCATCCTCCACGAACACGGTCGGGCAGTGCCTTGAGCAGATCTCTGCAAGCTTTCCTGTGTTTGAGCTGCTTTTTCCTCCGACAACTATCATCAGAGCAGCTCTTTTTGCAAGCTCCTCGGCGTTTTTCTGACGTTCCGTGGTGGCGTTGCATATTGTGTCATATATTTTCACACGGCAGTAGTTTTTGCTGATATCCTGCGAATATTCAGCAAATCTGCCGCGGTCGAAGGTCGTCTGAATCACAAGCGCCACATCCTCATCGGGAGAGATCTGTCCGCTTTCATAAAGTTCTCTGATCTGGGCGAAATCTGCACAGATATAGGCTTTGCAGTGCGCATGCCCCTTGATGCCGATAGCTTCGGGATGTTTCGCATCGCCTAAGATGAGTACTGCTGAGTCTTCGGGCTGCTGTGATACGATATTGTGTATTTTTTTCACGAAAGGACAGGTGGCATCGATGCAGTCGGAGCAAATCGTCCGAGCCTTTGCCTCAATATCCTCTGTAACTCCATGAGAGCGTATTACCAACGGTTTTCCCGTGGCATCGCACAAGTCATTTGCTATGTGTATACCTTTTTTCTCAAGAGAGTCTGTAACTGTCTTGTTGTGTATCAACGGTCCGAGAGTATATATCTCGCCGTATTTTTCGGCAGCTTCTTCGGTAAGGCGTATCGCTCTTTCAACACCGAAGCAGAAGCCGGAATTTTCTGCAATCTCAATCAACATCTGGTGCGTTCTCCTGGAGCTTTGCTATTTCGTCCATTATTGCGGCGCTGACCTGTTTGAGCGCACGCTTATCCTCGATGTCGATATCAAATTTTTCTGCGGGGATCATCTCACCGACAGAGATCTGTATCTCACGGCGGAACTTTTTGCGTCCGTACTTGATAAACACGGGGACAACGGGGGCTTTGGCCTGTGCCGCTACCAGTGTAACACCACTCTTTGCCCTGCCCAGTGTACCGTCCTTGGAGCGGGTGCCCTCAGGGAAGATGACGAAAATGCGTCCTTTTTTAAGGCTTTCCAGCGCTTTCTGTATCGCCTGCGCGCCGTCCTTGGCACCTCTTTTAACGGGGAATGCACCAAGCTGTGTTATCAGCCATGTGAAGATAGGATTCTTGTGGAACAGTTCCTCCTTCGCCATGAAGGTGTATTTGCCCTTGAAGGTAATGCCCACGACAGGCGGGTCGTTATTGGAAACGTGGTTTGAGGCGATTATGTATCCGCCTTTTTCGTTGGGGATGTTCTCTTTTCCTATCACCGTGATCTTGTATACGATGATATAGAACAACCTCGCGCAGTTTCGGAGAAATGCGTAAAACATAGCTTACACCCTCTCCTTTATTATATCGCAGATAAGCTGACAGGACTGCTCAAAATCGAGATCCGAGGTATCTGCAAGCACCGCATCCTCTGCCTGCTTGAGCGGGGCAGTCTCGCGGTGGGAATCGTTGTAATCACGGGTGTTGAGGTCAGACAGCACCTCTTCAAAGGTGGTCTGCACGCCTTTGGCACAAAGCTCATCATAGCGGCGCTTTGCGCGTATCTCAGCCTTAGCGGTGAGGAATATCTTTACGGTGGCATCGGGAAGCACCACTGTGCCGATATCCCTGCCATCCATGATGACGTTGTTGGTCTTGGCCATATCACGCTGGAGATCCAGTAGTGCGGCGCGAACGGCGGGTATCGCCGATACAGCCGAGGCTGCCATAGAAATCTCGGGAAGCCTTATCTCATCCGAAACATCCTCTGAATTGAGGTATATATGCTGAGTTCCGTCAATAAGACGTATTTCGGGTCTTGCATCGGGAAGCACTGCGGTAACTGCGGCAGCGTCCTTCATATCAATGCCGTTTCTGTGACAGTGCAGACCCACAGCGCGGTAAAGTGCGCCTGTGTCAACATAGATATAACCAAGCTTTTTTGCAGCGGTTCTGGCGATGCTGCTTTTTCCTGCACCGACAGGGCCGTCTATTGCAACTGAAACAAAGTTGTCCGGCATGATAAACTCCTGTATTGACGGCTGTTTACAGCCGTAATAATTTGTAAAAAGTCCGAAAGGGTACAATTCCCCCTTTAAAACCTATCACGATTTATTATAACATAACAAAAACAAAATTGCAAGGACTTTTTTGCAATTTCACCGAATTTTCACGTTTTTTTTGAATAAATACAGTATAAATTATTCATTTAGCTGTAAAAAACAGGATAACGATGCTGCCGCAGGAGATCAGGACCACAAATAAAAATTTTCGTTCCCCCTTGATTTTTGGCAATAAATGCTGTATAATATAAGTGCAGATGATGTAATATTACGAAAGGGGTGCTTTTTATGGCTATCGAACCTATCAGTATCGGCATTTCCGGTATGAGTACAGGTCTTGCGGATAATTCGCGCGGAATCGGTGCTTACCGCAATTCTGTCGGCATGGCTCAGGCTTCTTCGGTGATAAATACCGCTATCGCCAACAAGGAGAACGGTGGGAAGAACTCAAGGGTAGATGCACAGGCCGACCACAAGCGCCGCTTTGATACATACGAATGTCAGACCTGTGAGAACAGGCGCTATCAGGATGGCTCTGATGATAACGGAGTATCCTTCCAGACTCCCACAAAGATAGATCCCAAATCTGCGGCAGCGCAGGTAAAGGGACATGAGATGGAGCACGTTTACCGCAATCAGGCAAAGGCAGAGCGCGAGGGTAACGAGATCGTTTCTCAGAGCGTAACGCTCCATACCGGTATCTGCCCCGAATGTGGAAAGACTTACATCTCGGGCGGCACGACCCGCACCTCCATCCGCGGTGGCGGAAAAGAGGACGAGCGTTTCAATGTCGGCATAAAAGGTGCTGAAAAGGGCGCATTTTTCGACAAGGCAGTATAATAACATAATCATGTCGCTTCTGAATTTAATGTCAGAAGCGGATTGTTTTTGCATTAATGATGTTACAGCAGATAAAAAGGTCCGTGGGCGTGATGCCCATGGACCTTTTTGGTTATCCGGGATGTGAAAATTACTTCTTTTTCTTGTTCTTTGCATTGATGATCTTCTGGAACTCAAGTGCCTTGCCGAGGTCACCCTCAACTTTGAGCTTTCCTGTGGTGTAGGCGAGCACTGCGTCCAGCTTGCCCTTCATCAGCTTGGAAAGTGTGTCGGCAGAAGCGATGAGCTTGCAGTCGCGGTCGAAGTACTCGTAAGGCTCAACGTGAAGCACACCGTCCTTGAGTTCGATGTAGAATGCGCCTTCGCCCTCTCCTGTGATGTCGATCTGCACTGCGAGATGTCCGCCGAAGCCGCTTACATCCTTTTTGTACAGTTCGCTCTGGGCGGTCTTTACGATCTCTTCATAAGTCATATTTTATATGCTCCTTTCTTTTTATATACTGATATGATACCATTTTTTGTGCAATAAGTCAACCCATCAGAAATAGTCGTACTTTCTTCGCTTTGCGAAAAGGAACACAACGGTGAGTATCAGTGCCATTATTTCCGCGGCAACTATCGCGAAGAATATGCCGTCGACCTCCCAGAACAGGGGGAGGATGAACAATGCGGACACCTGAAACACCAGCGTTCTGAGAAAGGATATTATGGCTGAAATAAGACCGTTGTTAAGTGCGGTGAAGAATGCCGAGCCGTAGATGTTGAAGCCGCACAGCAGGAACGACAGCGAATACAGCATGAAGCCGCGGCAGGTAAGCTCTGCCAGTGCCTCGTCATAGCCCACGAAGATCATGGTCAGCGGGTATGCCAGCAGTTCAGCGAGGACAGTCATAGCAAGCCCCGCGGAGCTGATTATCACTATGCTTTTTCTCAGCAGGTTTTTAAGCTCTCCGCTGTTTGCCGCACCGAAATGATATCCGATGATCGGTGCGGAGCCTATGGAATATCCGATAAACGACGCAACAAATATGAAGTTTACATACATGATCACGCCGTATGCTGAAACTCCGTCCTCGCCTGCATAATTCATCAATTGCAGGTTGTACAGCATACCGACAACGGACATGGAGATGTTGCTCATAAGCTCGGACGAGCCGTTGGTGCAGGCTTTTATCAGAGGACGTGCTTCAAGGCGGGTCCTGCGCAGTCTCAGCAGACTACCGTTGTCACGGGCAAAATAGAAGAACGGAACCATGCCGCCTACGAACTGGCTCAGGATGGTTGCGGATGCAGCACCTGCAAGTCCCCAACTGAAAAGCCCGACAAAAAGCAGATCGAGGATGATATTCGTTACTCCTGCAATTACTGTTACCACAAGACCGAGCTTCGGTTTTTCGGCAGTTATCAGGAAGCTCTGGAACGCATTCTGCAGCATAAATGCGGGGAGTCCCGCAAGCACTATCCTGCCGTACAGCACGCAGTGGGGGAGGAGGGTCTCGTTAGCGCCGAGCAGCACTGCCACAGGCTGGATGAACAGGATACCTGTCACGGCAAGCAGCACGCCTGCGATGATGTCCAGCATTATCAGCATGGTGAAGTAGCGGTCGGCACGCAGTCTGTCGCCCTCGCCGAGGGTCTTAGCCACCAGCGCCGAGCCACCTGTGCCTATCATAAATCCCACTGCGCCGAGTATCATGATGAACGGCATGATGAGGTTGAGCGCCGCAAACGGCGTTTTTCCCACGAAATTAGACACGCAAAGTCCGTCCACCACTCCGTAGATGGAGGTGAATATCATCATGACGATGGAGGGTATCACAAAGCGTATCAGCTTTTTGTATGTAAAATGATCGGAAAGCTTTATCTCCTGCATAGTTATCTCCTTGATATACATAATAAAAGCGCCCGTATTCGCCTTAAGCAAGGCGTTTTACCGAGCGCACCCGACATCTTATCAACTGTTCCGCTGCGGCGGACAGTTCTCCGATGACCTATTCAGTTTAACGAACATATTGAGTATATCATATATGCGACTATATGTCAAGCTGTTACTGCTTCATCCGACAACAGATGACATATATGTGCAGGCGCAGCCTCTTGACAACTGCTTCAAAGAGTGGTAAAATATAAGTGTGCAGATGCACCTATATGGGGCCGTAAAGGCTTCGACGGGGATTCTGAGGCACGATAAGCGAGTAGTGAGGGCGAAATCACTTTAATCGTCGCAACCTAAATTTAAACGCAGACAATCGTCCCGTTTTAGCAGCTGCCTAAGCGCGCTGCCGTCGTTTCTTGAAGGACCACGAGCTTGAAACGGCGTCGACTAGTGGTGAACGCTTCCTGTAATTAGCCTTGTAGCTTGAAGTGTATTAAAGGATACCAATTCGCATAGCCTGTTTGTCGGCGCTGCGTTGCGGGAATTTTAATTGACAAACTGCACTCGGAGAAGGTCGTGAGGACGGGTTTTCGGACAGGGGTTCGATTCCCCTCGGCTCCACCATGGTTACCCATAATCCATAATATGGGAATAGAAAACACCCTTCGTCGTTGACGGAGGGTGTTTTGCTGTATTATTCCCACTTGTTTGGTACAGTTTTTGTGTTAAAGTCTGATATCTAATTTTAGCAAAAAGCAAATGTGTCAATGGTTTGCTTTTTCAATTATTTCAACAACTTCTCCAAACAAACGATACTCGTCAATTGAATTAACCAGTATAGGATCATATTTGTTATTTATAGATACAAGCAAGATCCCTTTTGGAGTTTGAACTATCTTTTTACAATAACACTGTCCATCATACCATACAATTCCTATTCGCGCATTTGGGACTATTTCGCATGCTTTAACCAAAACAATATCACCATCATGAACGTCGGGTTCCATGCTATTACCACTTATTTTCACTGCAAATGTACACTCTTGATTTGTTGTCTCATAATCATCAGTATCTGGATTATCATCTAAGAAACTACCAAAACCTGCTGATGCTGGAATTGAAAAAAGTTTTATTATGCGAGTAGGAATTCGAATGATAGTAACAGCATCTCCATCTTCATCATATTCCTCATCACACAAAGATGCCAAGGTGTCATAATGACGCTTGTCATGGAATTTTATGAACTCCATCAGGTTATTGAGTGTATCTGGTAAAGCCGCAATACTGTCTATATCATCCGTTAAATCAGCATCTGAAATTACTCTTAGATGAGAGTGATTGTTTAAAAGACGCAAAATAGATCGCACTACGCTTGAGCCTTTATTGTTCTCTAATTGGAGAACTTTATTAATCATCGTATCAGAAGAAGGAAGTTTAAAAGTTAAAAAACCCTCTAATACTCTTCGTGCCATATTAGGATATTGTAAGTATTCACTGGTGTCTGTTGGAGGATTTTTGACAAACGAATATATCTTTTTGAAAAGATATGCATATTCATCGTGATACTGACTTATTAAATTATCAAGATTTACAAGCGTAGGGGAATTATGTGTTCGTTGGATGATATATTGATTTGTTTGTTCATTAAACATCAAAGAAAAATCTTTTAAAAGTGCAAATTTATGTGTGAAAATGAACACTTGGCCCGCTTGTTGAGATTTCTCGCGAATATAACCAATAGCATTATAGTAGAAATTAGAATCAAAACTGGAAATCGGGTCATCTAATACTATTATTGTATTCTTTGCATCAGCTTCAACATCCAAGAGAGTATTAAAGAAATAGATTAATGCAATCGCATTTTCTTCACCTTTGCTCAAATTGGTAGCTCTTTTTCCATTCCTTTTTATTTGATAACCCAAGTCCGAATTAGTGAATACAAGTTCAGACCTTCCCATAATAAAAGCAATGTCGCTATTAATTGCATCGGCAGGAATCTGTGAGTTTCTTATTTCTTTCTCTAACGTTGTAATCTTTTTTCGAAGTTCCGTTAATTTCTTCAATTGAACGTCACTTTCTGTTGCTTTCTCGGAAAGCTGTTTCTCCCATTCTTGGGTTTCATCGTAAAAACGAGACACAAGATGTTCCTCTATTTTTACCTGAGCTTGTTTCTTGCTTTCTGCAAATGCAGACGTTTTTTGATTATGACGTTCAAATAATTCTAGTATCTTTCTAAAAATAGAATAGTCGAAAGTTAACTCGTTGACTTTTGCGTTGAACTCAACAACCAAATTGTTGTTGATCATATCCCCCTTCTTTTTTTCAAGGATAGAAATAATTTCGAGAATGACTGACTTATATTGCTCACAAAGCTCATCGGCTTTTTTATAAAGAGCGGAATACTCTTGTTGGAGTTCTGGATATAATAAGGCTACATTTGGCAAACTACGCATGAACGTATCAAATTGCTTATGTTTAATATTTAGCAAAGCAATTGCATCAACGATTTTTTGAGATAGCTCTTTATATGATTTATTAAAATGATCTCGAAGTGCTTCCAATCTATGCGGTGGTATTTTATTGCCACAAAACAAACATATCTCACTTTTTGATTCATCATGTAATGCTAATCCATTTTCCACCCAGTTACCAACAACAGCGTTTTGTTTCAAAGATTCGATTGCGTTGTTAACTGGAGTTTGGCGCAAGATATCCGATATATATTCTTTGACGGTTGACTGGATAAAGGAAACTTCAATCGGGGGGATAGTCTGCATCATTTGTGCTCTTACAGCTAATAATGTTGCTTGATATTCTACTTCAGATAGTTCTTTTTTATGTGTTAAGTTCTGGTGAGCTCCGTAAAATTTATTCTTATTATATGCACTTGAGTATAAAGCCGCTTCTTTTATGTCTCGCGCCCTCGCAGTTTTAAAATTCTCAAAGTTTTGCTTGAGTGATTCATACTCAGATGTCGTACGGTTAACATTAGCTTCTTGTTCCTTGGCTTCCGAACGCATTCGCTTGACATGATCTATTTTTTCCGACTGTTCTTTTCCGACAGAAAATATATGCCTTACCGCATCAACGTTGCTGATGTTTTCTTGGATATAGTTCTGGTGAAAAACCTTGAATCGATAAGCGGCCGTACCCATTCCATTACGATCAATATAAACATTGCTGGCTGGGGCATTATCAAACATTATCGAAAATGATGCATCATCTTCGGATACAGTTCCAGCTTCCAAATCTTTAAAAAAGTCGCAAAGCGTTGTTTTGCCACATCCGTTCCATCCATAAATTAAATTGTATTTTTGGAATAGTTTGCAATTATCTTCATCCCACTTGTAGTCCTGAAAAAAGCGATAATTTTTCAATGCTTTAATTTTTCGAAGTGAATACATGACAGACCCCCGACGATTAACGTTCTTAAAAGAAAAACCGCATGAAATCCCTTCCACACGGTTGCCCTGGCTGGGCCAATGCCCACCGTTATTTAATTATACCACAAAATCCGTCATTTTTCAATGTATTACATGAGCATATCGATATGTAATATCGATTCTGTCATACCCTACACGATTGGTTAAAAAGACATTACTAATAAAACTACAGCATACTTTACATCTATTTCACCGACTTCTGCCTTGTCAGAATACAGCACATAACCCTGTCATAGATGATGCCACGCAGGTATTTCGGGTAATACTCCAGCAGAGGAGCGAGCATAGCTTCGATTTCGGATTTGGTAAACTTTGCAATACGAAGCTGTTGACTGTAAAGACTGCGCATGGTGCTCATCTGGCGGTTGAAGCTAATATTGAACGGCCTCGCCTTGATAGTGGGAATAAGTCCGCTTGGCTCGATATCCGCACTGTACACCTGCAGATTTGACATAAGCCCTGCACCGTTATCGAAGATGGGACAGTAGTCATATTTGCCGCTCCGCTCGATAACAGCTATGTTATTCAGATGACGGTCATCATTTAGCGTCAGCGCGTCTATCTCAAACAACAATGTCAGATACTGCGGGAATTCCCTAAGTCCTGTTATTTCAGCGGTCTGCTCCGCAATATAGCGTAGCCTGCTCTTGTCGCTTTGGAGCTTTTGGAGCTGGTGTTTAAGGCTCTCTCCTGTCGCTCTTTTCAGCAGATGTGCAAGGGTGATTATCGACTGCCCGTCCTGCAGGAAATTATCGCTGGTACAGCAGATACGCTCCTGTCCATGTGCCTGTACACGGTCGATATCATACCGCACGAATGTAAAAGGCGTACCCTGTTCGATATTGCTCCTGCACAGAAGCTGTGAGATCAGAGTTTCAGCAAGAGCCTCATAACCAAACTGATCCAGCTTGTACCACACGCTGTTGTCGAGCCACTTTTCCTGGTTGCCTTTTGACGAAGTTTCAGCGATCTTCTCATCGCTTACAAGTCGTATACTCACTTCAACACCTCCATTATCAGACGCTGGTCATCCTCTGCCATTCTTCCCTGTGTTATGGGGAGTATATCAAGCGGATCACTGCTGTCTGCACCGATCGCATCGAGATATTCACGCAGTCCGCTTCTGCTTTTTGGGATACATCTCTCCTCAAGAAACTCTGTGAAATCCTCCCACGACGGAACGGCGTTCTTTCCAAAAGCGGTCTTAATAAGGTTGTCGGTGAAATTCTCTGCTCTTAACCGCTTTTCAGTAAAGTCGGCATAGATCTCAGTGCACAGCTTATCTCCGTCAAAAAAGCTGAATTTATACACTTCATGTCCGAGTTTCAGAGCCTTAGATGCAAACTCCTCCGCAGTCAGACGGGAAGCTATTACGATCCTGTCGCCGTCAAAGCACAGCTCCAGCTCACGGTTATTTTCATTCAGACCAAGCTGTTCCACCCAAGTTGTGGGAAGCGATATTTTATAATTCTTACTCTTTGCCGAGGCTGTTCCTCCGGAACGCCCCACGCTGAGATTTGCAAGTCTTGTTTCCATGTGATAGTTCACCTCATAGATATTCTATCATATTCGTAACGAATAGTCAATGATTTTTGATAGAATAGAGAGGGTTTAAGTTTTTAATATCTTTTTATATATCGTCTCACGCTCTCTCTTGTCACCCTCCACTGTCTACCGACCTTAAACCCCTCGATCTCGCCGTCCTGCACCAACCGCAGGGCGGTGTTTCTGCCTATATTCAATAGCTTTTGCAGATCCTTTATAGTCAGAATATCTTTAGTATTATTCAGCATAATAGTCCTCCTTAGTTTAACAAAGTTTATTTAATCCCATGTTCGCCCATATTGTCCCTCTGCTCGGAGATATATTATTCTTGCGGAGGTGATGAACTATGGGACAAGCGCGAAGCTCATAGCGTCGATCGTTGAAACAGGCCTGATGGCGATACTCGGCATTGCTTGCATAATCTCAGAATGCAACAAGCAGACACACACTAAGGCACTGCAGAACACCATCGACAACGCACAGCAGGAGATGAAGCGTGTCAACAGCACGCCATTCCTGCTGAAGTAAAGTTTATCTAGGTTTATCTAAGACCGCACATTTAGCCCCGTTGTTGTGTAACTCAAAACACAGCAGCGGGGCTTTTTGTGTTTCTTTCAAACCGCACAACCAAGCCGTTTAAGGAGGTAAAAATGTTTAAAAACCCACGCTACACCACAAAAGGAATCAACGAAAACCTGCCTATTATGACACAGATCTTTCTGTGGGGACTCATCGAGACGATGGAAGTTTCAGAGCAGGATTACCTGCAGGTGTTCACTCTGTCTGTTGAGAAAGGCATGCAGAAAGTCCTGCACGAGCAGGAGTTCCCCGAATACTCTGCGGAACATCTCTTTCCTAGCACTGATCCCATTGAGGGCAAGATCTTCGTCATCGATGACGAGACCCATTCCACTATGCTTTTTGCTGAAGAATACTGATAGGAGGAAATTACAATGTAAAACGACATCATTTTCTGCGACCGCTGCGGATGCGAACTCACAAGCGATTCTGCTCATTACTTTGAGGATGAATATCTTTGCTCGGACTGTCTTGACGATTCAACCATTGTCTGCTCTTACTGCGGCGAGCGCATCTGGAGCGACGACAACGCTGGCACTATGAGCATGCCGCTGTGCGATCGTTGCTACGACAATCACTACACCTCTTGTGAGGATTGTGGTCGTATCATTCATCAGGACTACGCGAATTACTACGACGATGACGATTGTCCTTACTGCGATAACTGTTTCAGCCACCGAAACGAAGGACCCATCCGAGATTACAGCTACAAACCCGACCCCGAGTTCTACGGCGAGGGCGACCGCTATTTCGGCGTGGAGCTTGAAATCGACGAGGGCGGTAAGATTGGCGACAACGCACAGGCTCTCATTGACCTTGCGAATGTGCTGTCTGAGCACATCTACATCAAGTCAGATGGTAGCCTCAATGACGGTATGGAGATCGTAACCCACCCCATGACGCTGGACTATCATCGTTCAACTATGCCGTGGGAGCGGCTCTGCGGCAAAGCAATACATCTCCGCTACAAGAGCCACAAAACTACAACTTGCGGCTTGCACATTCATGTGAACCGCACAGCATTTGGAGAGACCCGAGAGGAGCAGGACGAAGCTATCTCTCGGGTTTTGTATTTTGTGGAGCATCACTGGGCGGAGTTGCTGAAATTCAGCCGCCGCACCGAGTACGCAATGAACAAGTGGGCGGCTCGATATGGCTACAAGCACGATCCGAAAGAGATCATGGAGAACGCTAAAAAGGGCGGCAATGGTCGCTATGCCTGCGTGAACATCACCAATTGGAACACGATAGAGTTTCGTATGTTCCGAGGCACTTTAAAGGCTAATACCATAATCGCCACGTTGGAGCTAGTCGATAAGGTGTGCGACCTTGCTCTGTACCTGACAGATAAAGAGATCGCAAATGTAAGCTGGACGACTTTTGTCAAGACGCTCGATACTGTTAAGCATAAGGAGTTGATAACCTATCTCAAAGAACGCCAGCTGTATGTGAACGAGCCTGTTGATTACATGGAGGATGATTAATTATGTGTGCTATATTTGGACTTATCGACTACCGAAACTACTTTACCAAGCACCAACGCGAGAAGGTGCTGAAAGTTCTCTCGAAGGAGTGCGAGGTCAGAGGAACTGACGCTACTGGCTTTGCCTACATCCACGACGGCAAGTTGAGCGTTTTCAAGAGACCTCTTGCCGCTCACAAGATAAGACTCCGTCTGCCTTTAGAGAGCAACATCGTTATGGGGCACACTCGCATGGCAACTCAGGGCAACAAGTTCGAGAATTACAACAATCACCCATTTTCAGGAATGTGTGGCTCTATGCCGTTCGCCCTTGCTCACAACGGAGTGCTCCATAACGACGAAAAGCTCCGTAAAGACCTCAAGCTGCCTGCCACAAAGATAGCAACAGACAGCTACATAGCCGTTCAGTTGCTTGAACAGAAAGACACCCTCGACTTCGATTCCATCGCACAAATGGCTGAACAGCTCGAGGGGTCTTTTACTATTACGGTGCTGGATGTGGCTAAGAACTTCTACTTTGTCAAGGGCGACAATCCGCTTGCGCTCTATCACTTTGAGCGTGAGGGTTTCTACATCTATGCAAGCACTGCGGCAATACTCGACAGTGCCTTAATAACTTTGGGGCTAGTGACGAAATTATACACCGAAATCGACGCTAAGTGCGGAGATATCCTGCGTATCTCTCCTGACGGCGAGCTTACTTCGGCTAAGTTCAACACCGCAAAACTGGACGCTCTCGACTATTATTACAGCTACCGCCCATACTGGTGGAATCATGCAGAACCCGAAGATTATGCCGAATGGTTCGAGAGCGCCGCTGTCAAGGAACTGAAGCAGTTCGCAAGCTATATCGGAGTTGCTGAGAAAGATATAGATCTCCTACTCGAATACGGCTACACCGTCGATGATGTCGAGGACTTGCTTTACATTCCTGAGGGAGTTGAAACTGCGGTTGAGGAGATCTTATGCGAATACGCCTACTGCGGAGGTGAATGGTGATGTCCGTAATAGTCACGCACTTTGCGGACATCTCCGCAAACTCAAAACCGACTTTATCGAACGCAGAATCTCCAAAAATCCCACCGATCGAAAAGGTGTACTTTATTGAACGGAGGTAAGCTATGGCAAGAACCTACGGCTACGCCAGAGTATCAAGCACAGAACAGAATCTTGACCGCCAGATCGAGGCTCTGACAGAGTACGGCGTTGACGAGCGTGACATTATCACCGACAAGCAGTCGGGTAAGGATTTTCAGCGAAGCGGCTATCTCGCTCTGAAACAACAGATGCTCCGCGAGGGCGACACGCTTGTCATCAAAGAGATGGACAGGCTCGGTCGTGACTACGAAGCTATCAAGAATGAGTGGCAGGAGCTGCAGCGTATGGGCGTTGACATTGTAATTATCGACACGCCCATCTTAAATACAAAGGAAAAGAGCGACCTTGAGAAGTCGCTCATCTGCAATATTGTGTTTGAGCTGTTAGCATACACAGCCGAAAAGGAACGCCGCAAGATACGTACCCGTCAGGCAGAGGGCATAAAGCTCGCCTTACAGCGAGGTGCGGCTTTTGGCAGACCATCGGTTGAGGTGCCGCAGAATTTTGCCGAGGTCACCGACCGATGGAGAAGCGGAGAGATCACTGCGGTTGAGGCTATGCGACAGCTCGGGCTTAAAAAGACAACCTTCTACAAGCTCGTGCAGAGCCGTAATCTGCGTTAGTGCAGAACAATTATATACCAGCGGTGTGGTACCGCTCCGCTTTCATATACCGTCCGACACTTCCTTCAGGGAGTGTCGGATTTTTTGCTGTCGTTTTGTGTTGCAAGTGATAATATGAAATCAGTGTTCATTTCTGTAATGTTTTTGTTATATTGACAACGCAAGGAAGTGTTAGTATAATTAAGTGGGGGTGTTATTATGAAAACAGATCTCAACAAAGAAACGCAAATGACACATAGTCAAGAAGCTTATTTGAACTATAATAATGCAATAAGAAAAGTATGCTCTCTTTATTCGGATAAGAAAATTGATTCTAAAATAATTTTAAAACAAATTCTGAACACTGTTACATATTGTCAATCTGACACAATCGCCATTAATAACAGCAATAACAAATACGGGAATCTTCTCGAAGAAACTCTTCATAACATTGACAGCGAAAAACCTTTGTCTAAAACATCCGTCAAAGAGATTGAAACGTTGATTGACTATTGCATTGGAGATTATCTTTCTATATACGATTCAACTTCAGATTGCGCCGGCGATGACATGTTGATAATTGACCCCGAACAATGCGTTCAAAACATTTATTCAATTCTAGGCTTGTTTCAAAGAATATGTAGCAAAGAACTTCCAGGTCACTATACAATGAAACAATTATGCATATATCAGCCGATTATATTTGATGGAGAGAAAGTTGAAATAGAGCAGGAAATTTTCAAAGCACATAACTACACCATACTTCAAGAATTTATATTTACCTTCATTTGCAATATCGTAAATAGATGCTTAAAGTTCAACGCCATTTCCCCATATACCATAGTTAATATATTTCTCACTGTTCTTCTCCACTGCAATTATGATGCTTATGAATTTATTTATGACGATCTTTTGGAAAAGGATATTTTTCTTGATACTAAAGAAAAGTTAAGCAAGGCCTCGTCTCGAATGATATCAATAAAACCTATATACTTCGAAAAGATTATCGAACAATTGCAAGGTGAGGCATTCACGAAAAAATGCACACTTCTTACACCTGAGGATAAGCAAAAAGAAATTGAACGCTTAATAAGTAGCTGGACTTAATTGTAACAAAACAGATCAAGATCCCCCTCGTTTAGGACAGGGGGATCTTTGTTGCTTTTTCACAAACTTTCTCTCGAATGCATGCGAAATTTTTCTGCGTCCTACCGCAATTGATTTGCGGTATGGGTTGAAATCTGCAAAAACCACATTAATTCGGCTTTTTTCAGTTTTGAACCTTTGATATTTGCAAAAAAGAATAGTTATACGCCCTAATCGTGAATACTTCCATAGAGTCTTGAATTATCAAACTTCTTTTGCTATACTTGTTATTACAAAAAATCGGAGCGATGCCTGCCGGAATGACCATGTGATCAATCACACGCAGTAATGTAAAACTGTTAACAAGTATATCATCCTCTGTGCTGGCATCGGATTCGATATGAACCCTAATCAATTAAGAAAGGAAGTTAAGTCATGAAAAATCATGAAGAAAACCAGCACCAGTACACATTCAATATCAATCAGGCAAAAGGAGGTATAACAGCATGAGTAAAAAACAAATGAGAAAGATGCTTGCGAAGAGAACTACGCAGGAAGATATCAAAAAGCGAGCAGAATTTCAGGAAGAATACGGGGACTTCGACATACCTGAACAGTATGACAATGACCCGGAGCTTGAAGAGGAGGTGATTGATGAAAGTGAAGTTACTTCCGCTATTTTTAATATGATAACAGTCGGACCTTATGAAATGCAGTCAATTTTCAGTGAAAAGGCTCTGAGAGATGACTGTAAGGACTTCGACGATATCACACATGATGATCAGCTCAACATGATCACCCGTTCCGAGGAACACGAGCAGGACAAGGACAAGTATAACGAGCTGGTCCGCAAGGTATATTCCGACACTGAAGCGGCAAGTAAGCTTGACGGCGACTGCGATAATCCTCTGGTCATGGAACTTTCGTTGGAAAACGATGAGACCTGCTGGCAGGGTATCACAAGCAGGTTCAAGGCTACAGTCTATGACTTCGACAAAGGCACAAAGCCGTATTGTGTCAAGTGTTACGCTCGCCCGAAGCTCAAACACGAGCTGATAAAGCGCCACCTCAACTGCCTGAATGAATCCGAGCAGGTGTACATTAATCCCGTGGCTATGCAAGGCGAGTTCAACAATAAATCTGTCAGCTACTGGGCAGTGCATTTGATGCAGTATACTCGTACTGTCAACGGAAAGGATACTCTTTTCAACTACTACGAGATTTACACCAAGGACCTGGTGCATTGTGTACTGTGCCTGAAGAAGGATTTTGAAAAGGTTGTGAAAGGCATTGCCGATTACCATTTCCATTACAGCACTGTCAACAGCATGATCAAGCTGAGCCAGAGCTATATCAAGACAGGGTACGCTCGCCGCAGTTTTTCCAACGAGTGGCACAGAAAAGCCACCCCCGCACCTGTGCACACCCCGCTGACCGAGGAGGAAGAGCACATCCTGATAAGCCTTCCCGACACCGTAAGGGATTTTGCTCTGAATATGGTGGGATATGCGGCACTGGCTACAATTATTCCCGAACTGTCAGAGTTGTCCGATGCGCCCAAGATACTGGCACCTGCTATTGAGACAGATTCAAATTCGGCAAGGCCTGCAATAAGGCTCATCAGACACTGCTTCGTATATACCGGTGACGGAGATATCCCCGAAGCATACGTATTTCCTCTCAGTAAGAATGAGGCTGTCGATATGCGCGGCTGTGACCGCCGCATCATCACTATCGACACTTCAGCCTGCAATGAGAAACTGAAAGTTGACGACGCATTTGCACTGGCGGCGCCTGACTATGCTGAGTATATCAGAGAGCGTTGCAGGAGAGTCGAATATCCCTACACATGGCTTCCGCTATGTATTGGCAAGCAGATGTGGAATGATAAGGACTATCTGCCTATGCTCTGTGAAGATCTTCACGATACAGATGTTGACGATCTTAAGCAGGTCATACGTAAGCTGTACCGCAATGCGATTGTCGGAATAGGCGAGGACGGCAATCCTGCGCTTCTCAAGTATGTGACCGAATATTACAGAGAAGCTGACAGCATTCGCAACAAGGAATTAAGAAATGGATCCTACCAGGAGCGTATGCAGGACCTCATTGACGGTTCCTGGAGATACACGGTCAGGGACAACCCCAATCTCCTGATGACTAAAGAGGAAAAGGAACAGGAGGATTTTGTGGATTCAATATCCGAGGACTTCGAAGAGGAATTCTCTGCGCCGCCTGTACCTCTCAGCAAGGCTGAGATGACCGATCAGATCCTTGACAGCATCAACGATATGCTGGCTAGCAACTCTCCTGATATCCTCAGGGAGAAGCCGACCAGTTCAGAGCATGCCGAAGAGCATACATTTATATATAAGACATTCAAATATTTTGTTCTGGCCGTGTGCGACGATATGCTGGCAAGACTTATCAGCGAGAATGGCTATACGTCGTATACCGCAAAGGACTTCTGGGACTGCTGTGTTAAACGTGGCATTACCCAAGGCAGTGAAGGAGAGAGAAGAATGAGAGCATCCTTCTCAGGAAATAAAGTGGGCGTAATGGCTCTTCAGCTCGAAGGCGAGCCTGACAACTGCTGGCTGAAACTGCCTACAGCATAACGCTCTAATAATACACGTTTCCCCGCATTCCGTGCATTTTCTATGTGCGGAATGCGGGGATTTTTTCGCGGAAACAGAGCGGAATCGGGCAGATTTCCAGAACCGACACGGAAATCATGCGGAACGGATATTTCGCATAACAGAGCCGTTTTCGAGGTGCTTTCCGTGTTTCCGCCTTTCCGCTTCTGTTTTCATTGCAATATACAATATAATAGCTAATTTGATATACAGGTGATATCCTTATATAAAAATATTTCTGTATCTGCAAAACGCACTTTTTTCAAACTCTATATAACCCGACCCAAAGCCTGCAGTTTACCGAGGCCAACGTGAAATTATAATTTTCTATACAGGTCATAACATATAGGGAATTATATTTATCGCCTGTCCGACTGACATGTTTCTGCAAAGTCAGACCCTCAGACAGTATGATTAAAGATATGTGTGAGCTGGATGATTTTCTATTCACTCAAGGAAGCGGAAAAGACTCGGCAACATCTTTAATTCACTGGATGACGGCAGGGGCACAGGGTTTACATTTATCCTCGTGAACTCATCGCACATCTTCTTGTAGTACGCTCCGTTTACGTGGCTGTCTTTACTTTTGTGGACTTCACGTGCCTTTAGTATTCCACCACGTTTTGATACAAGCGCCACAAACTTAATCATTCTTTGACAGCGTTTATCGGTGCGGACATTTTTCATGATAAGTCTCTGGGCTTTATCGGTCTTGTAGTAGTCCGCATCAATAATGAACAGCTCAAGCTTTTCTCTTATAATGTCACGGCTGTTTGAAATATGATATTGTATTATCTGTCGATTCCTGTTAGTGCATAATCTTGTTACCTGACGGGGTACTCTCCATCTTTTTCTGAATTCTATTCTGAGTATACCCTTTGCTCTTAGATATGGTGCATTGTACAGCGTAGACTCTACCTGTTTCTGTTTGTCGTATACAGATATCTCCTCGTTGTAGTGACTGCACTCTGCTATATATCCTGCGTCTTTTTTATAACCTTGCTTTTTCAGGTTTACCGTTTTGAAGCCCTTTGCCGCATTGGTTTTATAAAACTGCTTTATGTAAGCCGTGACATATTCTGGGCTTCCTACATCTACATTCACGCAACAGTCTATTCTGGTTAAGGCCAGTCTGTCTATACTGAAATCTTCTCCTAGCCAGTCCACCAGCATATCGTTGGCTTTGTCCAGTGCTTCGTCCGCTTCGTCAGGGGATATTATCTCAAGCGGGTCATATTCGTGAAGCACTGCGTGCAGATTGATTATAAATCTCACGAAACTATTGTAGCCATCCTGGTGCAACAGCACTCTTATTCCATTTCCCGCAAATTTTGAGACGGGAACATTTACGGGTCCTTCATTGTAGAGAATATTGTACCCGTTTTCTTTAGCGTCGAATTTTATAAACGCAAACAAACTTTGGTATTCATTCCAGGTGTTAAAAGTTTTTACCATCTCGAATGTATGAATACTATACGTCATAATGTCATCCTCCTATAAGGTATATAAAATTGTATAAAAACAATTGATATGAATAACTGATAAAGCTTAACATAATACCGTTTATAGCTATTCATATAATTCCTGTATTACTGATTAACTTATACAGGATTACATTACTGTTATAAACGAATATATTTTTATAGATATCATGATGAAGTATTGAGGATCATACAGATACGGATAAAGGATACGAATAGAATGAAATGAATGAGATTATTGGATAACACCTATAGGTGTCTCTTTGTATAACATATAGATAAAAATAAATATAGAAAGGGGGCGGCGCTGTGAATGGGTCGCTTTTATCTCTGGATGACGTACAGAAGATACTTAACATTGGCAGGAATAAGACTTATGAGCTTATACGCACGAACACCATACCCTCGTTTAAGATAGGACGGGAGTGGAGAGTAACAAAAGAGGCTCTCGACAAGTACATCGAGAGCCTTAACAGCAACAAAAACGGATAACAGAGTTTTTGGTTTATAAATTATTATCTGGTGATAAACCATCACATAAAAAAATTATGGAGGTAAAACCAGATGAGCAATTACAGAATTACAGAAAGCCGTTCGATACCGAGAACGGACAGAAGAACATCGGGCATAGCTCCCGATACGATAAGATTTACAGAAAAAGCGGATATGTCAGATATCCCGCCCGAAAGATTTATCGCCTCTATCATTGACGAGATAATCAGCACTCCTGACTGCATCGAGGAGGTAGCTGTATGATAAAGGCAGTAGCTTACGCAAGATTTTCAAGCGAGAATCAGAGAGACGAAAGCATTGAGGCTCAGCTTCGAGCCATACACAAGTTTGCCGATGAAAACGGCTATGAGATAAATGAAGAATACATCGACCGAGCTAAGAGCGGCACAAACGACCGCCGAGAAGAATTTCAGCGGATGATAGCAGAT
>JAZQGZ010000082.1:0-3882 GCA_045540255.1 Oscillospiraceae bacterium | reverse complement strand
GTATGCCATACAACGAAGGAATGCATTGCTGCTCTTTGTATGGCAGAAAAAACTTTCCCGAAGGAGGAAGAAAAAATGAAACATAAGCTCTCAAAACGAATTTTGAGTACACTGCTCGCCATGGTGATGCTCATAGGCCTCTTACCCACGGCGGCGATCCCCGTATTTGCGGGCTACGAGGACGGCACAGAATGCGAATTCTGCGGCGGCTACCGATTTGACGACTGGCTCTGCGACTGCGGACCTCACTGCTCCGAAAACTCGGAGGCGAGCGACTGCTATGAACAGCACCATTGCAAGGAATGCAGCGGTGCATTCCCCTCGAACGATCTTTGTGACACATGCGGCGTGTGCGCCGTGTGTCAGGTCGATCACCCGAATCACTGTATTATGTGTAAAAATCACGTCGACGAGATATGCAGCTTTTGCTTGTGTTGCGATGACTGTATCGAAAGCATCGGCTCACACTGTCCCTGCGGCGATTGCCTTATGGAAGCAACGTCGTGCCCGGTACACGAATACGAATTCGGCGGCAGCAATAACCACTGCGATATGTGTATGATCGACTATATCTGTATAGGCTGCGAGACGTGCTATTACGGTGAGTTATCTTATGTGTGCTCCGAATGCCAGCTCTGCGAGGATTGCTGGGGCTCCTCGGAAGAGCATTGCAACTCTTGTCTGAAGCACGCTGACGATCTGTGCGAAGAGTGTCTTCTTTGCGGTCTCTGTGCCCAGGAGTTCGGTACTCACTGTGAAATGTGCTTGGAATGTCTGGACGTCGTGGATCAATGTCCCAGTCACCCATATTCGAGCGGTCAGTCGAACCACTGCGCTGACTGCGCATATCTGGTATGCAACGATTGCGGCGAATGCTTTTATGAGGATCCCGATAATTTCTGCGAGGAGTGTTTTCAGTGTATTGTCTGCTGTATAAATAACAACTATCACTGCTTTAACTGCTTGGAATGTTATATCGGCGAGGTCTGTGAGGATTGTGCCTTCTGTTACGACTGTGCCTTGGATGAGGGGTATCACTGCGATACCTGCGGTCTGCATACCGAGGATTGGTGCGAGGACGGCGGAGACGGAAGCCACTGTACTTTTTGTGCCGAGGAATTCCTCTGCGAGGAGTGCGAGAGATGCTCAAGATGCACCGATCTTGAATTCTGCGCCGATTGCGGACTTTGCACCGAGTGCTGCATCTACTACGCCGAGAGTGAGGGCTGCTCCTGCGGCGAATACTGCGTATACTCTTCCGATTGGGAGGATCATTTCTGCTACGATTGCGGCACCTGCTATGACGAGGTTGATATGTGCGAGCTCTGCGGTATCTGTATCGACTGCTGCGAGAGCTATTCCGAATGCTCGGAGGGACTCTGCGTCGAGGATCCCGATTACGACAGCCATTTCTGCGAGGATTGCGGCGTCTGCTTCCACGACAGCGAGGCTTGCGAGGATTGCGTCGATGCGGACGATCTTCTCTGTCTCGAGTGCTGTGCCGTACGCAGCGAGGATTACGGCTGTGACCACGGTATCTGTATGAACAGTTGGGAGTGGCCCGAGCATTACTGTACCGTATGCGGCACCTGCTTTGAGAACTGCGGACATATCGGAACCGAGCATACCCATAATTACGTAAGCAATATATGTACGATCTGCGGTGCCAGAAGCGACGGCAGACCGAACATCGTCAGAAATCCTCTGGATATCAGCGTCCCGGTCAATGATGCTTCTGCTGATGATATGGAGTACCGTACCGTGACCTTCAGCGTCAAGGCTGTTGGCGAGGGTCTGACCTATCAGTGGTACGTTCGCTACGGAGATTCATCGACGGCGACAACTATCACAGCGGACACTCACTGGTTCTATGATGATATCGTGGAATACAGCGGCTATAACACTCCCTATCTTACCGTCTGGATCCCCACTGAATGTGACGTAAAGCTTACCTTCTTCTGCTTAGTCCAGAATACGAAAGGCAGAATGAACAGCAAAACGGCAACACTCACGACCGAGCATTGCTTCTCCGATAAGCTTTCTGCTGTCGATAAGCTCTCCTTCTCGTTCAAATGTCTTATCGACGGCGAAGTGCAGACCATCGAAGGATGGACTTCCAACTACCATCAGAGCTATTGTATCGGCGAGGGCTGCCGCGAGCTTTCCGAAGAAATAAAACATAATTACGGCGGCTGGGAGCCCGGCGCTATACCGACAAAGGATTATGAGGGTTATAAGACCCGTACCTGCCTTGACTGCGGCTTTGTTTACTATAAGAAGCTCGCTCGAGAGACCGATCCCCACGTGCATACCTGGGAAGAGGTCGGCTATAATGAATACAGGCATTGGGGCGTCTGCTATTGCGGATACGGCTCCATGAATCAGGCTGCCCTTCATACTTTTGAGGATGAATGGGAGACCGTAACACCCGCTACTGCTACCACGGCGGGCCTTGAGCGCAGACCCTGTACCGACGGATGCGGCTACTATCAAACCCGTTCCATCCCACGCCAGGCTCATACCCACGTCTTCTACGACTGGGATTACATCAATGAAAACGGCTATATTGACGGCGATTCTACCAACGTTCCATATTACGGCGAGTACGGAAAAACCGACAGCAAGTATCACTATGCAAACTGTCTCTTCCCCGGCTGCGAGGCTACGAAATCCTATTCGCATACGTATAACAGCAAGTGGGTAATAACAGCCAATTACTATACCGACGGCGTTATGCATATGGAATGCGGCGTTTGCGGGTATTCCAAGGACAAGACATATAAAGCGGGTGCTTATTCCGTCCATATCAAGGGCGGTACTCTGAGTACGTATGCGGCAAAACTCAATCAGCTAGTCAAAATCTTCCGCCTTAACGAGTACGCTCCCGGAACCTACCTGAATGTTCAGGACGAACCTACTACCGCCTTCAGTGCATACGCGACCTTCGATCAGGGCAAGACCTGGACTCTGCTCCCTATGTCCTATCACGCTCCCGATGCCGATGACGACCGCGAATACTGGTATTTCAGAATGCCTAAGCTCGATAAGAACCATACGGTCAGCGACTGGGATTTCTGGGTCGAGGTCGAGGGAGATGTGATCAAGTGCGCCGAGGAGGATCACGCAAATGATCCCGATTATTTTGATGAGAAGTACCTCAAGCTCGTTGGCGTGGTCGAGGCTACCTGCGGCCATCCCGGATACACGGGCGATTGGGTATATACCTGCTGTAATTACGTCAAGGAATACGGCGAGGTAACTCCTCAGCTCGATCACCCCGCGTGGAAGCTGCAGTTGAACGTAGGTAAGAAAGCCGGTAGCTGCACGGAGAGAGGCTACAGCGGAGATACGGTATGCACGGCCTGTGGAGAGATCGTCAAAAAGGGTGAATATACAGATTATGAGCATACCGGACGTGTTGTGAGCGCCGAAACGGTCGCTCCTACCTGTACCTCGGCCGGATGGACGATAGAGTTCTCCTGCGTGAGTTGCGAAAAGGTCCTTCTGAGGAAGGAAAAGGTCGCTAAGATACCACACGAGTGGGTACCTGTTATGGGAACCGATTCGACCTGCACAGAGAAGGGTTGTCTCGATCACTACGAATGCACTATGTGCGATGCAGTTTCGCTTGACGGTGAAAACGAGCTCTTCAACACCGCAAGACTCACCGTACGCGCGGGTCACGATTGGGGTGAGTGGGAAGCTATAAGCGAAACACATCACGCCCGTGTATGTCAAACAGATGAAAGCCATACAGGACAGGCAAGGCATGACTTTGTTGGCGGCATATGCGCAGACTGTGGCTATAAAATGCCGGGAGTTACCTTCGTCAGCGGTACCGTAACCAGCTTCGGAAGCGAGACCGATAATGTCATTGTCCAA
>JAZQGZ010000081.1:0-6569 GCA_045540255.1 Oscillospiraceae bacterium | reverse complement strand
TACCTCCTCAATGAGAATTTCGGTATAACCGCCTTTATCGTAGACCGCTGCCAACTGCAATTCTATGCAATTAAAGCTGTCATCTGCAAGGACACCTGACCTAACAAGTCCGTCAAGTATCATCTTGCCGGAATAATTATCCGGATCTCGGCGGATCTTGTTTCCGAAGTGATATATCAGCCGCACTGTTGCTTTCGGGAGAGGTTGCAGCGGTTTCGGGCGGCAGAGAAGCTGTATCATCTGCGCCCACCGCTTTTTCTCCTGCTGGTATTCCCACCGAGCGTTACGGCCAATGAATTTGTTGTTGCTCGGTGGGATTTCAGGGAGTTTGTATTTATACATCATCCGTCAGCAAATGGATAATCTTCGTCAGTGCCGCTCAGCGCTTCTGTGATGGGCGTTTCGGGTTCAATTGGAGCAGTGGTATCCTCTTCATTGATCGTACCCTCTATGATGATTTCAGCGCCGTTATCGGTGCTGTTTTCATAACTTCCGCTGACATTTTCGGAAGATATTGCCTGGCTCATTTCAACAGACATCACACCATAGTGTGACAGCAAATTTCTAAGCACCGTTTTGATTGCCATTTCGTCGAAATTGCTGCCCCATACGCCCGTATTAGGTTTATAGGATTTACTGTATCTTTTTGCGTGAGCAATAACTTTTTCTTTGCTCCAGTAAAAAGTCTTGGAGAATCCGTTTACAGTCTCGATATATGCGAAGTATCCTACAACCTTATCTGATATCTTTTCGCCCGTGAGATCTATCGCGCCTGTAAGTCTGTCGACACTCTTAAGCTCACCCTCGTACACAACATCGGCATTGATGTGCTTGTATTCGCCTGTGCGCATAGCAAGCTGGATATATCCTTTATAGCCAAGCTGGAACTGCGGCTTCGGGATACCGTGATCTCTGAAAGGGATTATGTAAGCAAAGCCGAGCTGCTTTTCTACAGGAAGCTTCAGCGCAGCCGCTTTCAGTGCTTCTCCGAGTACCGCCTTAGGCTCGCACTGCTGGAGAAGCTTATCCTCGTTGAACAGATTCATTACCGATGTCACAAATGCTCCTGAATTCTCCTTAAGTGTGCCTTTCAGAGTCTGCTGAATAGCAGCGCCATTCAGCAGGGAATTGAGGAGCTGCGAGGGGGTTCTGGGTTTGTTCTCGACAGGCTTCGCCTGTGTTGCTGCGGCGATAATACCGCTTGTGTTGGTTGTTGTACTCATAAATTAATCCTTTCTTTCAGAAATCCTGAAAACTCTGCTTGTAGTGGTGTTGGAATATCTTTCGTAGATATCAGGGTGATCGGCTTTCAGTTTTTTGCTATCAACCGTTGTTCTGCTCTGCGGGCGGTATGTAATCTTATAATCGACTGTAAAACCGTCCGTATTTCCGTCAAGAGCGAGCTGCAGGCGCTGTTTAAGCTCCTTTTCTTTCAGTTCAATTGCTTTCTTCTGTTCCTGAACAGATATCAGCTCTGCTGCTGTATCGTTCTGCTCGAACATGGTGATTGCATTGTCTTTCCAATTCTCATGGAGTGCGGATATTGTTCTTGATGCACTCTCGCTGCCGTCGGGTTCGGGTCTTACATCGGGAAGAATATGTTCGTTCCAGAAGCTTATTTCCGCATCGAGAAGCGCCTTGCAGTCATCCTCGTTACGTTCGATAGTAAACCAGTAGAATCCTTTGCCCATGGCCAATACCGCAAGATACATTCTGTCATAGCCCATGACGTTCATGTAATGGCAGCACTGACAGTAATAATAGGCAGGAATCTCTCCGCTCTCAAAATCCGATTTTGCAAATGCGGATGTGGTTTTACATTCAAGACCTGCGTTTTCGCCCACTATATCTCTGTCTACATTGGCACGGATAAAATCGTAATCATCATGCGCATACATAGCGTTGTGGCGTCGTACTTTCTTGCCTGTCGCTTCGCAGAAGCGCCTTGCAACATAATCTTCAAGGTCTCTGCCGATGCGCATAGCCTCATTATCCTCTGTATCAGGGAGGCGGCCTGTCTTATCAGCCCAAAGTTCGATTTTAGAACGATATGTACTTAAGCCACACACAACAGCGGCATCAGAGCCGCCAAGGCCCTGACGGCGGTGTTCAAGCCATTCCTCGTGGGAAAGGTCGTTTGTTTTAGCGATTAGTATCATGGTAATTCCTCCGTGTTATTAATTTCGTTTTCTGAATCAAATATTGTATATTGATTTTCGTCAATGGGGGCGTTCTCTGCGTCAAATTTCTTCTTGCAAGTGTGCCCCATACCGTGTTTTAAGCCATATTCGGAAAGGAGTATCCCGCCGCAGCGCAGACAGCGAGTGGCTTTTACTGTGAAGATTTCAGCGTTCATGTTTCCTCCCCTCCACACATCTCCGGCAGGTTAGCCCTCACCAGTGCGGCAGGGACGGGCGGTGTTACGGCGTTGCCGCACCTTGCGACCTGCTTTGTTTTAGGATACTCTGCGCCCTCGTCATCACGATCTATTATGTAATCAGCAGGAAAGCCCTGTGCATTGAATAACTCCCGTGGCGTGAGCATACGCATCCTGATATCGGTGATTATGTATTCCTCGCCATGTATCGTCACAAGAGCGAAACGGTCCTTTGTGGTTACGGTATCAAGCGGCTCGTCAACGGGTTTTGCAGTTCCGCTGCTGAAATACTTTACAAGGAACGCCTGTACTTCCGCATGATGCGCTCCACTCGTTGATATCGTAGTCAAAGGCTCGTCCACTGCCTGACCGTCCATATTGTTCCTCATGGTGAGAATATGCGCCGTCACAAGGCTGTTGTGGTCTGTTGCTGTAACAGTGTCAAGAGGCTTGTCCGCCGCACTTCCTGCGCCCTTGTAATTGCCGCCGTAGTTCTTCATGATGTGCGCTACTGACAGCGCATATCTTGGATTTGTGTCCACTGTCATTAGCGGCTCTGAGAGTTCCTGGCCCCTGACTTCATCAGCAGTGGTTTCGCTGTGGTACTGGATCAATGAAGGCGCTGTGTCCTTAACGATAAACGGCTCGGGGTTATCTATCACGAACTTTTTTATGCCCCTTGCTATCCTGCGGAGAGTATTCTCAGCGAGTGGCTTTTTGCGCTCGAAAATACTCTTAGTGGGAATATTCCAATCAATACACTCTGCGACAGGGCGGTGAGGAATAAGCTTGCCGGCCTTGACAGCCTCACCTTTTCTCGGACCGTGAGTTGGCTCTGGCCATACAATAGGCTTCCCGTCGCACCGAGCAATCATATAAAACCTCGTTCTCGTAGTTGGTGCACCGTAGTCACAGGATTTTAACGCGCAGTATTCTACCTCATATCCCAGCCCTTTTTCAAGCATCCTTGCCATTTCAGAAGTAATGCTGATGTTGAGCGCTTCGCACATCTCCTCAAACGCAGGGTGATAAAAGGAAAGCCCTGTAGTAAGAGCAAGAAGAAAACCTGCGAAGGTCTGTCCTGCTCTTTTTTTGATTGGTTTGTTATCTTCGCCCAAAGGCCCCCAGCTTATTATCTCGGGGACGTTTTCAAGCATTATCACACGAGGACGGACGAGAGCCGCCCAGCGTATTGCCACCCATGCAAGACCTCTTATGTTTTTATCAACAGGTTTTCCACCTTTAGCTCTGCTGAAATGTGTGCAGTCAGGAGAAAACCATGCCAGCCCAACAGGCTGACCGTTGCAGACCTCAACAGGATCTACCTGCCACACATCCTCGCAGTAGTGCTTTGTGGTCGGATGGTTCGCTTTGTGCATCTTTATTGCATCAGGGTCATGATTGATAGCTATATCAACACTACGCCCTACAGCCATCTCGATGCCCGTCGAAGCCCCTCCGCCTCCTGCGAAGTTGTCTATTATGAGTTCGGTCATTCGAGCACCTCCTGCAAGTAATCACCACATTCAAGCTGCTGCAGAGTTTTCTTGGCTTTCATTCTGCTCTCCTTGTAGGCATTGTATTTCAGGCGGTATTCGTAGCTTTTGCCGAAGATGTTCCAAGCTGCCGTTACAACGTTCGGTTCATAAGGGCGTATCTTTTCAAGGTCGTCAATCGCCTTGTACGAAATAGGACAGCCACAACAGCCTGTCCTTGTGAGACCATAGACCTCATAAGCGTCAGAATACCTGATGCCGTAGGTTTCCTTGTACCACGCCTTATCCGCATCGGAAACATAAAACAAGGGTCTGAATCTGTACTGTCCGCTGCTCGTTTCGGTGAAGCACATCGGCGCATCTCCTTTGCGCGGTACCGATCGCATTCCGCCCTCGTCGCGGCGTTCGCCTGTGATTATCATTTCGTAGTTCTTCTGTACACGGTGAGCAACCTGTTTCTTGCAGTAGTCGCAACACTTGGCACTGATGGCGAAATCAGGCGGATACTCTGCGATGAAATCCCTCATATACTTCGATGAGTTTATCACGAGCTGTATATTCGGGCGAGGGTCTCCTGCCGAATTGCAGCAACACAGAAAGTTTATCAATGTCTCGCATCTGGGATAGCGCTCTTTTAGTTCTGCTCGTTTTGCCGCTTTATCCTCGGCTTGCTCATATTCCTCAGCGATAGATAGAGGAACACCTTTCTTCTGCCATTCTGACAACCCTCCCGACATGATCTTTGATACAAAAGGGATGCCGTATGTACGCGCGGCTTGAACGATACCGACTTTCGGACGGAATTCCTCAATATCCACGCCGTACTTCTCAGCGGTCTCTTTAACGTGGTCTTTTATTGCTTTCATCTCTAAGCCTGTATTGAAAAAGGCGTACTTGATAGGTGGGAGATTGAAATCTTTGCGGGTACGTTCGATAAGGTCGAGCATGATATCGCTGTCTGAGCCGCCCGAGTAGGAGCATATAGCATTCGGATGGCGAATAAGGTGCGTGCATATAATTCCCTCTATCGCCTGAAACTTATCGGGCGCGTTGAGGTCTGCATAAGCGGGTCTCTCTGTATATACCCTGCTTCTATATACTTCTTTTGCCATTCTTGACAAATCTCTCTTTCTATGGTACAATGACCATGTAGTAAATTTTTCTTGACCGCTTGCTGAATTGCCGTTCAGCGGCGGTTTTTTCTTTCCCGCGGCTTCATAAGAGCCTCGAACAGTTCATCGTCGCCGATAACGATGCACACCGCCATCACAAGCAGCAGACCGATGCACACGATGATATATGTACCGAGGTTTATACCGCCGCTGTCGGCTATGCCTGTGACTCCGAAGATGCCTAACAGCGCAAGCATGAACGCCGAGCCGCTTATTATCTG
This sequence comes from Oscillospiraceae bacterium, assembly GCA_045540255.1. Taxonomy (GTDB): domain Bacteria; phylum Bacillota; class Clostridia; order Oscillospirales; family Ruminococcaceae; genus CAG-115. The sequence goes on along the minus strand of JAZQGZ010000081.1, from coordinate 1,303 downwards.
TCGCATATTCATGAGTTTGTCCTCCTCTTTGCGAGTATCTTACCGTATACTCCACACTCCTCAAGGGGTATCTCACGAATGACCTTGATCTTTGATGTGCGCACTTTGCCGTCGGTGTCATTCGGCATTACAATATCTGCAATATCCGTCTTGACCTCAAGTATAGCGAGATCGCTCCAATTCCTTCCGAAATCTAACGCCCAATTCAGATGCGCTATGTGGATGCCCATGCCGCAGGTTTGCTCGATGTTTGTATCGCAGTTTTCAACCACGGTCTTGCCGATATCATATCTGAAATCACTGTTGTGGTTTGAATAGTATCCACTTTCATCCTTGTGTACCGCTTTATAGAATGTGGCAGTCTTTTTTGTGTGTTTGATGCCGTAGAAAACCATGAATTCGTGAATATTTTTAGGCATGAACACCTGACGTGCATTTCCACTCAGCTTGATCTTGCCGTTTATAGACTGACGATTGACGATCTGTGAATTGCCGGAAGCCTCGACGGAGGAGTTTCCCCGAGCCACGACAGAGGAGTTTTCCCAAGCCACGACAGAGGAGTTTTCCCAAGCCACGACGGAGGAGTTTCCCCAAGCCACGACGGAGGAGTTTTCCCAAGCCACGACAGAGGAGTTTTCCCAAGCCACGACGGAGGAGTTTCCCCAAGCCTCGACGGAGGAGTTTCCCCGAGCCACGACAGAGGAGTTTTCCCAAGCCACGACAGAGGAGTTTTCCCTAGCCACGACGGAGGAGTTTCCCCAAGCCACGACGGAGGAGTTTCCCCGAGCCACGACGGAGGAGTTTCCCCAAGCCTCGACGGAGGAGTTTCCCCAAGCCTCGACGCACCAATAATACCGCTTATTGACCGCCACTGTAGCAGTACAATTTATGTAGATCCTGCCCTTGAAATCATCGGGGATAGCGTCCATCTCTGCCTGATTTGTGACGGTAATCTCGCTGAGCTTGCTGTAATCAATTTTCGACACTGTTTTTGTCCTCCTCACGCAATAATAAGCTCATACGGCTTTACGGGTGCATCTTCTCTATAAACGATCACCGCCGCATAATAACCCTTGTCCATGTAGATGGCGGGTATCTTTTCGGGTTGGCACTCGGCACTGCTTATCAATTTGAGGCACACGCCGTCTTTGCCGAGCTCGTGTGCTTTGGATATGAGTGCCGCCACTTCAGCAGATTTTGTGAGGTAGATTTTGTATTTGTTCATTGTGACTCCTCCTTGATCTCGCCGCTGTGGTCGGTCATAAGCCATGACAGCGGAACTTTGAGTGCCATAGCTGCCATG
>JAZQGZ010000080.1:0-26566 GCA_045540255.1 Oscillospiraceae bacterium | reverse complement strand
GCATCGGGAGTAAACGACATCACCGCAGCGAAGGAAAACGACTGCGAGGGTATAGGTCTGCTGAGAAGTGAGTTTCTTTACTACGCAAGCAGTGACTATCCCTCCGAGGAATACCAGTATCACACCTACCGCCGTATACTTGAAAAAATGAACGGTAAACTAGTAGTGATAAGAACGCTTGATATCGCAGCCGACAAGGGTCCGGAGTATATCAACCTTGAGGAGGAGGACAATCCTGCGCTCGGATGCCGTGCGATACGCTTCTGTCTTAGCCGTCCCGACATATTCAAAACTCAGCTGCGTGCGCTCCTGAGAGCCTCCGTTTACGGAAAGCTGGGAATTGTTTTCCCGATGATAATCTCCCTTGAGGAGATACGTGAGATAAAAGCGATGCTTGCTAAGGTAAAGCAGGAGCTTTCCGATGAAAAACTCCCGTACAGCAGCAACATCGAGATCGGCATCATGATAGAAACTCCCGCCGCCGTAATGATAAGCGACCTGCTTGCACGTGAGGTGGACTTCTTCGAGATAGGCTCCAACGACCTTGCCCAGTATACGCTCGCCATCGACAGGCAGAGCCCCGAGCTTGACCGACACGCACACCACCAGGCGGTACTCAGAATGATAAAGCTTGCTGCCGACAACGCACACAAAAACGGTGCATGGATAGGCATCTGCGGAGAACTTGGCGCTGATACTCAGCTTACAGAGATGTTCCTTGCGATGGGCGTTGACATAATCTCGGTAGCTCCCTCAAAGATACTTCCCCTCAGAGAGAAGATACTCAGCACCGATATGAGCATAAACGACAATGTCCTTTCGGCAATGATGATATAACCTGTGCAAGCTTGCTTGCACAGAACGACCGCAAGGTCGTGATTGCGAAGCAATCATGTCATATTTCAAGGTTCGCTCAGCCGTCCAAATCTTTGATTTGGATAACGGCGTGCGGTTCTTATAATGTGTTTGCATAACACGCCCTTTTGCTGAAATAATATTGTTATATATTGTTTTACGAAAGGAATGATTATCATCAGCGAACACATGGGCGAAAGCTATGAGCAGGAGCAGGAGGACCGCGCCGACAACGGCATAATCGCCGCCGCGAACGCGCGTCACAACATTCATTGTCTGACCATTATCGGACAGATAGAGGGGCACTATATCCTGCCGCCCCAGAACAAGACCACAAAATACGAGCATATCATCCCTGCGCTGGTAGCCATCGAGCAGGACCGCACCATTGAGGGGCTTCTCATAGTGCTGAACACTGTCGGCGGCGACGTGGAGGCGGGACTTGCCATCTCGGAGCTTATCGCGGGGATGTCAAAGCCCACTGTCTCGATAGTAGTGGGAGGGGGACATTCCATAGGCGTGCCGCTCGCAGTGAGCGCGCAGGTGAGCTTCATCGTGCCCTCGGCTACCATGACGATACATCCTGTGCGGATGAATGGAATGGTGCTGGGCGTGCCGCAGACGATGTCCTATTTTGAGAAGATGCAGGAGCGCATCACGCGCTTCGTCACGGACAACAGCAGGATATCCTCGCAGCGCTTCAGCGAGCTTATGATGGAAAAGGATGAGCTTGTGATGGACGTGGGCACCTCGGTGAACGGCGAGACTGCCGTGAGGGAGGGGCTTATCGACCGCCTCGGCGGACTTTCCGATGCGGTGGAGTGCCTGTATCAGCTTATCGAGGAAAGCTCTCCCGACAAAACGGAGAAGCCTGCAAGGGCAACGAAAAAAGCAAAGACAAAGACTGCTGCAAAGGGTAAGACCACGGCGAAAAAGACCGCCTCAAGGGCAGTGCCCCATGGTGCGACAGCGGTCCGCAGGATAAACAGCGGAGACTGGAGCGGCGAGCGATGATACTTCACACCATCGTCAGCCTTGCGGATATCTTCCCGCAGGAGCTGCCCGTAAGCACCGTTATCCGCCGTACAAGGTACGGCTTCTGCGAGTACACCGTCACCGACGGGGTGCAGAGGCTCTCGCGCAGGTTTTCCACGGACCCTGCGGACTTTCTTGATATAACGTAAACGATACTGTGCGGTCCGCCCGCGCAGGTACATAGATAAAGGGGAAATAATATGGACTACATAACTGTGATAATACAGGCCATCGTACAGGGCCTGACGGAGTTTCTTCCCGTTTCAAGCTCGGGACACCTTTCGGTGCTTCAGCACATCACGGGCATCGACGGCGAGGCGGCACTTATCCTTTCGATAGTGCTCCACCTCGGCACGCTGGTGGCGGTGTTCGTGGCATTCCGGGAAACGATATGGGGAATGATAAAGGAGTTCTTCCTCACCATCCGCGATGTGTTCACGGGTAAGTTCTCGTGGCGCGGCATGAACGGCACCCGCCGCATGATGTTCATGGTGATAATCGCAACGCTGGTACTGGTTCCCGTGTATCTTTTCGAGGAGTTCTTCACGGGCAGACAGGGCGACGGCGACATCATCTTCGAGGGCGCAGCCTTTATGTTCACTGCGCTGCTGCTGTTCCTTTCGGATAAGTGCAGCAAGGGCGTGAAGCAGGGCGAGGACATGACGCTCAAGGACAGCATAACCGTAGGACTATTCCAGTGCATCGCACTTTTCCCGGGCGTTTCCCGCTCGGGCACCACCACGGCGGCAGGACTTTTCTGCGGCCTTGAGAAGCAGACGGCAGTGACCTTTGCGTTCATCCTCGGCATCCCCGCGATACTGGGCGGAAGCGTGCTGGAGCTGGGCGACGCACTGCAGTCCGATATGCAGCTTGACTGGGTGGCTCTCGGCATCGGCTTTGTCGTTTCGGCAGTGGTTGGATTCCTTGCGATAAAGCTTGTTTCGTGGCTGCTGAAAAAGGACAGATTCAGGATATTCGGAGTGTACACGCTGCTGCTTGGTATAGCTTGCGTTGCGGCAGGCATCTTCGAGCACGCTACGGGCACCCCGCTGATCTCACTATTCAATAATTGACCGCTCTATAAAGAAAAGGAAGTAAAGACATCATGGCAGAGAAGAAAACTACCACGTCTAATAAAAATACAAGATCACAGGCAAAGGGCGCAGTGAAGCAGAGTACATCTGCATCCCGCTCCAAAAAGGCCATCGAGGAGGAGAAGCAGCGTCTGCGCGAGGAGGCTGCCGCAAAGGCGAGAGTGCGCCATCACATCACCTCGGTGATACTGTTCGCAGTGGGAATATTCCTCACGCTGTGCGCGGTGATACCGGGCGGCGAGGAGGAGGGCTGGCGCCTGCTGTTTGATTTCATGCACGGTATGTTCGGTTATTCCGCGTACCTTGTAGGCCCCTCCATGATCTATGTTGCGGTGCTTGTTTCGGCAAATGCGCTGAGAAAGCGCATCAGAAACACCATTATCTGTCTGTCACTGCTTGTGCTTATGGTGAGTGCGGCGGTACAGATTTTCGCAGTGGGCGTTCCCACCTCCCGCGATTTCTTCGAGTTCTTCGCAGACCTGTACGTTGCAGGCTACGAGTTCCGCGGAGGCGGCGTGTTCGCGCTGTTCCTCGGCTCGCCGTTGCTGCTTCTGGGACAGGTGGGGGCAGGTATCATCATCATCCTGCTTGCGCTGGTGTTCTTCCTCATCGTTTCAAAGCTTACAGTGGTGGATTTCGTACACAAGATCTCCGACCCGATAAAGAAGACAAAGAACAAGGCTGTTGAGCACCACAGGCGCCGCGTTGAGGAGCGTGCCCTCGCGGAGGAGGAGTTTCAGCGTCTTGAGCAGGAGCGCATAATCAACGAGATAAACAACGAGATAGCGGAGCGCGAGAACGCGGAGCGTTTAAGCCGCATCGCCCACAGCGTTGACGAGGACGTTGCAGCGGCAAAGGCGGCTGAGATAACCCCCGATGCGACGGGACGTAATGTCGAGGCGATAAAGCCCGAGCCTCCCGCAAAGCCCGAGCCTCCCAACATCCTGCAGGAGCAGAATGAGGACAGCAAGGAGTACATGAAAGCGCTGCAGGACTTCATAATGGAGAAGAACAAGGCGGTGCTTGACGCAGCGGAGGAGCAGGAGCGCGACCCGCTTGAGGATAAGGACGGCGAGCTTGTACCTATCCTTGACGCGATAAACCGCTTCAATACCGACCCCGTGGAGGAAAAGCCCGTAAAGGTGAAGGAGATAATCGACGCACCGAGGGCGGATATATCCAATTCCGACGAGGCGGAGCTTCCCTTTGATATCGACGATGTGGTGCCTCAGGTGCAGCCTGTAAAGGACCCTGTGCCCATGGGCGGAAAGATACCGCAGATAAATACTCCCGTGCAGCAGACGGCGGCAAAGCCTGCCACCACGGCAAAGCCTGCCGGGGAGAAGCAGCAGCTTAAGCTCAGTGATGTGTACACACTGCCGCCCGTTACTCTGCTCAATCCCGTGGAGAAGAAGCTTGCACAGCACGATATCGACGCTGAGATACAGAAGAACTCCGATACCCTTGTGGAGACCCTCAGGAGCTTCGGCGTGCAGACAAAGATAGTAGGCGTAAGCCGCGGCCCCTCTGTCACCCGTTATGAGCTTCAGCCTGCGCCCGGCGTCAAGATCTCCAAGATAACCAACCTTGTGGACGATATCGCCCTTAATCTTGCGGCGGCAGGCGTGCGTATAGAGGCGCCTATCCCCAACAAGGCGGCGGTAGGTATAGAGGTTCCCAACAAGCAGAAGGACACCGTTTATTTCCGCGAGCTGGTTGACACCTCCGACTTCAGGAAGAGCTTCGATAAAAAGCTTGAGACCGTGCTCGGCAAGGATATCAGCGGCGAGACCATCACCTGTAACGTGGCGAAGATGCCGCATCTGCTTATCGCAGGTACCACAGGCTCGGGTAAGTCCGTCTGTGTAAACTCCATAATCATGAGCATCCTCATGAAGTCCACCCCCGAGGAGGTCCGCCTTATAATGGTCGACCCCAAGAAGGTAGAGTTCATGATGTACAACGGCATACCGCACCTGCTGATCCCCGTTGTGACCGACGCAAAGAAGGCGGCGGGCGCGCTTGCCTGGGCGGTAAACGAGATGCTGAACAGATACAAGCTGTTCTCCGAGAACAACGTCCGCGATTTCGGCGGCTTCAACGAGCTTGCCAAGGATCCCAACAGCGGACTTAAAAAGATGTCCCACATCGTTATATTCATCGACGAGCTTGCCGACCTTATGATGGCATCTCCCAAGGATGTTGAGGACAGCATAGTGCGCCTTGCACAGATGGCGCGTGCCGCAGGTATGCACCTTGTTATCGCGACACAGCGTCCCACCGTAAACGTAGTTACAGGTCTTATCAAGGCGAACATCCCCAGCCGTATCGCGCTGATGGTTGCCTCCCAGATGGACAGCCGCGTCATCCTTGACGGCGGCGGAGCGGAAAAGCTCCTCGGCAACGGCGATATGCTGTATATGCCCGTAGGTATGCCCAAGCCCGTGCGTATCCAGGGCTGTTACGTATCCGACAAGGAAGTGGAGCGCGTTGTTGATTTCATCAAGCAGACCTTTGCGGCAGAGTACGATGAAAGCATCATGGAGGAGATCGAGCGTCAGACGGAGATGGTATCCTCGGGCGACGGAAAGGGTCCCGCAGGCGGTTCGGATGTCGGTGGCGATATCGACACCTCCGACGAAAAGCTGGAGGAGGCTATCGAGTACGTTGTAGAGGCGGGACAGGCAAGCACCTCCGCATTACAGCGCCGCTTCAAGCTGGGCTACGGCAGGGCGGCACGCCTTATCGACATAATGGAGGAGATGGGCGTAGTGGGCCCCTTCGAGGGAAGCAAGCCCCGTCAGGTGCTTATGACCAAGCAGGAGTGGTACGAGCGCAAGCTCCAGCAGAAATAAATATAAGAATTCGCAGTCCGAAAGGGCTGCGAATTATCAAAAGTGAGGAATTTAAATATGCCTTTTTTACCTGTATCAAAGCAGGATATGACCGAGCGTGGTATAGAACAGCTTGATTTCATCGTGTTCACGGGGGACGCTTACGTTGACCATCCCACCTTCGGAATTGCTATAATCTCCCGTATGATAGAGGCGGCGGGCTTCACCGTGGGAGTCATCGCCCAGCCCGTCAGCGACGAGGATTACAAAAAGCTCGGCAGGCCTAAGTATTGCTTCATGGTGTCGGGCGGAAACATAGACAGCATGGTGTCCAATTACACCGTTGCCCTCAAAAAGAGATACGATGACGCATACTCTCCCGGTGGAAAGGGCGGAAAGCGTCCCGACCGTGCGCTTACCGTTTATTGCCGAAAGCTTAAGCAGCTTTTCCCCGATGTGGAGATATCCGTCGGCGGCCTTGAGGCCTCGCTGCGCCGCTTTGCACACTACGACTACTGGAGCGACAGTGTTATGCCCTCCGTGCTGGTGGACACAGGCGCAGACCTGCTTATGTACGGCATGGGCGAGGTCACACTCTCTCAGATGCTCAACAACTTCAAGGCAGGCATGAAGCTGTCCGAGATGCACGACCTGCGCGGCACCTGTTATCTCACAAAGCCCGAGAATACGCCGATAGGCGCGGTGCAGTGCGACTCCTACGAGATAGTAAGCACCAACAAAAAAGCATACGCAAAGGCGTGCCGCAAGCAGTATGACGAGCAGGACGAGGTATACGGCAGGACGATAGTTCAGCGTCACGGAAATATGATGCTGGTGCAGAATCCGCCGCAGCGCAGCGTTACGCAGTCCGAGTTCGACTACGCCTACGAGCTGCCTTATATGCGTGCTTATCATCCCATGTACGACAGGGAGGGCGGAGTCCCCGCGATACAGGAGGTGGAGTTCTCCATCACCCACAACCGCGGCTGCTATGGTTTCTGTAACTTCTGCTCCATCGCGCTGCATCAGGGCAGGCGCATCCAGACAAGGAGCGAGGAGTCGGTGTATAACGAGGCTGTCATGCTCTCTGAAAAGCCGAACTTCAAGGGCTACATCCACGATGTGGGAGGCCCTACCGCAAATTTCCGTCAGCCCTCCTGCGCAAAGCAGGAGCAGCACGGTATGTGCAAGGGTAAAAAGTGCCTTGCTCCCACGCCCTGTAAGAACCTCATCGCGGATCACAGCGATTATTTAAAGCTGCTGCGCCGCCTGCGCTCCATAAAAAAGGTGAAGAAGATATTCATCCGCTCAGGCATACGTTACGACTACATCCTTGCCGACAGGAACAGCGAGTTTCTGGACGAGCTTGTGGAGCACCACGTAAGCGGACAGCTCAAGGTCGCACCCGAGCACGCCAGCAACAAGGTGCTGGACTACATGGGCAAGCCCCACGTGGAGGTGTACGAGGAGTTCCAGAAGCGGTTTTATGCCTCTACAAAAAAGTGCGGCAAGGAGCAGTATCTGGTGCCGTATCTGATGTCCTCGCATCCGGGCTGCACCCTCAATGAGGCGGTGGAGCTTGCGGTGTTCCTCAAAAAGCACAACATCCGTCCCGAGCAGGTGCAGGACTACTATCCCACTCCGGGTACGATATCAACGGCGATGTTCTACACAGGCCTCGACCCCTACACTATGGAGCCTGTTTTCGTTCCGCGCACCGCTGAGGACAAGGCGATGCAGCGCGCACTTTTACAGTACTTCAAGCCCGAGAACAAACGCCTTGTCGAAAAAGCACTTATCATGGCGAAGCGCCGCGACCTTATCGGCTTCGGCAAGGATTGCCTGATAACCCCGTCAGAGCAGGATAACGGCGCAAAGCACACCTCCGCCGAAAGGAGAACCAATGGCAGAAAAACGGCGACAGGACCAAGGACACAAAACCAGCAGAAAAAGACCCGTCAGCAAAGGCAGCAGCCCGCGCCGCAAAAGCAGCAGCGAAAGCAGCACAAAAAAGGTAAGTAAGGCAAAAATAGCGGGATACGCCTTTTATATCACTTTCATAGTGGCGTGGACGATGCCGATGCTTGTGTTCGTAAACGAGCACTGGCTGCATCTGGCTTGGCTGCCCACGCTTTCCGAGATCTTACAGACTTCGGACTATCTGCGGCATCCTCACGTGACGGTGCAGCAGGACGAGATCGCCGTGCATTTTGTTGATGTGGGGCAGGGGGATTGCTCGCTGATAATCACTCCCGACAAGACCGCGCTGATCGACTGCGGCGAGGATGACGACATCGGCGATCTGATACGCTATATACGCAGCTTCGGAGTGGGCAGGCTGGACTATGTGATAGGCACCCATCCTCACTCCGACCATATCGGCGGTATGCCGCAGATACTCTCGTCTTTCGAGGTGGGGGAGTTCATAATGTCCGACATCCCCGACGGCAAGCTGCCGACAACGGATTATTACATAGACCTGCTTGATGTTATCGATGAGAGGAATATCGACGCGGTGTATGCCGAGGTGGGCAGGGAGATAGTACTGTGCGAGGGCACGGTGCTGAGGCTTATCGGCCCGCTTTCGGACAGATACATCGCCCTTAACGATCATTCCGTCGTTGCAAAGCTTGAAAGCGGCAATTACAGCTTCCTGTTCACGGGAGATATGGAAAAGGAGGCGGAGCTTGATCTTGTCGCATCCTTCACCGATCTGAGGGCGGATGTGCTGAAGGTGGGGCACCACGGAAGCGTGACCTCAAGCTGCAGCGAGTTCCTGCAGCGCGTTCGGCCGGACTATGCGGTTATAAGCGTGGGTGAGGATAATCACTACGGCCACCCTGTAAAAAAGGTGGTGGACCGCATCGTTGACACGGGCGCAGAGGTGCTTACCACAAAGGACTGCGGCTCGATAGTATTCGTGACCGACGGGAACGAGCTTTATCATGTAACGGCAGAAAACAAGGAGGATGCAGCATGAAGATAGACAGGATAGAAAACGGGATAGCGGTGATAGAGCGGGACGGAAGCTTTTTTGAAGTGAGCCTGTCCGAGCTTCCCGAGGGTGCGCGCGAGGGCAGCGTGCTTGTTGAAACGCAGGACGGCTACGCGCTGGACACCGATGCCGAAAAGCAGCGCAGAATGGCTGCCGCGCAGCGCAGAATGAGGCTTTTCCGCAGATGACGCAAAATATCCCCTGAGCAGAGATGATATCTGTTCAGGGGATATTTGTTTATTCGTTGATCTTGATCGTTTCCGCAACGTTTTCGGTGTTGAGCGAGCCTTTTTTGCTGCCTATTCCAAGGCCGTCCTTGCACAGGAATGTCATGTCTACACCACATTCCTTAAGGCTGATATTGCCGCTTCCGTTGATATCACCTACACCGCAGACCGTGCCGCCCTCGCAGTAGAGGTATGCTCTGGTGGACTTTACGATACAGTCCACATCGCCCTTGTCCGCGCCTACGCAAACTATGCTGCGTCCGTGCATATCGCAGTTGAGCGTGCCGCTGGAGATGTATATCTTTCCGTCGCCGTCCTTGAGTGAGCCTATGCCGCAGAGGTTTACGCCCGAGCCCACTATGTTCATGGCGTAGTTCTCCATCATTATATCGGTGCTTCCCGTGAGTGAGCCGATACCCACTGCGCTTGAAGCGGAAAGCTCGATATTGCAGATCACCTTGCTGATATCTATCACACTTGAGCCGTCGAAATTACCGATGCCTACGCAGTTTCCGCCCGAGCAGTGCACCTCTATATCGCCGTTGAGTATGCGGATCGCGGTTCCGCCTGTGTTCTTTCCGCCGCCGATAGCTACCGCATTTTCGCCGTTGGAGTCCACACGCAGCTTGCCGCTGCATTCTACCGTGATGTTTCCGGGGCTGTTGTCCTTGTCAACGCCTATGCCGTAGCTGCTGAGCACCTCGCAGTGAACGTGCAGTGAGCCCTCGCCGACGATCCTTAGTGATGCTGTCTGCGGTACCCATATTCCGCGGCTGCTGATCTCGTTCCTGCCATCTATGTTCAGTGTGACATCTGCGCCGACGCCTAAGGTTATGACAGGGCTTTCCTTTTCTGTGGTGATGTTTGCATTCCTGAGGGTCATGTTGCAGCGTAATCCGTCCTTTACGATTATCGGACAGTTGAATACGTTCTCCCTTATTCCCTCTATAGTGATATTTTCAGTCTCCGCGAAGATCGAGCCGTAATGCTCCGCCATAAGCACCGAAAGATCCACGACCTCGTTTTCCTCGGGGTGATATACCTTTACGTTGTTTTCCGAGAGCATCAGATTGAATTCCGCGATCTCGTTCCTGAGCGCATCGGTGATACGATGCAGTGTAAAGGGCTTTGGCTTTGATATGTAATAGCCCTGGATAAGATCCGCGCCTAACTGTATCATCGTGCTCAGTTCCTCGCGGGTCTCCACGCCCTCAGCCAGGGCGGAGTAGCCGTTCTCGTGTATGAACTCGATGATGCCCGAAACGAATTTCTGCATCCTGGGATTTGCGTTTATTCCCTCGATAAGCGAGCGGTCTATCTTTACGTAATCGGGCGTATAGCGCAGGAGATTGGATGCGTTTGAATATCCCGTGCCGTAGTCGTCTATCGCAAGCTTTATTCCGTTGCGTCTGAGGCGGTCGTGGATTATTGCAAGGCGGTCATCGTCAAGCTCTGTCTGCTCTGTCATTTCTATTACCAGCTTCTGCATAAGCTCGCCGTAGTCCTGCACAAGGCTGTCCCAGTCTGCGTAGGACAGGATGTGCGCGGGGATGGAGTTTACGAACAGCTTTCTGTCCCCGAACTCCTCCTGATGGTCGCTGATATATTCCAGTGCGTTGCGCATAGTCGCCTTTTCAATATCGTAAAGCCTGCCCAGCTTTGTTGCGGCACCCAGCACCTCAAGGGGATTCATGCCGATGCTGCTGTCGGTGCGCATCAGTGCCTCGTAGGCGATGATATCGCCGTTGCGCGCGCTTGCGATGGGCTGGAAGTGGTATCTGAACAGGTTTCCGTCCACCAGTCTTGAAAAACGGCGCATATTTTCGTATTCTGTTTTCTGACGCTCGTACCGCTCGTCGGAGTATGCACGCACCGTGCCGATGCCTGCCGCCGTTGCGTCGAACAGGGTGAATTCCGCTGTCTGCATACGCTGTGAGGGCAGCGGAACATCCGCTCCGCAGCCTGCGGAGAAAGTGAGGTTACGGTGTGAGGTGCTGTTTTCCAGCAGATAATCCTTTACGGATCTCTGCAGGGACTCGAGAAAGTCCACCTTATCGTCAGTGAAGTCAGGGATATACAGCCAGAATCGGTTCTTGACCGAGGCGGAGAGTATCGAGCCTTTCGGCGTATTTGCGATGATAGCGGTCAGCACAGTGGAGATATCCACGCCGTTCAGGTCGGAATTGCCGTATTCCTCTATCTGCAGCAGTGCCAGCAGGCTGTTCTGTGCGCTCTGGGTCACTGCGGAAATGAACTCGGCATAGGAGTACACAGGCAGATCGCTGCTGTATTCCGCGGAGCGGTCTTTGTTAAGGTGTATAAAGCCTGCGGTGATATCATCGTTCTTTTCCGCTATGATTATCCTTGCGGAGGTGTCGCTGTCGTTTTTTACAGCCTGTGATATTACCGAGGATACCTCCCCGTAATCGGGGGCACTGCTGATGCCCAGCAGCTTAAGGCCGTTCCTGTCTATCTCGGCGGTCTCTGTCCTGTGGTCCAGCAGGAATGCGCCGATATCTGTGCAGTGCGAGGTCAGCGCGTCTATTGCCGTACCGAACACCTTGTTCCATAATGGTGAGTACAAGTGTTTCACTCTTTTCTTGCATTGATATTAAAGATTTTCCTATTATATATTATATTTTACGAAAAACGCGTGTGTCAATATGTTTTTCTTATATTGTAAGGTTTGCACAATCAAAACCGTCAGAATGCTGATAACAGACACGTGTCATTTTTCTCTGCAGAAGTGCGCCAGCAGGAATACCGCGGGGGAGTTCCAGTAGATGGTTATCTCGTTGAGGGAATAGCATCTGTAGTCATCGGCGAAGCACTTCATGGGCGGAGTACCCTCGGGGATCAGTCTTTTTGCATCCTCGTCCGAGGGGTGGCCGTTGGGACCGCCGCTCACCATGCCGGGGATGCAGCGTTCTATTCCGTCGGCAAAGGCGGGGCGCAGGTGGGGATAGTTTATGCAGTGCCCGCCCGTACCGCTTACATAGCTGTAGCCGAGGGCGTTGCAGCCCAGCAGATAATGCAGCTGTGCCGCGGCGTAGCTTTCAAACCTGTCGGTGCCGCCGAATCTGTCCGCGATGAGGAATATCATTCCGTTTTTCAGCAGCGACATATTGCTGCCCCAGTGATATCCGCGCATATCGGGCGGAAGCGAAGCCCCGTAGCCGCACCTGTCGCATACCGCGGCAAGCCTTTCAGCGTGTTCTGTAAAGCCCTGCACCAGCCTGCGGCGGAGCGGGTCGCTCTCCTCTGTGCACATGATGTATGCCAGTGCCCCAAGTCCTGCGATATCTCCGTAGCCCAGTGCCGTAAGGTTCATCTCCTTGTCGGCAAGGTGGGTGAGGGCAGACAGGTACTTTTCGTCCCCTGTAAGGGCATACAGCTCCGCGGCTGCCCAGAAGCGGTTGTCAAGGTCGGTCCTCTCGCCGTAGCCGCCCGTATCGCAGCCCTCACAGTGACGGAACAGGAAATCCGGATTAAGCTCCAGCCAGCCGTAGCTTCTGAGCGAGGCCTCATAAAGCCTGTCCGCATAGCTGCTGTCGAACTCCCGATAGATGCCGCTTGCAAGGGCGCACACAGCGGCGATATCCGCTGTCGCCATGGAGGAGGGAGGCAGCACGAACATCTGTGCGGTATCCTCCTCGGGCATCACGAAAGCCGCATGATGGGCGGTGGTCGCCTTGTGATACACTGCGCCGTCCTGTCGCTGCATCTTCATCAGCCAGTCCAGCTCCACCTTACATTCCGCGAGGATATCGGGGAGCGCGCCGCCGCTTTCGGGGATGTTTATATCCTGCTTTTCAAACACCTCCGGATAGAATTTAAAGGCATAAAGCAGATGCCCCAGCGCACACGCTGCCGCGGTGGTGTATCTGCCGTAATCGCCTGCATCATGCCAGCCGCCTGTTACATCAAGGGCTATGCTCCTGTCCTCCCACAGCAGTGCCTTTTCGGTATGGCAGGGCGCATGGGTGAACTCTCCCGCGTGCTTTGCTTCGAGGGCGCAGCCACAGCGCAGGAAATAGTATGCCTTTGTGACATCGTCAAAGCAGCTTCTGTAAACATCGCCGCCTATCTCGAAGCTATAGGACACCTCGCCGCTGTCAAGGCGCAGATGATACCTCCCCGCTGCTGTGAGGGAGGAGAAGTCCGCGATGCCGACCGTATCCCCTGAGGCCTCGTCATAGCCGAAGGGCACAACATCTCCGCCGAGGACGACATCCCCCGCACCGTTGATGACCTCAAACCGCTTTGCGTCAACCGTAACGACAGCCTTTTTCTCCATCTCGGGGAGATATCCCGCCTGGTCTGTGAATATTTTTTTCTCGCTCATAAAAGTACCTCGGATATTGTTGGTAATATTTTCTTACAGAGATTATACATGAATGGTATGGGTTTGTCAATCGGTATTGTAAAATTCTATTTACAAAATCCATATTTTGTTGTATTATATTAGTTAGTAAGTTTTTTGAAAGGAAAAGATCAGATGAAAAACATGAAACGTGTTCTGGCAGCTATGCTCGCATCGGCAGTGATGCTGACATCCTTCGGCTGCGCCGACAGCGAGGTGCACTCGGGTGCGGAGCAGAGCGGCTCGCAGACCACCTCCTCGGCGACTGTTTCGGGAGAGGGCAGCTCCTCTCCGCAGGATAACAGCGGACAGCAGGACAGCGGTGATAATACCGACACCTCCTCCGATACGGCAGCTCCCCCGACGGACACCAACAGCAGCACGCCCGATGAGGGCGGCTCCACCTCGGGGTCTGCGGTGTCGGCAGACGACCCCTCCGAAAACGACGCGCCTCAGGAGAGCCCCGCCCTCAGCGTGAGCTATACGATAGGCTCCTCCTGGGAGGACAGCGGCAGTCAGTGCACACAGATAGACCTTGTTGTAAGGAACACCACAGGCAGCGATATAAGCAGCTGGAAGCTGGAACTCGG
Organism: Oscillospiraceae bacterium; assembly: GCA_045540255.1. GTDB lineage: Bacteria > Bacillota > Clostridia > Oscillospirales > Ruminococcaceae > CAG-115. The sequence continues at coordinate 12,573 of JAZQGZ010000080.1, read as the reverse complement.
CTTCGGACAGAATGTCGAGGTCGTGCAGCTCTGGAACGCCTCCGTTGCGGAGTGCAGCGGCACGCAGCTCCTTGTGGGCAACGCCGAGTACAACGGAGAGCTCCCGAACGGTGCCGAGGTCACCTTCGGCGGTATCGTAAAGACGGGCAAGGCGGTAACAAAGATAGACATCACCGCCGACGGACAGAGGGTGAGCACCTCTGCGGGCAGCGGCAGTAACAACGATAATAACAACGATAACAATAACAACAGCGGCAGCGATGCACCCTCCGCTCCCCCTCAGGATACCCAGCAGCCGCCCTCCGCAGGCGATATCGAGGTAACGGGCAGATACGGTCTTGTGTCCGATTGCGGACAGCTCTCGGTAAAGGGCACCGACCTTGTGGCAGCGGATGGTTCTCCCGTGCAGCTCCGCGGCATCTCCACCCACGGAATACAGTGGTTCCCCGCATTTGCGAACAAATCCGTGTTCAAGTACCTGCGTGACGAGTGGAACATCAACGTCATCCGTCTTGCCATGTACACAGGCGCAGGCGAGGGCTACACCGACAGCACCAGGGCAGGCATAGAGCAGACAGTGCAGAACGCCGTTGATGCCTGCATAGAGCTTGATATGTATGTCATAGTTGACTGGCACATCCTGCAGGACCAGTCCCCGCAGGTGAGAAAGGCGGACGCGCTGCGCTTCTTCGGATATATGTCCGAAAAGTACGCGGACTATCCCAATATAATCTACGAGATCTGCAACGAGCCTAACGGCTACGCCTCCTGGGGCGGTGATGTAAAGCCCTACGCCGAGGAAGTGATCCCCGTCATCCGCGCGAACGACCCCGACAGCGTTGTGATAGTGGGAACCCCCACATGGTCTCAGGATATCGACAAGGCGCTTGCCGATCCGCTGGAATACGATAACGTGATGTACGCGCTGCACTATTATGCCGCGACCCACGGAAGCTGGCTGCGCGACAGGCTGAAGAACTGCCACAACAGTGGTCTGCCTGTTATGGTAACGGAGTTCGGTAACTGCGACGCCTCGGGCAACGGCTACAACAATTTCGACGAGGCAAGACAGTGGCTGGAGCTGCTGGACAGCTTGAACATAAGCTACATGAACTGGTCGCTGTGCGACAAGGCGGAGGCGGCATCACTGCTTAAGCCTGGAGCAAGCTCCACAGGCGGCTGGAGCGACAGCAACCTCACCGAGAACGGCATATTCATGAGAAACTGGCTGAGAGATCACTCGTGATAAAGCATACCACCACCGCTCCCGATATATGTCGGGGGCGGTCTTTCTGTGGAACAGGGCAGAAGACAGGGGGAATATCCCCGTCTGCCCGTGAATTTTTTGCGGAAATGCGGTCAAAAATATTGACAGCCGAAAAAAATTGTGCTATACTGTATGTATCATAATAGGCTTTGATGGAGAGAGTAACGCATCAACACATTCACAGAGAGCCGTTGTTTGGTGCAAAACGGTAATGTGCCTGCGCGAAAAACACTCCGGAGCTTGCGGAAGAACGCCGTTTCACGGTCACTAGAACCGCACGTTACATTGCGTTAATATGAATTGAGTGGACCTTGCGATATGCGGGGTCAATTTGGGTGGTATCGCGGAAGATGTCTTTCGTCCCATGTGCGGACAAAAGGCGTCTTTTTTGTTTTTAAAAAAGCAGAAAAGGTCGCTGTATATCCGTATCGCAAGCATTGTGTAAACAAATTTGAAAAGGAGATATCATTATGCTCAGAACACACACCTGCAACGAACTCAGCGTTGACCACATCGGTCAGGACGCGACCCTGACGGGCTGGGTGGATACCGTCCGTGACCACGGCGGCGTTATCTTCGTAGACCTCAGAGATCACTACGGCGTCACACAGGTCGTACTTTCCAACGACAGCCTGCTGGACGGCGTGACAAAGGAAACAGTAGTAAAGGTATGCGGCAAGGTGACACGCCGCGACGAGGAAACAGTAAACCCCAAGCTCGCAACAGGTATGGTAGAGCTCAAGGCAGACAGCCTTGAGATACTCGGTCCCTGCAAGCTGGGCCTGCCCTTTGAGATCGAGAACTCCACACAGACAAGAGAGGATCTCAGACTGAAGTACCGCTACCTCGACCTCAGAAATAAGAAAATCCACGACAATATCGTTCTGCGTTCCAAGATACTCAGCTATCTCAGACGTCAGATGGAGGACATGGGCTTTATGGAGATCCAGACCCCCATCCTCACCGCTTCCTCTCCCGAGGGTGCAAGAGATTACCTCGTACCCAGCAGAAAGCATAAGGGCAAGTTCTATGCGCTTCCCCAGGCTCCTCAGCAGTTCAAGCAGCTCCTGATGGCTTCGGGCTTCGACCGCTACTTCCAGATCGCGCCCTGCTTCCGTGACGAGGACGCAAGACAGGACCGCTCCCCCGGCGAGTTCTACCAGCTCGACTTCGAGATGGCTTTCGCAACACAGGAGGACGTGTTCGAGGTGGCTGAAACAGTTATCTACAACACCTTCAAGGAGTTTTCGGGCAAGGAGGTCGTAAAGCCCCCCTTCAGACGTATCGCATTCAACGACTCCATGCTGATGTACGGTACCGACAAGCCCGATCTGCGCAACCCCCTCATCATCAAGGAGCTGTCCGACCTGTTCGTTGACAGCGAGTTCAAGCCCTTCTGCAACAAGACAGTAAGAGGCATCCGTGTACCCCAGATGGCAAGCCGCTCCAAGACATTCTTCAAGAGCATGGAGGAGTTCGCCACAACAGAGGTCGGCATGAAGGGTCTCGGCTACTTCAAGGTGGAAGAGGGCGAGAACGGCGGCTTCAGGTACAACGGTCCTATCGACAAGTTCCTGGACGACGCACAGAGAAAAGAGCTGGCAGAGCGCTGCGAGCTTGAAGTTGGCGATGTTCTCTACTTCATCGCAGACAGTGCAAAGAACGCTCCCAAGTTCGCAGGAGAGATCAGGACAGAGGTCGCAAAGCGCATGGAGCTTATCGACGACAGCAGATTTGAGTTCTGCTTCATCGTGGACTTCCCCATGTACGAGCTTAACAGCGAGACAAACAAGATAGACTTCACACACAATCCCTTCTCCATGCCCCAGGGCGGTATGGACGCACTCCTCAACAAGGATCCGCTGGACATCTTCGCATACCAGTACGACATCGTATGCAACGGTATCGAGCTGTCCTCGGGTGCTGTAAGAAACCACAACCCCGATATCATGCAGAAGGCATTCGAGATCGCAGGCTACGGCGAGGAGGATGTAAAGGCAAAGTTCGGTGCGCTTTATAACGCATTCGCTTACGGTGCGCCTCCCCACGCAGGTATGGCTCCCGGCGTTGACAGAATGATCATGCTCATCGCAGGCGAGGAGACCATCCGTGACGTTATCGCATTCCCGCTCAACGGCAACGCTCAGGACGTTATGATGGGCGCTCCCGGCGAGGTAACAGAGCAGCAGCTCAGAGAAGTTCACATCAAGGTAAGAGACTGATTAATTAATAATTAACAATTAATAATTAATAATTTCTGATTTGAATTTGCAGGCGGGCTTTATACAGTCCGCCATGCAATACGATTTCAAGGAAAGGAATACATCATGGACAGAGATGTTTTAAGAAGACTTGAAAAGCTCAACCAGCTTGCCCTCACAGAGGAGCAGAAGGAGGACGTGCTGGCCTTCTTCGCAAAGCAGGAGCAGGAGATAGAGGCTCTTTACACCTGTGACACAGAGCAGGTAGAGCGCATGGTACACGTTATGCCTATAATGACCGTTGTACGTGAGGATATCGAGAAGAAGCTGTTCACAAGAGACCAGCTCCAGCAGGGTGCGCCCGAGGCCACAGACGGCTACTGGCAGGTGCCCCGCCTGTTAGAATGACGGAGGTTGACGTAACATGAACATTTATCTCAACAAAAACGAAAAGGCAGGCGCAAAGGCTGTTGCCCTTGACGACCTTTTCCTTACAAAGGATATGCCCACCACAGGCGGCTCCAGGATGCTTGAGGGCTACATGAGCCTGTTTGACGCAGAGGTCATCTCAAAGCTTAAGGACGCAGGCTACGACATCGCAGGCAAGGTAAACATCGGTGAGTTCTCCGTTGACCTGCTGGGCGAGACCTCTTACTTCGGTGCGTGCGAAAAGGACGGCGTTCTCGTGAGCGCATCCGCCGAGGCTCTCAACGAGGGCGGCATCGAGGCTGTACTCTGCTTTGACGTGAACGGCACTCCCAGACGTGCCGCTGCACTTGCAGGAAAGACATTCGTAAAGCCTACATACGGCACCGTTTCCAGATACGGCACCATCGCCGTTGCCTGCTCGGGCGAGACCGTGGGCGTTATGGCAAACTCCGCCGAGGACTGCGGCAAAGTGCTGGCTTCTATCGTCGGTCACGATGACAAGGACGGCACCAGCCTCTCCGAGGAACAGTGCGCAAGCGTAAAGGGCGGGTTTACAAAGATAAAGAAGGTAGCCGTTGCGGCTTCCATCACCGCCTCCGCTGACGAGGACACCCGTGCAAAGCTCAGCCACTTCTGCGATGTTATGGCAGAGCAGGGCGTGGAGTTCGTTGAGGTGGACGATACAGTGCTTACTCTTGCAAAGACCGCATGGAACGTTTGTATGTCCGCAGAGCTGTGCAACAACGTTTCTCGTTTCGACGGCGTGAAGTACGGCTACCGCACAAAGAACTACAAGACCATCGAGGAGCTGTACACAAACAGCCGTACCGAGGCTTTCGGCGAGCTGCTCAAGACCACCATCCTGTTCGGCTCCGATACCCTCTCCACCGAGAACTACATGAAGGTATACGACAAGTCCCTGCGCATCCGCCGTGTGGTATGCGAGAAGCTTGCAGAGCTGTTCTCACAGTATGACGCCGTGCTGCTCCCTGCGTGCGCAAAGACCGCATATACAATGGCTGACGTAAAGGACAACAAGTACCTCTCCTTTGACGAGGCACTGTACACCGCGCCCGCATCCCTCACAGGTATGCCTGCGGTAGTTACAGGCGGCATCCAGCTTATCGGCAGGGCTTTCTCCGAGGCTGCGCTGCTTGATCTCGCTGCGACATTTGAAAAGGAGGACAAGTAATGAAAAAGTACGAAACCGTCATCGGTCTGGAAGTGCATATCGAGCTTGCCACCGAGTCAAAGATATTCTGCTCCTGCTCCGCTAAGTTCGGCGGCGAGCAGAACGACCATGTATGCCCCGCCTGCTGCGGTATGCCGGGTATGCTCCCCATCGTAAACAAGCACGTTGTAGACCTCGGCATGACCGCAGGTCTGATGCTCAACTGCGATATCAACAGAGTAACCACCTTCGACAAGAAGAGCTACTACTACCCCGACCTGCCCTGCTCCTATCAGACCACACAGTGGTTCAGCCCCGTGGCTGTAAACGGCAGCGTTCCGATAGAGACAAGCAAGGGCAAAAAGAACATCCGCATCAAGCAGATACACATGGAGGAGGACGCAGGAAAGCTGGTCCACGACGACTGGACAGACACCACCCTCGTTGACTTCAACCGTACCAGCGTTCCGCTGTGCGAGATAGTTTCCCAGCCCGACCTCTCCAGTGCAGAGGAGGTAGTTGCCTACCTCGAGCAGCTCCGTTCCCGCCTGAGATTTGCAAAGGTATCGGGCTGCCGTATGGAGCAGGGCAGTATGCGCTGCGACGTAAACCTCTCCGTGCGTGAGGAGGGCAGCGATAAGCTGGGCGTAAGAACAGAGATGAAGAACATGAACTCCATCTCCGCCATCACCCGTGCCATCGAGTACGAGACCGCACGTCACATCGACGCCCTCGAGAACGGCACAGAGGAGCTTGTACAGGAGACACGCCGCTGGGACGACGTAAAGGGCAAGAGCTACGCCATGAGAAACAAGGAAACAGCAGGCGATTACCGCTACTTCCCCGACCCCAACATCATGCCCATCGTTATCGACGACGAGTGGTTCGACAGGATAAAGGCATCCCTGCCCGAGCTTCCCGAGGACAAAAAGGCACGCTACATCAGCGACCTCGGACTTACCGAGTACGACGCTGAGCAGCTCACCCAGAGCAGAGCGTTCTGCGACTGCTTCGAGGCTGCCTACGATGAGTGCGGTCAGGCTAAGGAGGTCGCAAACTGGCTGATCTCCGACTGCATGAACATCCTCAACAAGAAGCAGATGATAGCCGACGACCTCACCGTTGACGGCAAGGCACTGGGCAAGCTGATAAAGCTGGTTCAGGAGGGCAAGGTACAGCGCGGCAACGCAAAGAAGATACTCACCTCCATGTTCGACGAGGAGATCGCCGATGTTGAGCAGTACGCAAAGGACAACAACTTCATCGTATCCAACGACACAGGCGCTATCGAGGCTGTCATCAAGGCAGTGGTAGCCGAGGACACTCGCTCCGTGAACGACTACAAGAGCGGCAAGGAAAAGGCACTTATGGCGCTGTTCGGCAAGTGCATGAAGCAGCTAAAGGGCAACTGCTCTCCCGACACCCTCAGAGAGCTTCTGATAAAGGCTATCAACGAGGCGTGACGTAATTTCAACTGAACATATAAAGGCTCCCGCGTAAACCACGGGAGCCTCTTTCTGCACAGACAGAAAATCCGCTTTCGGAAAGGAGATACCGAAAGCGGCTTTGCTATGCTTTATTTTTTGTTTTCTTTTTTTGCTTCGGCAGGCTTTCCGTCTTTCTTGTCCTTTATGTGGAAGCGCGCCTTGTATTCCTGCTTCTTGTTCTCGAATATCTCCCTGAACGTAGGCTTGTGTATCTCGGGAGTGGTCACGGCAGCCACCGTCTTTACATTGACGGACTCCTCACAGATGTAATCAGGCGTGATGTACCCGACATCCCCGACATAGGCGTCCGTTTTCAGCGGCAGCTTCCGCTTGCGGAGCTTCTCCTCCACAAACTCCTTGAACAGCATATAGATAACGGCACATACGGGAACGCCCAGGAACATACCCAGCATTCCGAACAGACCGCCGCCCACAAGGATGGAGATAAGTATCCATACCGCGGGAAGTCCCGTGGAGTCGCCCAGTATCCAGGGGGCGATTATGTTTCCGTCAACGTTCTGCAGTATCAGCATGAAAATGAGGAACCACAGTGCCTTCATGGGGTCCTCTGACAGCAGAAGAAGCAGTGTGCAGGGCACCATACCGATGAACGGACCGATGAACGGCACCAGATTGAATACGAACATTATAACAGCAATAAGCAGGGAGTACGGCATACCCATGATGGTACAGCCGATAAAGCAGAACGCCGCAACCAGCAGTGCCTCCATGATCTTGCCCACGATGGAGCCCAGGAACTTCTTGCTTGCCTCACGGCAGACCGCAAGAAAACGCTGTGCCGTCTTTACCTTTACGCTTGCGAAGATAAGCTTCTTTGTCTGACCGATGAACATCTCCTTTTTGGCAAGCAGATATATGGAGATGATAAGTCCGATGATGAAGTTGTACATCGCGGAGAGTACCGACCATACGCCCGTAGCAACGTTGCCCGCAAAGCCCAGAAGCTCGCTGGAATACCTGCCCCACAGGTCGGTCACGAACTGGCTGAAATCCTCCAGCGGGTTGCCGAAGAACTCAAGCAGGGTGGGGTTGTCCTCGAATATCTTGTTGAGGAAATCATTTACCGTTGCTATGTAGGAGTCCATGTTGGAGAAGATGGTCACGATGTTGTCCACCAACTGAGGTATCACCATGGCAACTATCAGCACGAATGCAAGCACCACTACCAGCATGGTGAGCGTAAGCGATACAGCTCTCGCCCTGCCTTGCTTTTTCGGGTCTGACGAGGAGGACCACTTTCTGAACACCTTGTTTTCAAACACCATCATCAGCGGATTGAGCAGATAAGCCACGAACACACCGATGATAACAGGAATAAGCACCGCGCCCAGCACCGACAGCTTGCTCATCACGCTGTCGAAATTGAATATGACCATGATGGCCAGCGCACTGACGATTATCGCGCCTGTGGCATACGCCGCGATGGTGAAGTACTTCTGATTGAGATTGAACCGCATCTTCTCATCCTCCGTTGCATGGGAATTATATTTATATTGTACTACTTACCCACCAAAAAATCAAGTATCATCGCGCATAATTCACAATTATAGCTCAACTTGGCCTCATCGTTAAAAAAATTTCAATTACCTATTGCAAAAAAAAATAGTTTACGGTATAATATAGATGTATGTTTGGAGCTTATCACTCCATGCAAAATATCGAAAGGAGTTCAAACTCAAATGACTTATTCTCATGAAGTTGAAAACATGTGTCCCGTAGCACAGGGCGTTGCTCACGGCGCGGCACCCATCCCCGAGGAAGCTAAGTGGGTAAAGGCTAAGGAGATTTCCGACATCAACGGCTTTACACACGGTATCGGCTGGTGCGCTCCCCAGCAGGGCACCTGCAAGCTGTCCCTCAACGTAAAGGGCGGCGTTATCCAGGAGGCTCTGGTTGAGACTATCGGATGTTCCGGTATGACTCACTCTGCAGCTATGGCTTCCGAGATCCTCCCCGGCAGAACTATCCTCGAGGCTCTTAACACTGACCTCGTTTGTGATGCTATCAACACAGCTATGAGAGAGCTGTTCCTCCAGATCGTATACGGCAGAAGCCAGTCCGCTTTCTCCGAGGACGGCCTTGTTATCGGCGCAGGTCTTGAGGACCTCGGTAAGGGTCTCAGATCTCAGGTTGGTACAATGTACGGTACTCTCGCAAAGGGTCCCCGCTACCTCGAAATGACTGATGGCTACGTTACAGGCATCGCTCTTAACGAAGACAACGAGATCATCGGCTATCAGTTCGTAAACTTCGGCAAGATGATGGACTTCATCAAGGCCGGCGATGATGCTAACACAGCTTTCGAAAAGGCAAAGGGTCAGTACGGCCGTGTTGCTGATGCTGTTAAGATCATCGACCCCAGAAAAGAGTAATAGGAGGTAGAAAGTAATGGCTTTATTTGAATCTTACGACAGAAGAGAACCCCAGATCCTCGCTGCTATCAAGCCTTACGGCATCAACTCCATCGAGGAGTGTGCTGAGGTGTGCAAGGAAAAGGGTCTTGATATCTACAAGCTCGTTGAGGGCATCCAGCCCATCTGCTTCGAGAACGCTAAGTGGGCTTACACTGTAGGCTGCGCTATCGCTATCAAGAAGGGCTGCACAAGAGCTGCTGATGCTGCTGCCGCTATCGGCGAGGGTCTGCAGGCATTCTGCATCCCCGGCTCCGTTGCTGACCAGCGTAAGGTTGGTCTCGGCCACGGCAACCTCGGCAAGATGCTGCTCGAGGATGACACAGAGTGCTTCGCATTCCTGGCAGGCCACGAGTCCTTTGCTGCTGCTGAGGGCGCTATCGGTATCGCTGAGAAGGCAAACAAGGTTCGTAAGAACCCCCTGAGAGTTATCCTTAACGGTCTCGGCAAGGATGCTGCTCAGATCATCGCTCGTATCAACGGCTTCACATACGTTGAGACAGAGATGGACTATCACACAGGTGAGGTAAAGGAAGTATTCCGCAAGGCTTACTCCACAGGTCTGCGTGCTAAGGTTAACTGCTACGGCGCTAACGACGTAACAGAGGGCGTTGCTATCATGTGGAAGGAGAACGTTGACGTTTCTATCACAGGTAACTCCACCAACCCCACACGCTTCCAGCACCCCGTTGCAGGCACCTACAAGAAGGAGTGCACCGAGAAGGGCAAGAAGTACTTCTCCGTTGCTTCCGGCGGTGGGACAGGCCGTACTCTGCACCCCGATAACATGGCTGCAGGTCCCGCTTCCTACGGTATGACTGATACAATGGGCCGTATGCACTCTGACGCTCAGTTTGCAGGTTCCTCTTCCGTTCCCGCTCACGTTGAGATGATGGGTCTGATCGGTGCAGGTAACAACCCCATGGTTGGTATGACTGTTGCTTGCGCAGTTGCTGTAGAAGAGGCTATGAAGTAATGGCTTAACAAAGCCATTCTCGGAGCGTTCTAGATAACATCTGCAACATTCTGATAATAAACAAGATTGAACACGTCATTTGCGAGAGATCGTGATGACGTGTTCAATTTGTTTTTGGGCGAAAAGTCAGAAAGGATGCGGTGTTATGCAGAAAATGAAGATGCGAGACCTCTCTAATAATCTTACTTTTGCAGAGGGTCAGGAGGAGTATATCAGGGATTGTAAGGTCAGAAATCTAAGAGAAGGAACTATAAGACACTGGACGGATTCTTTTACAAATATGTGTCACTACATCTCCCCCGACACTCTTATTTCTGATTTTGACGCAGATACAATGCCTGAATTTATCCTTGCCCATCGAGATAAGGAATTATCTGATATGGCACTGTACACCTATTGCCGTGATCTACGCACTCTGTTATATTTCTTTATGAAACAGGGCTGGTTAAGAGAATTTAAGGTAGAAATTCCGAAATGCTCAAAAACACCAGTAGAGACCTATACAGACGAGGAATTAAGTCTACTTCTCAAAAAGCCTAATGTCAAGACTTGCTCCTTCTCTGAATATAAAGCTTGGGCAATGGTAAATTTTCTACTTGCAACAGGAGTAAGACAAAACAGTCTAGCAAATATACTTATTAAAGATATAGATTTTAATACAGAAACAATCAATGTCAACATAACCAAAAATAGAAAACCTCTGATCATTCCCATGAATAATAGTATACAGAAGATTTTAGTGGAATATCTCCGCTATCGTGACGGAAAACCTGACGATTATCTGTTTTGTAATGTGTACGGAGCGAAGCTCACAAAGTCTACCCTATACCATACTATATATGTATATAACAAAAGCAGAGGTGTGGAAACAACAGGCTTACATCGTTTTCGCCACACCTATGCTAAAAAATCTGTACTCGCTGGGATGAATCCTGCAACACTACAAAAGGTATTAGGTCATTCCAGTCTAAATATTACGCAGAATTACTTGAATTTGCTTGTTACGGATATACAACAAGAGGTTATTGATTGTGATATTCTGAAAGAGTTTCATGTGAACAGGATAAAAATGCAGAAATAGATTACTCTACATCAATTCCTCTATCCCTCAGACCTCTTTTCAGAGCTTCTTTATGTGCCTGTGTCCTTAACAATTCATTCTCAGTCTCGGAATAAAAATCTCTTGGGAAAGGCTGTCTGCCTAATCCATTACAGATAATGTCATCAAGTCTAGGCTCATTACCGCCCCTATCAAGCGGAGTATTATTAGTGATTATGATACCGTTCTGTATATCCTCAACGGTATAATTGTCCTTGTCAGCAAGACCGCCGTTTAAACCTCTTCTTCTGTAATATTCAGGTTGGTATGCACCATAAACTGCACTGTTAACTGTTTTGGACATGGAATCTTTTGCAGTTTCAGCAACTTCGTTTCGCATTGTGTCTTGTGTTTGCTGATCTATGTAGCGGAATAGGTCATTTAGGTTGTTAAAGGTCATTTCTCACTGCCTCCAATCTTTTGATTATATCTTCTAGCTTTTGCTTGGTCTCATTTCGATTTTGCTCTATCGGATAGATTTTTAAATCTAGGTGATCTATTAAGCCATCCTCAAACGTTCCTGTATTTTTGTATTGAGGGAGATTAAGATATTTAATATAAATATTTATACCTTCTCCGATACCTAAACTTTGATATATCTTATAGACAAACGGAACATCTAAATGATGACAGCAAGCAAACAGAGCCTTTGCTTTATCGGTTTTAACTAGTAACTCATCGTACTTGGCAATAATACACTTTTTACAAAGAGGGGCATTATGATCTATACTGCATTTGAAAAACTTGTTTTCTTTCTTTTCCTTACCGCACCAACGGCAAGTGTAGCTCTCCATCTCGGAGGGCATTTTTTGTTTATTTATGTTTTTATATGATGTTCTTGACATAATAAAATTGTCCTTTCATTTTATAAAGGGAGTCCTATAGGTGGACTCCCTTTCTTTGTAATATCATAATAACTAAAGAATTTGTAAATTAATTGTAATGTTTGATGAATTTAAGTGAAAATTAGAATTCGCTCTTGTTTTGCAATGAGTTGCGTGTTATAATATAGACACAATATATTGTGTGGAGGATTATATGTTAGTATATGCAACCAAATTTAGAGTAACAGATAATTTAGGCATAGATGAGTTCATAGATCTTGCCACGAAGTGGATTTTAAATCCAAATTCAAGATATGATTTTGAAGATTTCTCATGGGATGGTAAGGAAGAATTTACAGTATTTTCACTTGATGGCAAGAGTAAATTTTCAATATATGTTCTTATTGAACAAGATACAGTCGCTGTGAAATTAAGTACCACAGACCAATATAATGTAGAGTGGGATAATTTATATTCTCTAGTGGGCAATGAATTATATGTTCAACTTCAAAAGCATAATCAAAATACAGATGTATATTTAAGTGACACATTTCATATGCCTTACTTGATAAAACTTCTTTTTGACAACAATTATATTTGTTTTGATGATTCAATACTGTGTTCTGGTAGATCTGTAAATATCTCTATTGATAAAAATTTCGATTTAGCAAAGCAAATTATAACTGA
>JAZQGZ010000079.1:0-7084 GCA_045540255.1 Oscillospiraceae bacterium | reverse complement strand
GGCAGGGCAACAACGGAAACGGCTGCCTCAGAAACCTGATCCGCTGCGCACTTTGCGATGGCGAGGGATACATAGCTGCGGGCCTTTTCCTCGCAGTCCTCCTTGATCTGCTGCTCAAATGCAGCGACCTTGACTGCCTTGTCGTGTACCAGATCCTCCTCCAGTGTCTGGAGGATGTATTCCTTAGCCTGGTCACGGGTCAGCTCTGAAATACGTTCCAGAGTCTCGAGCTGTGTGTTCTTGAGCGCCTCTGCCTCCCGGCGGAGTGTCTCTGCATCCTTCAGCTTTTCCTGCAGTGCCTCTTCCTTGCGTTCGAGGCTGTCGATCTTCTTGTCGAGCGTCTCTTCCTTCTGATGGATGCGTCGCTCCTGCTTGGACACCTCATTGCGGCGGTCCTTGATTTCCTTTTCTGCGTCAGAACGCAGCTTGTGGATCTCATCCTTTGCCTCAACGAGCGCTGTTTTCTTCATTGTTTCAGCCTTTTCATTGGCTTCTGCGATGATCCTTGCAGCTTCCTTTTCGGCAGACTCAAACTGAGCCTCGGCGGTCTTTATGCGGTGCTTTATTCCAAGCTTGAAGCAGATAAAGCCGCAGACCACTGCGCCTATCAGGAACGCTGCAACACCGATCAGTACATAGGTCAGCTCGGGTGGCATCGTTCATTTTCCCTCCTTTTAGAAATCGGCGGGATAAATATACAATTTTTCTGGAAAATAGATTATCGCGGCGCGGTGCGCACGCGCTGTCAAGGTATTATACACTTATGCTCCGGAACACAAACCCCATCCGGAGACTAACGGTGTCTGCGCATAGCCGCAGTACGCCGATGAAACTATAAGTATATTTTAATTTAACGGCTGTTCTCCTGTTATCATATATTATGCCGCCGTAACGTTGATATATAAAAACCTTTAGATATAAACGCCTAGCTCTTTATGTAAACGGCACTATTCTGCCGAGTACCAAATAGCCTATTCTATTTTACTACATTATAACGAAAATGTCAAGGGCAAAACCCTGCTTTTTTACCAAAATGCACATATTTTTCTCGTGAAAACTTACATGGTTTCATTTTTGCTGTAATACTTTGCTATATATCAGGTACTCAACTGTAAAAAACGCTGATTTTGACGGGTTTTGCGTTAATTTCTCTTGAAATACAGTGAGGATTGTGGTATAATAATAATGATGAAATAATATAGATAACTGCACCCTTGGCGCAGGCGGAGGTAAATAAATGACATATAAAGAAAGTTTTATCAAATTCATGGTTGACAGCGGAGTGCTGAAGTTTGGCGAGTTCACACTCAAGAGCGGCAGACTTGCTCCTTATTTCATCAACTGTGGCAACTACAAGACAGGCGCACAGCTTGCAAAGCTTGGTGAGTTCTATGCAGAGTGCATCAAGGACAACGGCCTTACACCCGAGACCCTGTTTGGCCCTGCTTACAAGGGAATTCCGCTTTCTGTTGCAGCCTGCACAGCACTTTACAATAAATTCGGTATGGATGTTAACTACTGCTTCGACCGCAAGGAAGTAAAGGACCACGGCGAGGGCGGAATGTTCGTAGGCAAAAACCTCGAGGATGGCGAAAAGGTCGTTATCATTGAGGATGTTATGACAAGCGGCAAGGCTCTCCGTGAAGTGCTTCCCAAGCTGACAGGCGCGGCAAACATCGATCTTCAGGGCATGGTGATTACTGTTGACCGTATGGAAAAGGGTCTTACATCCGACAAGTCCGCTGTACAGGAGGTATATGAGGAGTTTGGCGTCAAGGTATACTCCATCGTTACCATCAATGATATCATCGATGCGCTTGAAAAGGGTGTTATCCCCGGTGCCGAGTATGTTGACAAGATGAAGGAATACAGAAAGACCTACGGAGTAGGCTGATACTAAGACTGAAGCAAGGTGATTCAAATGGATATGCCGTTTCAGCCTAACGAAGGAAAAAATCTTGAGATAGACACAGACTACGGCAGATATGCACGTTATCCGGTACGGACTCATGTAATAACAGATGAGGACGAGATGGAGAATGTGCTGGATAAATACGTAAAGGATTACGTGTGCGAGGGGGATACGATCATCATTTCGGAGAAGATCGTGGCAATCTCTCAGGGGCGCGCTTTCCCGATAAGCGAGATCAAGGTGTCGCGTCTGGCGAAATTCCTTTCGCGTTTTGTTGTAAAGACTAACTACGGAATAGGTCTTGCGATGCCCGAAACGATGGAGCTTTGTATCCGCGAGGTGGGCAGACCCAAGGTGCTTTTTGCGGCAGCTTGTGCCGCCGTGGGAAAGGTCTTCGGAAAAAAAGGCGTTTTCTACAATATATGCGGTATGAAGGCAAGGGCTATTGACGGTCCGTGTGAATACACATTACCGCCTTATAACAATTATGCCAAGATGGCTCCGCTGGAGCCTGATAAGGTCGCGCAGCGTCTTTCTGAGCATATCGGCTGCGACGTTGTAATAATAGACGCAAACGATATCGGAGCGAATGTGCTTGGAAAATGCCGTAAGGATCTCCCTGATGATTTTCCGATACAGGCGTTCAAGGATAATCCTCTCGACCAGTGTGCACAGCAGACCCCGATCGCCATTGTCCGTAAGGTCGGATGATCGGCGTGAAATATCAGTATAAATCACGGCAATATAATTTTATCGATAAAGGAGGTGCAATTTATGGCAACTATAGGCAGAATGGCAGCGATGCAGCTCAGGATGGCTGAAGCCACTACCAAGTACGGTTCTCTGTCCACGGGTCTGTACAACAAGAACAGCAATTACGACATCACCAAGACCAAGGAGTCGTATGACAAGTTCTGGGAGAACATTACCAAGGACAAGAACGCTTATGTTCAGGAGCAGTACGAAAAGCTGTACAATTCCGTTTTTGGCAAGGAAGAAGAGGATGCGGCCGAAAGCACTGTATCTCTTAAGGGCGCAGCGGGAAATGTAATGGCGTCTGCGGAGGCTCTTGACAGATTTACAGAGGGCCTTACCTTTGGCAAGGAGTACGACACCAAGACTGCCCAGAAGCATCTTGAGAACTTTGTAAAGGACTACAATACTCTTATCGACAAGCTTGGCAACGCTGAGGGAACATCTGTTCTGCAAAAGGGTGTTATCCTTACAAACACCGCAAAGGTGTATTCGGGTTCGCTTGGCAGAGCGGGAATTACTATCGGCAACGACAACAAGCTCACGTTTGATCCCGAGAAGATGTCTGATATCTCCGCCACCGATCTCAAGACCACTTTCGGCGAATTTGGTTTTGCAGAGAAGGCGTATCAGAAGGCTGATCAGATCGGCAGGGCTGCTGGTAGTGACGGCTTCTTAAGCTACACTAACACCAGTGCGCAGAACTATGCATACACTGTAGGTGCACTTTTCACCACCTATGCATAAGCTGAATAAGGCATAATTAAAGCCTGAGAAGGGACAGCTCCTTTCTCAGGCTTTTTTTATGCTTTGTGTGCCTTGCAGCAGAACTCCTCAACGGTGAGCTTAAGGATAGCGACGTTGTTCAGTGCCTGCTCGCTGTATTTATGCTCGCCCGCGCCTGCGTACTTGTTCATTATCGAGTTCAGGCCGGTGAGCTTTTCGATCCCGTTTATGATCTCCACTGTGCCTTTGCCTGTGATACATTCATAGGGGGCGGTGAAGCTGCAGGCGATATCGCCGCGGATTATCTCGCCCATTTTGTCGATCTCAAAGGCGGCATTGTTGTTGGCTTTTAAAAGGTCGATCTTCTTTCCCTGGGTCGCGCTGTGGAAATACAGCACTAGCTGATCCTCGTCCAGCGTGTAGCCGAAGCATAGCGGAATTATGTATGGGAAATCCCCGTCCACCAGCGCCATACGGCAGATCTGCGCTTCGTTCAGGATTCTTTCGATCTCGTTGATGTCTGTTACTTCTCTCTCTGTTCTTCTCATAGTTGTTGTTCCTCTTTCAGAGTGATCCGCATTGTTTTTCTGCGCGGATATCATCTGTGTAAAAAATAAGCACCCGCCTGCAGTTGCGAGCGGGTGAACATTCCTGTTGGAATTATGCAGATGCGTTAGCCTTCTTAGCGAGCTGGCTCTTGAGGCGGGCAGCCTTGTTCTTGTGGATGAGGCCCTTGCCTGCAGCCTTGTCAACGCTAACTACAGCGGTCTTGATAACCTCTGCGTCTGCACCCTCTGCGCGTGCCTTCTTCAGAACTGTTTTGAGTCTTGTCTTGGCAGCCTTGTTAGCTTCTGTTCTCAGCTTAGCAACGAGAACTCTCTTCTTAGCGGACTTAATGTTGGGCATTATGATTCACCTCCGTATCGTATTTGCGAGCAAAAGATTCTGTATTTTTACGCGGTCAGCGGGAAATCTATCTATATTCACCAAAAAAACCGCCGTAAAGGTTAAAATTTTATAAGCTCGGTTTATTTTTTCTCATAATACACTTAATTATAGCACAACTGAAATTAAAATGCAATAGTTTTTTGAAATTTTTATTAGTTTAAGGAGAAAATTTATGTACAGGACAGGTCTTGCGATCGAAACGGCAGAATATGCAGAGGGGTTATGCGGTACAAGGATGACAAAGCGCAGGATAGGGCGAGTAAAGGTAACGGACATAAGGATAAGCGAAAAGGATGCAGAACGGTTGGGTAAAGATTCGGGGAGGTACATCAGCATAGAGGGCGACCCGCAGGACAGGGCGATGCCACTGCTGATATGTAAGGCACTGGAACAGCTTGTTCCGCGCAGGGGTATACTCCTTGTTGCGGGATTGGGTAATCCTGATGTTGCGTATGACAGTCTTGGCTCGAAATGTGTGGGGATGATCGATTGTCAGTACGGACGGAGAAAGCTTGTCGCGATGGAAACAGATGTATCGGCGAAAACAGGCATCGATACTGCCTGCATGGTGAGAGCAGTCGCCAGGGAGCTGAAAGTATCATGCGTGATCGCTGTAGATGCACTCGCCTGCAGGGATCCGCTTCGGGCGGGGCGGACGGTACAGATATCGGATACGGGGCTTCAGCCCGGGTCGGGAGTGAGAGAGGATGCGCCTGCTCTTGATGAGCCTTTTGTAGGAATTCCCGTTGTGGCGGTGGGAGTGCCGATGGTGAGCGAACTTCACGCTATTACTCATAACAGCACACACAAGGGGATACTTGCCGCGCCCGCCAATGAAGCGCTGCTTGCTACGGCGTGGGCACAGGTAATAGCGAAAGCTGTCAATGCTATGTTGTGACTTTATATATTATAATAGTATAATCCTGTTTTCGGGAGAGAAAAATATACAAATAGAATAATTTATACGCGATATTCCGCATTGTACTGCGATTTTTAGGGGTTTTGTATAAAGTGCATAAAAAACACATGAAAAACTCCGCAAAATTCTCTTTGGGTTGCGAAATTAGTTCTTGCAATTGGCTTCGGGATGTGGTACAATTATTTTTGCGGGTGTGTAGCTATAACTATGCACCATAATACAAACGGCATAGGCGTAGATGTCGGAGGTTGCGCGGTTTCCGCGGTAATTTCGACGGAGCAGGTCCGGTTCTAAATCGGGCGCAGAAGATTTACAGAAAACGTGATGTTTACGGCTGATTCCGCTGTTAAAGTGTCCGAAAGGTTTCGGATAACTAACGGTGAGTTGATGTTAAGATGAAACACACGGTACAGTGGATTTTTCAAAATAAGCTTTTGCCAGTATCAAACTACAGAAGGAGTTGAAAAATCATGGCAGCAAACGAGAAGGTAAGAATCAAGATCAAGGGTTACGAGCACAGCGTAGTTGACGCAGCAGCTAAGAAGATCGTAGAGACTGCAACTCGCACAGGCGCTAGAGTAGCCGGCCCCGTTCCGCTCCCCACAAACAAGGAAGTTATCACAATCCTGAGAGCGGTTCATAAGTACAAGGACTCCCGTGAGCAGTTCGAGCTGAGAACTCACAAGCGTCTTATCGACGTTATCCGTCCTTCCGCAAAGACTGTTGAGGCTCTGCAGACACTGGAGCTTCCCGCAGGCGTAGAAATTTCAATGGATATCTAATTATAGATCATTGGAGTTATGTTGGCGAAAGCCAACCACTAACCATGCACCTATTAAAGGTGCTGGTCATGTTGGAGTGACAACACTTCAACCAATAACCAAAAGGAGGAAAAGCCGAAATGACAAAGGCAATCATCGGCAAGAAGATCGGCATGACGCAGATCTTCGACGAAGCAGGCAAGGTTGTTCCCGTAACAGTAATCGAAGCGGGTCCCTGCGTAGTAGTTCAGAAGAAGACAACCGAAAACGACGGCTACGAGGCTGTTCAGCTTGGTTTCGGAGATGTATCTCCCAAGCACGTTAACAAGCCCGAGGCTGGTCACTTTAAGAAGAACGATATCGCGTTCAAGAGAACCCTTAAGGAGTTCCGTTTTGATGACATCTCCGCTATGAATGTTGGCGATGTTCTCAAGGCTGACGTTTTTGCTGAGGGCGACGTTATCGACGTTGCAGGTATCAGCAAGGGTAAGGGCTTCACAGGCGCAATCAAGCGTCACAACCAGCACAGACTTGACGAGTCCCACGGTTCCGGTCCTGTAGTTAGACAGGCAGGCTCTATGGGCGCTTGCTCCAGCCCCTCCAGAATCTTCAAGGGCAAGGGCATGGCAGGTCACATGGGTGCTGAGAAGGTTACGGTTCAGAACCTGGTAGTTGTTAAGGTTGATGTTGAAAACAACCTGATCGCTGTCAAGGGTGCTGTTCCCGGACCTAAGGGCGGCGTTGTTACAATCTGCGACGCTGTTAAAGCTTAAGAGGGGAGGACACTATCATGTCAAAGATTAACGTAGTAGATATGGCGGGTAAGGTCGTTTCCGAAATCGAGCTTAACGATGCAGTTTTCGGCATTGAGCCTAACAAGACCGCAATGCACTCCGCTGTTGTGAATTATCTCGCAAATCAGCGTCAGGGCACACAGTCCACACTTACCAGAACAGAGGTAAGCGGCGGCGGAAGAAAGCCCTGGAGACAGAAGGGTACAGGCCACGCAAGACAGGGTTCCACAAGAGCTCCCCAGTGGAGACACGGTGGTATCGCACTCGGCCC
>JAZQGZ010000078.1:0-2272 GCA_045540255.1 Oscillospiraceae bacterium | reverse complement strand
CTTAACTCGTCAAGCAAATATAGCTCGACCTTTTGAGTCTCAATCTTTTTAAGTTCAAGTAATTCATTCGTATTCATAATAATATCTCCTTGTGTTTAATCTTGGTTTTGGATATCCTTGTGAGGTTATTATAACACAAAGGTTAAATTTTGTCAATAGGTTTTGAAAAATATTTTTAGGATTTTTATAACCAAACAAAAAGCCGTATTAAAAAGGCATCTCCTGCGTAGGTGATGCCTTTTAATCATATTCCGCTGTTTTGCCTTAACTACTTTTTTCTGTAGTAAATTTCTCTTTGCGTGCGACATTGTGTTTTCTGTATCTGAAATGCGGCAGAAATGATGAGGCTTGCGCACTTGCTTCCGAGCTTCCACACATAAGAGAAAGCCGAGAAACTATTCTACCCATGATCTCACAAGATCTGAATGATGACGAGATCGATGAAAATGTAAAAACGATACTTCTCGGGATTTGATGTATTATAGAAACAGGTGCGACATCAGAGTGGTTTTGCGAAGCAAAATCGGTGACGCTCCGTCACCGAAACGGCGATGTTGCCGTTTGCGAAGCAAACCTGCGACACAGTGTCGCAGGTCGCCCTCTGAGGCGGTGCATCCAATGCACGCATTATGCCTTCGGCAAAACGCTCTTTGGGGCGACTGCAACAACATCGTGTTGTCGCACCTGTTTTCATATTGATGCTCAATCAAATCTGAGCCTGCTGATATTATCAGCTATCCACCTTGTCATTTTCATGTTTGTCTCGAAAACATCACGATATCTGTCCTGCTCCGAGAACCACGCCGTTGCGATAAGCTGATTGGATAATATCACATACGGAACCGCTTCAAATTCCTCGGCGGTCATCTTTACAACGCTGTCGTAGCCTGTGATTATCTCCTTTAGTACGCCTACCCATTTTATGAGCTTTTCTTCATCGTTCTCTGAGAATGACTCTGACAGTATCGCCGTTGCGGCGTAGCAGGGATCGAAGATGCGTACATTTCGTTCGGCAAGATCAAAGTCGATGAATCCGCACTTGCCGCCGCAGGTTATGATGTTGCTGGGGTTAGGGTCACGGTGGATTATCTGCTTTGGAAGCTTGTTGAATAAAGCTCCGAAAACGGTGGTATACTTCTCCTCAATACCCTCAGGCAGACTGATGCGCTCTTTAAGCTTCGGCATAGCCCAGCCTGTCACGGCAGAGTATATGTCCGCCTCGTTTATGACCGCGTCAACCCTGCTTAATGCAAGGTGAAGCTGTCCTATCATCTCGCCGATAAAGCGGGCGTGCGATGCCTTGTCCTCCTGATACATATCTGCAGGTGCGATAAGCTCGCCGTCCAGTCTTTCGGAAAGGCAGAAGTACAGCTCGCCGTCTGCGACATAGTCGTTGCCGTCGGTGGTCTGAACAGGCTCTGCCACACACAAGCCGCAGTGCGATATCGCTCTTGAAAGGCTGATATGCTTTTTAAGCTCGCCTAAGTTGGGTGTGACCTTAAGCACATATTTCTCACCGATATAATAAGCGTTATCGTTACATTCGCCTGTGCTTGCGATATATACATTTCTGATAGCCTCGTTTTGCATATCCCAGTGCTTCAGGATAGCGGATATTTTGTTGTGTGTTATCATAATATATTCCTCCTTGAACAGATCGATAGCATAAGGCTTTTTCGCCTTGAAGCTTCTGAGGAACTCAGACGGGGTATAGCCGATCTCACGCCTGAACGCTTTATAAAAGCCCGCATAGGTCTCGAAGCCGTAAAGCAGTGCGGCGTCTGTCTTGCTCATTCCGTTTGATATATCGTATATTCCATAAAGCAGCTTTCTTCTGAGAACGTACTGCATAAGCGGCATTCCCACAGCTAACTGAAACAGCCGATAGAAATGGTACAGCGAAAATCCTGCTATATCCGCAAGCTCCGCTGCGGATATTTCTGCTTTTATGTTATCATCGATATAGTTTATGGTCTTCTGGATCATCTCACGGTTGTCCATCTGATACACCTCGTTTTCTTTCTGCTTGCAAGCTGTGATTATATAATAGCACAAATTACAGAAAATTTCATTTCCTGTGTTGCGGAATTTTTGGGGTGTGGTTTTTTTAGGTGCGACACGGTGTCGCAGGTCGCCCTCTGAGGCGGTGCATCCAATGCACGCATTATGCCTTCGGCAAAACGCTCTTTGGGGCGACGGCGCAAACCTCGTGTTTGGGCTGGTACATCTCCGTTTCGGTGACGGAGCGTCACCGATTTTGCTGCGCAAAACC
>JAZQGZ010000077.1:0-1696 GCA_045540255.1 Oscillospiraceae bacterium | reverse complement strand
ACAGATTGTCGGCTAACAGCTTTTTGAATTTTTTCATGCTGTAACCCCCTCTCTGTAAGTTTCATCCGCAAGATAATTCTGTGCCTGCTTTGTGAACATCTCGCAGTATTTACCGCCCATATCCATAAGCTGACGGTGAGTTCCCTGCTCGATAACAGCGCCGTTTTCAAGCATAAACACCTCATCTGCGTCCTTTACAGAGGACAGACGGTGGGAAATAAACAGCGTGATGTGTCCCTTGCTCTCGTCCATGATGCCCTTATAGAGGTCGTACTCCGCAATGGGATCGAGGGCAGACGACGGCTCGTCGAACACCTTGACGGATGCCTGCTGTGCAAAGGCTCTCGCAACGACTATCTTCTGTTGTTCGCCGCCCGAAAGCACTGCTCCGTTATTGTCGAACTCTTTTGTCATGATGGTGTTTATTCCATTTGAGAGGGAGCTTACCTTGTCCCACACTCCCGCACAGCGGAGCGCACGCTCGGCTGTTTCATCGGGGGTGTCGAAGCTCTCGCCCATAAGAACATTGTCCCTCACCGACATCGCCATAACCTTGTAATCCTGGAATGCCGCAGAGAACTGCTTGCGATATGCCTTGAGGTTGTACTCCTTGATGTTTATGCCGTTGACTAAAATCTCGCCGCTTGTGGGGTCGTAAAGTCGGAACAACAGCTTGATGATGGTGGACTTTCCTGCGCCGTTATGACCTACCAGAGCGCATACCTTATCTCCCTCGATCTTAAAGGAAAGATTATTGATAACAGGCTCATTTTCTTTATATTCAAAGCAAACATTCTTAAATTCGATAGAGCGTATCTTTTCGGGAATGATGCCGTCCTGATCCTCGGGAATCTTCTCCTTGTACTCCATAAAGGTGCGGAAATATTCAAGGAACTGACCATTCTTCATAGCCTCTGTGATGTTGTTGAACATACAGAACAGCATCCAAGATGATGTATTCATAGCCGAGAACATGATGGCAAGCTCCGCAAGATCCATAGTCTGCGAAACGATAGTGCGGTAAGCGGAGTATATCATAATTCCCTCGAAAACAAGGGCGAATGTGGTTACATTCTGTGCCCAGTTGTAGACGATGGCTTTCTTTGCATACTTGTCAGCGACTTTAACATTGCCGTCCATTGCTTTGTTGTAGCGGCTCATCATAAGCTCGTGAATGCTGGAGTAGCGTATCTCCTTAGCGTATTCAGCAAGGTGCATAACACGGTTGACATACTCTGCGATACGGTTATTCTTGACGGTATCGACATATCTGCCGCCCCATATCTTGTTCATAAGCCGACCGAAAACGAAGTTTCCGATAATGGGCGAAATTACGAACAGCACCGACCACGGGTCTATCGTAAACATCGACCAGAACGCCGCCAGTGCCGCCACAGCACCGAACAGGATATCAAAAAGCAACTCAACAGAGGCGGTCATTTTACTTGCTGAATTTTCCAATGCCATTGTATATTTGTTGTAGAAATCCGCATCTTCAAAACAGCGGAGCTCAACATTTCTTGCCTTGCCGTAAAGTCTTTTATAAAGAGTGCGGTATATCTTGTTATCCGTATACGGAACGACGGTTGCTTTGAGATAGCTCCAATATATCGCAAAGGCACAGCATACCACAAAGCATATTCCTATAAACAGCATTATCTCCTCAAACGGAGCCTCTCTTTCTATCGCACCGATA
>JAZQGZ010000076.1:0-103741 GCA_045540255.1 Oscillospiraceae bacterium | reverse complement strand
ACTCACCGTCAGCTTATGGATATGGGCGGTAAATACTGCGAGATGTTCACAAAGCAGGCACAGAATTATCTTGCGGATGAAACTTACAGAGAGGGGGTTACAGCATGAAAAAATTCAAAAAGCTGTTAGCCGACAATCTGTGGCTGTTCAAGATATGCTACAAAGCCGCTCCGGGATATATGATATGCTACATAATCGAGGCGATACGAAACGAGCTTGTAGTGTTCCTTGAGTTTACGCTTGCACTGAATTTCGTGCTGGAGTGTGCGGAGTTCGGCAGACCCTTTGAGGTAGCGGCAACGTTTCTTCTGGCGCTCCTCGCATTCGTAGTTTTAGGTTTGCTTTTCAATGCGTTCCTCTATCAGAAATTACAGCAGAAAGCACAGCCTAAGATAAAACAGGCTATCAAGGAAATGATGTTCAACAAGGCTAAGGAGATCGACCTTGAATGTTACGACAACCCCGAATTCTACAATGATTATGTGCTGTCGGTTTCCGAGGTGGATAATCAGATAGGTCGTATCTTTACGCTTATCACGAACCTCTGCACTGGACTTGTTTCCATTGTGCTTTCGGGTGCGTTCTTTATCGGGACAGACCCTATTTCGTTCATATTTATTGCGGTATCCTTTGCGGCTTCGCTGTGGTCGGGCAAGGCTCTCAACAAGCTGAATTTCAGGATACGCACCGAGAAAAATCCCCACGAAAGAAAGCTCGGCTATGTGAACCGTGTATTCTATCTCAACGACTATGCAAAGGAAGTGCGCCTCAATACCGAGGTCTCGGACGAACTTCTGAAAGACTTTGACGAGACCAACGACAAAGTGCTTGACATCGACAAGAAGAACGCAGGAAAGCGTTTCGGCTTACAGCTTCTCAAGGATTACATCTGCAACGGCTTCCTCATTGACGTGGTGTATATGGTGTATCTCGTGTTCTGTGCGGCGGTACTCCATAGAATTTCCTACAGTAACGTTGCGGTAATGCGCGGTACGGCTAACCGTATGAAGAACCGTATGCGTCAGTTTTCCGATGTATTCCCGAAAATGGAGGAGATAAGCCTGTATGTTCAGAAGATGAAGAATTTTCTTGACATTGAGCCGAAAATTGTCAGCACGGACAAGAAGCCGCTCCCCGAAAAGCCTACGGAAATTGAACTTCGCAATGTGTCCTTCGGCTACAACGAAAAGGACGGCTATATTCTCAACAATGTCAGCATGAAGCTTGACCCGTACAGCAAGATTGCTATCGTAGGCTACAACGGCGCAGGCAAGACCACGCTCATCAAGCTTATAATGCGTTTGTATGACCCGAATGAGGGCGAGATTCTTCTAGACGGAGTGAACATCAAGGAATATGATGTGGAGGAATACCGCCGCAAGATAGGCACTGTATTCCAGGATTTCAAGATCTTTGCCGCAACGGTAAAGGAGAATGTCCTGCTTGAT
The DNA here is from genome assembly GCA_045540255.1 of Oscillospiraceae bacterium. Lineage (GTDB taxonomy): Bacteria > Bacillota > Clostridia > Oscillospirales > Ruminococcaceae > CAG-115. Next base: position 102,293 of record JAZQGZ010000076.1, on the reverse strand, counting down.
TTTGCGGAAAACGGCAGTGACAATGACGTTGTAAAAGCAATTGAAAAGAGCGGTTTTGCGGAGCGTCTCGAAACGCTATCTGACGGACTTTCAACAAACCTCACCACCGAATTCGAGGAGAACGGCGTGAACCTCTCGGGCGGCGAGGGACAGAAACTCGCAGTTGCAAGAGTTTTCTACAAGGACGCAAATCTCATCATTCTCGATGAGCCAAGCTCCGCACTCGACCCGATTGCCGAGTATCACCTGAACCACTCGATGCTGACAGCGGCAGAGCACAAGTCGGTTGTGTTTATCTCGCATCGTTTGTCAACAACACGAATTGCCGACCGCATCTATATGCTGGAAAAAGGCAGGATCATTGAGGAGGGAAGTCATACAGAACTTCTCGAACGCAAGGGCAAGTACGCTGAAATGTGGCATGTTCAGGCGGGGCAGTATTTGTGTGTATAATTTGCGACAAATGATTTAAAACGCTTGATTTATTATTAGGGATATGTTATAATTTATTAATAAGGGGGTAGAAAAAGTGCCAAAAGAAAAACCAAAGCATTCCTCTCTGTCGAATGTATTGTATATGCTGAAGATATTATGGCACGGCAGTAAAGGCTATGTTATCTACACGTTTATAAAGGAATTCAACGAGAACGTGTTCTGGACGATATTTTCAGTATACCTGACAGAGTGGATATATGTTGCGATAGAAAATAAAACGCCGTTTACGGCGCTTGCATCATTTGTGGGTGCAATGTGTATCGGTCATATTTGTATACATATCACGGCGGCGATTCATCAGCTCTGCGAAAAGCAGTTCCTGCCGAAGATGTATCAGGATTTTTACAAGCGCGTTATACGCAAATCCATATCGATGGAGTACGCAGAGTTCGAGCGCCCCGATTTCTATGACAAGTATACCCGTGCCCTGAATGAATGCCAGTGGAGGGGAAACAACATCCTCTATTATTCTGCATATCTTGTGGCGGGTATCGCATCGGTAATTGCGGCGACTATCATCGTTGCGAATGTTGACCCGTGGCTGCTGCTGTTTATTGTGCCGATGGTGGCGGTTTCGATGTTTTTCGGAAAGAAAGAGGGAGATCTCTACTACTCGCTTGATATGTCAAATACCCGTGATGGACGTATCGGCGGCTATGCAAAGCGTGTGTTCTACGAAAAGAAATATGCGTCTGAGCTGCGATTGTTCGGCATCGGCAGGCTGCTGCTCAAGCGCCACGAAAAGGCGTATGAGGAGATGGAGGAGCGCACCCGTAAGATACGCAGAAAGCTGTGCGTTATCGAGCCGCTGAAGTGGATAATATACAACATCCTCTCGACCATACTGCCGTATCTGTACATAGCTTTTGTGCTGAACAAGGGCGAAGTGCAGACCGCCGCGTATATTGCGATGATACCTGCGCTGTCAACGCTTTCGTGGAGAACATCCGATGCGGTGGAGCTTATAGTTTCCCTTGCTAAGGAGAGCGCATTCGTTACTAACTTGCGTGAGTTCCTTTCCTACGAACCTAAGACGAATGCAGACGAGCTTATCCGTGCTAAGAACCTCTCGGATATCGAGATTAAGGATATGAGCTTCACCTATGAGGGCGCAAACAAGCCAACACTGCATGATGTTAATATCAGCATCCGAAAAGGCGAGAAGATAGCCATCGTAGGTCACAATGGCGCAGGCAAGACGACTCTCGTCAAGCTTATTATGGGACTTTATGATCCCACCGAGGGCGCAATAACCATCAGCGGCGAGGATATCGCAAAATACGAGCCAAAGTCACTTCACCGCCGTTTCGGCACTGTGTTCCAGGATCTTCAGGTGTTTGCTCTGCCGCTGTCACATAATGTGCTTATGCGCAAGCCGAAGAATGACGAGGAGCGCAGGCTGGTTGAGGATTCCCTGAGAAAGGCGCAGTTCGGTGATAAGCTGGACAGCCTTGAAAAGGGCATTGACACCATGGTGACAAAGGAGTTTGACGAAAACGGCATGGGACTTTCGGGCGGTGAGGCTCAGAAGATCGCCATTGCGCGAGTTTTTGCGCGAAAGCCTGATATCGTGATACTGGATGAGCCGAGTTCTGCACTTGATCCCATCGCAGAGTACAATATGTATAAAAATATGCTTACTGCAACGGACGGCGAGACAGTCATCTTCATCTCCCATCGTCTATCCGCTACCCGTGACGCAGACCGTATCTATATGTTCGAGCACGGAACGGTGATCGAGCAGGGAAGTCATGCCGACCTTATGGCACTGAACGGAAAGTATGCGGAGATGTGGAAGCTGCAGGCGCAGAATTACCTTGCAGAGGAGGTGACGGCATGAGCGTAAAAAACGAAAAGAAGAAAGACAAGATAAAGATGACAAGGCTTATTTCAAACGTGCTCTACATTGTGAAATACGCCTTCCGTCACGATTACAGACTGCCGCTTGCATCTATCACGAGCCTTACGGTATTTATGGGCGTCGGCGCATTCATCGACACCTTTATGCTGATGAAGATAATCAATATCTTCACTACCACGGCTGATATCATGAGCGTAGTAAAGGTTCTTGCAATCATGCTGGTCCTGTATATTATCCGCATGGTGATATTCCGTGTACTTGAAAACTATTTCTGGACAAAGATGATAGGCTTTGAGGGCAAGATACAGCGTGAGCTGATGGAAAAGGCACAGAAGATGGATCTGCGTTGTTATGATATTCCGGAGTATTACGATGATTTCGTGATAGCTGCATCCCAGTCCGAGGAGATGTGCAAAAAGGCTATAATGAGCGTAGCAAAGATCATTTCCCAGCTTGTGGCGATGCTTATTGCGGGAACGATGATAATCACCATTAATCCCGTGGTTGCTGTTTTCCCTGTGATAGGCTTTATCGTGAACATCATAACCCGATTCATCATCACAAAGCTTGAGTATGAATACAATCTCGAAAAGCAGCGCATCGGAAGAAAGGCGGACTACTCAAAACGTGTATTCTATCAGCCCGAATACGCAAAGGAGATAAAGCTCACGGGCATCGAAGAAGCGCTGATGGAGCAGTATGACGAGGCTATCGCAGAGGAGCGCAAGATGGCGCTGGGTTACTCGCTGAAGATTATCGTGCCTACGCTTATCAACTGGATAACAGTCTTTACGGTGTGCCAGTTCTATGCAGTTCCTGTGTACCTTGCGTATCTTGCCATCGAGAAAAAGACCATTCAGCTCGGCGAGGTAGCGTCACTCAAGAATGCCACAAACGGTATAAAGAGCCATCTTGATCAGATGAATTATGCACTGGTGGATTTTCAGAATGTCGGACAGTACGCAGAGAAATTCCGACGCTTCATGGAATACGAGATAAACATCGAGGGCTGCGAAGGAGAGGTTCCTGTTCCCGAGGGTGACTGCACGCTTGAGTTCAGAAATGTAAGTTTCAGATATAAAGATACTGAAAAGTATGTTCTGAAAAACGTGAGCATGACCATACACAAGGGCGAGAAGCTTGCCCTTGTAGGTGAAAACGGCGCTGGCAAATCAACTCTCATCAAGCTCATCATGCGGCTTTATGATGTGACAGAGGGCGAGATACTGTTCGGCGGAGTGGATATCCGAAAGCTTAATACAAAGGCATATCGAGAGAAGATCGGCGCTGTGTTCCAGGATTTCCAGATCTACGGAGCAACACTTGCAGAGAACGTAAAGACGGATTTTGTCACGGAGGATGACAGCGGCAGGATCGTTGAGGCGCTGAAAAGAGCGGATTTCGGTGGCAAGCTGAAATCGCTTGAAAAGGGCATCGATACCGAGCTTACCAAGGAGTTTTCCGAGGAGGGAACGATGCTTTCGGGCGGCGAGGGACAGAAGGCGGCGATCGCGAGAATGTTCATGCGTGATATGCCTATTGCTATTCTGGACGAGCCAAGCTCAGCACTTGATCCTATCGCAGAATATCGTCTTAACAAAAGTATGCTGGACAATGCGGAAAATCAGGCTGTTATCCTTATTTCGCATCGTCTTTCCACGACAAAGGACGCAGACCGTATAATCCTGCTTGAAAACGGCAGCATCGCAGAAAGCGGAACGCATAACGAGCTTCTTACAAACGGCGGAACTTATGCTGAGATGTGGAATGTTCAGGCGGAGAAATACTGCGCTTCTATATTTTTTACTCAACTGTGACCACGCTGTGACCATTTCAGTGGTGACCAAAGGTCACGCTAAGGAAGCATACAATTCAATTCTTTGTCAGTGATATTAGTGTAAAATGGATAAGTCTTTTTTTCTACAAAACCATTTATCAAGGTATCAATAGCATCAAACTTCGATGTATATATTGTTTCATCTATTATTTTTAGTGTAACATTGTTGGTTTCGTTGTTCTCATCAAAACCAATTATTCCATCTTCACCAAGATTTACAGAGATATTATATGGTTCAGTTTTATCTTTAAATATCTTCTTAAATCTATTATAATAGAAATTAAACAATCTCTCCTTAATAAAAAAGCAATAAGTTCGCTCTAAATAGCATTCATTTACTATTTTTTCTAGATCTTTATATGAGCTAGAATCTAAAAAATCATTCGATTTGCTATGCAGATACGTATCAAGTGTTTTTAGATCCTTCAATGAGTGGAATTTATGATTTGACCTATACATATTCGGAATAGTCTTTATTGTTTTATCACTCAACTTGCCATAAATATCCACATAAAAAGGAAGCGCAGGATACTCAAGCAGCATAGGGTCATACTCCTTCTGCAACACGGTAATTTCTTGGTATGGCTTGCCATCTTCCGGTTCAGAGCATTTATCAAGTGGCTTTGTCATCCTTTTATAAAGCAGTTCAAGACATATATCCTGCTTTATCATCTCAAAGAAATCATCTCCGAAATCCTTGTCTCCGAAGCAGGGAGATGTTTGTGGTTCTTGCGAGCTGTCAGCTTCAGTACCTATATAGTAGTCCTTAATCGCATTATATACATAGTCGATCAGATCAAAGCTGTTGTTATCGTTACCTTCTCTTGACATCTGCATATCAACAGTTTTATCAAGCCTTTCCATAAACTCCTTATCCTCGGAAATGTTGCGTTCTTCCATAATATATCCTCCGTTTCTGAATAATTACAGTAAAAGCCGACAGTACAAGATGTGCTATCGGCTTTGATTATTTAAACAACAGCCTCAACAATCGTCTTGCCGTCGCATTCTATGGTGGTTATACCCACCTTCTTATTCTTGTTGAAATTAAAGCTGAGGAGCCAGCCCTTATCCTGCTTGTAAGAATCAAGATATTCTGCAAGCTGCTTTTCGCCTCGCTTGTTGTACTCGTCGCCGTGCCATATCTTCATTTCGATTATGAACTGCTTTCCGAGGTAGTCTATGACGATATCGGTGCGCTTCATATCTCTTGTTGCGGCTTCGATATAGTAGTTTCCTGTACCGTTAATGATAGGTTTCAGGTACAACAGGAACAGCTTTCTGCCGTTTTCCTCAACAAATGCGCTGTCGTTATCCCTGTACACCTCTGTGAAATGCTCCACGAACTTCTGCATCACAAGATCCATATTCAGCTCGCCGTTTTCGACAAACTGATTCTTGTAAAGTGCGCCTGCGCTGTAGGTCTTGCTGTTCTGCTCCTCAAAAAGGAAGTAGTTATACAGCATCGTCTCAAAGATACGGTTTGTAACGCAGAGAGAGCCGTTGTTATTCGCAAGGATACCGAACATTGTTCCGAGATCAATGGCAGGGTCATAGAGATTATAGGAATAGCTTATGCCGCTGAAAAGCATCCTTCTGAGGATATCAAGCAGTGAGCTGTATTCGTGAAGCTTCTTGAAAAGGTCATCAAAAAGCGTATTCTTTTCATTGAGTATCAGCTTTACTGCTCTTTCAACTCCGTCAATATCCCAGGAGAGAGGCTGCTCATCTATCAGCTTGCATATCCTTGAAACAAGGAACGGATAACCCGAGGTGTAATTATATATCTCCTGTGAGATAGCCGATATATTCATACCGGTTTTGTGGTCTGATTCATAATCTTTCAGCATTCCCGATATATCAGCGGCAGAGAAGCTCATATCCACATCAAACGGAGCGGCAATATTCCATGGGCTGTTGTACTGGTGCTGCTCGTCAGGGCGGAGCTTCAGCTTGAGGTTGCGTATGTCATATACTCCTGCCAGGATAACAGACTGGAAGGTCTTTCTGATGTTACGACTCAGATATGCAGCTCTTAGCTGTGCAAGGAAGTCGAGAAATACGACATTATTTGAAGCACTGTCTACTTCATCTATTATAAGAACTATCTCTTTATCCTCATTACCTATAAGCTGGTTAAGTGCAGTGAACAGCTTGGGCAGGTTCATACCATCTGCTGTGTTGCTTCTGAAATCGTCAAGGGCATCGGTATTTACACCCGAATTTGTTGCTGCTTCAACGAACAACGCGGCAAAGGCTGTAGAAAAGGCGTTCTCGCTTTCGTAAGCGGAGTTGGAAAGGCACTGAAAGTCAAGCAGGATAACAAAATAATCATTCTTAAGCTCACGGTTTATTGCCCACAGAGTAGTGGTCTTGCCGTACTGTCTGGCTCTGTTTATAACAAAATATTCGCCATCCTCAACCATACTGCGTATCTTTTTCAGACGGGTATCGAGGTTTACCATATAATGCTTTTCGGGCAGACAGGTACCGTTGATATTGAATTTCCTTGCCATTTTATCAGCCCCTTTCGATGTCATATATTTATAGTATAATATATCCGCAGAGCAGATGCTCTGCGATACGGCGATAGCCGTAGGTCTGCGAAGCAGACATCGGATATGTTTCAATAAAAACAGCGCAATTGCCGTAAGGCAATTGGAGTAAGCTGTTTTTATTATAGCATATTAATGATAATAATTCAAGCGGGACACATACAAAAAATAACCCACCGCAGACAGATACGCTCTGTCTGCGGATAGCTATGTCAGTTTGTGTCGTTAGTTCCTTTCAACTTACTTGCAGGGTCGAGCATATTATCAAGTGCTTCGGCAGCTATCTCGTCAACAGACAGAAGGCTATGTCCATATATGTCACTTGTGGTACTTGCCTGAGCATGTCCGAGCCGCTTTGATACCGCTTTCAGCGGCAAGCCCTGCATCAGAAGCATTGTAGCTGATGTGTGTCTCAACATGTGTGGATAAATATGTGGCAGACCTTTGGCCTTGCAGAATTTGTTGAGCCATTTGGTAATGGTGGATGGATGTATAGGGCTGCCATTGAATTGAGTGAATATCTTGCCGCTTTCTACCCAGTGGTCCAGCTGCTGGTCACGCTGTTGGTCCTGACACTCCTGAAGCTCACGAAGCATATCCGTTATGCGATTTGGTATAACCACTATCCTGTTGGAGGTCTCGGTCTTTGGAGTATCTTCATAAGTACCTACCTCGGGAAGATAAAGCAGATTCCGCTGAATATGGATACGGTTATTTTCCCAGTTGATGTCATTCCATTCAAGACCGCATATCTCGCCTCGTCTTGCTCCGAGGTAGACCATCATATATACCATTACCCTGTACTGTATCGGGGCGTCGTCCAATGCGTCCGGCAGCTGCCTGGTCTCGGTCTCGGACAGGTATTCCGCCTCCTTCCGCTGGAGCTTTGGCGGGTCTACTCGTTCACAAGGGTCATGGGATGTGTGACTATCTCCATACCGTCGTTGAGACTGCCGTCCGATTTGATGTAGATGTGTTCAGACAGCACATTTGCAAGATCAATGAGCGCCTGTGCGTTGTCGCCGATCTTACCGCCCTCATCGATCTCAAGCTCCACGCCGAAATAGCGGCTACCCTCACCGAAGAATTCGGGGTCAGGTTTGTAACTATAGTCACGGATCGGTCCGTTGTTATGACGATTGTAGCAATCATAACAGTAGGCGATGTCATCATCGTCATAAAGATAATTACAATCATCATAGTGAATTACTCTACCGCAATCTTCGCAAGTGGTGTAATGATTATCGTAGCATCTCTGACAGAGCGGAAATGAGTCCGTACCGTTATTATCGTCATCCCAGATTCTCTCACCGCAGTGATTACAGACGACCGTTGCATCGTCAAGACATTCCGAGCAAAAGTATTCGCCCTCAAAGTAATTAGCGCAATCGCTTGTGAGTTCGCATCCGCAGCGGTCACAGAAAATGATATCGTTTTGCATTGTAATTTCCTCCTATCAGTATTCTTCAGCAAAAAGCATGGTGGAATGGGTCTCGTCGTCGATGACAAATATCTTGCCTGTGATGGGTGTGGTGCTGGGAAACAGGTGCTCCGCTGAGTATTCAGGGAACTCCTGCTCGTGAACGATCTTCTGCTGTCCGTTCTCAATCGACAAGGTGAATACCTGAAGATAGTCCTGCTCGGAGACTTCCATAGTCTGGATAAGCTCCCACAAAATCACCTGTGTTGTAATAGGGAGCCGCTCTGAGATGCCTTTGGTACAGTAATGCTGGTTGTTGAATTTTTGTGCCATAGTAAATTCCTCCATAAACAGAAAATCCCCTGAGCCGTAGCTCAGGGGAACGTTCTATGATCCGATAATTAATCGGGTAGCTTATATAGCTACATGGAGATAATATATAAATAAGAATACTGATAATTTCAGAGTTAATACCTGAATTATTCCATACAATATTAATAATAAATATAAAAATAAACTGATAAGTGTACCCGAATTGTACCCAAAACGGGCTTTTCGAAAAATTCTATATAAAACAAAAAACCGCTCAACCCTGATGGTTAAGCGGTTTTTCATGGCACGCCAGAAGGGATTCGAACCCCTGACCCCTTGGTTCGTAGCCAAGTACTCTATCCAGCTGAGCTACTGGCGCGTGTTGCTCTTAAGCACTCATATATTATATCACAAGGGTTTTGCTTTGTCAAGTGTTTTTTGAAAAAAGATTATTTTTTTATATGCAGGATGTGGTTTTTCTTTGACTTATACTTGACAAAATAATAGAAATGCTATATAATATATCTTGTTGATCCGGAGACGTATCGAAGTGGTCATAACGGGGCTGACTCGAAATCAGTTAGGGAGTGATCCCCCGCGAGTTCGAATCTCGCCGTCTCCGCCAGTGTTCCGCTGAACCTTATCGTAATGAGGTTCAGCGGAATTTTTATTTTATGCCGTTCTGGTATAACTGCAGCAAAAAATATTGTAATATTTCGATAAAAACGCTTGTTTTTTCGTGAACAGTGTGATAAAATAATAATGTATTATTATCTGAGAAAAGGGTGGTGAGTGCATGAACGCAGACCCCGGGCAGGCGCGAAGTAGACTGTCTGTAATAACTGCATACGAGGCTTCTGCGGGTGCGTTTGTGCTTACTGCAGTGTGCTTCTTTGCGTAAAAAAGCGAGGAGTGATTTTTTTGATCAGATATTACAAAAATATCGATAACCGCCTGTGCGAGATAGAAACGGCAGAGCAGGGAAGCTGGATATCTGTAATGAATCCTACGGAAACAGAGATATCCGCACTTGAAGAGGATCTTGGTATCGAGCGTGACTATATCCGCGCCGCATTGGACGAGGAGGAGCCTTCCCGTATCGAGTCGGACGACGGAGTTACACTTATTGTCGTGGACTATCCTGTAGCAGATAACAGTGGCAACAGCCTTGACGGCACATTACAGTATTCAACAACACCTATGGGTATAATAGTAACTTCGGACAATGTTGTGACGGTAAGTGCCAAAGAAAATTCCATCATCGACGATATGGCCAAGGGTGTTGTGAAGGGCGTGTGCCCTCATTTCAAGACCAGATTTGTGTTTACGATCCTTCTGAGGATCGCGGCACGTTATCTGCAGTACCTTAAACAGATCGACAAGCTGTCCAATTTTGTAGAGGGTAAACTGTACAGATCGATGCAGAACAGGGGCCTTTTGCAGCTTCACGGGCTTGAAAAATCTCTGGTTTATTTTTCCACGTCTCTTAAATCCAACGAAACTATATTGAATAAACTCATGCGCGGCAGATACCTGAAGCTGTATGAGGAGGATCAGGATCTTCTGGATGATGTTATCATCGAGGTAAAGCAGGCGATAGAGATGACCAGCATATATACCAACATTCTGAAAAGTACGATGGATACTACTGCCAGCATCATTTCCAACAACCTGAACATCGTAATGAAGCGAATGACGACATTTACGATAATTATTGCGGTGCCTACCATTGTGTTCAGCTTTTATGGTATGAACATCAATGAGAACGCAGGCGGACTTCCCCTGGCAAACGTATGGTTTCCTCTGGCACTTAGTGTAGGGCTTTCGGTTCTGGTAGGTTTCTTTATCAATTTTACACAGAAATTCAAATAACATAAAAAATACGGCGGTAAATATACCGCCGTTTTCATTTTTAAATTCTCTCTGTTTGATAGTTTATCAGTCTCTCTTGAGCAATTCGTCAATGCTTACAGAAAATACCTTTGCAAGAGAGATAAGCTCGATGTCTGTTACGAATCTTTGACCGGATTCAATGCGCTGTACAGCGTTTTTGTCGATGTCAAGCTCAATGAGCTGCAGCCTGTCCGCAAGCTCACGCTGTGAAATCTTAAGGCTCTTGCGCAGCTTAGCGACCTTAATGCCACAGATGTTATTTCTACCGTCGGGTGTTCGGTTGCTGAACATTTGAATCACTCCTTTGCTTATGAAGTTTAATCCTTGATTATATTGTATTGTATAACGCTTCGATATGTGACATCCACGGTTTGTTTTTGAAAGATTTGTTTTCGTTTATTTGTCATTATTGATACAATTGACCCTTGTGTAATGCTAATTATGCTTTTGCGCTTATAATTATAATTTATCATAACATCTAATAAAATTCAACTTTTTTTAAAAAACTACTTGATTTTATTTTTAAATAGTGTTATAATACATACAATAGATTAGACTAAAGACTGGGGCTTGCCCCGGTCTTTAAGTTTTAATTGGGAAAAAACGCCTGAAAACATCAAGTGAAAGGGGTTATTTAATGGCTTTAGCAAAGGGTTTCAGTACCGTTGAGGCTGCGGCAGAGGCTGCCGTACGTCCGATAGTTGAATCGCATGGCTTTGCGCTGTGGGATGTCTGGTTCGCGAAGGAGGGTGCGAAGTGGTATCTGCGCGTGTTCATAGACAGGGCAGAGGGAATATCCATTGACGACTGCGAATCTATTGACGGACTTATCAACGAGGTGATCGATAAGCAGGATTTCATCGATAAGGTGGATTATGTTGAGATCGGCTCTGCAGGTCTTGAAAGACCTATACGCCGTCTTGCACAGCTTACACTTTCTATCGGCAAGAAAGTGAAGGTCAAGACCTACAAGCTTATCGAGGGGGCACCATCCAAGGCGTTCAGCGGTGTGCTTGCAGACTATGATGGCAACAATATTACTGTAAACGGTGATTTCGGAGAGCTTTCACTGGCTGTGTCCGATATCTCGGGAATAAATTATGATGATTTTGATAACTATTATATTTAATAAAGAAGGAGTAACAGAAAATGGCTAAGAAAAAGGTAGCACCAAAGGAAAACGAGATAGGCGAGTTTTTCAACGCGCTGGCTGATCTTGCAGCGGAAAAGGGCATCGATCCCGATGTGTTTGTCGCTAAGATCAAGAGCGCTATTGAAAAGAGCCTGAAGACCAATCTCCATATCGAGGACAAGGAGAGCGACGCTGTACAGGTAAACATCGACCTTGAAAAGCAGATATTCGATGTAAGCGTCCTCAAGGAGATAATCGAGGTGGTCGACACCCTCTATGATCCCGAGACAGAGATCGTACTGGAGGAAGCAAGAAAGATCGATCCCATGCTCCAGGTGGGCGACTTCGTACGCTGTCCCATCGACACTCACGAGTTCAAGAGAATCGCTGCAAAGAACGCGAAGGACCTTATCAAGCAGGGCTTCCGTGATGTGGAGCGCCAGCAGCTTTCCGAGATGTGGGGTATGTACGAGAACGAGGCTGTATCCGCACTTGTTACCCGTGTTGAGCCTAAGACAGGCCATGCAACCATTGAGATCAACAAGAACGAAACACTTCTGATGAGAAACGACCAGATCCCCGGTGAAACTCTTGTAGAGGGTCAGGTAGTAAAGGTATATATCACAGGCGTTTCCAGAGAATATAAGGAGGGCGCAAAGAAGCAGTCCCTCAGGATCACAAGAACTGATAAGGGACTTATCAAGCGTCTGTTTGAGCTTGAGTGCCCTGAGATCTATGACGGCACTGTTGAGATAAAGTCCATCAGCCGTGCGCCCGGTTCCCGTTCCAAGATCGCTGTTATCAGTAACGATCCCAATGTCGACGCTGTCGGCACCTGCATCGGTCCCCAGAAGAGCCGTATCACTGCTGTAACAAAGGAGATCAAGGGCGAGAAGATCGATGTCGTTCTTTACAGCGAGGATCCCGAGGAGTTCATCAAGCAGGCTCTCAAGCCCGCAGAGGTAACACAGGTAGTTATCAACAATCCCGCGGTACGTGCCTGCAAGGCGATAGTTCCTGATAATCAGCTTTCGCTCGCTATCGGAAACAAGGGTCAGAACGCATGGCTTGCAGCAAAGCTCACCGGCTTCAAGATCGATATCAAGGCTGAAAGCAAGGTTACTCCCGAGGACCTTGAGGTGATCGAGCTGCCCGAGCCCGAGTACGAAGAAGAGCCCGAGGCTGTTGTTACCGAAGAATAAGGAGAGATGTCTATGCAGGAAAAGCGCATACCGCTGCGTAAATGCCTTGGCTGCGGCGAGATGATAGGCAAGAAAGGCGCCGTAAGGATAGTTCGCAGCAAGGAGGGTGAGATATCCCTTGACCTTACGGGAAAAAAGGCAGGACGCGGAGCCTATATCTGCCATGATGCAGAGTGCTTCGGAATGGTGCGTAAGGCGCACCGTCTTGAAAAGGCGCTGAAATGTGCTGTTCCCGACGAGATATACGATAATATTGAAAAGGAGCTGAGTTCTGATCAATAAGGCGTTATCGACAATATGTCTTTGCCGCCGCGCAGGTAAGCTTGCATTGGGCTTCGACGCGGTAGTGCAGGAGCTTGCCGCACCAAAATCAAAGGCGGCTGGCATAGTTCTGGCAGCGGATGTTTCGCAGAAGACCGAAAAGGAGATCCGCTTCGCCGCAGAGAAATACGGCTGCGAGGTCGCCGCTGCACCGTTCACGATGGACGAGGCGAAGGATGCTGTCGGCAAACGTGTCGGGGTATTTCTGATACTCGACAAGGGACTCTACGGCTCTATCAAGAATAACATATAATGATTTTACAAACCAGTATTGGAGGATTTTACATTGCCAACGACCAGTAATAAATATCGTGTACAGGACATCGCAAAGGATATGGGCGTCGACCGCTCCGAAATAATCGAGCTGCTCGACAAGGCTTTCGGTGGTACTACCAAGAAGGCACAGACCGCGCTTACATCACAGGAGGTAAGCTATATCCTTGCTAAGTACGCTGACAAGCACGAGGTAAAGGATTTTAACGAATATTTCGCAAAGACCGCGACAATAAAGACGGAGAAGCCCAAGGCTGAGGAGAAGAAGCCTGCAAAGAAGAAGGCAGCTCCCAAGGCAGAGGAAGCAGCGACCGAGGCTAAGGCTGAGGAAAAGAAGGCAGCTCCCAAAACAGAAGAGAAGAAGTCTGCACCTAAGGCAGAGCCTGCCAAGGCTGAAGTAAAGGCAGAGGAGAAGAAGCCCGAGCCTAAGGCAGAGCCCGCTAAGCCCGAGGTAAAGGCAGAAGAAAAGAAGCCTGAGGTTAAGGCAGAACCTGCAAAGCCCGAGGTAAAGGCAGAGGAGAAGAAGCCCGAGCCTAAGGTGGAGCCTGCAAAGCCCGCGGAAAGACCTGCACGTCAGGAGAACCGTGACAACCGTCAGAACGGAGACAGACCTGTGTTTAACCGTGACAACCGTCAGGGCGGCGAAAAGCGTTTTGATAATAACCGCCAGAACGGCGACAGACCTGCGTTCAACCGTGATAATAGACAGGGCGGTAATTTCAACAACCGTGATAACAAGCAGGGGGGCTTTAACCGCGATAACCGCGACAACAGAAACGACAGGAACAGAAACAATACTGCTCCCGCACCTGTTGCAAAGCCTGCTCCCAACGCGCCTGCTATCGATTCTTCCAAGATCAAGGTAAATACACCTCCCAGCATGCAGAAGCAGAAGGGCGAGGCTGTACAGCGCGGCGAGCAGATCACAAAGATGGTAGATACCCGCGGCTCTTATGTTGAGCTTGACAAGTACAATGAGCGTTATGAGACCATCGCTCCCGCATCCCGTCACAATAACGATAACTTCCAGCGTAAGCAGAAGATCAATCAGAAGTCCCAGAACAAGAATAAGGGCGGATATAACAACAAGCGCGAGACAGAGGCACAGAAGCTTAAGCGTCTTGAGCTTGAGAGAGCAAGAAAGCAGCAGCTAAAGGTACAGATCCCCGATGAGATCGTAGTATCCGAGCTTGCAACACGTCTTAAGGTTACAGCTACCGAAGTAATCAAGAAGCTGTTCAACCTTGGCGTAATGGCAAACCTCAACGAAACTATCGACTTTGATACAGCCTGCATCGTAGCTGAGGAGCTGGGCGCAAAGGTTGAGAAGGAAGTTGTGGTAACTATCGAGGAACGTCTGTTCGAGGAGGTAGAGGATACCGCAGAGAACCTCGAGCCCCGTTCTCCCGTAGTTGTTGTAATGGGTCACGTTGACCACGGTAAGACCTCGCTGCTTGACTATATCAGAAAAGCAAGTGTTACTACCACTGAGGCAGGCGGTATCACACAGCATATCGGTGCTTACAAGGTAGCTCTCGAGGACAGAGAGATCACATTCCTTGATACACCCGGACATGAAGCGTTTACAACAATGAGAGCAAGAGGTGCAAACCTCACAGATATCGCTATCCTTGTAGTAGCGGCTGACGACGGCATCATGCCCCAGACAGTAGAGGCTATAAACCATGCAAAGGCAGCAGGCGTGTCAATCATCGTTGCCATCAACAAGATGGATAAGGAGGCTGCGAACCCCGATCGTGTAAAGGAAGAGCTGACAAAGTACGACCTGGTATGCGAGGACTGGGGTGGTGATGTTATCTGCGTTCCCGTTTCCGCCAAGACAGGTCAGGGCATGGATACACTGCTTGAGATGGTAGGTCTCGTTGCAGATGTGCTTGAGCTTAAGGCTAACCCCAACAGACTTGCCAAGGGTGCTGTTATCGAGGCGCGTCTTGACAAGAACAGAGGTCCTATCGCTACTGTTCTCGTACAGAACGGTACACTGCACACAGGTGATGTAATAATCGCAGGTACAGCAGTAGGCCGTATCCGTGTAATGCGTGACGATCAGGGCAGAACTGTAAAGGAAGCAGGCCCCTCCGTTCCCGTTGAGATCATGGGTCTTGCCGAGGTTCCCTCCGCAGGCGATACTTTCGCAGCGGTAGAGGACGAGAAGCTGGCTCGTGAGCTTGTTGAGAAGCGTAAGCACGACGCTAAGGAAGAGCAGTTCAAGGCATATCAGAAGGTTACACTTGATAATCTGTTCTCCTCTATCGAAAGCGGTACCGTCAAGGAGCTTCCCATCATCGTAAAGGCTGACGTACAGGGCTCTGTTGAGGCTGTAAAGCAGTCCCTTGAGAAGATCACAAATGAAGAGGTACGTGTAAGAGTTATCCACGGCGCAGTTGGCGCTGTAAGCGAGAGCGACGTAATGCTGGCTATGGCTTCGGGCGCTATCATCGTAGGCTTCAACGTAAGACCTCATCCCTCCGCAGCCGAGAACGCAAAGCGTGACGGCGTAGAGGTGCGTCTGTACCGCGTGATCTACGACGCTATCGAGGATATCACAACAGCTATGAAGGGTATGCTTTCACCCAAGTTCCGTGAGGTCGAGCTCGGACGTGTTGAAGTACGTCAGGTGTTCAAGATCACAAACGTTGGTATCGTAGCAGGCTCTTATGTGCTTGACGGTAAGGTTGCAAGAAACGGTCAGGTACGTATCGTGCGTGACGGTATCATCGTCGGCGACGATCATATCGCAGGTCTGCAGCGCTTCAAGGACTCCGTAAAGGAAGTAACCGCAGGTTATGAGTGCGGCGTAAGCCTTGAGAAGTTCACCGATATCCGTGAGGGCGATATCTTTGAGGCATATATAATGGAAGAATACCGTGACTGATGAATTTTTCCGATGATCCCTGTGCTGCATGGCGGCACGGGGTCATCACAAGGTAAAGGAGGCTTTATAATATGGCTAACTTTAATATAAAAAGACTCAATGAGGACATCAAGCGTGAGATCTCCGCTGCTGTCGGCGGCGTGAAGGATCCCCGTGTTGCGAAGAATTTCGTGACGGTGACCCACTGCGAGGTAACAAACGATCTTTCCTACTGCAAGGTGCATATTGCATGCCTGGGCGGCGAGGGAAGGACATCAAAGGCAGTAGAGGGTATGACTGCCGCTTCGGGATACTTCAAGAAGCGCATCGCATCTGCGATACGTGTAAGAAAGATCCCCGAGCTTATATTCCTGCCCGACAATTCTCTTGAGTATGCGGCGCATATCGAGGATATACTTTCAAAGCTCCCGAAGCCAGCACAGACAGAGGATGAAGTGACTGAGGAGGAAGAGGATGAGGATTGAGATAAACGAGGCTGCCGAGTTCCTTCGCCAGAATGACGACTATCTGATCCTTATGCACGCAAGTCCCGACGGTGACACGCTGGGTTGCGGCAACGCTCTTTGTACGGCTCTTCAGAGGATGGGCAAGAATGCAAAGGCTGTATGCCCCGATGAGATACCTCGTCGCTTCGATTATCTCAGTGAGGGCGTGAAGCAGCAGGAGTTTGAATACAGGACCATCGTTGCAGTTGACGTGGCGGACAGCAAGCTTCTCGGTGATATGAAAGAGCTCGGCGATATGGCTGATCTTTGCATAGACCATCACGAGTCCAACAAGGACTACGCAAAAAGGCTGCTGTTAAGGGAGCATTACGCTTCCGCCTGTGAGCTTATGTACGAGGTGCTTGTCGCTCTCGGTGCAGATATCGACAGGGTAATCGCAAACTGCCTTTATACGGGCGTTGCGACCGATACAGGCTGCTTCAAATTCAGCAATACCAAGCCGCAGACGCACATCACAGCGGCTAAGCTGATGGAGTGCGGCGCTGAGATAGCCCCTATAAACTATGCCATGTTCGAGCTGAAGACCCAGGGCAGGATAAAGCTTGAGCAGAAGGTGCTGAGCAATATGCGCTTCTATGGCGATGGTCACGTTGCTGTTGTGAGCGTTATGCTGGATACTCTTGCAAAGCTTCCCGATGTTGACAGCGATGATGTGGGGGCGATGGCGTCCATCCCTCGTCAGATCGATGGCGTGGACATCGGCATCTCGATAAAGGAGAAGAAGCAGGGATATTTCAAGGCTTCGCTCCGTTCAAGCGAGCGCATCAATGTTGCGGATATCGCAGGCAGATTCGGGGGCGGTGGTCACGCAAGGGCAGCAGGCTGCTCTTTCTATTGCTCTTACGAGGAAGCAGAGAAGCAGATCGTTGCCGCAGCGTGTGAGGCTCTTGAACAGGCAGGCATTATATGACAGGAATAATTTGCATAAACAAGCCGCAGGATTTCACGTCGTTTGATGTGGTGGCGATAATGCGCCGCTGCTTCGGGACGAAAAAGGTAGGGCACGGCGGTACGCTTGACCCCATGGCAACGGGAGTTCTTCCCGTGTTTGTGGGGGGCGCTACCAAAGCGGTGGATATAATTCCCGACAGTGACAAGAGCTATCGGGGCGGCTTCAGGCTGGGACTCACATCCGATACGCAGGATATATGGGGAGCGCTTAAGCGGCAGGGCAGGAGCTTCGCTTCTGCAGACGAGCTTAACGAAGCTCTTTCACATTTCCGTGGAAATATCATGCAGGTACCGCCGATGTATTCGGCACTCAAGGTCAACGGTCAGAAGCTGTGCGACCTCGCCCGGAAGGGGATAGAGATCGAGCGTGAACCTCGTCCGATAACCGTTTCACGGCTTGAGGTAGTTGAATTTGACGGCACTGACGGCATCCTCGAGGTGGATTGCTCCTCGGGAACATATATCCGCACGCTGATACACGATATCGGCGAAGCCCTCGGCACGGGCGCTGTAATGACGAGTCTGTGCAGGACAAGGGCGTGCGGCTTTTCGCTTTCGCAGTGCTATACGATAGACGAGATACGCGAAGCGGACAAGGATACGCTGCAAAGCAGGCTGCTTGCTGTGGACGAGGTGTTCTCACCTTACCGCCGTGTAGACCTTGACGAGGTGCAGCAGCGTCTGTATCTTAACGGAGTGCGTCTTGACGCAGACAGGCTGTCTGAAAGGCCTGATGTCGGCGAGCCTCTTCGTATCTACGGAAACGGCGTGTTTTTCGGACTTGCAAAGGTGAACGAAGACGGCGAGCTTGAATCCCTCAAGCGTTTTCCCATAGAATAATATAATTGCTATAATACCTTAGATCACTGAATGGTGGTATTGAATTGATCGATATAACTTACGGCGGGGGTGTACCTGCCGAAAAAACAGCGGTGGCGCTGGGATATTTCGACGGGCTTCATCTCGGACACGTCGGAGTCATAACAGCGGCGCTCATGCAGAAAGACATGAAGCCTGCGGTGTTCACATTCAATTGTGATACCACGCTGCCGAAATTCCGCAATCCCGAGGACATCATATCCTTTGAGAACAAGTGCGAGCTGATGCAGAAGATAGGAGTGGAGTATCTTTTTGCTCCCGACTTTGCAGAGGTGTGCGCACATACGGCGGAACAGTTTGTCAGCGAGATACTGGTAAAACGGCTCAATGCGGGCTTTGCCTGCTGCGGAAAGAGCTTCCGATTCGGAATGGGCGGCTGCGGCGATCCGCAGATGCTTGAAGAGCTCGGCGCACAGTACGGCATAAAGGTGCAGATAGTTGATGATGTATGCCACGAGGGCGTGCCGATCAGCTCTACCTATATCCGTGAGCTTATCAGAAACGGAAAGATAGAGGAGGCAAACAAGCTGCTGGGCTATGACCTGTGGTACAGGCTTCCTGTTATCGAGGGCAACAAGATCGGCAGGACTCTTGAATTTCCGACAATAAACCAGGTGATACCAAAGACGAACATTATACCGAAATACGGTGTATACAAAAGCTTTGTTTCCCTTGACGGCCGCAACTACCGTGGAATCACCAACATAGGCGTTAAGCCTACTGTTAAAAACCGTGGCGACGGTAGTGGTGCGGTGATGGAAACACATATCATCGGCTTTGACGGCGACCTTTACGGACAGAATATATCCGTGTCGCTTACAGGCTTCATACGTCCCGAGAGGGAGTTCTCCTCCCTGCAGGAGCTTAAAGAGCAGATAGCCGAGGATAAGCTTATATCCATGAAATGAAATTCAGAAAGGAACTGAAATATAAATGGCAAACGTAAGAACCAGATTTGCGCCCTCTCCTACTGGCTATATGCACATAGGAAATCTCAGAACGGCGCTTTATACTTATCTTATCGCCAAGAAGAACAACGGAACATTTATCCTGCGCATTGAGGATACCGACCGTGGACGCCTTGTTGAGGGTGCTACGGATGTTATCTACAAGACGCTGCGCACCTGCGGACTCAACTGGGACGAGGGTCCCGATATCGGCGGCGACTACGGCCCCTATATCCAGAGCGAGCGTATGGGAATGTTCAAGGAGTATGCGGAGCAGCTCGTTGAAAAGGGCGAGGCCTACTACTGCTTCTGCGATAAGTCCGATGACGACGCAGACGGCGAGGACAAGCCCCTCGGTGTTGCTTCCATGAACCGCTGCGGCTGCCGTGATCTCTCCTGCGAGGAGGCAAGGGCAAAGCGTGAGGCAGGCGTTCCCTGCGTCATCCGTCAGCGTATCCCCACAGAGGGAACTACCACATTCCACGATGAGATCTACGGTGATATCACTGTAGAGAATGCAGACCTTGACGATCAGGTGCTGCTTAAGTCGGACGGAATGCCCACATACAATTTCGCAAACGTTGTTGACGACCACACAATGGCTATCACACACGTTGTAAGAGGAAACGAGTATCTTTCCTCCACTCCCAAGTACAACCTGCTTTATTCCGCATTCGGCTGGGAGCCTCCCGTATATATCCACGTTGAGCACATCATGAAGGACGCTCAGCACAAGCTTGCCAAGCGCGACGGCGACGCATCCTTCCAGGATCTTATCGACAAGGGATATCTGAAAGAGGCTGTCCTCAACTACATCCTGCTTCTCGGCTGGGCACCCAAGGGCGAGCAGGAGATATATTCCCTCGATGAAATGATCGAGGCTTTTGACCTCAGCGGTATTTCCAAATCTCCCGCTATTTTCGATGCACTGAAGCTCAAGGCGATCAATGCGCAGTATGTGCGTGCGTTGCCGCTTGAGAAGTTCATCGAGTATGCTGCACCCTATGTACGTCAGGGCTGCAAGCGTGAGGATATCGACATGGAGGTGCTGTGTGCTATGCTCCAGCCACGTGCGGAGCTTTTCACAGACATCCCCGCACAGCTTGACTTTATTGACGAGCTTCCCGAGTACGATCTTGAGCTTTACACCAGCAAGAAGATGAAGACAAATCCCGAGACCGCACTGGTTGCACTCAGGAAGATACTTCCCGTTTTCGAGGGCCTTTCCGATTTCTCTCATGACAGCGTACACGACGCACTTTTCAAGCTGATCGAAACAGAGGGGGTAAAGAACGGTTATATGCTGTGGCCGCTGCGTATCGCAGTAAGCGGCAAGCTTGTTACTCCCGGCGGCGGTGTAGAGCTTGCAGTCATTCTCGGTAAGGATGAAACGGTAGCCAGAATCAAGAAGGGTATAGAGCTGCTTGAAAAGGCGCTTGGCTGATAATTACTTTCATTAATAATTCACACAGTTATCACTATTGAGCATTATACTGATTCTGGTATATTATGCCCATTCAATTGATTCGGAGGCTTTATGATCGAAGTAAAAAATCTATGCAAGAGCTACGGCAGCAAGCTTGCGGTGGATAACATAAGCTTCACCGCAAACGAAAGCGAGATACTCGGCTTTCTCGGTCCTAACGGCGCAGGAAAATCCACCACGATGAACATACTTACAGGCTACCTGTCCTCCACAAGCGGACAGGCGCTGATAAACGGTATCGACATCCTCGAGGATCCCGTTGCGGCGAAAAAGGACATCGGATATCTTCCCGAGCTGCCTCCTCTTTATCTTGACATGACCGTTATGGAGTACCTTAACTTCGTATACGATCTTAAGAAGTGCAAGCTGCCCCGCCGCTCCCATCTTGCGGAGATATGCAGCCTTGTAAAGATCACTGATGTAAGCAAGCGCGTTATACGTAACCTGTCAAAGGGATATAAGCAGCGTGTTGGTCTTGCACAGGCACTGGTCGGAAATCCCAAGGTGCTTATCCTTGACGAGCCAACGGTAGGTCTTGACCCTAAGCAGATAATCGAGATAAGGACGCTTATTAAGAAGCTTGGTAAAAATCACACCGTTATCCTGTCCTCGCACATTCTGTCTGAGGTGCAGGCGGTATGTGACCGTATCGTTGTTATCGACAAGGGCAAGCTTGTTGCAAACGATACTACCGAGAATCTTTCTCACAACCTGTCCGCAGACCACAAGCTGACGGTACAGATAGAGGGCCCCTCCAAGGAGGTAAAGACCTTGCTTGAGAACATACCCGATATGGTAGAGGTCCATGTAAACCGTCAGGTGGATAAAACTGTTACAGAGTACTCTCTCAACGCCAGAGAGGGTGCAGACGTGCGCCGTGAGGTCTTCAAGCGCATGGCGGAGCGAAGCTATCCCATACTGCTTATGCGTTCCTCCGAGCTTACGCTGGAGGAGATCTTCCTTAAGCTTACTACCGGCGATTTTTACGGCAACACAGAAAACGGAGGTGCGGATAAATGATAGCAATTATGAAACGTGAATTCGCATCCTATTTCACATCGCCGCTGGGATATGTTTTTCTGGCTGTATTCTACGGCTTTTCAGGACTTTTCCTGTGGATGCTGTGCTTTTCCACAGGCTCGGCTGATATGTCGGGTACATTCCTGTGGATGTTCTTTATCATGATGATACTTATTCCCGTGCTGACCATGAGGACCATGGCTGACGACAAGCGACTCAAGACAGATCAGCTTACGCTGACCTCTCCGATAAGCCTGTTCGGGCTTGTAACAGGAAAGTTCCTTGCAGCGTTCTTCATCTTCCTTATCGGCGTTGCGGTGCTTCTTGTGTACGCACTGTTTATCGCAGGTGCGGTCTCCTCCACTGCTGCGGCTTCGGGCATTGAAAGCACTTTCGGCTGGGCTTCGGTATTCGGAAACCTTGTCGGCATATCGCTTGTCGGCGCTGTATTCATCTCCGTAGGCATCTTCATTTCCAGCCTTACGGAAAACCAGATGATCGCTGCTATCGGCAGTATCGGTGCTAATATCGTTATATGCCTTTTTGATATCCTTGCAAACTATGTCACTATCGACTGGCTGCAGGAGCTGATACTTTCCCTCTCTGTGTTCTATAAGTATCAGGAGTTCACCTACGGTATATTCAGCCTTAAAAACGTTGTGTTCTTTCTGAGCCTCGTTGTTGTATTCAACTTCCTGACGATGCGTGTGCTTGAGCGCCGTCGCTGGAGCTGAGAAAGGAGGCGCAGAAAATGAGCAAAAAGAACAATAATAAGCCCGAATCGGCAAAAAAGCCGATTGAGGAGGCAGAGCAGCAGGAAACTGTCGGCGCTGTTGACCTTGCCGAAGCGATCGCAGAGCAGGTGACTGCCGAAAAAAAGGCGTCTAAATCTGATAAAAAGTTTAAGATCAATACAAGAAACCTTAAGCATGGTACTATGGCGGTCGTGCTGACCGTAGTTTTCATCGCTGCTGTGGTGGTATTCAACGTCATTGTCGGTATCGTTTCGGACAGATTTGATACCAATGTTGACCTTACATCCTCGGGCGTATATACGCTTGAAGAGGTTACTGAGGAATACCTCAGGGGCGTTGAAAAGGACATAACCATCACCGTGCTCAATTCCGAGAGCAATTATGAGGCTCTTGGCGATCCCTACAAGCAGGTAAATGAGATCCTTAAGAAGATGCAGCTTGCAAATCCTCAGATCAGGGTGGAGTACAAGGTCCTTAACCAGAACCCTGAGTATGCAAGCAAGTTTGAAACAGGTGAGATCGCTGCTAATTACATCGTTGTAGAGTGCGACTCCATGAACAGACGCAAGGTGCTGAAGGATGATCTCGCTCAGGCGATGAATTACGGAAGCGAGAGCGAGGGTTATATCACCTTTGACTTCGATTCATATTACGAGGCATATATGGCAGCCTATTATGCAGGCGAGAGCCTTAATGTCTATGATTATGTCTACTCCAACATCGAGCAGGATGTTATCTCTGCACTGATGTACTGCACAAACGACGAGCTTGTCCGTGTGGCTTTCACCGAGGGCTACGAGGAGATCGACAGCAGTGCGCTTCAGGAGCTTCTTTCCGATAACGGATATCAGGTGGAGACTATCAACCTGATGCAGGTCACTGAGATCGACCCTGAGATCGATTTCGTAGTGATGTTTGCGCCTAAGGTGGACGTAGATAACGACAATCTCACAAAGCTTGACAAGTACCTTGACAACGGCGGTGCATTCGGCAAGAATCTGATCTATTTTGCATCCGAAACACAGCCCCAGACGCCCAATATCGAGAGCTTCCTGAATGAGTGGGGACTGTCCGTCGACTATTCTGTAGTAATGCAGAGCGACAGTAACTACTATTATGTTTACGATGAGGCTTCTATGTATATCCCTCATTCGCATCTGCAGCAGATCTGTGATACAAAGTATGCAGGCAGTGCTTACGGCGATGGCAGATACACTTATGGTGCGTATATGCGTCCTGTGGTTCAGCTCTGGGACGGCGGATCCAAGGGCAATATCGAACAGGAGATACTGATGCAGTCTTATGACGGTGCATTCCTTTACCCGCTCACTGAGGACAGCGACTTTAACCTTGAGTCTGCCGAAAAGGGTATCTATAACGATGCTGTAATGGCATATAAGGTACACAGCAAGACTCAGGAAGTTACACGTCTTGCGGTATTCGGCTCCGATATGCTGGCAAACAGCTATTTCATGGGCCTTACAAACGGCAATAACAGTAAGTTCCTTATCAATATGTTCAATCACATCTGCGGTAAGGAAGAGGGTATAACCATCACTCCCAAGACCTTTACGACCACCGGCTTTGATATGACCGCGCAGCAGGCTGATACACTTGCAATCGTGCTTTGTATCGTTATCCCTGTTCTTGTTATCGCAGCAGGCATCGTGATCTGGGTACGCAGGAGGCACAGATAAATGGCAAAGCTTTCTAAATCAACACGCACTGTCATCATTGCGGCTGCGGTATTGCTGGTGCTTGGCATCATCTTTCTTGTGCTTATGCTTACAGAGCCTAAGGTGGATGAAAACAGCTCATCTCCCGACAGCAGCTCATCTGTAAGCACATCGGTAACCATTACCGATAAGGATGGTACCGACATCCTTACTGCAGAGATAACGAACGAGCATGGCAGCTATACCTTTACCCGCGATAAGCGTACTGTATCTAAAACTGATGACGAGGGCAACGTTACTTCTACTGATGAGTACTACTGGAAAAGCGAGGAGCTTGCAGGCGTAGCACCTAATGATTCCACGATCAAGGCGTTTATGAACTGTCTTGCAAGTATTGACGCTTCCGACACAGTTGAGGAGAATGCAGAGGACCTCGGTAAATATGGCCTTAAGGAGCCGGTTGCAACCGCGAAGGTCAACTTCGAGGATGGAACATCCGTTGTTGTTCACTTCGGTATACGCAATCCTGCTGACACAAGCGATGTTTACTGCCGTGTAGATGGCAGCAATACTGTGTATCTTGTAAGCTACTATTCTGTAGGTAATGTTTACTATGCAATATCGGATTTTGTAAATCTTACTTTCACAAAGGCTTATAACGCAAACGATCCCAAAGAGCTTGATTATTTCATAATCGAGCGTAAGGATCTTGAAGAGGATATCGAGATAGCATATATGTATGATATCCAGGAGGAAGCAGAAGACATCAACTCTGTTATCACTACCTTTAATTCTCACCGCGTTACAAGTCCTCTTGTGGCTGAGGTGGACTCCACAAAGGGAAGAACGGTATGCTATGGTCTTTATGGTTTTTCCGCTTCGTCCTGCGTGTATGTAAATGCAACCGAAGCACAGCTTGAGGAAACAGGTCTTTCCGATCCGTTCTGTACCATTACGTTCAAATATGGCGGAGATCGTAAGGTGTTTCATTTCGGAAACAAGATCATAACCGAAACCGAGAGCGATGACGAGAGTACGCCTACGCTTACCACAGTAACAGGTTATTATGGTATGCTTGAGGGCAGCAACGCTGTATATGCGTTTGCTACAGATTCTGTTCCGTGGTATACGTTACAGCTTCAGGATATCGTTTCAAGACGTCCTGTGTCGCCATATATCTATACTGTAGATACTCTTGTTATCACCACACCCGATAAGGAGTACAAGTTTATCGTTCAGGGTGACGCAAAGGAGAACAGCTTCACTGTTGATGGACAGGAGCTTAACGGTGACAAGTTCAGACAGCTCTATCAGCATCTTATCACAGCGATAGGCGATGAGCTTTACCTTACAGATGGCGACTATGAGCCTTATATCACAGTGAAGTTCAACTATCGTGACGAGTATCACGAGCTTTACGGCACAGACAATGACACTATTGAGTATTACCAGTCCGATGACCGTAAGAACATCATCCGTGTAAACGGAAAGGTGCTTTTCAAGGTGCGTCAGGTTTACACCGAGCGTCTGCTTGAAAACATTGAAGCTCTGCTCAACAACGGTGATATACGACTTGACTGGTAAGATCAGACATAAACTGAAGAAATAAATTAATTATAGACGGAGGTATTCACATGGCTGAAAGCAATTTTTTCTATTACAGAGGCTTCCCGCTTGTTCGCAGCGGAAATGAGATGTACTACGGAAGCATGGGTGACAAGTTTGTTACTAAGCTCACCATCCGCGAGAGCGAGAAGTTTCAGGATGTAGATATCCCCACAAAGGTAATGGTCCAGCTCGTTCCCACAGGAACAGAGGCCGTTGACCTTACCAAGATCAGAAAGGGCGAGATGTCCAGCCTTTATGAGGCACTGGATACTGCCTATGTATGGCTCGCAAAGGAGCTTTTCTGATACAATAACAATAAAGCCGCTTTCGGAGCACCGAGGCGGCTTTACTGTTTGAAAGGTATAAACCAAGATCCCACAGAGTTTATCTGCGGGATCTTTTTTGTTATTAGTTTTCTGTTGTTGCATCGGCATCAGCGGTGGTATGCGCTGTACCTTCCGAGGTGCTGTCAGCAGTTGAAGCACCTGTTTCAGCGGTTTCGGTTTTTTCGTCCTCTTTATCCTCTGCGCCTGTTTCAGCCGTGGAAGTGCTGTAGGTCACGATCTTTACCGATGTTATAACGATATCCTGTACAGGCTTGGATTTTTCGCCTGTAGCACTGGTCTGTACTTCAGCTTTTGAGATAGCTTCCAGCACATCCCAACCGTCATAAACCTGTCCGAAAACAGTATAACCGCCGTCAAACAGAGGAAGACCGCCAACGGCCTTGTACTTTGCTGCGACAACTTCAGTCGCTGAGCTTACCATAGTAGCGAGCGTTGTATAATATGTTTCCTTATATGCGTATGTGTTGTATTCATCAGAGCCGGCGGTAGCAGTAGCCTTAAGGTCGGTGTTTGCAAGAGCGGCAGCCCTTATCTGTTCTGTATCGATAGTTGAGATATCCTGTGACTGATCGTTGTTTACGATGAAGAACTGCGTATCGTTTTTACCGAAGTCATTGGCGTAGCTGAGTGCACCGTAGAAATGCCTTGCTTTTTCACTGGTCTCAAGATCAAAATCTCCGCTTTCGTCGATAAGAGCCTTGCCACCGGTTCCATCGCCGTAGAGTGAGCCGCCCTGGATAACTGTATCAGCGAGGATACGGTGGATTTTAAGTCCGTTGTAATAGCCCTGCTCTGCAAGCATTATGAAGTTTTCTACGCCCTTTGGCGCAAGGTCGGGGAAGAGCTTAGCCTTGATAGTACCATAGCCCTCAATATTGATCTCTGCGATCTTATCTCCGTCAACAATGTTAAGGAGCTCAACGTTACCTACCGATGATACAGGTGCATTATTGCAGCCTGCAACGCCAAGGATGCAGCTCAATGAGAGCACTGCGCTGAGAATTATACGTCCTAATTTCATATTACGCACGTCCTTTCGCACTGATTTATTCAGCACTGTAATCTGAGATCGTTACAGATGTGATGGTGATCGTCTTTACAGGCTGTGAAAGCTCGCCGCCTGCATTTTCTTTTACCTCGCTGGCAGAGATCTCATCGATAACATCAAATCCCTCGTACACCTGTCCGAAAACTGTATAACCGCCATCAAGGGTAGGAGTTCCTCCTACGCGCTCGTAGTTTGACTTTACTTCATCAGTAGCACTCTGGAGCATATTTTTAAGGTTTGTGTAGTAGACTTCCTGAGATTCATAATAGAGATATCCGTCGGAGCCGGGGTCATACATTTCCTTGTACATTTTGCACGCGTCTATGTTGCTGCTGATAACATCAAGATCAAACTTGGTGATATCCTGCGATTTGTTGTTGTTTACGATATAGAACTGAGTGGAGTTTCTGCCTGCTGCGTTTGCGTAGCAAAGTGCGCCGTAGTAGTGGCGGGAATCTTCATTTATTTCAATTCCGAATGTGCCGCCATCGGCAGCCTCACCGCCTGTGCCGTCACCGTTGAGTGAGCCACCCTGGAACATAAAGTCCTTAACTACACGGTGAATAGTAAGCCCGTCGTAGTAGCCGCTTTCCGCAAGCTTTACGAAGTTGTCAACACCTTTGGGAGCAATATCGGGATAGAGCTTAGCCTTGATAGTACCGTAGCCCTCGATGTTGAATTCTGCGATGGTATCGCCTGCTTCAAGAGTAACTTCAACGGTCTCGCGGGAAGCTGTGTCAGTAGAAGTGCCGCCACAACCTGAGGTGAATACAAGGCTTGCCGCAAGCAGTGCGCTGATTAATATCCTTTTTATCTTCATTTTATTTTCCTTTCAGGGTCATTCCGCTGTTTCGGAGCTGTATTCCGATATTGTAACTGAGTTTATAATAACTTCTTCCTTGGGTATTCCGTTCTCGTCAGTGGGAATAGCGCAGATGTCCTCTACTACTTCTATTCCCGAATAGGTCTGACCGAATACCGTATATGTGCCCGAAACACCGAAGCATCCGCCGATCTCATAGAACTTATCAAACAGATTTGTGAGATTTTCACGCTCTGTTTCATCCTCGCGTTTGGATGCAGAGTCCTTAAGATTGGTTATGTCTTCTTCTGTTATTGGCTCCTCATTACAGATGAACCAGCGAGCATCGCTGTAACCGGGCTTCTCGGAAAAGGTGAGCAACGCGCCCTTGAAGGGCCATAGATTTACGTTACACTCATTGTCGATAAGCTCATCGTCGCTCTCACGGGCAGAATAATTTCCGTCCTCATCTATGGTGTATCCCGACAGGAAGTACATACTGTCCATGATGCCCGAAACAGTAAGTCCGTTGTAGTATCCGCTGTTTGCTTTTTCGATGAATGCTGCAACGGTATTGGGAGCGTATTCCTCATAAAGCACGGTGCGTATCTCGCCGAGGGAGGTATCGAATATTGCGATGGTGTCGCCGTCCTGTGGCGGCTCAAGCTGTACAAGCTCCATCTGGGTGAAGTCGTACTCGTTCATCACATTATAGGTCGGGGTAAAGGAGCAGCCTGCAAGAGAAAGCGTCATAACGGCGCAGACTGCTGCGATAATTTTTTTCAAGATAATGTCCTTTCTTTTGGGCAGGCGTAGCCTGAAATGGATCACGCCTTTTTAACGATAGTACCCTGACGGGTTTCCTCCACGATGTAGCCCATAGCTGTGATCTTATCACGGATGGAGTCAGCCAGTGCGAAATCCTTTGCCTTTCTTGCTGCCTTACGCTGCTCGATAAGCTCGGTGATCTCTGCGGGAATTTCATCTTCTTTATTATTATACAGCAGACCGAGTACATTTGTCAATGCTGTAAACTCATCTCTGTACGCATTTAAGTCGCCCTTTGTTGCATTTCCCGAAGCAACAGCGGTATTTATCTTTCTTACAAGCTCAAAGATAACGGAGATTCCGTCCGCTGTATTGAAATCATCGTCCATTACCTTGATAAACTGCTCACGTGCTGCCTTTACATCTGCGAGTACAGCTTCGCTTGCAGCACCCTCTGCGGCAGCGTCTATTGCTCTGTTGAGCGAGTCACGGCAGGTATACATACGCTGGAGAGCAGCCTTGCAGGACTCTATTACTTCAATGGTGTAGTTGAGCTGGCTTCTGTAGTGAACGGACAGCAGCATGAAGCGGATAGGTTCGTATCCGTATTCGTTGGAGAGGTCACGTACCATGAAGAAGTTGCCCTTGGACTTACTCATCTTGGAGCCGTCAACATTCAGCATACCGTTGTGCATCCATACGTTTGCGAGGGGGCAGCCTGTTGCACATTCACTCTGTGCGATCTCGTTTTCGTGGTGAGGGAAGATAAGGTCAGCGCCGCCGCCGTGGATATCGATAGTGTCGCCGATGTAGTGACGTGACATAGCTGAGCACTCGATGTGCCAGCCGGGGCGACCCTTTCCGAAAGGAGAATCCCAGTAAGGCTCGCCTTCCTTTGCTGCCTTCCACACTGCGAAGTCCATGGGGTCACGCTTGAGGCTGCCTACCTCTATACGCGCGCCTGCCTGAAGATCTTCGAGAGGCATGTGCGAAAGCTTGCCGTATTCGGGGAACTTTGCGGTGTCGAAGTAAACGTCGCCGCCTGCCTCATAGGCGTAGCCCTTTTCGATAAGTGTCTTTACGATATCAATGATGATATCCATATTTTCTGTAACCTTGGGGTGAACATCCGCTCTGCGCACATTCAGACCGTCTGCGTCGGTGAAATATTCCTTGATAGCGTTCTCAGAAACCTCATGTGCAGTGATTCCAAGCTCGTTTGCCTTTTTGATGATCTTGTCGTCAACATCGGTGAAGTTCTGAACATAGAACACCTTGTTTCCCCTGAACTCGAGGTAACGGCGCAGTGTGTCAAAAACGCACAATGCTCTTGCGTTTCCGATGTGGATGAGATTGTAAACAGTGGGACCGCAGGCATAGATCTTTACAGTGCCGTCGGTGATGGGCTTAAGCTCCTCTTTCTGTCTTGTCATTGTGTTGTAGATCTGCATTTATTTTTCCTCCTTGAGTGTTTTGATCTCTGTTTTAAGCTCGTTGACCTGCTTTTCCAGTGCTTCTATCTGAACGAGATGCTCGCACAGAAGCTGGGAAACAGGGTCTGGAATGTGTATCTGGTCAAGATCGCTGTTGGGTGTAATGCCGACCTTGATGCCGTCACGTTTTACTACTCTTGCGGGTACTCCCACAGCGGTACAGTTCGGGGGGACTTCCTCCAGCACCACCGCATTGGCGGCGATCTTTGAGTTATCTCCGATCTTGAAAGGACCCAGGACTCTTGCGCCTGCGCCCACCATCACATTGTTGCCGAGGGTCGGGTGACGCTTTCCTACATCCTTGCCCGTACCTCCTAGGGTAACGTTCTGGTACAGCGTGCAGTTGTCGCCGATCTCGGTGGTCTCGCCGATGACTACGCCTGCGCCATGGTCGATAAACAATCCCTTGCCGATCTTTGCGCCGGGGTGTATCTCTATTCCTGTGCGGTTCCTTGCATTCTGGGAGATCCAGCGCGCGATGAAGTAGTGTCCGTGCTCATGAAACCAATGGGCACGGCGGTAGGCTCTTATTGCCTTGAATGAAGGATAAAGGAAATATACCTCCCATGCGGAGCGCACCGCAGGGTCTCTTGCTTTGATGGATGCTATTTCTTCTTTAAGCTTTTTGAACATTTCTGCCTCCTTTCGGGGGAATAAAACAAAAACCCCCGCACCATGTTGTTGGTGCGAAGGTGATAAAGATCTATCACGGTTCCACTTCGCTTCGGACAAAAGGCTGCCAGTAAGCCCCCATCTGCTTCGTCATACGCACGCTTGACGTATAACACATACGCCTGCGGTGCGTGCTCCTCGCATCTGAGGACTTCCTGACAGCCTTTTGTTGCTGAAAGCCCCCATCTGCCATGTCGTCCGCACGCTTGATACGTTTACGATCACAGATATTGTCCCTTGTTCTCCTTTAACGCAGGAATACGTACAAAGCTAATTAGCATAAGCTGTTCACAATGTCGGCTGGCAGCCGCACTTCGCCGTGTCCGACCTCCGCATTTCCACCTTGCTGCGGCTCTCTGTGGGACGGATCATACAGTTACTCTTGCTGCGTCAATGCCTTTTCATCAACTATAGATTTATTATATACCATAGCTCGCATTTTTGCAAGTGGTTTTTATTACAATCAGCTAAAAAGCACAAAAGCCAGTGCAAGAATAAGCTTTGTATCGGCTTTTTCGTGCAGAAGAATAAGTATCACAGCGACAATGAGCAGGCTGTCGCGGTCATTTAACAACGAGCTGAACATATCCTGATGTCGCGGAGGGTGCAAAGTTCTTTCGCTGAACTGCTTTTCGGATATCCTGTCAGGCTTTTCATTAATATGCGGATTTGGATGATGTATTTCTTCGTTATGTCGCTCCACCGCTTGATACAAAGTAGAGCTTTCTGCATTCCAGACCATTTTCCCTCCTTTCAGAAGAGCCTGCCCAGCATACCGCTGTCCTTTAGTATCGGAAGCAGGGAGAACAGCTTCATGAACCTTATTGCCGAGTCGATCTTGGCACGGTTTTCCTCGCGCAGCAGCGGCTTAAGCGCCAGCAGCAGACGTTCACTATCGCCTTGTTTGTTCATGCTTTCAAAAAGTCCCATCAGTGTGATAAGCATTTCGGGATCAAGCTCTCCGAAAATGCTGCCCTGTTGTTCATGAGCGTTATCGCTGCTGTCCGGGACTTCGCTTGAGTCGTCCTCTGCAAGTGCACGGAGGATATCTTCGATATTATCCATGATCTATCCTCCTCTCATGCCGTTTTCTTATTTTCTGCCCAGCAGATCCATTATCTCCTGCGGCGAGGAGGCACTTTTAAGCTTTGCCATAAGCTCCTTATTTGCGAGCACCTCCCGCAGCTTTGCCTTGTCGGCTCTGGATAATCCCGAGGATAACGCCGTAACATCTCCCTTTTCAAGGTTCCTGCGAAGTGTGTCCGGTGAGGCCCCGAGCTTTTTGCTTGCGGCATTTATCAGCTTGTCATAGTCCTTATCGTTCATGGTAGTACCTCCTAAAAAAGCATAGGGTTTGTGATGGAATTATGTATAAAAAGCGAAAAAGTTTCAAAACCTCTTTTATTATTTCATATTTTATGCTATAATTCTTATAGTTATACTTGGGTCATTGTGCGCTTTTGGGATAAAACGCGCAAATCTGACAATAATCACTAAAGACACCGATCACATTTGATGAAAGGATCATTTATATGAAGATAGTAGTGGTATCCGATACCCATAGAAATTTTGCAGTGCTGGACGAGATCGTAAACCGCAATCTTGATGCCGATCTGTTCATACATCTCGGCGATGGCGAGAACGAGGCGCGTGATGTACAGAATCTCCATCTTGAAAAGGCGATGGTATACGTCGGCGGCAACTGTGATTTTGGCATGCACAAATCGCAGCAGATCGTCACTGTCAGCGGATATAAGATCTTCTGTTGCCACGGACATTATCAGAACGTCCATGCAGGTCTTGAGCAGCTTGTGTATGAGGCAAGACAGAACGAATGTAAGATCGCGCTTTATGGTCACACTCATCTTTACCGCACCGAGGCTATCGACGGAGTTTTTGTGATGAATCCGGGAAGTCCCGATTCACCAAGAAACCACAACAAGCCGACCTACGGAGTCATAGATATATCCAGCAGCGGCGAGATAAAGATGAATATTATCGCATTTGAATTTGAAAAATGAGATTGATACAGCTTTACGAAACAGATTCCACGAACACATGGCTGAAAAGCAATTCTGATGGTCTTTCCCACGGAGATGCTGTTACTGCGTTCAGACAGACGGCAGGACGCGGAAGAATGGGTCACACCTGGCTCGACAGTGATGGTATGCTCCCCGTATCAGTGCTGTTGGAAGCCCCCGCGGATGTTTCGGCGGTCACGCTTTGTGCGGCAGTGGCGGTGTGCAGAGCATTAGAGCATATTGCGAGCGAAGAGCTTGGCATAAAATGGCCTAATGACATAGTGTGCCGTGGTCATAAGCTCTGTGGTATTCTATGCGAAAGCTTCCGCAAATGTGACAGGACCTATATAATATGCGGCTTTGGTGTGAATATTTCGCAGCCTTCGGAATATTTCGGAAGTGCAGGGATACCCTACGGTGGCTCGCTCTTGTCAGTGCTTGGCGTTGTAGCTGACAGGTTCACTCTTGCAGAGGACATCGCAAAGCTTTGTGCAGAACTTTGTATGCGCCCGTTTTCCGAGGTGTACGATGAATACAGGCGTCGCTGCGTAAACCTCGGCAGGGAAGTGCGGCTTATTCAGAACGATATGGAGCGTACTGCATTTGCGGAGGATATAGCATACAGCGGAGCACTTGTTTGTCGCGACGATAACGGCAGCTTTGAGGTCGCTTCGGGCGAGGTAAGTGTAAGAGGTCTATATGGTTATGTGTGAGGTCTGATATGATAGAAAACGAATTCAAGCTTATGCTCACAGAGGAGCAGTATGAAAAAATACATTCCATGTTTCAGTGGGATAAGGAGCATGAACAGACCAACTACTATTTCGATACTCCGCAGCTTACACTGGTAAACACCCATGTTACCTGCCGTGTAAGAAAGATAGACGGTGAATTTCTGCTGCAGATGAAGCTGCCCAACGGTGCGGATTATTCCCGTATCGAGCTTGAGGAGCGGCTGGGAGCGCAGCTTCCCGAAGCTATGACAGGTGAGCGACTGAACTCTCTGTCGGGAAGATCAGATATGCCTGATGTTTCGCTGATAGGAGAGCTTACAACATTCCGAAGTGTGAAGAAATTCGATGGTGCTGAGATAGACCTTGATAAGAGCAGCTATTTCGGAAAAACGGATTACGAGCTGGAGATAGAATTCACAGACGAGGCTATGGCACGCATACTGCTTGCTGATATCGCACAGAAGATAGGGATCACACGCGCAGGGGACGTATGCCTTGGTAAGGTGCATAGATTTGTGGCAGAGTATAAAAACAGATGACATAACAAGATCGGCTTTCGGAGCATCACTCCAAAAGCCGATCTTTTATTAATTTGCGTTAATTCGGATTATATCAAGCCTTCATGCGCTTCTTGTAGTCAGCCTTGATCTCCTCAAGGGTAACTGCATCCTGCTTGCGCTGCTCGCGAGCCTGATCCTGGATAGCCTGTACCTCATCGATACCTGTAACGATGGTCTGCCATGTCTGCTGCAGGGTCTCTACCTTGATGGAGCTGCCTGCGGACATCGCTGCAATCGCCTTGCTCTGGTTTACAGTGTTCTGTGCGTTCTTGATGAGCATCTCGTTGGTCTTTTCGTCGAGAGCATTCAGGGACTCAGCCTGGATACGCTGTCTCTTAAGCATAATAGCCTGAGCGAGTGCCTGCTTGAACACGGGCATTGTGATGATGAATGCAGAGTTGATCTTTCTTACGAGGTTGAGGTTGGAGTATTCCATGGTCTTGAGCATGGGAACTGTCTGAATAGCAACGTTTTCAGCTACTTTAAGGTCCATTACTCTCTGATCGAGTATCTCTCTCATCTGCTGCAGGTTGGAGAGGTCCATGCGGATGGTGCCGTCATCAGGATTAGCTTCTACCTTTGCCTTGTACTGCTCGATGAAAGCGTCGAGCTCCTTGACGCCCTGCTCACCTGCCATGATGTACTTTACAAGCTGCTGATAGTAACCGAGGTTAGCCTCGTACATATCATTGAGCTTTACATTTGCACCTTCGATCTCGGACTCGTACTGCTTGAGCTGAACGTAGATCTTGTCGATCTCGCCGCCCATTGTGGTGTACTTGTCGAGGATCTTTTCGATCTTCTTCTTGAGGTTTCCGAAGAAGCTGGGCTTTTCGTCCTTGATCTCATCGATATCGAACTGGTCCATGATAGCTGCGAGGTTCTTCAGCATAACGCCTGTGTCGTTAATCTGGTCGATGCTCATGGAGTTAAGAACCTGGTCAGATGCCTTGGAGATCTGGTCAGCAGCCTCGGAGCCGAACTTAACGATGGTGTTGGCATCGTTAACGTTGATGGTGCTTACGAGAG
Organism: Oscillospiraceae bacterium; assembly: GCA_045540255.1. Classification (GTDB taxonomy): domain Bacteria; phylum Bacillota; class Clostridia; order Oscillospirales; family Ruminococcaceae; genus CAG-115. The sequence goes on along the minus strand of JAZQGZ010000076.1, from coordinate 66,794 downwards.
CATCGATCTCCTTACTGGTTGCGAGCTGGTTCTTGATCTCTTCGGTCTTTACAACGATGTTGAAATTCTGGACCTCTTCGATCTTCTTGTCGAGTACGGCAGCATCGGCAGCAGCTGCTGTGGTCTCGATCACTGTTTCTGCGTTCTGGATCTGTGCGCCGGGTGTGAACTGTAATCCCATAGTGTTTTATCCTTTCCTGAACAGCCTTCCGAAAAATCCGCTGTTTTTGTCGTCGGAGGGAATTTTTAATTTCGGAACCTCCATGTTGTACAAGAATTCGTCCATGGTGTGCTCTTCAAAGGCTCTGCTGTCGACAAAGGTCTCCAGATTCTTGTAGCCGGTGGGAGTGTACACCAGTATATCAAAGCCGAGGAGGTTGCAAAGTACCGTGCGGATACATTCCTCAAGGGTAAATGTTGCCTCAACGACATCAATATAGATTATTTTGGGTATCTGCTTTGTAAAATCAAAGCGTTGTAAAAGCTTCAGAAGCTCCTTATCGAAGCCGAGTCCGAAATGGATTATGCTGCACATCAGGTCATCGCCCTGAAGTTTGATATAACCGCTGTCTGCCGCTTCCTGAAACTTGTAGAAGATAAGATCCTGTATCCTGTCGGGCAGGTAGCCGTAGCGGTTGAGGGGAGAGGCTTTGAGCTTTTGTATGTCTATCTGTCCGTTGCGGTAGAAGCTTCTGTACGCCGTAAGGTCAAGCAGGCCATCGGGAGCAGGCATGTTATTCTTGATATATATGATGGTCTCGGGAGTGAGGCGTGAGCGTACCTCATCCCAGTAGTAGCCCTCGTCGCCGTTACGTACACCGCTTATCTTTGCGAAGATATTGGGTACGCTTACAAGGTTTCCCGATACTGAGAAGCCTGAACGGAATTTCGATTCGTGCTTCCACAGTATTCCGATCTCTTCAAAAGTCGTTTTAAGAGTGATCGCCTGAGAATTAGGGAACTGGAAATCACGGAATATGCCTGCATCGCCGTTGTAGAGCATGGTGTCAAGCTCTCTCTCTGCGGAGTAGGCTACGGTGGCCATCTTCATTTTCACGGGTTTGTCCGGGTATTTTCCGCTTGCCTTTGTCTGAGGTAGCTGGAATATCTGCATCCTGCCGTCCTCGTTCTTGTCAACTGTCATATCCAGCATGGACTTGTTGGGGGTGATGTATACAACATCGAAGCCGCAGCGTGACATAAAGTGCAGGAAGAACAGCTCCGCCTGTGAGATATCTCCGTAGTAAAGTATAACGGGGATATCCTCGTACTGCACAGCGTATTTTCTGCCCTGAGTGCATCGGTACAGCCACGTAACCAGCTTTGAGCCGTAGTTCATCACGACGGTCTGGTTGCCAGTTGAATTGAACAGACCGTTCAGCATATCTCTTAATGTGCTCTGGGCAAGGACGGTGCGCATCGGGTCGCCGTTAAGCTTTATCAGCATCGCCAGTGCGTCTATCATTTCCTGTGTGCTGCTGCGGGGGATACTGCCAAGTGCCTTTGTTTCTTCCACGTTGGGATTGTCGAGAGTATTCTCGATGAAGATGAGCTGCTTTTTAAGCCCTGCGAAGCTTTCCTTGAATTTCAGCAGCATATTTGTGTACACTGCTTCTTCGTCGTAGCCAATAAGCGCTGCGAAGTAAACGGGGATCTCACAGCCATCTGTATATGCACCGCCGCGTTTTATTACGCGCGCTTTGTGGTCTGTGATGTAGTCCTCGAATATACCTGCCGCTGAGGTGTCGCCCCTTACTACAAGGCCGCTGTATTTTTCTGCGCTGCTGCGCATATCGCTTAGTTTCGCTTCCTTGCTCAGATCGATGTTCTCAAAATCTATCTCTATGTGCTCGCAGAGAGGACCTGCATCATTTGTTATCTCACTCTTGTAGGGGAACTGTGCAAAATCGCTGTCCTCACCGTATGAAACGTAGGTTATCTCAGATCCTGCAAGCCTCATCATATACAGCAGATACAGCTCTCTCAGCGAGGCTGCTCCGATGTATAGTATCTTTTCGTGTTTCTGTGAAAGATATTTCATCAGCCAGCACAGCACCACGAAATAGGTGTTGCGTTTGTTTGTGCCGCAGTTCTCTATTGCTTCGGCAAGGATCCTGCATATCTCAGCACTGTTCGGGAGTTTTATGTGCTTTGTCCTGAGCCATGCGTCGAAGCCCTGCTGTATCGCCTCAGCGTCCTCGAACTGAGCAGCGGTGTACGCTGCAGCCTCGGATATCTCAGCAGTGGACGCAAGCGGTAGTCCGCCGTCAAAAAACAGCCCATTTTCCTGTACCGCTATATAGCTGTCCAACAGCATATTGCGGAAGACATCGGCATTGTTGTAACCAATATGTCTTATGAAACCTCGGTTGTCCGACATTTATCCAGACCGTTCCTTTCAATTTGTTAATCTATGACCGATATGCCGAACCTGTTGCACAGCTTCACCATTCCGTCGTTATAGCCCATGCCTGCGGCATAGACTCTCCATTCTTCGTTGTATTTGTAGAATTCCAGCGCCATGACAGTGGGCGCATTTCCTATGTTGTACATATTATATGTGACACGCTCGCTGCCGTTCACTTCCAGTGCTATCCTCGGTGAGCGCACCTGTGCAAATCCAAGGCCTGTAAGGTCCTCGTATATGGAGTAGGTTACTATGACCCGTTTAACGCGGTAATCTATTTTTTCAAGGTCTATCGATATAAGACCGTTATTGGCGTGATACCGCACACTGCCGTTTTCTGAGCTGTCGTTTCCGAAGAATATCATGCCCTTGTATCCGAAAGCCTTACTGTCATCGTCAAGCAGGAAAACGTAGGGGTCTATCTCGATACCGGGCGTGTAGTGTGAGCAGCGGATATCAAAGCTGGTTCCTACATAGGTCTGCAGCGTCAGACGCTGCCCTTTCCTGAGGTCGGCTCTGGGTGTTTCGTGTATCGGGATGCTTGTCACAGCGGAAATGACATCCGATGAGGATTCGTTATCCTTATAATATTCGTAAAGCAGTTTTCCGTTGATGGGAGGTATTCCGTTTTCAGCCCTGCCTTTGATGTAGCATCTGCGGGTGAACTGAGTTTTTACCAGTACCTCTGCATACAGTATGGAATTAGCACTGAAATCCTCCGCGGTAATGGTGATCTCGTTATCGCCTGCGGTGAGATGCGACGGCGAGAAGCTGAGCCCTGCGGTATTGCAGATTATATCCGCATCTGTCGACATATTGACGATAATACGGCAGGAGTTTCTTTGTCCGGCTGCAAAGCTGCCGAAATCTATCAGCCGCGGGAAGCGGAAGGGTCTGTCCTCGTTTCCGAAGCCCTGAACGGCACCGAAAACCTCTACATCCTTTACTATTGCGCCGTATCGTGCCAGTATCGCAACTCCGGAGCAATCGGATTCGGTGTTTTCTGCGCGTATGCCCTCTATTGCGGCACCTGCGCAGGTGACTTCAATAACGCTGCCATGCCTTGTCCATACGGTGGTGTTGTTCCCCACCAGCCGCAGCGGCTTTGTGATATATATGGGACCCTCAAATTCGCCCGCGGGAAGCAGTGCAGTGCCACCTGCAGGGGTGCGGGACAGAATATCATTTAATATATCAGCCATTGTTGCGGCCTCCGTGTAGTTCAGATAAATGTAACATCAACCAGCATACCGTTTTCGCGGTCAGATATGCGGAACTGTATACCATCTTTCAGTTCTATCGCAGTGCCCTTTGGAACCAGTCGTCCAGAGGGGGAAAGCATACCCTCTGCGCCGTTGTTTATCAGCAGCCACATATCTTTATGCCTGCGGATATAGGCGCGCATTTCGGGACTGGCTTTTTCATCGTTGTGTATGTTGGAGAAGATATGCCAGTCGAAAAGCGGCATGCCGTCATAAACGAATACTTCGTTTTTTTCGCGGTAGATTCCGTTTTTGCCCCGTATTTCTCCCTTGAAGCACAGCTTCAGAAGCTGTTGGTTTTTACAGGTGCCGCAGAATGGACATACAGGTTCTTTTTCATCCCTGAGTATGAACCACCTTTTGTCGCAGCTCTCGTTTTCGCAGGGGACGAGCCTGTTCCACGCTCTCAGAAGCTCTGATTCCCACTCCATTGCTGAGGGGCGTTCCGAGGGTTTGTGAAGACCGTCCACGAATGCCTGCAGGAACATTTTTTCAAGGCCCTCTGAAAGGGATGCGATGGTCACGCCCAGATCTTCGGGACGATTACTGCGGTCGTTGGGATTTTCGATAAAGGTCGCCATAGGACCCATAGCAAGATGGTCGTCCTTTTCAGCCGACTCTGTGCTGTAGATCTTGGGACCTACCAGCGGATGCCGCAGGAAAAGATACTCGTAAATAAGCACGGGAAGTGCGTGCAGGTCTGTCTGCACACAGGGAAGACAACGGTGCGGATCGTTTGAGTCACGCTCCATCGTTGCAAGTACCTCAGGGGCGATATAGCCTCTTGTTCCGCAGACCTCGGGTGCATATTTGTTCGGCACCACAAGGGAGTCGATATCAATTACGACCGAGGAGCCTGTTTTGGGATCGATAAGCACATTGTTGCATGACAGATCGGAATGTGCAAGTCCTGCCTGATGAAGACGTCTTACGCTTCGGGAAAGCCCTATGGCGATCTTCAGCATCATGCGGAAATCGCCAAGCTCCGACTTGTTCAGATATTTGCGGTTTCTGCCCGTGAACCAGGTGCTTTTCTTGTCTTTCCCTTTTATAGGCAGCACTGCCGAGGCGTTTTCGTCAAAGAAGAAGCCCTGCGGATAGGTGGGGCAGACGATACCGAATTCGGGAGTCTTTACTACTCCGACGGGCCAGCAGAATCTTGTTCTGAAATAGTCCGCGGTCTTTTCGGTGTTTCCCAGTGCGCCGCCCTGCTTTTCGGAAAGAGTGGGATTATATATGCTTACGATAGCGCGGATACGCTCCTGCATCAGCATACTTTGTGCGTCTTTCGGGTTGTTGAAGAACTGCACAGCGTATTTCCTGTCGGGGGTGAAAAAAGTGTGCTTCATTCCGCCCCGCGGAGGGTTTGCGCTGAACACATATTCCAGTGTTTCGCCGCTTTCAAGGGTAGCGGTAAGGATATCGCCGCTTTTCATCATTTATCGTCCTTTGCGTCGGGAAGTATAAGGACAAGCGTTCGGTCGTCGAAGCTGCCCCGTTCGTTGTAGTTATCAAGCCATACGCACAGTCGTTTTTCGGCACTGTCTCCGAGAGATAAGCCGTATGCCTGAAGTGATCGGCTTTTGAGAGAGTCACGCTGCTGCCACAGCTTGTCTGCATCCTGTTCTATCTGCTTTGCGTATTGAAGTGTAACATTACCGCCCTCTCTGGAAACGCTGGGATAATCGATAGGTGCAGGTGCTTCCTTTCGGGGTACAATGCCTCTTAGCTGTACTATTCCGTTAAGTCCCAGATCAAGGTAAAGCCGCTTCATCATTGGCTCGGCAGGGAAGTAGTCATCGGCAGCACCGTCTGTCATCAGCATGACAACGTCGAACTCACCACGACAGATACGGGTCTTTCCTGCAAGGATACTGTCATCCAGAGTTTTTTCGGAAAGAAAATCTGTTTCTCCCGAATAGGTACCGCTGTCAGCCTCACCGAGAAGCCGCAGGCAGCTATCCGCGCCGGCTCTGGAGTTCACAGCAGAGATACAGCCGTCGCCTATCTGCACAGTGACCGCAAAGCACTGCTGTTTTCCGTCGATCTTCAGCGGGATCACCACTGCTGCAAGATATGTGCAGTAAAGATCGGAAAGCAGTGGCTTTCTTCCCAGTGCATCGCAGTACATCTCGTCGTTGTACAATGTTTTGAAGTGCGCCAGCATATTATCAAAAGCACGACGTGCCGCTTCCTGTATCAGGGGGGCTAATTTCTGGCAGGCAGACATGAAGTCCTCTCCGGATATATCGGAGGAGAGCCTTGCCTTTATGTCGGGTTCGTTTGCGAAAAGTGAAGCAAGCTCGGTCTTGAGGTACTGCACAGCACCCTCGCAGCATAGCCTTGCGCCTACGCGGGAAAGACTCTTGGAGCCTGCACCGTCTGATACCACAGCTATGAAATAATCATCTGTTGCAGCGGTCTCAAACCAGTCATCACAGTTGGTACCATCGTGTTTATGCTTTTTGCCGCGGACTCTTGCACCGAACATCTCACCCTGTTTTGTCAGCGCATACTTGGTATGTTGTTCGGAGTGCATTTCCATTCCGTCATCGCGGATGGGCTTATATTTCCATATTGAGGCGGTATGTTCCATGACCTCTCTGTCGGTGAGGCGGGATTCCTCCTCTGGGGCGGTGATATTATCTTTCTTTTCCATACGCACTCCCTGTTAAGGTACGATAACAAATCCCTGAGGGGGAGGGGGGAGCTGTACAGCTTCACCGGGCTTTGCATCGATGCTCTTGGAGGATGCTTTGATAGAACCGGACACCCATGCAAAGAACTGGGCCATATCGCCTGCAGTGAGATTGTTCATCATAAGTACATTATTTGTAATGCGCTTAAGTGTAGAAACGTTTGCGTTTGCACCTGCCGCACAGGCTATGATGTTTCCTGCTGTAACTTTCTTGAGTGCTGCAAGGCCGTCGTCCAGTTTGTCGGTAGGAGCTCCATCGGACAGCAGGAACACCAGTGGCTTCCAGTCGCCTTTCTGTGTCGGTGTTGAAGTGCGTACCTCGTCCCTGATGCAGTCGGCAAGCACGGTAAGCGCCGCACCTAGCGCGGTGGCACCGCTTGCCACAAGCTGAGGCTCCTTGAAGAGCAGAAGCTCGGTAAGAGGGCTTATCTGTCGTGCAGAGCTGTTGAATGTGATAACGGAAAGACACGCGGTCTCCAGTGCCTGAGGATCTCCCTTAAGCTCGGATACCAGTGCTTTTATACCCTGCTTTACTGCCTCGATAGGCTCGCCTGCCATAGACCCTGAGCAATCCAGAAGTAGATAAACGGGAAGTCGTCTTATATAGTCTGCCATGTCAGCCTCCAATGTATTTGTTAAATGTGTATTTTTGTTGAAAATGTATGAAGATATCACTTCTTCATCTTAATATTATATCGCATTTTGCTCAATATGTCAATATATAAAATAAGAATGTGAAGTATGGTAGGTATGGGGGCTGAAATACTCTCAGTGGCAGAAATAAAACAACTAAAAGCAAAAGACCCGGGAAGAAATGCGGCTCCTCGGGTCTTGGTCTGTATGTGTTAATAGGTGCTGTCGCCTGTGGATTCTCTCAGTATAAGGGAATGCGGCAGCATTATAGTATTGCGTTCAGGCTCCTCCGACTTCATGTTGGCGATGAGTCGTTCTATCACCGTCTTTCCCTGAAGGTAACAGGGCTGTTCAACTGTGGAGAGCCTGGGGATAAACATATGGGAATAGGAGATGTTGTCAAATCCGAAGAAAAGCAGCTCCTTGCCGACCTTGACATCGTTTCTGATGGCGTAGGTCATGGCGCCGATCGAGATGGTATCCGATATGGAGAAGATGGCATCGGGCGGATTTTTAAGACGCATGAGCTCTTCACAACCCTTATAGCCGCTGTCATAGCTGTAGTCGCCGTAGTATATCAGCTCTTCATCAAGAGTAAGTCCCGCATCTCTGAGTGCGCGTTTGTAGCCGTTTTCTCTGTCGATAGAGGATTGGCTGCGCACCTTTGTCGTGATAAGACCTATCCTTTTTCTGCCTTTACCTATCAGCAGCTTGGTTGCATCATAGCCTGCCTGCTCGTTGTCAATGGTGACACAGAGTATCTCACAACCCTCAAGTCTTTCGAGACACATAGCGAGGTGATATTTCTTTGCAAGCTCGGATATGGTCTTGCTGTCAAGCTTGGGTGCGAGAAGAACGGCACCATCCACTGCCTTGGAGAACAGCATATTAAGAAGATGCATCTCGTGCTCGGGGTCATCTCTTGTAGTGGCGATAAGTACGTCATATCCCTGTGAGTACGCTGCATCCTGCATACCGCGGAGTACTTCGGAGTAGAAGCTGTGCTCTGTAGAGGCTATAATCGCGAGTATTCGCTTAGTCTCGCTCTTTCTCAGATCGCGCCCGAGGAAGTTGGGGCTGTAGCCCAGTTCTTCCACTGCGCGGTTTACAGCCTGTACCGCTTCATCAGATACGTTGGTCTTTTTGTTGAGCACACGGGAAACCGTCGCAACAGAAACGTTAGCCGCCTTTGCGACATCCTTGATCGTGATATTCAAACGGTTCACCTCAATTTTCAGACAAGGAAGCGTGATTCATAGCTTTCCTTGATAATTAGTTGGACTATATCAATATAATACAACAAAAGTAAAACGTTTTCAATAGGCAATTTGCACAAAACAAAGTTTTTTTATTGTATTTGTGTTGCCATAAGCGGATTTTAGAGTTAAAATAGACTTATAACAGCTTAATTAAAAGGTGAAAACATGAAGATAAACTATCAGAAAAAGCTTGATGATATCATAACGGGGTTTGGCGAGGATGTACCCTCTCTGTTGCTGCACAGTTGCTGCGCACCCTGCAGCAGCTATTGTCTGGAGTATCTTTCGCAGTATTTCAGCATAACGATATTGTATTATAATCCTAATATCTCTCCTGCGGAGGAGTTTATCAAGCGGGCAGAGGAGCAGCGCAGGCTTGTAGCTCAGATGCCGCTGAAAAATCCTGTTAAGGTCGTAGTGGATGACTACGACCCGCAGGAGTTCTACTCGGCTGTGAAGGGGCTTGAACACATTCCTGAGGGTGGCGAGCGTTGTTTTGCCTGCTATCGTCTGCGGCTTGAACGCGCAGCGGACTATGCTGCGCATAACGGATTTGATTACTTTTGTTCTACATTATCGATCAGCCCGCTGAAGAACTGTGAAAAGTTGAATGAGATAGGCGAGGAACTTTCGGGGATATACTCTGTAAAGCATCTGCCGTCTGATTTTAAGAAACGTAACGGCTACAAGCGTTCGACCGAGCTGTCTCGCGAGTATGGCTTGTATCGACAGAACTATTGCGGATGTGCTTTTTCAAAGCGCGAAGCGGAACAACGCGAAACAAAACAGACTTGACAGGGGAGAGGTGATGGTATGGCTATGACAGAAAAAGCGGCTCTTGCCAGAGTGCTGAAAGTGTCTCACGGGTTGTATTCGGCTCTTGCCGCAGATCCTCAGTCACACAATTACATGGCGGTGCTGGATAGTCTTTCGGCGGCTCTATCTCACTGCGGGAACGCAGAGAAACCTCTTGCGAAGTGTATGCGCCCTCTGAAGCGGGAGCTGAAGAATGCCGACAAAGAGCTTTATCGAAGTGTCAAGCAGTATTTTTCGTTTTTGTATCCTGCGATGGATCACGATTTCGACAAGGCTGTTTCCCATATTCCTGCTCTTATCTATGGCAACGACAGGATATGCCTGAAACTTGCGGAGCGCGAATACGACAAAGCAAAGGCTATGTCGGATGCCATGAAGAGCCTCCCGGGCTATCTTTTTGGTGAGTTTGAGTCGCTTACGCCGACGCAGTTCTATGACCTTGTGTTCGGTTTCTACCCGAAGCTTTACGATGAGCCCTTTATGGATGAGATGAAATATCTGTTTGAATAAAGCTTGCCCCGTAGTCGTGTGTTGATGACTACAGGGCAGTTGTATTTTGCTGAAAACAAGAAAAGCAGAGGGGAAGACCATCTGCCTTAAAAATGCGCAAAAAAAAAAACGCCGTGAATATTTCCACGACGAATCTTTGTTGGAGCGGATTACGAGGCTCGAACTCGCTACCTCCACCTTGGCAAGGTGGCGCTCTACCAGATGAGCTAAATCCGCATATGGCGACCCGGATGGGACTCGAACCCACGACCTCCGCCGTGACAGGGCGGCGTTCTAACCAACTGAACTACCGGGCCGTTGGGAAACTTTAAGGAAAATTGGTGGGAGTTACAGGGCTCGAACCTGTGACCCTCTGCTTGTAAGGCAGATGCTCTCCCAGCTGAGCTAAACTCCCATTCAATTCCGTTTGTCATCATGTGTTCCCTGACGACTTTTATATTTTACACCATCATGTCCGTTTTGTCAATAGCTTTTCTCAAAAATGTCGTTTTGTACAAATGATTTATAGTTTTCAACAGGGACGTTTCAACATAATAGACAAACAAAGACCGTTTTCGTATGAAATAATGACATAAAGTTACAGCGATATATGACTGAAAAATACGCATAATATTTTTGCCTGATATAAAAAGGCAGAAATGATTTCAAAGAGGTGAAAGCTATGATGGATAAGATCGCGCTTACGCTGCTTATCATCGGCGGACTCAACTGGGGTCTTGTCGGTATCTTCAGTTTTGATCTGGTCGCCTGGGCTTTTGGCGGACAGGGTGCTGCAATAAGCAGGATCGTTTATATACTGGTCGCGCTTTCCGCGGCGTGGTGCATCTCGCTGCTTTTCAGAAGAAACGCTGTGGCAGAGGAGATGTAACACCTCCGTTTATAAAAAGCTATCCGCCGTGCGGGGTCCTGTCACGGCGGATAATATTATATCGGAGAGAAATAAACCTGTTGCATGGGAGTTATATCCGCTTCCTCGTTGCGGATATGATATTAAAGGCTCTTTATAGCACCGTCCTCGGTGAAGTAAAGCTTACCGTCGTGGATAGTCAGATCCTTGATGACAGCCTCACTGTTTTCTGCGGTATAAACAGTTTCAGCTTCGCCTCCGCTTACCGGGACAGTACATATCGATGCGCCTTCGGCATAGTAGATAACATCATTGGCAGGAATAAAAAATAGTCTGCATTTATCGGAAACTACCGATGTTTCTCCGTTCGTAAGGTCAAGTGCCGTGATACCGCTGTCCTCGTTTGTGAAATACAGAGTATTACCGTCCACTGTAGGGCGGTTACCGTTTTCGACTATGGTTTCGGTCTGGCCTGTTTCGGAGTCGTAGGCAATTACAGCGAAGTCATTTTTGGCTTCGGTCCAGATAACGTATTTTCCTGCAACCGAAACGCTTTCGGGCTGATTGTCGCTGATAACGGTGTCGGAGCCGAATACTCTGTGCAGCTTGTGGTCAGCGTCGATGTAATAATTTCCGTGCTCTGCCGATGCAAGATATACCGCGTTGCTGCACTTGAGACCGCAGCTCGCCTTGCTTTCGAGATCAAGCATGAGGTAGATATCGGCGGAGCCTTTGTCGTCTGTACCTATAAATGTTACTCTGCCGTTTACGAAGTTGATATGTGAAGCCTTGCCATCGTAAAGCTTTGTGCTCTCCTCGCCGTTCACCAGATACAGTGCAGCGCCGTCGGAGTACAGTAGCCCCTTATCGGTGCTGCAAAGCATACCGCCTGTCAGCACGGACATAGGCTCTGCACTGCCGTCGTAGTCCTTGAGGACAGCTTTGGACTCGGCTTCGGTGGAAGCATTGTCGCTGTTTTCCGTTTCAGCTGTTTCGGGAGCAGTGATGTTGCTTGACGGCGACGGTGCACTTCCGCCCGACGATGTTTCAGGCTTCTGTGTACAGCCTGTGGCGAGGATCATTGACGCTGCAAGTGCAGCGAAGACGATATTTCTTTTATTCATTTTTTACCTCCTGATAATTTAATGCGGTGTTTTTCCGCTGATTAAATGATAACCGATATTTCTTAAATAAATACCGATGCTATTCTTACAAAATACTTAATTACCGAAAGAAACTTTCGCTTGATGTCTGGTATTCCAATATCTTACATAATTGGTGGGGCGTTTTCAGCGTAATGCCAAAAGCACACCTTGGTTTTTGTTAAAAATATATGAAAAGCATTAAAAATTAAAAAAGTTATTGACAAAAACACCAAATCACGATATAATATAGACAAATAAATGGTCTGAGTTAAATCTCCGTTCATTTGTTTTGTTTAGTTGTCTCCTTTCTTTTGTTCTACACATAATTATTATTTCACTTCGCGAAAGCTTTTTTCGCACCGGAGCCGTAAGGCTCTTTTTTTTTGCTAATTTTCACATAAAGCACTGGAAATATACAGAGGAATGTGATATACTATAATAGATTATTTGTGCAGAACGCTCTGTGCATTGATTTTACATATATTTTAAAGAGGTGTTTTAAGATTTACGAAAGAAAACAGATTGGCGAGGGGATATGGTTCAGTCGTATCACCGATGCGCGATTTAAAGTAAACCGTATAGCGGTAAGCTTCTATACGGATATAGACGATGACGGATTCAGCCGTGCGGATTATGCGATAGTGCCGTATATCCTTGTGGACAGTTGTGCGAAATATCCCGATTACTCGGCACTGAGTATGCGGTTTTCGGAGCTTTACGGTGCTTCGATGTCAGACAGCACCACCATAATGGGCGACAGTCGCTGCAGCACCCTTGCGGTAGCTTCTATCGATGACAGATACGCGCTCGAGGGCGAGCATATCGAGCAGGACACCTGCCAGCTACTGCTTGACTGTCTGCTTGATCCGCTGATGGAAAACGGCGCTTTTTCCGCAGATACAACCAGGCTGATGCAGGGCGAGCTTATCGATGCAATTGACAGTGTGATAAATGACAAGCGCAACTATGCTGCGCAGAAAGGCGCGGAACACGCCTATATCGGCGAGCCGTGGGGGCTTTCAGTGCAGGGCACCCGCCCTGAGGCAGAGCGGATAACTGCTCAGTCTGCTTACGGAGCATATTCGGAGATGCTCCGCAGAGGCCGTATCGAGATCACCGCAGTTGGCTGCAGTGATTTTAATGAGAGTGAAAAACTGCTGAAAGAAGCCTTTTCAAAACTTCAGCGAAGCGATATCTGTGAGCCGCACTGCACTCCCAGCAAACTGAAATCCGATACGCTTGACATCAGCGAGGATATGCCGATGCAGCAGGCGATACTTCGTATGTATTTCAAGGCTCCCGACATGGATGACAGATATGCAGGCGTGCTGCTTTCCACCATTCTCGGCGGAATGACCACATCACGTTTCTTTATGAATATCCGTGAGGAACAGTCACTGTGCTATTATTGCAGTTGCTTTTCCAACCGCTTCAAGCGTGTGATAACGGCTTATGCAGGTGTAGATCCGCAGAACGTTCAGCGCACCCGTGAGGCGATACTCGCAGAGTTCAGGGATGTATGTGAAAACGGCGTAAGTGAAGAGGAGCTTTCCCGTGCAAAGCTTGAGATAATCAACGATGCACGTTCCATCTATGACGGCGTAAACGCTATTGCGTCCTGGTACAGCGGACAGCTGATGGACAGCACCGTTATCACTCCCGAGGAGTATATAGAGCAGCTTAAGCAGGTAACTCCCGAGCGTATACAGCAGGCCTGCCGCAAATATTCGCTGGATACATTCTATGTTCTTATGCCGGAGGTGACGGAATGATACAGGAGATCATCAGCTCCCGCATAGGGGAGAAATGCTATAAATATATCCACAGCAGCGGCGTTACGATCTGCCTGTGCCCGATGGAGAGCTACTCTACCGTCAACGCACAGTTTGCTGTAAAATTCGGCTCAGAGGACTGCCGCTACCGCCTGAACGGCGGCGAGGTAAAGACCATCCCTGATGGTACGGCGCATTATCTTGAGCACAAGCTGTTTGAAAGTCCCGAAAAGGATGCCTTTGCGCTGTTTGCGGAAACAGGAGCCTCCTGCAACGCGGTTACCTCTTACGACAGCACCTGCTATTATTTCTCCTGCGCGGAGCATTTTGAGCGAAATCTTGAGATACTGCTGGATTTTGTGCAGTCACCGCACTTCACGCCTGAAAATGTGGAAAAGGAGCGTGGAATAATCTCGCAGGAGATTACCATGTACCTTGACAATCCCGGCTGGCGTGTGATAATGGAGCTGCTCAAGGGCGTTTACAGCGTTAATCCTATCAGGACGGATATTGCAGGCAGCGTTGAAAGCATCGCAGAGATAACGGACAAGACCCTTTATGATGTATACGAGGCATTCTACAACCCGTCGAATATGTATATCAGTATCGCAGGCAATTTTGATATGGACAAGGCTATCGAGGTGTGCGAGCGTTGTCTGCTCCCGCGAGAGTCATCGCGGCTTGAAACGATAGTCAGCGAGGAGCCTTATGCGGTATCGGAGCAGCGCCGTGTCATACAGATGCCTGTTGCAAAGCCGCAGTTTGCCATCGGATTCAAACGTCCCGATGCCGACGGGCAGGAGGCACTGGACGAGTATATCTATCTCAACACTGTGATGGATCTGCTTTTCGGCGATACCTCGGAATTTTACAAGCGCATGAGGGACAGCGGTGCACTTAACGATGCATTCCGTGTAAGTGTTTTCATGGGCAGGGGCTATGTTCTTCCCATGGTTACAGGTGAATCTGACGATCCCGATGCAGTGCTTTCGGAAATGAAAAAGGAGATATGCAGATTTAAAGAAAAGTATCCCGACAAAGATCATTTTGATCGCATAAGAAAGATGAACTACGGATACACCGTGCGTGGCTACAACAATACCGAAACTGTATCGCAGTCCATGCTTGACATGGCACTGGCAGGGCTTTCCCCCTATGCTCTGGTGGAAACGGTAGCCAACGCATCTTACGAGGAAATGTGCAGGAGGCTGTTATCCATCGACGAGGAGAATTCCTGTATTGCAATAATAAACCCATTGGACGGAGGAAAATAAAACTATGACATCACTTTTGCAGATGGCGTCCGCAGGCGTCACAGAGGAGCTTGAGATAGAGTTCCCCAATCTGTTTGACGGACTTTCCATCAATTATTACAGAGGCTTTGAGATATTCGGTCTGCCTATCTATTGGTACGGTGTTATCATTACTCTCGGCGCAATAATCGCATACATCTACGCACATATCCGCAACAAGCAGTTCGGTGTTGAAAAGGAAAGAATGTTCGATGTTGTTTTTGCGGCGCTTATCGGCGGATTTATCGGCGCAAGAGCATATTATTGCATCTTTGCAACGCTTCAGGGAACATATCAGTACACCTTTATCACCGCAATAACCGAGATACGTGACGGTGGTCTTGCCATCTACGGCGGAATAATCGGTGCATTTATCGTTGGATTTATCATGTGCAAGGTGCGTAAGGTGCATATCCCTGCTATGTTCGATCTTGCTGCGCTCGGCCTGCTGATCGGACAGGGTATAGGCAGATGGGGCAACTTCATCAATCAGGAGGCGTTCGGCGCAGTGGCTGATGAGAGCTATCTTTTCGGTATGACAGGCAGCATAATCAGTCAGTATGATTTCGTTAAGGCGGGCCAGCTCGTTCATCCCTGCTTCCTTTATGAGAGCCTGTGGTGCCTGCTTGGTTTTGTGGGACTTCATTTCTACTCCAAGAAGCTGCGCAGCTATGACGGAGAGGTATTCCTGCTTTATATCGCATGGTACGGACTGGGCCGCTCCTTTATCGAGGGTATGCGCACAGACAGCCTTATGGCAGGCGACCTCAGGATATCTCAGGTCATCGCAGTGGTATCCTTTGTTGTGGCACTTGTGCTGTTCATCGTGTTCAAGATCCTTACCGAAAAGAAGCAGAAGCCGCTTTTCGTGAACTCCGAAGCATGGGCAGAGGCGCAGGAGCAGTATCGTCTTGAGGACGAGGCGCGTGCCGCTAAGAAAGCTGCAAAGAAAGCAGAAAAAGAGGGCGTAGCCGAGAGTATCCTTGCCGATGACGCAGACAGCACTGATGATGAGGAAAATGCTGACACGGACGAGCAGGAAGGATCCGACGAAAACATTGAAGAGGACGAAACGGCAGAAACAGCCGACGACAATACAGAAAACGACGAAAGCGAGGAGTAATTATATGGCAGCACAGATCATTGACGGAAAAGCGGTATCCGCTAAGGTAAAGGAAGAGGTAAGACAGCAGATCGAGCGTGAGGGTCTCGATGTAGGTCTTGCGGTAGTTATCGTAGGCGACGACCCTGCAAGCCGTGTATATGTAAACAACAAGAAAAAGGCTTGCGAGGTATGCGGAATAAAGAGCTATGAGTATGCGCTCCCCGCAGAGACCACCGAGGAAGAGCTCCTTGAGCTTGTGGATACACTCAACGCTGACAAGAATGTCAACGGTATCCTTGTTCAGCTTCCTCTCCCCAAGCACCTCAACGAGGAAAAGGTCATCGAGCGTATCTCTCCCATGAAGGATGTTGATGCGTTCCATGCCGCAAATGTTGGTAAGATCATGATAGGTAATTATGCGTTCCTGCCCTGCACACCTGCAGGCTGCATGGAGCTTATCCACAGCGCAGGCATCGACGTAAGCGGCAAGGAGTGCGTTGTCATCGGACGCTCCAATATCGTGGGCAAGCCCATGGCTATGCTGCTTCTGCACGAGAACGGTACGGTTACCGTATGCCACTCCCGTACAAAGGACCTCAAGGAGGTCTGCCGCCGTGCCGATATCCTTGTTGCGGCAGTGGGAAGAGCAAACTTTGTTACCGCTGACATGGTCAAGGATGGTGCAGTGGTAATCGATGTGGGAATCAACCGTGGCGAGGACGGAAAGCTTTGCGGCGACGTAAAGTTTGACGAGGTATCCGAAAAGGCTTCCTTTATCACTCCCGTTCCGGGTGGTGTAGGTCCCATGACCATCGCTATGCTGATGAAGAACACCGTTATGGCTAAGAAGATACAGTCCTGATGAAAAAAAGCACAGGTATCTTCCTTAAAAATGCGGTTATACTTACCCTTGCCTTGCTGGTAGTGATAATTTTCATGCCCGAGTGGGGCGTGGCGCAGATTATCATAGTGCTGCTTATCGCCATACTGGCGGCAGGGCAGTGGGTGCTGTGGGTATATATGAGGAAGACTAAATGACATACGATGTGATACGTCATTATGATCTGCTTATTGAAGATGACAACGACCCTTTTCGTGATCCGCCACCATTGAGAGAGTACATGGATAAGTGGGACGGAGAAGCTTTTGTACAGGCATTGGGGCTGACAGGCTCTGAGAATGTGTTGGAGATAGGTGTTGGTACAGGGCGCATAGCGGCAAAGGTTGCGCCTTTGTGCGGACAGCTTGTGGGAGTTGATATATCTCCAAAGACGATAGAAAGGGCAGTGGAAAATCTGTCGGCGTATAGGAATGTGTCGCTTATATGTGCAGATATTCTTTCGTATAAGTCTGAGCAGACCTTTGATGTGGTGTATTCCTCGCTTACATTCATGCATTTTGAGAATAAGCAGGCGGCGTTGGAAAGAGCGGCAGCAATGTTAAAAAACGACGGGTGCTTCGTTCTTTCCATAAGTAAGGATACATCGGAATATATCGATATGGGTGACTATAAGCTTAAGGTATACCCTGATATGCCCGAGGAGATAATATCTTCCGCAGAGAGTATCGTGGGACTTTGCCTTATATCCCGCTTTGAAACAGAGTTTGCACACATACTGGTATTCAGTAAAACGCATTGACCCGAAAAAAACATCGGGGCAGAATCCTTCCCCGATATAAGGGAGTTCTGCCCCGATATTCTGTTTATTTTACAGCCCGAAGCTGACCGACAGGGCACTGTTCACCTGATTCATGGCGTCGCTGTCCAGCTCGCCCATGCGCTCTTTAAGGCGCCTTTTGTCCAATGTACGAACCTGCTCCAGCAGGACGACCGAGTCCTTTGCAAGTCCGCAGGAGGCGGCATTCAGCTCTATATGTGTCGGAAGCTTGTTCTTTTCCTTTTGACTTGTAATTGCGGCGGCAATCACTGTGGGACTGTGCTTGTTGCCGATATCGTTCTGTACTATCAGCACAGGTCTTACGCCACCCTGTTCGGAGCCTACTACGGGACTCAGATCCGCATAGTATATTTCTCCCCGTTTTACTAACATTTTGTGATCATTCCTTTCATTGAACCTTTCCCGAAGATGCTTTTCAGCATCCGATATCCGCTTTATCCGTCGTGAATATTATTGCCCGACGTATCGGACTTATACAACCCGAAAGCGGCTATCATTACATTTTATTCGTGGGCGGCGATTGTTGTTACGCTGTCCGAAGGAGCAGTATATGTCAAAAATGACATGGGAACGTCTGCTTTCCCCGAAACGAAGCAGAGAATTGGTGCGAAAAAACGCAAACGATGTCCGATCGGAGTTCCGCAAGGATTATCACAGGATAATCGGCAGCGCCTCGTTCCGCAGATTGCAGGACAAGACGCAGGTGTTTCCGCTTGACAGAGGGGATTTTGTCCGTACAAGACTCACGCACTCTCTGGAGGTGTCCTCCTTTGCGGATTCGCTGGGAGATACGGTGTTCCGTCGTCTTATCGCAGAGGGGCATAATGAGATAACCCCCGATATGCGCGAGGCGTGCTGTGATATACTTGAATGCGCAGGGCTTATCCACGACATCGGAAATCCTCCGTTCGGACATTTCGGAGAGTACACGATAAGGGATTGGTTCGGTGCTAATTTATCTGCGCTAAGCTTCTGCGGAAAACCTGTTGAAGAGTTACTTACAGATCAGATGAAGGGCGATCTTCTTAATTTTGAGGGCAACGCACAGGCGCTGAGAGTGCTTACAAAGCTGCATTTCCTTATTGATAAACACGGAATGAACCTCACCTATGCGCTGCTTAACACTATAATAAAGTATCCCGTGTCCTCGCTTGGTATCAACAAACAAAGCGGCAATATAAAGGACAAGAAGATGGGTTATTATTACACCGAGGATGAGCTGTACCGAGAGATATCCTCAGCAACGGGAGCAGTCGATTGCCGCTATCCGCTTACATTCCTGCTTGAGGCGGCGGATGATATCGCCTATAAGACCGCTGACATTGAAGATGCGGTGAAAAAGGGGATGATAAGCTATAACGAGCTTCTTCGCGAGCTTCAGAGCGACCGTTTCACTTCAAGATGCAGGGACGAGGCTCAGCGTGGCAGGCTGGACGCAGCAGCCCGCAGACTTGTCCACTGTTATGAAAAGGCTGTTGAAAGAGGTATGCCCTCGCCCGAGGAGAACGCTGTCCAGAACTGGATGGTGAATATGCAGGGAGTGCTTATATACTCCGCTGCTGATTCTTTTGTGGAGAATTATAGCTCCATAATGGACGGAACGATGCGTACCGAGCTACTTGCGGCTTCATCTGCGGCAGTGCTTGCCGATGCGCTCAGTGATATCGCATTCAGATATGCATTCCAGTCAAAGGAGATACTTAAGATAGAGCTTTCAGTGGCTACTATGATGGATTTCCTGATGAATAAACTGACAGGCGCGGCGCTGAGGTTCGATACTCCGCAGGAACGGATAACGGATAAAAAGCTTATATCGGTCATCTCAGAGAACTACCTCAAGATATGCCGCATGGAGTGTGAGGGCAAGTCCGAAGCGGACCAGGCGTATCACCGTCTTATGCTTGTGACGGACTATGTCTGCGGAATGACAGATAATTTTGCAAGAGAGCTTTATCGTGAGATAAGCGGAATTTCCTGACAAGGAGAGTGGTTGGTATGGATGAAACTACAAAGGCACGTGAAATGATAGTGCGCAAAGGCGAGTTCAGGATAGCAAATCCTCATGAGATGATATATCTTATCATAATCGGAGTAATACTTATTGCTGCGTTGGCAGTAACGATCCCCCTGGCTATTTCTGCTACGGAAATAAATACAGCCCGCAGAGGTGACGGTTATATTTTCGCCTTTTGTATGCTTCCTGTATATCTTATCTTCGGCACGATATTCGGGTTGATACTCAAAGGTAGAAAATGCGAGTATCAGGCGACCGAGGAAGAGTTCATTGTAAAGGGACCCGGAAAAGCTACTGAATATTTCTATTACAGCGATATTCAGGATATCGATTCCGAGGAGCTCAGGCTTTTCGGAAGACACCGTGGCTACATCGTAAGGATAACCACAAGCATAAGAACTGTTGAGTATCACTATATCTTCGGAGAGAATAAGGTGTTCACCGATCTTAATGATACGCCTTTCTATTATCTCGGCTACAACTGCGGACTGTTGGATAAGCACAAGCCCGAAATAGACAGCGAGGGTGTTATGGATATCTTTGAATCAATGGTAGTAGAGCAGATAACCGAGCGTTCCCGTTATGAAACTGAAACAGAGGGAATGGAGATAACATATCAGCCGAGAAATCAGCGGAGGAGAAGATTATGAGCAAACACACCCTGATATGCCGCAGAGGAAGCTTTAAATGTGTCGATCCACGTGTTGAGATGCTTAAGGCTATGATGCTTGCAGGGTTTGTGATGACAGGTCTTGCGCTGATTGCGTGCTGCTTCAATTTCGGCGAGGATATCAATTTTATTACTGGCACTCTGTTTGGTATATGCGTCGGTATGATTGTTGTACTGGCGGTCGTCTGCGCCCTGATGTCCCTTAACGACGACTATGAGTACGAGGCTTCCGAGACCGAGTTCGTTGTGACACGTCCCTCAGGCGAAAAGGATTTCTTCTTTTACAACGATGTAAAAAGCGTGGAGTATGCACCGCTTAAAAATCAGAAGGGCGGCAGAGGCTACGAGGTGATAATAACCACGGGAATGAGAGAGCTGCGTTACAACTATCTTTTCGGACCCAATGTAGAGATAAAGACGCCTTCCGCTACTCCGTTCTATCTGCTTGAAATAAACGCAGGCCTTAAGAGTCCCGAGGAGAACACGGTGGACACAAAGCTTGTGATGGAACAGTTTGACCGTATGCACAAAAGCCAGCGTATGTCAAAGGTGTCCCACACCGAGCGTGTGAACGAGCTGATGGACGACATAGATAAAAATGTGAAGAATAAAAAAGATAAAGAATGACGCAATAATGTGTCAGAATAGGAGAATATGGTACATCTGCTTTTAGCAATAATTTATATTTCATTTATAAGTCTTGGTCTGCCCGACGGACTTCTCGGTGCTGCATGGCCGAGTATGTATGAGGGGCTTAACGTTCCCGTTTCGTATGCGGGAGTAGTCAGCATGATAATTTCGGGCGGAACGATACTCTCTGCGCTATTCAGCGAGAGGTTGATAGCAAAGCTAGGCACAGGACTTGTTACCACCCTCAGTGTTGCTATGACTGCCGTTGCGCTGCTCGGATTTTCGCTCAGTACAGGGTTCTGGCAGCTCTGCCTGTGGGGGATACCCTACGGTCTCGGTGCAGGAAGCGTGGATGCGGCACTGAATAATTTCGTTGCGCTGTATTACGAGAGCCGTCACATGAGCTGGCTTCATTGTTTCTGGGGAGTAGGCTGCTGCACAGGACCGTTCGTAATGTCTTTTTTTCTTACGAACGGTGGTGTATGGAGCAGCGGATATTTCGCAATATTTGTGATACAGGCTGTGCTTACGGCGGCACTTATCATCTCGTTGCCGCTGTGGAAGAAGAAAGCCGCAGAAAACTCTGACGCTTCTGAAATTTCGTCACAAAGTCTTGGCTTAAAAAAGACCCTTTCTATAAGAGGTGTTAAAGAGGCAATGCTCACATTCCTGTGTTATTGTGCGGTTGAGAGCACAACAGGTCTGTGGGCGGTAAGCTATATCGTTTTTGACAAAGGCGTTTCCGCCGAGGAGGCGGCAGGTCTTGGCTCGGTATTCTATCTCGGCATAACCGTGGGAAGATTTCTCAACGGCTTTCTGACAGATAAATTCAGCGATAAGCAGCTTGTCAGGGCAGGAGTTGGTATCATCGGCGCAGGCATAATTGTAATGTTCCTGCCGTTTGGACTTGTGGGCGCGATCATAGGTCTTTCGCTTGTGGGACTTGGATGTGCACCTGTGTATCCCTGTCTTATCCATGCTACTCCCGAGTGTTTCGGCGCAGAGAATTCTCAGGCGGTCATCGGAATCCAGATGGCCTGCGCCTATGTGGGAACCACGTTCATGCCGCCGCTTTTCGGCTTGCTTGCCGATAATATAAGTGTGTCGCTGTTCCCGTGGTATCTTGTAGCTATACTAGTACTGATGTTTGTTCTTTCGGAGAGAAAGAACAGGCTGACCTCTCGTAGCACGCGGGATTAAGCTGCATTTATGCAACTTTTTCCGCATTTTCATGGTTTTATTGTTAAGAAGCAATATTCTTTTACTTTCAGGTCAATTTAAATCTGCAGCGAAGCCGCAGAATGATTTCTCGTTTCTGATTTTAAGCTAAGAGGTGATATTATGAAGCCCAGAAAAAAAGCCATACTTACTGCGGCGGCTGTTACTGCGCTTTTCAGCGCAGGCGGATGTGGTGAAAATGAAGTGCAGAATGTTTACGGACCTCCCCCCGATGACTACAATTATCGTGTGGAATCATCTGATGTACAGACTGCTGAAAGCACAGAGAGCCAAGATACAGCAGATGAGTTCGATCCTGCAGATAATCAGAATGTTGATGTATATGGTCCTCCCCCTGCCATCGAGGAGACCGAAGACAGCTTCGAGCCTGAAATGAATATAATTCCTGCTGTATACGGACCGCCCGAGTGGACAGATGATCTTTCTGAAACACCCGAAGCGTATGTCACGGAAGAGGCGGGAGATGTATTTGTTCCCTCTGTCAATGTGAACGCAGGAGTATACGGTCCTCCCGAGTGGTTGGGGGATACATCTGATTCAGGCGATATCACTGATTTTGTCCCATCTGATAACATGAACGAGGATGTTTATGGCCCTCCGGGGTGGTTTGGTGGTGCTTCAGAGTCTGATGAGATCGTTGAAACGGATGAAACAGAGGATGCCGATGAGAGTCGGCTTGAACCTGATATAGACATTTACAAGCCTGAAATGAACATCACTCCATGTGTTTACGGACCACCCGAGTGGTTTGCCACAAGGGAAGCCGAATCTATCGACGAACAGGAGGATTAAGTATGAAGATAAAGAAGCTTGCAGCCGCAGCGGCTATGTTTGCAGCAGTTCTCAATATGAACGGTTGCGTATACGGACCGCCGCCTCAGGACGCGGAGAATGGTTTTGCTGATACGGATAAGAGCGCATATCAGGCAGAGGATACGACGTTGAGTGCAAATACCGATAACGGAGAAGGTAACGATGGATAATATAAAGACCAAGCACCTTAAGATGCTTGCGGATTATCGTCAGCAGCTTATGAAGCAACCACAGCTCCGCAGCCTGTTTCTTGAGCTTACGCTACGATGTAATGAGAATTGCCTGCACTGTGGCAGCCGCTGTAACGATGTGAGATCAGAGGAGCTTCCCGTACAGGTGTATTATGATTTTCTCGACAAGATAAAGCGTGATTTCGGCACAGAAAGGCTCATGCTGTGTATAACAGGTGGTGAGCCGCTGCTGCGCAAGGAGTTCTTCGATATCATGGGCTATGCGCATAAGCTTGGCTTCCGTTGGGGCATGACAAGTAACGGTATCCTTATCACCGACGAGGTCGCAAAGCAGCTTCACGAGTGCGGCATGGGTACTATATCGATAAGCATCGATGGTCTGCGTGATACGCATGACTGGTTCCGCAGGACAAAGGGTGGCTACGATAAGGCGATGCGTGGCGTTGAGGCACTCATCAGGCAGGGAATGTTCCGCCATGTCCAGATAACCACCGTGGTGCATAAAAAGAACATCAATGAGCTTGACGAGCTTTATGACATAATGTGCGGCATAGATATCGATTCCTGGAGGGTGATAAATCTCGAGCCGATAGGCAGGGCAAAGGAGTATCCCGAGCTTCTGCTTGAAGCTGATGACTACCGTCGTCTGTTTGGTTTCATCAAAGAAAAACGTGCGCTGGGTATGCCTGTCGAATATGGATGCACCCATTATCTCGGACTTGATTACGAGCGTGAGGTGCGTGACTGGTACTTCTTATGCAACGCAGGCGTATACACTGCAAGCGTGATGGCAAACGGCGATATCGGCGCCTGTCTTGATATAGAGCGCCGTCCCGAAACAATACAGGGAAATATCTTGCGTGACGATTTCACCGCGGTCTGGAATAACCGTTTTGAGTATTTCAGAACATCTCTTGCAGAAAAGAATGAAAAATGTGCAGCCTGCACTTCTAAGGAGTTCTGTGGCGGAGGCTCCTGCCATAGCTGGGATTACGATAAGCTTGAGCAGCAGGTCTGCTTCAAAGATATTCTATTTTAATAAGAAAAAACGGGATGAAATTTATCATCCCGTTTTTTAGTTGGTCAGCGATACCGTCTGATACGTTTTGAGATACAGACAAAAATTACGGCGTTTTTTGTCGAAAGTTATGGAATGCGTCAGGGGTCAAAAATGAGCGATTTGGATATGATGAATAAAATTAAGATAATTCCATTGTGAGGTGTGCACAAAAAACTATGCGATAGAATGTTTATGAATAATGTGCAAGTACGGTAAAATCGGCATAATGCCGATTGCGTGCAGCTTTGCTTTGATGTATAATCCCATTATAGAACCAAACAGAGGGGGCGGGGTGATACATTGGAGCATGAAAATATGATCGAATTTGAGGTCTGGGGCGAGCGTGCGCTGTTCTCTGATCCTGTTATCGGAATGGGCGGAGGTAAAATCACACTCCCTGTTCCGACCTACGAGGCTCTGAAGGGTATATTATCTGCTGTATATTGGAAGCCAACGTTCATCTGGGTGATAGATAAAGTCAGGGTGATGAACAGAATACGTACTGAGTCAATGTCGGTAGTTACCCGTAAATTTGGTGCCGCGGGTTGCGAGCTTTCGGTCAATGTTTATCTGTGTGATGTACGCTATAAGGTGAGAGCACATTTCATCTGGAACGGGAACCGTCCCGAATATGAAGCGGACCGTATCGAGGCGATGCATTACAGCAGGGCAATCCGTATGCTTTCGCACGGAGGGGCAAGACCTGCTTTTCTGGGAAAAAGTGATTGTCCGTGTTATGTGGCACCCTGTGAGTTTTCAGAGGGCAGAGGCTATTACGATAATACAGAGGTGGATTTCGGGATAATGCACCATGGCTTCACTTATGCAGACGAGGCGTACAGTACCGAAACCCAAAATGCGCTTAATGCAAGGGTATTCCGCTGCTGCATGAATAAAGGGATAATTGATTTCCCACCGCCCGAACAGTGTATACATCGTTTTATAAAAGAAATGCCGATCAGAAGGTGGGATGATATCAATGCACTGGTTTGAGCATCTTAGCAGCCTTTACTGTGAGAGTGATATCCCACTGTTCCATGCGATCATTAATACCGATATAGAGGTACGGATCGATATAGCTGGCAGATTCCTCGGTGCGGAACTTAGAAAAGAAAGGGTGTTAGTGCCTGTGACGGAACACTCTGTCTGCCGCACTTCCGGTATAGAGCCGCACCCGCTGAGCGATAAGCTGTGTTATCTTACCGCAGAATGCGGAGACAGGAAGAAATATAACGCCTATATGGAGCAGCTTAATGACTGGGCAGCATCGGATGCATCGACACAGCGGCTCAGGGCGGTAAGGCAGTATCTTTTCAGAAGCAGGATACATGAAGATGTTTTTGGAAACGATTCTCCGATATGTGGTGAGCTTGTGGTAAGATTCATTGTGGATGGAGTAAAACTATGGCAGGACAAAGAACTTCAGGAGTCCTATATTTCCTACTATCGTAACGTGGCGGTGTTACGGGATACCTGTTGTGTTACGGGAGAATTTACCGCAGTTGCCTCGGTGCATCAGAAGCGTATAACATCCGACAGGAGTGCTGCAAAGCTGATATCGTTCAGGCACCGTGACCGTATAGTCGATGAGCGGACCGGCTGCTCGCCATATTCGTATCCTGTGGGAATGGAATGTTCATTCAAAGCGCATACTGTATTGCGCAGACTCATCGCCGGTGGCGGTGTAGTTATAGGCGGCAAGACATTTCTTGCGTGGGATGATGAGGGCAATACGATCACACTACCTCTGACAGAGAATAAACACTTTATCAAACCGATCGGAGGTGTTACGATAATGGTATTCACTGAGTTGTCAAAAGGAAGATTGACGATATCCATGAATCGCAGGCTGACTTCGACAGAGTTTATGGATTCGCTTCGGCTTTGGCAGGAGATCGGAATGGGGATGATACGTATAACGCAACTTGGCTTCGGACGCCTGCATAATGGAGAATTTATCTGCGTGGCAGGTATTCTGGAGAACACAGTTCAGCGGATGCTTGAATGTATGATATGTGACAGAAAAATCCCTGAGGATATAATACTTGCTGTGAAAAGGCACGGGTATCAGACGGATAAATTACAGCATTACAATGATACGATAGAAAGGCGGATGACTGATGCTGCATACTTGCACTAGGATGGACATAATGGGGCTTATCTCCGTTGAGGGGGCAAACCCTAACGGCGATCCGCTTTGCAGTGGCAGACCGCGTATAGATACCGATGGATATGGTATAATCAGCGATGTGTGCCTGAAACGCAAGATAAGAAACAGACTTGCACTGATGGGCGAAGATATCTTTGTGACCCCTCCGCGCGATGAGATGGACACTCTTAGCGGCAGGGCACTGTTGCTCAAAGGATTCCACACGGGCAATTTCTTTCGTGAAGCATGTTCAAAGTGGTTTGATGTCCGTGCATTCGGACAGGCGTTTCCCTTTGCTGTAAAGCCGTCAGATTATGGAACATTAGGAGTCAGGGGTCCTGTTACCATACAGCGTGCCAGAAGCCTGCACCCGATAGAGATAGAAGAATCTGCGATAACGCGGTGCATAAATGCCGCCAGCATAGGCAGACGTGGTCCCGATACCTTAGGTTTTACAGGCTATGTAAAGTATGGACTATATGTCATGAAAGCATCGATATGTCCTTATACCGCTTCAAAAACAGGTTTTACATATCAGGACTCGGAGTTGTTGAAGCAGGCTATCCTTGAGATGTTCACAGGGGATGCCAGTGCAGCGCGCCCTGCGGGCAGCATGAGATTGGAGCGGTTATATTGGTGGAATCATCGCACACATAACAGCAGATATCCCGCTCATGTGGTGTTTGATACGGTGAAATTCTCGCTTAAAGAGGGAGTGTCAGCTCCTCGTTGCTTTGAGGATTATGAGATATCAGAGCAACCCTTGAGTGAGCTGTTTCTTGATGTGTACTGAATCTTTTGTTCACATCTTATTGTCCTTAGTAATTAAGGCATCTTATCAAGTCAAGGTAATCCCTTGTGGATCTTAATAAGTTATGTACATCAAAGAACGGCGCAGTTTAATAACTGCGCCGTTCGGTTTTGGTATTGGATATCAGTAGACCTCACAGCCTGTGTAGTAGTGAGTAAGGATCTGCTTGTAGTCGTATCCGAGGTAGGTAGCAAGTGCGTTTGCACCGTTCTGGCTGAGTCCTACACCGTGACCATATCCGTATGTGGTGAAAATGAAGCTGTCAGTTGCGGCATCATACTCGAAATCAAAGGCATGAGAGCGTATGCCGTAGTTCATAACCGTGTCGCGGAAACGTGTGCCTGTAAGCTTTATCGTCTTACCGCTGCTGTTTACAAAGCTCGTCTGACCGCCGATAGTCATCTGTCCGACATAAACATTATCGATGCGGCTGTCGATTGAGATCCATGTGGAGGGGTCACCCTCAAGGGTTATTCCCGTAGCGTCATAGACCTTGGATTTTATATCTGCCGAAGAGAATGTAGCTGTACGTCCGTAGTTGGGATCGTACATAGCGTCCAGTTCGCAGTATTTGCTGGTAAGGTAAGGATAATCGTTGCCCCATACATTTACACTGGATGCGGTGTATCCTGCAGATGAAGCAGAGTAAACAGCCTGAATGATGCTGCCGTTATAGTAAACACATTCTCCTATTACAGATTCTACAAGTACTCTGACCGAGTCGGATACATTGGTGCTTACCACTACCTGAGGATAGATTCCGTATTCGTTGCAGTATTGTACGTATGTATAGGCTGCCACTGCCTGCGCCTTTATGGCTTCCGGAGCAAATGTATAGCCGACCTCTGTCTGGGTTATACCTGCGATTATATCCACTGCCTTGCCCGACACTACCTCGCCGCGGCTCATAACCGAGAGAATCTCATTAGCTGCAGAGGAGTTCCCAGTGCTGGGCTGAGGCTCGGGCGTTGTTGCAGGTGTTGTGGTTGTAGTGGTGGTGGATACAGGGGGAGTTGTGTCCTCAACAGGTATCCCACCCTGGAAAGGTGAGGGAGTACTGCTGGAAGCAGGCGAGCTTACAGGAGTGCTGCTGGAAACTGGGGTACTTGCAGGTGTACTGCTGGATGCGGGTGTACTTGCAGGGGTGCTGCTGGATGCAGGCGTACTTGCAGGTGTACTGCTGGATGCAGGAGTGGATGATGAAACAGGAGTTTCTTCCGTTTCGTCGGGGATATCGATCAGAATGTCCTCTTCTGTTTCTGATGCGTCAACAGTTATGGTGAATTCCGCATCGGCCTCCGCAGTCATATCCTCGGGGTCGTAACCGGGAGGGGGACAAACGGTGCTTATCACCTTGTCTGCCATTGATGGCTGACGCAGGTTAAGGAATTCCAGTTTTATCTTTCCTGTCTGCTCTGCGTTATCAGGCGATATGAAATCTATCGTACCGCCCATAGTCGGTTCGTTAGTTTCGGTATTATCGGCGGACGTGTCAGTGACTGCTTCGGCGGGGTTGCCTTTAATTACACCCATTACTCCGCAGGTGAACACATATATGTTGCATATACTGAGTGCAACTATTATCTTAAACAGTGATATCTTCTTCATTTGTTCTCCGTAAATATGTCGTCTTTATTCTGCGGGATCTTCAAGGCCGTGTTTCTTGAGATATTCGGCCATTCCTTTTACAAGGGATACATCCCATGTTCTGCCTTTCCATTTGTTTCCGTATGCGGTGATATAAGCCTCGAAATACTTTATGCTGCTCTTGCGTACTATCTTTGAGGTATCAACTTCGGGGCTTTCATTTTCGCGTACCTTTCTTGCCACAACGACAAGACGTACATTCTCCGGGAAGCCGAGTGACTGGTCGCAGGTTGAGAGGGTAAGCAGCTCGTCGCCGTATTCAACATCTACACCTGTTTCATAAAGGCTTCTGTCCATACATTCCAGTATGTAGTTGTAGAACTCATCGCTGTTGTTGAAGGATACAAAGTTATAGTAGTCGAACACCTCACCGAGGGACTCGCTGGTATTTGTCAGGAACACCGAGAGTATCTTGTACTTGTTATTGTTGTACAGGGTGTTGAAGTCGATAACAGGAGAAGCCTTAAGGAAATCGATGTTGTTGCGATAATTGTTGAGAGCAGAGAACTGATACTTATACAGCATATTATGACCGTACAGTATGGTGTTGTTAGGCATTTCATCAGGACCGAATGTGCCTTCATAATCAGCGAAGATATTGCCTGCAAACAGGTAGTTTCTGTCGAAGTCGTGGTGCAGGTAGAATTCGGTGGCAGAATCGGTGCCGTTCATTATCCTCTGGCAGAAATCGCAGTAGCCGTAAAGCTCGTAGTTGTTACAGGGCTGGAATTCGCCGTCGGGCAGCGACTGAACTACGGGATAATCCACATTTGTTCCGGCAATAGAGATCCATCCCACGAAGTCGTTGTTAGCGTCGTACAATGCTGCATATTCGTCATTTATTGTTCCCTCCGGCATCTGATCTATCTGCGCCTGCGTGGGGGATTGATTCTTAAGATCAATTATGTAGGACTGCGCCTGATCTTCGCCTGTATCGGAAGTGTTGTTTCCGCCATCAATAGCGTTGGGATCCTGTAGCGTGGTCAAAAGATGGTTTGCTATAAGAAGCAGGGCAACTACAAGTATTATCAGCGAGGTAAGGAAGATGATCTTTCTGAATATCTCGGTAACGCTGTCGCCTTTCCAGGGAATAAGTCCTGTGACGATACTCATAAAGAGGTTCTGCTTTTTTTTCGTTTTCTTTTTCTTGTTGGGGTTTTTCTTGGGCTGCTGCGAAGAAATACCCATATCCATTTCTGCCATTGAAGTTTCAGTCCTTTCGTGATCGTATGCAGGCTGCCGATATCAGCTTTTCAGCAGCCTCCACTATATTGCTTTATTTAATTGTCCTGATTGCCAAGAAGACCTGAGGGCCATTTTCTTCCGCCCCAGCCTCCACCGTAGGTGAGGTAATAAGCATCAAAGAACAGCGGGTCAGGATTTGCATAAGCCTTGCTTACATCAACAGAGGGATCTTCACCCTCGCGGACGCGCCTTGCATACATTACCCAGCGCAGATCCCAGTTCTGATAATCCAGGATACAGGTGGACAGTGTAAGTATCGGGTCGCCGTACTGTACGTCTGTTTCGGTATAGAATGTGGAGCGATCCAGCACCTGTCCGATATATTCGTTGAAGTGTGCTTCATCCTTGAAGTTCCTGCCGCGCAGGTAGTAGAATACATCGCCCTCGGATTCCTGAGTGTTTACCATCATTCCCGCAATTATCTTGTAGGTATATTCCTCATAACGGGTACTGAAGGTTATCGTGGGGTAATCACGGTAGTATTCGGGTTCGTTCATAGTACCGTAGCGATAGTTGAAAAAGCGGATAAGCTTTGCGAAATACTCGCCCGAGGCCATGTTGTGGCCGTACAGTACGATATTGTCTGGCTCATCACCGTCTTTCAGGGAATCGCGGTAGTCAGCGAATATCGAACCGCTCTTGCTTTTTTCCTTCATGTAGTTGTGTTCAAGGTAATAGTCGTTATCCTCGCCCTGAACCACTACATAATCTATCAGAGGATCATCCTTGTCGCCGATGGTTATCCATCCCACTATGTCCTCGTTTATCTCCAGCAGCGGGAGGAACTCTTCCCGTATCTCGCGGGGGGCTTCTTCTGTCGTGCCTGTATCCTGTGACTGATGTGTTTCATCCTGCGTTTCCTCGGGAGAAGAGCCCTCTATGGGAGGCAAAGCACTCGTGCTGTCGTTCTTTTCAGTACCCGATGAGCCGTGATATAGCTCGCTCAGTTTATCGTTGTTGCGGTCATCCTTTATACGGTTACCTGCGTCCGAGACAAGCGACCATACAGACACTGTCAGTACTATTGCCGAGATAATGAAGATCAGCTTTCTCAGCACCTCTGTCCATCTGTCGCCTTTCCACGGAAGTATGGCTTTGATGATCCGTAAAAAGATGTTTTCTTTTTGGGTATTTGCCATGGGTCATTCCTTTCAGTAGGATCAGACATCAGCTAATAACGATATCCTGTTCCTCTTCTTTCTTGTAACCTATCAGCTTGGAGGTGTCCCATGTTCTGCCGTACCACTGACCACCGATCATGCTGTAGTAATAGTCGAACAGCTTGGCGTTGTGGTTTCTTGTGGCAAGGGAGGTGTCAACATACTCGCTCTCGCCGGGGCGTACCTTTCTTGCGAATACCACCCAGCGGGTCTCGACCTCCTCACCGAGGGGCCACAGGCAGGTGGAGAGGGTAAGGAGCTGATCGCCGTAGCGCAGGTCTACATCTGTATAGAACCAGCTTCTGTCCATTATTTCAAGGATGTAGTTGTTGAAGTCGTTCTGATCCTTGAATTTGGTCTTGTTATAGTATTTGAAGACCTCGCCGTACTGGCTCTGTGTGTTTGCAAGCACGCCTGCGAAGATCTTATAGGTCTCACTTCCGCCATTGGGTGTTGCAAGCATGATAGTGGGATGCACTTTATAGAATGCAACAGGCTCGCGGCTGGCATCGTTTGGAAGATAATACTTCACGGAAGCGAATCTCGAGCCGTTCAGCATGTTATGACCGAACAGGATTATGTTCTGGTCAGTGCCATCCATCTTGTTCTTGTAGTGGGTGAAGATAGTGCCCGAGATAGACTCGCTTCTGTCGAAGCCTGTGTACAGATACTCGTCATTATCCTTGCCCTTTACAACTACTTCGTTGAGGTAGGTACCGGTGATCTTGATCCATGCAACTGTGTCGGGGTTTTCAGCCTTAAGCGCATCAAAGTTTACACTCAGCGGCTGGTTTACGACAGGAGTAACATTGATCTCTTCAGTCTCTTCTTCCACAGGAGTGGAAGTAGAGCCATCTCCGGAAGGACTGGTTGTGGCACCGGGGATAGGTGTAACCACAGTAGGATCATCGTAATCATCCATATCGATAGTTCCCATGTGCACACCCGCAAGATCCTGCGTGCTGCTTGTGATCCTGTCGCCATTATCTATGTTTATGAGCTGGAACAGCAGTATAGCGATAGTCACTGCAAATACCACGATAGCGGCAAGCAGTACGATCTTTCTGATCTTCTCTGTGCTGCTGTCGCCTTTCTGCGGGAATGCCGACTCGCAGAAGCGGATGAATATGTTCTTGGGTCTGCCTTTGATCTTGTCCTGCTTTTTCACTGATTTCTGTGCAGGAGCATCATAAAAGTCCAGCTTATCCAGTGCGATGTCGCGGGAGGCGGTCTTTTTCTTTTTGGGCTTTTCTGTATAGTTTGCCATTAATGATCGTCACCTTTCTCTGATATATTTTTCCCATTTACGGAGTCTTTATCTCGGTCATTATCATAAGGTCGAGCAGCATAAGTGCTTTTCGTACAGCACAGACACGGATGTAGTCCCGCGCAGTGAAGCCGCTGCCGCTCTTGCTTTCAAATACATATCGCTTGGAGTGGGTGCGCAGCTTGCAGCAGACGGAGATGCACACCTCGCCTATGGGGTGTTCTTCTGTGCCGCCTGTCGGTCCAGCTACTCCTGTGGTGGACACTCCGAAATCAGCACCTGCAAGCTTCATCACGCCCCGCGCCATCTCCTCGGCGCATTGTGTGCTGTATTCGGTAAATTGCTTCAGGGTAGAGGTGCTCACACCTAAAGTCTGTTCCTTTATCCTGTTGGAATAGCTGCATACGTTAAGCTCTGTCACGGCACTGCTGCCCGAAACAGCAGTTACTGCTGCGGAGATGAGTCCGCCTGTGCAGCTTTCCGCAGCTGATATCTTAAACCCTTGCTCCGCACACACCTTTACGATGTGCTGGGCAAGCTGTGAGATCTCGCTTTGTATTTTGATGTACTCGTTATCGTTCATATCAATCAAAAAGGTCGATGGTCTGCTCGCCGCACTTGAAACGCTTTATCTCGGTCTCTGCCACGGCCTTTTCTATCATGCTGTCGAAATCGTATGAGGACTCGGCAGCCTTGATATCCTCTATGCGGGGCTTTGTCTTGGGGTGCTTTGGTGAGAATACAGTGCAGCAATCCTCATAGGGCAGGGTGGAGGTCTCGTAGGTCTCGATCTTTCTGGAGATCTCGATTATTTCTTTCTTGTCCATACCGATAACGGGACGGAACACAGGGTATTCAGCCGCTTCATTGGTGCAATAGAGTGCTGTCAGGGTCTGGCTTGCCACCTGTGCAACGCTTTCGCCTGTGATGATGGCACCGTAGCCCTCACGTTCACATATCTTGTTTGCGATCTTCACCATTATCCTACGCATAAGCACGGTGAAATACTCCTCGGGGCAGTTGTCACGGAGTGCCTCCTGTATCTCAGTAAAGGGTACGCAGTAGAATTTGATATCGCCGCAGTAGTTGGTCATCTTCTCTGCAAGTGCTTCAACCTTGAGACGTGCTCTTTCTGAGGTGTAGGGCGGGCTTACATAGTGGATGCAATCCACAACGAGTCCGCGCTTTGCCATCATGTATCCTGCAACGGGGCTGTCGATACCGCCCGAGAGCATCAGCAGCGCCTTTCCGCTACTTCCTACTGGCATACCGCCCGCACCGATTATTCTCTGTGCGCTGAGATAAGCGCCGTTGTCGCGTATCTCCAGGCGTACTGTTACATCGGGATTATGCACATCTACCTTAAGGTAGGGGAAAGCACTGAGCACAACGCCACCGAGCTCCTGCTGTATCTGGGGAGTTTCCATGGGGAATTTCTTATCGGCACGCTTTGCTTCAACCTTAAAAGTCTTTGCACATTCCAGTGCATCGCGGAGATATTCCTTTGCGTTTTCGGCAACCACTGCGAAATCCTTGGGGAATACTGCACAGCGCTGGATAGCGCCTATACCGAATATGTAGCTCAGACGCTTTACAACGATATCTATATCGATATCCTCCTCGGGAGTCACATATATCGTGGACTGTCTGCGGAAATAGCTGAATGTACCCAGATCCTTAAGACGTCGCTTTATATTCTTCTGGAGGATGTCCTCAAAGGTGGCTTTGTTGAGTCCCTTGAGCGCGATCTCTCCGTATTTTACCATTACTATCTCTTTCATTTATCTTCTGAACCTTTCAATTCCTTTTTTGATGTTGGATACGAGGATATCAAGCTCCTCCTCGGTGGTGTCGGCGCACATGCTTACTCTTATTGCGCTGTCAGCATCGCTGTCGGGCACACCGAAAGCCGCAAGCACACCGCTCGTCTTACCCTTTGAGCAGGCAGAGCCGCTGGAAACATAGATCTCCTGCTCCTCAAGGGAGTGGAGCATTATCTCGGAGCGAACGCCTTTTATACTGAAATTAACTATATTAGGCACACACCTGTCGTCAGAGTTGAATGTGATCCCATCCAGCTCGTTGAGCTTCGAAACGAGGTGCTGCTTAAGCTGTGAGAAATGCCCGGTCTTTCCGCGGTAGTTCTTTACTGCCGCTTCGAGTCCTGCGATAAGCTCCACAGGCTCTGTGCCGCTTCTGAGCTTCTTCTGCTGACCGCCGCCGAGAAGCAGCGGAGAGAAGCGCACGCCTTTTTTTACATACAGTGCGCCTATTCCTTTAGGACCGTGTATCTTATGCCCCGAAATACTTATGAAATCACCGTCCAGCGGGACTTTCAGAAAGCCCTGTACGGCGTCGATATGTACGATAGTCTTTTCGTTCTTCCTCTTGACCAGTCTGTACAGACGCTTTACGTCAACTGTGTATCCTGTTTCGTTGTTGACTGCCATGCAGCATACAAGTAATGTTTTGTTGTCAACTTCGTCCGCTATCGCCTGTTCAAAGTCCTCGTGATCTTTAGGTGAAAGGCGGACCACCTTCATTCCCCGCTCTTCAAGTTTTGCTATCGGGTTTGCGGCGGCAGGATGCTCCATTGTGGTGGTTACGATCTTATCACCGTTTCTGCGGTAGATCTCCGCAGCACCGAAGATAGCTGTGTTGTTGCTTTCCGTTGCGCCTGAGGTGAAGTAGATCTCACCCTCTCCGAGCTTTGAAAGCAGTGTTTTTCTGGCGGAGCTTATCACCTTTTCTGAGTTAAGTCCCAGCCTGTGCAGCGAGCTTGCGTTTCCGAAGCAGTTCTGCATGGTGTCGGTGACGGCAGCCACAGCCTCGGCACAGGGCCTGGTCGTAGCGGCGTTGTCGAGATATATCATTCTGTTCTCCTGTTTGTTCTTTTATGCGTGGTTTTTATTGCACATAACTCCACATAATATAGTATAGCATACTTTACGTGATTTGAACAGTGTTTTTTGAAATTTTTCACGGTTATTTCACTGTGATTACAGCAAGATTACAAAAGGTTACAAAAGGATTACAAAACACCTTGAAAAAGTTACTTAAAAATTACAATTTCTCAGATTTGATTACAGTTTTGTCATATATATTGATTTTTTCCCCGGGGGATGATACAATATGGACAGAAACAAGAAATGAAATGATAACAAATCCTCCAAACATTCCTGGAACGCCTCCGATGAAGATCGGGGGCGTTTTAGGTTTTGCCTACTTGACGTTTCGGATGGGATGTTGTATAATTCCGTTGTAAGGAAGCCTTATATATAAAACGGTTTTGCAAAACATAAGGTTGCAGTAGAGACAATAAATCTGATGTTGACGAAGCATTTGTGTTCATAGCAGACCATCAATAAATAACAGGAGGATCATCATGCTTGAGATCAGAGACAATTTTTATCTGGATGGCAGACCTTTTAAAATAATATCAGGTTCCATCCACTATTTCAGAACAGTTCCCGAATACTGGCAGGATCGCCTTGAAAAGCTGGTCAACATGGGCTGTAACACTGTAGAGACCTATATCCCGTGGAATTTCCACGAACCTAACAAGGGTGAATTCCTTTGGGATGGTATGCATGATGTCTGTCATTTTATCGAGCTTGCTCAGGCACTGGGGCTTTATATTATCATCAGACCTTCTCCGTATATCTGCTCTGAATGGGAGCTTGGCGGTCTGCCTGCATGGCTTCTGAAAGACAAGAATATGAGAGTGCGTTGTTCCTATGAGCCGTATCTTAATGCGGTAAAGGAATATTACAGCGTACTGATGCCAAAGCTTGCGCCCTATCAGATAGACAGGGGCGGTAAGATATTCCTTATGCAGATCGAAAACGAGTATGGCTATTACGGCAACGATACAGCTTATCTTGAGTTCCTGCGTGATACCATGCGCGAATACGGAATAACAGTTCCTTTTGTGACATCGGATGGTCCGTGGAGCGAGCCTGTGTTCAGGTCGGGGCTGGTAGACGGCGCTTTGCCCACCGGTAACTTCGGTTCAGCGGCAGAGTGGCAGTTTGGTCAGATGAGAAAGTTTATGGGCGACGATAAACCGCTTATGTGCATGGAATTCTGGAACGGCTGGTTTGACGCCTGGGGCGATGAGCATCATATCACAACGCCCGAAAAGGCAGGTGAGGAGCTTGATGCGGTAATGAAGCTCGGCAGCGTTAATTTCTATATGTTCGAGGGCGGTACGAATTTCGGCTTCATGGCGGGTAGAAACAGTGGCAACAACACTGCTGATGTAACATCCTATGATTACGATGCGCCACTCACTGAGGATGGCCGTATCACTCCAAAATACGAACTGTTCAGGGATATCATCTCAAAGTATACCGAAATAAGAACAATTCCTCTTTCAACGGAAATAAGACGCAGGGAATACGGCAGGATCACCTGTAATGGAAAGACAGATCTTTTTAGTGTTATGGATACGATCAGTAAGCCTGTAAGCTCTGTATATCCGCTGACGATGGAGGAGGTCGGACAGAATTACGGTTATATCCTTTATCATTTGCGGGTAAAGGACAATGAGGCTGTAAAGGATCTGCGTGTTGAAAACGGTAGTGACAGAATACAGGCTTATGTCGATGGCGAGTATCTGTTTACTGCTTTCAATGACAATGCAGGGGAAAAGTTTGAATTCCCTGAACGCAGAAAAGGAGCGGTGGTTGATCTGCTTTGTGAGAACATCGGCAGAGAGAATTTCGGTACCGGTGCCGAGACACAGCGCAAGGGAATTTCAGGCGGGGTAAAGGTGAATGACCATCGTCATTTCGGATTTGAGATATACGCTTTACCGCTTGATGAGAAACAGATCGGTGCGTTGGATTTCGGTGCGGGATACACTGAGGGCAGACCTGCTTTCTACAGGTTTGAGCTTGATATCGACGAGCTCTGCGACACCTATGTTGATACCGAGGGCTTCGGAAAGGGCTGTGTGTTTGTGAACGGATTCAACCTCGGCCGTTTCTGGGAGATAGGCCCGCAGAAGCGTCTGTATCTGCCGGCTCCGCTTCTTAAGAAGGGTAAAAATACAATTATAGTGTTTGAAACAGAGGGCAAGGCGGCAGACAGCATCCTGCTTGCAGGTGAACATGACCTCGGATGACAGGAGAGTTGTGTTTATTGACTTGCAGGAGCACTATTTTTTGATTGCTTTGATTCTTCTTTATATCTTTACATCCTGACGGGAATATGCTATAATAATCCTGTTTGAAAGGAACTGACTGAACCTTCCGGCTTTGTTTGTCCCTGATCCAATGGAATTATCGGATATAGGCCTGCAATAAAAAGATTGGAGTATACTGATTTATGAGTATTAGAAGCTGTTCTCCCGGCGTCCTGAATGAAAAGCCGATACCGTTACCGTTCTACAATGTAGAGCTGTTGTATCGGACGCCTGTTTCTGAAGTCTGAATGAATAATCCGAAACAGAAATCACGCGCTGAAATTGTTTTGCTGCACATAACCCTGATAGGCGCGGTCGTCGTTTATCTGACAGTGATCAGCTTCATTTTCGGCGGCGTCTGTCCGCTGCGTATGATAACAGGGATTCCGTGTCCGTTCTGCGGTATGACGCGTGCGCATCTTGCTTTTTTCAGGTTGGATTTCTCTGAAGCGTTTTCAGAGCATCCGTTTTTCCCTTTCGGGGTCCCTTATCTTTTTTTGCTGTTCCATCCTATGTTGTTTTGTGGAAAATGGGCGAAAATCCGAAAAATTCTATTGGTTATTCTTACTTTATTGTTTATTATCACATATTTTCTTCGTTTATTCGGTTTATGGATTGACTTTAAGTGATCGTTGTGTTATAATATACCATGTCGGGCGACAAAATCCGACTTTGTTGCCATTATTACGGTTGGTCCTCTCCGAAGAAAAGGGACGAGCAATGTTTCATTGCAGAAAAGGAGAAATATCATGAAGCGCTTTGAATTTATTCTGACATTCATCCTCTCTTATGTTACCTGCGGTATCTACAGCCTGTACATGTTCTATGTAATGTCCCAGAACAACAACCAGATCGCTCGTAACCGCGGCGTAGCCGAGATCTCCGGCTTCGTTAAGGCAATTCTGCTTGGATGTATTACATGTGGTATATACACCCTTTACTGGCAGTACAAGTTCGCTGAGCAGCAGGTTGCAATCGCTAAGGCTAGCGGTGTTCAGACCCAGCCTACCGATAGCCCTATCGTTCTGTTCCTCATCAACTTTGTTCCGATCTACAGCTTCTACGTTATCTGCGACAACTACAACCGCACTGTTGACGTTCAGTAATTCAAGAATTACGAAAAAGCATTCTGTTTTGACTTGCAGAGTGTTCAGCATGTCAGAAAAGCTCGGCGAAAGCTGGGCTTTTTCGTTTATGTGTGGTATAATATAAAGAAAGTGGGCTGAGTGAAAGCTCGGAAGATCGTAATCAACAGTAAGTGACGATGAAATTACATATATTATCATTATGAAAAGCGGATGTCCTGACAATTTCACTCTGTCATAAAAGTGTCGAAAAAGCCTATAAATACGAAACTAAGCAGAACTCTGCAGGGAGGTTTTAAGAATGATAAAAATAATGTTCGTCTGCCACGGCAATATCTGCCGCTCGCCCATGGCGGAATTTGTGTTGAGAGATATGCTGAAAAAGCGAGGCATCGGAGGCGTTGAGGTCGCCTCTGCTGCAACCTCAACCGAGGAGATAGGCAACGGCGTGCATCGTGGTACGGTGAGGATACTTCATTCGCTGGGCATCGATTGTTCCTTCAAACGTGCGCGTCAGATGACAAGAGCTGATTACGATGAATACGACTTGCTTCTTGGTGCGGATAGTCGTAATGTGGTCAACATGAAGCGAATCGCAGGCGCAGACCCTGATGGAAAGATATTACGCCTGCTGGATTTCACTGAACGCCCGCGTGATATATCCGACCCGTGGTATACGGGGGATTTTGATACAACCTATGCCGATGTGAAAGAGGGCTGCGAGGCGCTGATAGCTTATCTTACAGAGCAGGGAATGATTTCATGAGAAGCCTTGAACGTACCCATCCGTTGTGCTGCTTTGTTTATCTTGTCGTGGTGCTGGGGATAACGATATTCACTCGTGATCCCATAGCACTTGTGGAGTCCGCTGTTGGTGCGGCACTTTTGTTGATCCTTTCGGGAAAGGCACGTATCGTAATCTGGCTGCCTGTTGTTACAGTAGTATCGGCAGTGACTAATCCTGTATTCGTGCACAGGGGAGATACAGTGCTTTTCTTTGCGGGAGATCTTCCCGTTACAGCCGAGGCTGTACTGTATGGTGCCGTATTCGGACTGATGGTTTCGGCAGCGGCAGGCTGGAGTGTAAATGCCGTGAAGTATATTACCACCGACAAATATATCTGGCTTTTCGGACGGATACTTCCCGTAAGTGGTCTGGTGCTTAGCTGCGGTTTGAGATTGGTTCCGCTTTTCATTCGCAGAACAAGGGATTTTTCAGCGTCGCAGGGTGCTGTCGGTGTCAGGGATACGTTGAAAGCGTTCTCTGCTTCGGTCGGGTATTCCGCCGAGGAGGCGATGAACTCTGCGGATTCCATGAGAGCCAGAGGTTACGGAACCGCACGCAGGACGAGTTATTCTCTATACCGTCTGGGTGGCAGGGAGGCAGTACAGCTTGCAGCGGTGATCCTATGCGGCGCAGCATCGGTTGCTGCTGTCATATCGGGCGGTGGTGCATTTGAGTTTTACCCTGCTTTATCGGGAGTTGAACTTTCCGTTGCTGATATGCTGTTGTATATCGCTTTCGGAGCCGTGTGCATCATGCCATCCTGCGTAATATTACATGAAAATATCAAACGTAGCCGCATTTGCTGCGGCGGTCAAGGAGCGTTGAAATGAGCATTGTTTCAGCGAAAGAGCTGTCGTTTTCCTATCCCGACGGTAGGAAGGCACTGGATAAAATAAGTTTTGATATTCCCGAGGGCAGCTTTGTCACGGTCTGCGGCGTTTCGGGCTGCGGCAAAAGTACCCTGCTTCGGCTGATGAAGCGGGGCCTTGCTCCGCACGGAGAAATATCAGGTGTGATTCGGTACTGCGGAGCTGAGATCTCGTCGGTTCCTCTTGAGGATGCTGCACGGGATGTTGGTTTTGTTATGCAGGATCCCGAAAGTCAGATCGTCACTGATAAGGTCTGGCACGAGCTTGCGTTTTCGCTTGAAAGCGTTGGCTTTTCGTCAGATGAGATACGTCGTCGTGTGGGTGAGATGGCGAGCTATTTCGGACTTGAAAACGTGTTTGAAAGGGAAGCGGCTTCGCTTTCGGGAGGTCAGAAGCAACTTTTGAATCTTGCTTCTGCTGCGGCACTTCATCCTAAACTTCTGCTACTGGATGAGCCTACCTCACAGCTTGATCCGATAGCTGCCAATTCCTTTATTGATGCTGTGTCACGGCTGAACCGTGATTTTGGTGTGACGATAATAATTGCGGAGCACCGCCTTGAGGAGCTGCTGTACATCTCCGACCGTGTGATGGTTATGGAGCATGGTCGTATAATAGCGGACTGTTCTCCTCGTGAAATCTGTACAAAGCTTCCGAAAGATCATGAAATGATGTCGGCAATGCCTGTTTCAGTGAGAGCGTATTCTATTGGCGGCGGCATCGGTAATTGTCCGCTGTCTGTGCGTGAGGGCAGAACGAATGAGCTGTGCCGCAGAGTAGTCGAGGGTATGAAAGCCGATCATCCGCTCGGATTACCCGAAACTAGCGAGGTGCTGATCTCCGCGCATCGTCTGTGGGTGAGCTATGGCCGAAGCACGCCCGATGTACTTAAGGATACATCCCTTGAAGTGATGCGTGGCAGGATCTATGCTGTGCTCGGCGGCAACGGAAGCGGTAAGACTACGCTGCTTAAATGCCTTGCAGGCATGATGAAGCCCCTTGGTGGCAGTGTGAAACAGAAGAAAAATATCGTCTGCGCTTATCTTCCTCAGAACCCCTGTGAGATATTTACAGAGGATACGGTGAAAGAGGAGCTTTTCCGCTTTTCGGGGTGGGAGGATATGGCGGATCTGTTTGAGCTTACAGGACTTGTGAACAGCCATCCTTATGATCTTTCGGGCGGAGAGCGTCAGCGGCTCGCACTGGCAAAGCTACTGCTTAAAAAGCCGGATGTGCTGCTGCTGGATGAGCCGACTAAGGGTATAGACGCCAGTGCAAAGACAAAGCTGTGCGGGTATCTTAAAAGCATAGCAGACAACGGTGCGGCAGTGGTCCTCGTCACACACGACACGGAGCTTGCCGCAGGCTGTGCGGATATATGCGGTTTGCTGTTCAACGGCGAGATAGTAAGCGAGGGCAGACCTTACGAGTTCTTCTCGGAGAACTACTTTTACACTACCCCCGCCCGCAGGCTTGCAAAGGGAATCAATGATAGCATCATTACGCTTGATAATGGTGGCTGATATGAAAGATATAGTTAAAAATC
This sequence comes from Oscillospiraceae bacterium, assembly GCA_045540255.1. GTDB lineage: Bacteria > Bacillota > Clostridia > Oscillospirales > Ruminococcaceae > CAG-115. The sequence goes on along the minus strand of JAZQGZ010000076.1, from coordinate 24,998 downwards.
CCACGTTTTACATCTGCTTGATCTCGCTTGCTGCGGCTGTGACAGCTTTGCTTTTTCTTGAGGGTGAGATACTTTTGAACTATCCCTCGCAGGAGGAATATCCTGTCCGTGGTGCGGATGTTTCGGCGTGGCAGGGCGAGATAGACTGGCAGACATTCGGAGAGGAAATGGATTTCGTTTTTATCAAAGCCACTGAAGGAAGCGGTCATATCGACGCGCGATTCAGGTACAATCTTGAACAGGCGGGAAAGCAGGGGATCCCCTGCGGTGCGTATCACTTTTTCAGCTATGACAGCGCAGGTGCTTCGCAGGCGGAGAATTATATATCCGCTGTTCCTGTTTGTGATGATATGCTTCCGCCTGTGATCGATGTGGAGTTTTACGGCGACAAGGAGAAAAACCTTCCTGAAAAAGCAGAGGTCGTATCGCAGCTTTCCGATATGATAGAAGCTCTTTCAGCGCATTACGGAAAGACTCCCGTCATCTATGCCACAAAGAAGTCTTATGACCTTTACATAGCAGGCGGATTTCTGGATTGCCCCGTATGGATAAGAGAGGTCACGCCGACGGCTTGTCCTGTCCTGTCCGATGGCAGGGAATGGATGTTCTGGCAGTACACCAACCGATGTAAGGCAGAGGGGCTTTCGGGCGGCGTAAGATTTGTTGATATGAATGTATTTAACGGCACGGCAGAGGAGTTTTCGGATCTCCTCGCTGATGAGTAAGGAGAGTATTATGGTAAGACCTATATGCAGAGATGTGTTTCTTCTGGGAATGAAGTCTGCGCCTGCAACGGCAGAGGATCTCCCTGTGGCACAGGATCTTCTGGATACCGTGACAGCACACTCCCATGAATGTGTGGGAATGGCGGCTAATATGATCGGTGTGCTTAAGCGCATTATCGTTTTTCAGGACGGAGCAAGGTATACGGTGATGCTTGATCCCGTTATAACCTGGCGTTCGCCTAAAACTTACGATACTGAGGAGGGCTGTCTTTCGCATACGGGGACAAAGCCCGTCACCCGTCACGAAGCCATAGAAGTTGAGTATCTCGGGATGGATATGAAGAAGCGTCGCGGCAGGTTCAGCGGCTTCACGGCGCAGATAATACAGCACGAGTGTGATCATCTTGACGGAATTTTGATCTGATACTTGATTTTTTCGACAATATATGTTACAATATTTTTGACAATTATTTTAGGAGGTATTCACAATGTCTAAAAAGTTCGTGATTATTACAGGTATCGTTTCTCTGGCAGCACTGGCAGCGGGATTGGTTGCTTTCTTCCTGTTAAGAAACAAGAAGATCTCAGAGTGCCTCGAGGAAGCTGATCTTGACGATTTCAATGAGATCGATGACGAGGATGTTTACAGCTTCTGATCTTTACAGAAAAAACACCCCTTTGGCTGCGGCTCAAGGGGTAGTTTTATGCGCGGAGGATATATGGCAAAGGAAAAGGACGTAAAGACCAACGCTATGCGTATACTTGACAAACTTAAGATACAGTATAAGGTCAATTACTATGAGTGTGATGAATTCATAGATGGAATGCACATCGCAGATATGCTGGGTCAGGGCTACGACAGCAGCTTCAAGACACTGGTCACGGTAGGAAAAAGTAAGCAGTACTATGTGTTTGCACTGCCCGTTGACAAAGAGCTTGATATGAAGAAAGCTGCCCGCACTGTAGGGGAGAAGTCCCTTGAAATGCTCCCTGTAAAGGATATCAACGCAGTAACGGGTTATATCCGTGGCGGATGCACGCCGATAGGTATGAAAAAGCTTTACAAGACGGTCATACACAGCACGGCACAGGATTTTGATAGGATAATCGTCAGTGGCGGTAAGCTTGGCACTCAGCTTGAGCTTGCGCCGCAGGACCTTGCAAAGGCCTGCTCGGCGGTGTTTGATGACATCGTGTTTTAATTGCATAAAAACTGCCCCGATGCGATCGAACAGCATCGGGGCAGTTTTTATGAAAGATCTGCTCTCATTTTTCTCTTGAATATCAGGATGGATAGTACGGTCATCACAACAGCATAAGCAGCGGAGATAGCCATGCTTATCCAGAAATCGCCGCTGAAGTCCAGTGCGAGTGCGGCTCTTGCCGCCTTTGTTCCGTGATAGAAGGGAAGCACGTTGCATATATCAGCCAACACGCCGTCGATGCCCTCTACATCGAACCAGACTCCACCGAGGAACGCTGAAAGCGAGATAATGATAGAGCAGAGTCCCGGGGAAGCTTTTTCGCTGAAAAGCGTACCGAACAGCAGACCTGTCGAGATAAAGAATATACCGAGCGGAACCAGTGCAGGTGCTACCGCAAGCGCACCGAGGATATCAAGCTTTATATCCGTCACAAGCCCTACTATCATAGCGCAGAGCATTGTAATGAGTGACTGTGCCACTGCCAGAATGAACACGGGCAGCAGATATCCGAGAATAAAATCAGCAGAACGCATGGGGGATGCGTACAGCCTTACCAGAAACGAGCCTGAACGGTCCTTTGATACCGAAAGGCAGGTGAACAGCATAACAAAGGAAAGTCCGAATACCGCAATGCCGGGTCCCAGATTATCTATGCGGAATATCGTCATGCCTGCTTCCTCAGGGATGCTGGAATTTACGACAGACATGACCACCAGCATTATCAGCGGAAATCCGAGACAGAATATGTAGCTGAGCGGATCACGCAGCAGCTCTTTAAGGTTGCGTATTGCAAAAGCCATACAGCGGTTCATTATAACTCCCCCTTTCCTACCATGTCAGCGATCTTTACAAAGGATGCTTCAAGTCCATCCTCTCCTGCGATCTGCTCGATCTCGGAGAGTGTGCCCATAGCGGCGATCCTGCCGCCAAGCATTATCGCTATCCTGTCGGAGAGGCTCTCTGCCTCCTCCATGTAGTGGGTGGTGAGTATAATAGTGATCTTTCCCTTGAGGGCTTCGATAGCTCTCCACAGCTCACGGCGTGCGAGCACATCAAGACCGAGGGTAGGCTCATCAAGGAACAGCACCTCGGGCTCGGATATCAGTGCCATAGCGATGGAAAGCTTGCGCTTCCAGCCGCCGGAAAGGGTCTTAGCACGGTCGTTCAGCACCTCCGAAAGACCGAAAATGTCAGTCATCTCGGCTATCTTTGCTTCTGTTTTATCTTTGCCGAAGCCGTATATCCTGCATACAAGCTGAAGATTTTCTTTTATTGTAAGATTTTCCGCAATAGCGGTATCCTGCGGCGAAATGCCGATGATGCGCTTGACCTCCTCACTTTCGGTGAGCGTATTGTGACCGCACACCTCTGCACTGCCGCTCGTGGGCTTTGACAGGCAGGTCAGCATACGGATAGTTGTGGTCTTTCCTGCGCCGTTTACGCCGAGAAGTGCGAAAAGCTCGCCTTTTTCCACATGGAAGTCGATACCGTCCACGGCGGTCTTGGTCTTGTATTTTTTTGTCAGCTTTACAGCCTCCACTGCTTTCATTGTAATTACCTCCGAAATGTTACGCTTTAATTTACTCTGTCGGCATACTGCCGAGGTTTATTATTGCGATGCCTCTGCCTTCCTCTCCGAGTATCAGCAGGGAGTCACCTGATCTGATATTGAAGATATCCCTCGCTTTTTTGGGCAGAGTTATCTGTCCCTTGTCGTTGACCTTTGCCACACCGAAGGCGTGCTTTCTGCCGTCGGGGTCGTCGTCATGGGTGTACGCTTTGCTTACCAGTGCGTCAACTGTTGTACCGTACAGCTCTGCAAGTTTTATACAGAACTCTATATCGGGAGCGGTTTCGCCTCGTTCCCATTTTGCCACAGCCTGACGGGATACGCCCAGCTTTTCTGCGACCTCTTCCTGAGTAAGTCCGCACTGCTTGCGGAATATTCTGAAATTGTCAAATTGCAGTGTCATTTTCTCACCTCGCAATATTATTTTATCACAGTTGTACTGCTGTTTCTACCAACCTGCGATTGCTTTTATGTTATTTTTGCGTAACATTTTCGGAAAAAGTATGGTTATTGCGTGAAAGTCGGAATAAGTATCCGATCTGATACATTTTTGGAGCGTCAGATCTCTGCCGCAATGATAGGATATCCGTTTATATACGGTTTCACCATATCAGGGTGTTTTTTTGCTTCGCTGAACAGCATATCAGCGAAGCCGTCGGCATTGACGAACTCTGTAAGTGCTTTTAATGGGAGTTCTGATACCGTCTCGCATACGGGCGAAACTGTTATCACCTTCGTTCCGTTGAGGTCGTTTACACGGAAAGGCCAGATACGGCAGTCGAAAGGCTTGTTGTCGCCCAGCTTACAGCCGGTTTCGGTGAGCATGGGACAGAAGATGATTTCTTCTTCGTTGAACTGCATATCGAAAACGTATTCGTTCCCACGTGGCGTAAGCTTTGTTTCTGGGTAATTCTCCTCGATATGATCTTTCAGCTCCGAAAATACAAGTGGTATCTCCCATTTGTCGCTCTCATCGAAGCCGCAACATATCCTGCATTTTCCGCAGGAGGCAGGCTGTAGTATCTTTTTTAACATTATTGATCTCCTTTGTCGAGTTCTCTTGCGGCTTCCCACAGATAAACTGAGGCTACCGTGCCATAGGGCGAGTACAGCGTTCTGTACTTTTGCATTGCTTTGATGTCGTTTGCGGGTATCCCGTGCAGTAGCGACAACCCCTTGCGTATGCCGTAGTCCGAAAGACTAAGCACATCCATTCGTCCCAGACAGAATATCAGTGCCATTTCGGCTGTCCATCTGCCTATGCCTTTTATCTGCATGAGCGCTGCGCATACCTCGTCATCAGCCATTTCCGAGAGCCTTTCGGCGGATATTTCCCCGGAAATAAACCGTTTTGCACACTCTGCGATACACTCCGCCTTGCTGCGGGATAAGCCACATTCTTTCAGAAAGGAAGCGTCGGTACAGTTTTCGGGAGTAATCCCACCAAGTCTGCCGATAAGCTTTGTCCATAAGGTATCGCAGGCTTTCATGGAAAGCTGCTGATTAACTATATTATAGCATAAACAACTGAAAAAATCATCAGATATATTGCGTTCTACAAAGCCCTTTTGTGAAATAAAAGCGCCGAGCCTCTCGTCACGCTGTGCGAGAAGCCCGGTATGCTCGTTTGTGTAATACAGTATTCCCATTATTCATCTCCCAGAAAGATCTGAGTCCAGTAGGGACAGAAACCGTTGTTGTAATATCCTATGCCGATGTATTTAAGATCGGGGTCGAGGATGTTCTTTCTGTGGCCGCTGCTGTTCATCCAGCTATTCAGTACACGCTTTGGCGTAGCGTAATAATAGGCAATGTTTTCGGCACGGTCGTTCCGCTTCAGGTCAAGCTTTGCAAGCAGGCTGTCCCATTTTGTTCCGTTTGGGCGCCAGTGCGAAAAGTAATATGAGCATTCTTCGGCGCGCTGCTGGGCGATCTCGGACAGCTCCTTCATTTCCTCGAGAGGTTCAAGTCCATGCTCCTTGCGTACCTTGTTTACAAGCTCAAACAGCGTCTGGCGTTCTGCTTCTTCGTAGACCCTGCCGATAAGGTATTCCTCTGTGACCACTTTGCTGTAAGTATAACCGTCCTTTATCGTGACGAATTTAAGTACGGTATCCTTTTTTATAGTCAGCGCGCCTTTGTACAGTTTTGAATTCACGGTCGGTTTGCTGCCGTCTGTAGTATAATAGATGTCTGCTTCCTTGTCGGGACAGGTGAGCTTCACCTTTATTGCATCCTTATAGGTTCCACTCTCCTTGGAGGCTGATGCGCAGTCAGTGCGTATCTTTACGGTGAGTGAGCTGTTTTCCACAAGATCTCCGTCAATGTAGGCGGCGCAGCGGAGCTTTGTGTTCTCTGTAATAACTACAGGTCTGCGGCTGTCGTATATCTCGTTTGACTCTGTTGGTACAGAACCGTCTGTGGTATAGTGCAGTTCGATATTATCATCCGAATCGATCCAGACGAACTGTACGCTGTCATAGCTGCCGCTGCTGATTGAATAGGTGTGCGTGTCGGCGGCATGGGCGCTGACGGAAATTGCGAGTCCTGCAAAGATGCCGCACAGCACTGTAACTGCTTTGAATTTCATGTAAGGTTCTCCGTTGTTATATAATAAAATGTCGGAATTTGCTGTAAATACTTATCTATTATACAATGGTTACAAAAAAATGTCAAGACGGTTACAAATGGTTACAAAACGGTTACAGAGAAAACTCGCTTTACATAAAATGGTTTGAAAACGTGTACATCCGCATATTTGCGCGGTTTGGTGAAATGACTATCAAAAAAGTTTTTGTTAATTTCATCATTTTATCACAAAAAATTTATTGACAATCACGAAAAATAAGGTATAATTAAATTAGGCGAAATAATAAACACTGCTTATTTTTCGTAAAAAGTATTACAAAAGGTTACAATAAGCTTGCTGAACTTGCACACGGAAAGGGATAACTTATGAAAAACAGCAACAATAACACTTATATGTTCAAGGGAAATGAAACGCTCCGCAGCGTAAATGACGCATCTTTCCTCTTTGCAAAATTCGTGGCAAAGGAGCTTGAGGACATCGGAATGCGCGCATCCTACCGCCACGTTCTGAAGCCTCTTATGGAGCAGGACGGCATGACACAGCTGGAGCTTGTGAATATTACAAAGCTGAAGGCACCGACTATAAGTATAACCCTCAGAAATATGGAACGCGAGGGAATCGTCCGCCGCGAGAAGAATGACAACGACCGCCGCGAAACTCATGTTTTCATCACTGACAAGGGCAGAGAGATGCACGCAAAAGTGCTTGAAGCTTTTGATAAAGCCGAGGCAGTAATGCTTGCAGGCATTTCTAAAAAGGAACTTGAGTCTATCGGAAAGCTTATGGAAAAGATGACCGAGAACCTTAAAAACGGACTCGGAGGCGAATTCGTTGATTAAGGTACTGAAATATCTTAAAAAGTATTGGTATATTGCGGCATTGTCGCCGCTGTTCATGATACTTGAGGTAAGCATGGATCTTATCCAGCCCGATCTGATGTCGAAGATTGTGGATCAGGGTGTCCTCGGAGAGAATATGGATCTGATATTCGAGTTCGGTATTCAGATGATCATATTCACGCTTATCGGCTGTATCGGCGGAATACTGTCAGGTGTATTCGGAAATATGGCGGCGCAGAGCTTTGCGAACGATCTGAGAAAGGATGCCTTTGCAAAGGTGATGAAGATGTCCTTTCAGCAGACGGACAAGTTCACCACGGGCTCGCTGGTAACTCGCCTTACCAACGACATCACGGCCTGCCAGGATTTCGTAGGCATGGCGCTGCGTATGATGGTAAGGACCACGATGCAGTTTGTCGGCGGTATCTATATGGTGCTTAATATCGATGCAAGATTCGGACTTATTCTGCTTGTAACGTTACCTGTTCAGCTTATTATCGTAGCGGTAGTGCTCAAAAAGGGCGCGCCGCTTTTCGGCGTTGTACAGAGTAAGCTTGACCGGGTGAACTCTGTGGTTCAGGAGAATGTATCGGGCGCAAGAGTGGTAAAGGCGTACACCCGAGAGCAGTACGAGATCGACCGTTTCGGCACAGCAAATGACGAGCTTTGCAATACAAATCTGCGTGTTCAGAAGCTGATGGCACTGCTGGTTCCTGTGCTTTCGATACTCATGAATGCTTCGGTGCTGGCTGTTATATACCTCGGTGGGCTTCAGGTGCAGGCACAGGAGCTTGAGGTCGGCAGGATAATGGCGGCTATTACATATATCACACAGATACTGATGTCGGTAATGATGATCGGTATGATGTTCCAGCAGGTGACCCGTGCTTCAGCATCCGCAAAGCGTATAAGAGAGGTGCTTGACGCCGATCCGGTTATCGGCAGCGGCAGCTTCGACGGAAACACTGAGATAAAGGGCACTGTAGAGTTCCGTAATATCTCGTTCCGTTATCCGGGCGTGCAGGCGAATAATGTGCTGGAGGATATCAGCTTCACTGTAAACAAGGGCGAAACTGTCGCTATCCTCGGTGCAACAGGCTGCGGAAAGACATCGCTTGTAAATCTTATCGCACGTTTCTATGACGCAACCGAGGGTCAGGTGCTTGTTGACGGCGTAGATGTAAAAGAATATGATCTTGATGCGCTCAGAAAGAAGATAGGCTTCGTGCTGCAGAAGAGCGAGCTTTTCTCCGACACTATCGAGAACAACATCCGCTGGGGCAATCCCGATGCAACCGACGAGGAAGTGCGTGAGGCGGCTATGATAGCCCAGGCGGACGGATTCATTCAGGGCTTTACTGACGGATATAAGGATATCGTCACAGAAAAGGGCTCGTCCCTGTCGGGCGGACAGAAGCAGCGTCTTTCGATCGCAAGGGCGATCGTCAAAAAGCCCGAGATACTTATATTTGACGACAGTATGTCGGCGCTTGATCTCACCACCGACGCAAAATTGCAGAGAGCACTCCGTGAAAATCTCGGTGACACCACTGTTATCATGATCGCTCAGCGTGTAGCGAGCGTTATGGGTGCCGACAAGATAGCGGTAATCGAAAACGGCAGACTTGCCGCATTTGATAACCATGAAAATCTGATGAAGAGCTGTGATGTTTATCAGGATATCTACAACTCCCAGATGAGAGAGGGGGATGAGAAGGTTGGCTGATAACAATAACAACAAGCAGCCCGTCATCAATCTCCGTCCCGGGGGCGGCAGAGGTCCCGGTGCGATGGGAATGCCGCAGGAGAAGGCGAAAAACGTCAAAGGCTCGCTTAAACGTATCATCTCCTATATCGGAAAGAACAAGAACCTGCTTTTTGCTATGCTTGGCGTGATGCTTGTGGCAACGCTGCTGAATATCATAGCTCCATCTATCCAGGCGAACGCTATCGACAGTATCACTGTCACCGAGGAGCATCCCGCTGTTGACCTTAATGAGCTTCTTAACTGGATGATAGTGCTGGGCGTAGTGTATCTTACCTCTGCGCTGCTGACCTATTTCCAGAATATCTTTGCTGCGAAGCTCTCTCAGTACACCGTAAGGATAATGAGAAAGGATCTGTTCGCACGTATCTCAAGACTCCCTATAAAGTATATCGACACTCACAAGCACGGCGATATCATGAGCCGCATGACCAATGACGTTGAGAATGTTTCAAACTCCGTTTCACAGTCTCTTGGCTCCCTTGTGTCGGGCGTTATCATGCTGGTCGGATGCTTTACAATGATGATGATATACTCATGGCAGCTTACCCTCGTCAGCATGATAACCATAGTGCTTACGCTGTTCGTTTCGAAAAATCTTTCAAAGCTCATGAGAAAGTATTTTCCCATGCAGCAGAGAAAGCTCGGACAACTCAACGGACAGATAGAGGAGACCGTCAGCGGCTACAAGACCGTAAAGGCGTTTACCCGTGAGGCGCGTGTCTGCGAGGAGTTCAACGCCACCAGCGACGAGCTTCGCCGCATCGGAATAAAAGCGCAGATACTGGGCGGCTCGATGGGACCCTGTATGAACTGCATCGGAAACATCGGCTTCCTGCTGATCGCAGCATTCGGCGGATGGTTCGCGATAGAGGGCATCATCTCCATCGGTACTATCCAGGCGTTTATCACATACTCCAAGCAGTTCACAAGACCTATCAATGAGATCGCAAACCAGTATGCGCAGCTCCAGTCGGCACTTGCAGGTGCGGAACGTGTGTTTGAGATAATGGACAGCGAGCCTGAGGACGAGGGCGGCAACGAGCCGTTCGAGATAGAGGATGTCAAGGGCGATATCAACTTCAAGGATGTACAGTTCTCCTATGTCGAGGGCGAGCCTGTGCTTACAGACTTTGACCTGTGGGTAAAGAGCGGACAGAAGATCGCTATTGTAGGTGCTACGGGCAGCGGAAAGACCACCGTAATCAATCTGCTGACGCGCTTCTATGATGTTGACGGCGGCGTTATAACGCTTGACGGACAGGATATCAGCAGTATCCCCAAGGAAAAGCTGCGCGGAAGTATCGGCATGGTGCTTCAGGATACCGTTATCTTCTCCGATACTATTGCACAGAACATCCGTTACGGACGTATTGAAGCAACGGACGAGGAGGTAGTTGCGGCGGCGAAGCTTGCAAGAGTAGACGATTTCGCTTCAAAGCTTGCAGATGGCTATGATACTCAGCTTACCGAGGGCGGCAGCAACCTGTCACAGGGACAGCGGCAGCTTATTGCGATTGCAAGGGCAGTGCTTGCCGATCCGAAGATACTGATACTTGACGAGGCAACATCCAGTATCGATACAAGAACCGAAATGCACATTCAGCAGGCGATGATAGCGCTGATGAAGGGCAGAACGAGTCTTATCATAGCGCACCGCCTTTCCACCATCCGTGACGCTGACAAGATAGTTGTGCTTGCAGGCGGCAGGGTAGTGGAGGCAGGCGACCACGAGGAGCTTCTCGCACAGCGTGGTGCATATTACGACCTGTACCAGAGCCAGTTCGCAGGAATTGCTACATAATAAAAAAGAGCAGATGTTTTCATCTGCTCTTTCGTATTATAAGGTTGATTTTTAGTTCTGGAGGCAGAGGTTGATCTACAGTAAATAAAATGGGATATTAATTACAACAACTTTTCTAATTCTTTCAATAAATTTGCTTTCATTTCTTCCAGTTCTACATTAGAAGGACGATTATCATCACTATACATTTTTTCCATTGGATACCACCAGACGGGACCTTTTCCGTTGTTTCCATAGTGTTCTATATCACCACTCCTTCTTGGAAACAGATGCCAATGAAGATGTGTGTCTCCATTACCCAATAATTCATAATTCATTTTTTCAGCACCAAATGCGTTTGACACAGCTTCGGCAACAACAGACATTTCATCTAAAAATTTCATTTTTGTTGAATAGTCTAACTGAAACAATTCTGTCTTATGCTCTTTACAAAGAAATATTGAATAGCCTTTAAAATGTTGATTATCTCCAATAACAACATATCCGGTCTCTAATTCCTTGACAAAATATGGGTTGTTACCGTCTTTGATCATATTGATCCTATCACAAATAAAGCACATACATTTACCCCCGCAAAATTTCGATTTGTGTGTAAGGCGATTTTTGATCCGCTTATCTTTTCGGCTCGCCTATCCTCTCATAAGCGATACTGTGCAGCTTAAGACCGTTAGCGGCAAAGTGCAGGCGAACGCTTGTGAAGCGTGAGAATACATTTATCTCCTTTGCGATGGAAACAGGCTTTCCGCCTGTGCCGTTCCAGATGTAGCTTCCGCAGGCACTGCCCACGCTGAACAGCGTTACTGCTGTCTGTGCAAGCTCGGAAAGCTCGGAGGAGGCTGTGATGGCTACCTTGTACCTGCCCTCACGCTTGAAATCCAGTGCAAAGCTGTAATTTTCACCCTTTTTGGTAGTCATGCCGTTGAGGTCGAGATCAAAGGTGTCATCTACATAATAGTAGGGTACCTCTCCGTCCTCGCCGTTTGCTTCGGCAGGACGGTTGATTATCTCTGCGGCAGTATCCAGTCCCATCTCACGCCTGAGCGCATTTGTTGTGAGCAGGAAACCGAGGATATTTGCGGCGTTTCGCTGAAGCTCGCTGCGCTTAAGCTCGCCCTTTTCAAGACTTTCAAGGGTGTTGTCGTCGTGGTTTCCGCCGTCAGCGCACACCATATATACATCGTTCTGTGCCATCGCCATAATAGCGAAGTCACGCTTGTCGGGCTGCTGACCACGGCGGTTGATGTTTGCCCACCAGTCGGTCATAGTGAAGCCCTTGAAGCCCCACTGCTTTCTCAGAATAGTGGTGTTGAGATCGTAGCTGCCTGCTGTCCATACGCCGTTTACAGAGCCATAAGTAGTCATAACAGTAGATGCCTTGCCCTGCTTTATTGCTATCTCAAAGCCACGCAGATAGATCTCACGCAGTGCCCTCTCGGAGATAACGGAATCCAGCCAATGGCGATGAGTTTCACGGTTATTACCGCAGAAATGCTTGATGGTGCCTGTTACTCCCACGGAGTGCAGACCGTCAAGCTGCGCCGATGCGATAGTACCTGTGAGGTAAGGATCCTCGGAGAAATACTCGAAGTTTCTGCCGTTCAATGGATGGCGGTGGATGTTCATACCGGGGCCGAGCAGGCAATCCACATTGTTTGCGGTCATCTCAAGTCCCATCAGCGTGAAAAGCTCTGTCAGAAGAGGACGGTTGAATGTTGCGGCAAGGAGAGTTCCTCCCGGCAGGCTGAAAGCCTTTGTGCCGCAGTCCATTCTCATACCCGAGGGACCGTCGGAGCAGCAGCCGCAGGGGATACCGTAGTGCTGAAGCCCTTCGGAAACACCTCCGAAAGCCGAGGCAGTGCCTGGGGTCACCTTAGGGCTTCCCATGCCCTCGCCACGGATGATGCAGGAAAGATCCTCGTCAGAAAGCTGCGCAATAAATTCTGTTATTGTGTTTTTGCTGTTGTATACATCCGCAAGCTTTATGCCACGGTCACCTGTCTGTGGTATTTCCTCAGGAATATCTGCGGCACGGCGGTCGAACTCCTCCTGCATGGAAAGCGGAGTATCCTCGAAAATGAGCGAGCCGTTATCGTTCTTCATACGCTTGAAGGGAAGCACGGGAGCGAGTGCCTGAGCAAGCTGCTCCACAACGACATCTTCGGAGAGCGTTTTGCGCCATATACTTTTAGCGCTGCGGACATCGCTGCCTACGTAGAAATTGTATTCGCCTGCTTCTAAAATACGGCAGAAGCGGTGACCTGTCACACCACTGTCGTCGTAGCTTGCGAAATCCCGCAGATCAACGGTTATCTTAAGCTCCTGTTCCTCGTTCGGAGCGAGCTCCTTTGTTTTCTCGTAGCCGCAGAGGACTCTCGCAGGCTTGCCGAGCTTTCCCTGAGGCGCTTCAAGATATACCTGTACGACTTCCTTTCCTGCAAAGCTGCCTGTGTTCTTCACAGTAATTCCAAGATCTATTATATTGGAGTCTTCGCCCGTATGTGCGGTGCAGGTGTCGGTCTTTATTTCGAACGTCGTGTAGCTCATTCCGAAGCCGAAAGGATAACGCACCTTTTCCTTAGCGAATGTCTCAAAATAGCGATAGCCTACATAGATGTCCTCGGTGTAAAAATCACGCTTGTCCTCGCCGAAATATGGGTGCGACGGATAGTCTTCGATATTGTAAGCGATAGTGTCGGGAAGCTTTCCGCTGGGGCTGACTTCGCCTGTGAGCACCATAGCTGTGCCAGTGCCACCTACCATACCGCCCTGCCATACATAAAGCACGGCCTCAGGGGTGTATCTGTCCATAAATCCCATATCGAACAGGGCAGGGACATTGAGAAGCACCACCATCTTCTTGAAGTGGGCGCGGACCTTGCGTAACATATCATCTTCAAGGTCGGTCAGCAGGAAAGCCCCCTGCTTCTGCTTGTTGTCCATCTCCTCGCCCGCAGTTCTGCCTATTATAACGATCGCAGTGTCTGATGCGGAGGCGGCGTTGCTTACTATCTCATCGGTGAGCGGCATTTCCTCCTGACACCACGGTTCTGTGCCCCAGCCCTCGCCGTAATTGAACGGATGGCAGGAGTCCCACTCGTCGTATATGTTGTAAAGCTCCTTGTTTATCTTTATTCCTGCGTTTTCGAGTCCCTCGGTTATGCCGATGACGTGGGATACGTTCACCATGCCGCCAGAGCCTGTGCCGCTCTTGTAGTAGTGGAGCTGTATGCGACCGAAAACGGCGACTTCCTTATCTTTTGCAAGAGGGAGCGCATCCTCGTTCTTGAGCATTACTATGCCCTCGGACACCGCGCGGGCAGAGGTCTCGCAGTATTTGTTCCAGTCAAGTATACGTTTTTCCATGATTTATTCTCCGTTTGTTGTTTGTAGGTTTTATATAATCATATCATAAAAACATGGCTTAGTCAATCGTAATTTGCGTGGTTACGTGATAATAAAACGCCCTGTACCGATGGAGGGTACAGGGCGCAGGAACACACAACAATTTCATACTATCTCCTGCAAAAAAACAGGAGCCGATTGTGGGCGTGAGTGGTTGAAATAAAAAAACGCCCTATCGGACGATTTTGTCTATGATGAGCGAAAGAGATCTCACACTATAATCCTGTGGCAACCTGAAACGGCGAGCAGTTGCAAATAAAAAAAGCGTTCCTTTTGGAACGCTTTTTTTGGTGCCCCAAGAGGAGCTAAATCCGAACCATTTATATCATTCAAATCAATGGTTGACTGATTTTCGTTGTGATTAAAGAAGATAATCAGCTTATCATCATACAGAATCACTTTGTTTACAAGATTATCAACCAAAGCTTGCTTATTTTCAAGTTTATTGTAATCCAATGTTCTGAATTGTGATAGATAGAAAACTATCATATCCTTTGTAAGCACTTCTTTTTCAATCTGTGCTTGCAGTAGTTTGATTTTAAGCTCTTCTAAGCTGTTTTCCAAGCTGTCGAGCCTTTCCTTAACTGATTTTGTAAATACGCCCTGCTCAATAGCAGATACGATATTGTCAATAGACTTTTCTGTTTCTTTGATTTGTTTTTCCAAGATAGCAACGTCGTTGTTATCCTGATTATGATATCTTAAAACTTCATCAGCAATAAAACTGATACGCTCATCATCTGTGATGATTTCAATACACTTTTTAAGGACTAAATCCTCAATATAACTTTTCTTAACTGTTTTCTTTTTGCACCCTTTTTTCTTCTTGGCAGATACGCATTTGTAATAATGGTGAACAGTCTTGTTTCTGCTTGTTCCTGCCTCACCCACCATAAACGCTCCGCAATGACCGCATATTAGTTTGGTCGTTAATATGTAATCATCTTCCGCTTTATGCCTTGCAGGTGCTTTTGCATTAGTTTTCATACGATTTTGAACTTTTTCAAAAAGCTCATTTGAGATTATCTGCGGAATAACATTCGGGATAACAATATCTCTGTATTTGTATTCACCTATATATTTACGGTTTTTCAGCATATTTGATACGCTTGTGTAGGTGAATTCTTTTTTACGATGATTTTTTATTCCCTTGTTGTTAAGATAATCCCTTGCCTGTTTAATCGTTCCGCCGTCAGCGTAAAGCTGAAATACCGCTTGAACATAAGGTGCTGTTAAAGGGTCGATAACATAACAGCGTTCCTCATTAACTTTTAATCCCAAGCAAGGATATCCACCATTTGCTTTCGCTTTCAGAGCGTTTTCCGTCAATCCTCTGATTACCTTTTCCGAAAGTTCTGCGGAGTAGTATTCTGCAAATCCTTCAAGAACACTTTCCATTAGTATTCCTGTACTGCTGTCCTCAATATGTTCTGTTGCAGATATTACCCTAACATTGTTCTTTTTGAGAGTGTGTTTGTAATGTGCGGAATCGTATCTGTTACGAGCAAATCTGTCAAGTTTCCATACAATGATTGTATCAAACAAGCCTTTAGCACTTTCTTTAATCATCTTCTGAAAATCTGGTCGTTTGTCCGTTCTTGCAGATAATGCCCTGTCAATGTAAGTTCCCACAATACGATAACTGTTTTTCTCGGCAAATGCTTTGCACTCTCTTAGCTGTCCCTCGATACTTTCTTCACGCTGATTGTCGGAAGAAAAACGAGCGTAAATTACAGCGTTCAAAGCAACTGCCTTTTTCGTATTTTTGTTTTTAGCCATATTACACCACCTTTCAATAATAATTATAACACATTGCATATCTAAAATCAATGGACGGAAAGCCCCTGAAAAAAATTTTATTTTCTGTTTTGGTCTATTGATTTTCGTGTTTTTAAAGTTTATAATATATATAGAAAGTTTTTCATTCATTAAGTTTAGAGTAGACTGTATCAATTATATGCGGTTCAAGTCCGAAAAGTCGGATAAGTTATGGAGTGCGAAATGCACACAATTTTTATAGGTTGCAAAAAAGACAAGTCAAGGAAAATGGCTTGTCTTTTTTTGCGTTTAAATAGAATTTATCTTGGCATAAGCCACCAAAGCGGGTTATCCCGTTAGGGGTAACCTGCTAAAACGGCATTTTTTGAAAAAGGTACAGAAATCGGATAAAACTGTACTGTATGCGGAGTTCCCACGCTTAAGGCGATTTACTCGTCGGGAATGAATATCCACACTCAACAAAGGGAAATTTCATTAAGAAAGGATTGATTTTTATGACAAAAGACAAGAAAAAACGCCAAAACCACAAGAATGATACAATCAAGTATAAGTTGCGTTGTGAACTAAATAAAATGGCAAGTTACGGACGCTCAAAAAAAGAAGATATGACAACTACACGCAATGAACGCAACAAACTGAAAAGACAGGGTTACTCACACGAGGAGCAACTGCGTGTAAATGCTTGTAAAGACCATATTTATTCATTTTCCACAATGGAAAACTATCAGAAAGAGGTCGGATATTTCGGAGATTGGCTGATTTTAAACGGACACAAAAAAATCACAATAGAAGAATCGGCAAAGTATATTCAACCTTACATAGACCATTGCGTAGAGAAAGGTTTATCACCCTACACAATCAATAAAAGGCTTTCGGCAATTTGTAAAGCAACACACAGGGACATTCAAGACTATTCTCACCCGAAAAGAAGCGTTGCAAAAATAATAAGAGGTGTTGCTCCTGCGGTACACGACAAGTTCAACGAAAGAAATTATGCTGAAATCATAGCCGCCAACCGTTTGTTAGGTCTTCGCAGAAAAGAATTAGAGAAATTGCAAGTCGGAGATATAGACGTTAAAGACAAATACGTTATTGTCAACACAGTCGGAAAGGGCGGCAAAGATAATATACAGGTTATAACAGATGAAAAAGAAATGGAAATTGTCAAAGGCTGGATAAAGGACAGAGAACTTGACGAGCGTGTTTTCTCGGCAGATTTATTTAAAAATGACGTGAATTTTCACAAACAGCGTGAATTAAGGGCAAAAGACGTTTATTTTCGTGTGCTTGAAGAAATAAAGGACAATCCTTCGGCTAAAGATAAATACAAGACATTTATTAAAAGAGCTTTTGAATCAGAGGGCAAAAAACTTCGTGAAAATCTTGATTTGCCGTATATTGCTCGTGGAGAAAACAGAGAGCGTTTGCTTCGTGAGGGAAAGCCCATAGAATATGACAGGGTTGCAATACTTTATGTATCGTTGACTGTACTGAACCATTATCGCTCAGATACAACAGTAAACCACTATGTAGGAAAATAATTTTTAAAAACGCTGCTTGGTCTATTGCTTTTCAGATTTTTATGTGTTATATAATAAATAAGGGGTAAATCTTCTATGCCCCGAAAGTTTTGGGCTTACAGTTCTCGCTGTAGCAAAGTTAAGTTTTCTTGCGTTTCCCCGAAAGGAGCTTTGCTATGCCAGAAGAGAATATGAATCTGCAAGATTTGAAATTTCCGAAATCCGTTTATGAGTCGATAGCAAGAACAATGTACCCGAATATTATTGTATTTTTCAAAAATGAAGATAATGCTAAGGCTTTTGAGGAATGGAAGAAGAACAAAGCAAGTTAAGCAGAAAGCACCTGCCCTGTGAGGGTGGGTGCTTTTGTTATTATATAAGTATTTACCAAATACAGATTTGACATATAATAAAGAAAAAATATAGCATAGAAAACTTTATTAGCATTGAAAAAACACGATGATTATGATATAATTACAATATGATAATTTTGATTTTGGAGGCAAATAAATATGCGAAACTTTAGAGCGTATTATTCAACTTCTATAATAGATTTTAAAAATACATCTACTGCTGAAATACTTGGCATTATTCATTCAAACGATAGTGCAGCAGAAACAACAATTCAACAAAGTAATACTTGGGAACAAGAAATACAAATTTTAAAAGAACAGCTCAAATTTATTTCAGAAGGTAGAATTATATTTGAATACACAATTCCAAGAATGGGTAAAAGAGTAGATGTGGTTCTATTATATAAAAATATAGTTTTCCTTCTTGAATTCAAATGCGGAGATAATGAATATCGTTCATCCACTTATGACCAGGTGTATGATTATGCGTTGGACCTTCGCAACTTCCAAAAAGAAAGCCATAATAAATTATTGGTTCCAATTATGATATCTACTAAAGCTCCAGCAATCCCATGTAATATATCTGAAAAAGACAGAATTATAGAACCTATATGTTGTAATTCAGACAACATTGCTTCAGCGATTTCGATAGTATCTGCTAATTATAATGAGTCATCTTTTGATTATATAGACTGGGAGAATTCAGAATATTTACCGACACCAACTATTGTAGAAGCAGCTCAAGCATTATATAGAGGACATAATGTACATGATATTACTCGAAGTGATGCAGGGGCTGAAAATCTAACCGTCACTACAGATGAAATTAATCGTATTATAGAGTATAGTAAAGATAATAATCGCAAATCAATATGCTTTGTTACAGGTGTGCCTGGTGCTGGCAAAACTCTTGTTGGACTTAATATTGCAATTCAACGTTCCGATGCTCAAAAAGGAGAACATGCGGTATTTTTATCAGGTAATTTTCCATTAGTAACTGTTTTGCAAGAAGCTCTTGCGCGTGACAATGTAGAGCAGGAAGCACTTATTGGTAATAAGTTATCAAAAAAAGATGCATTGAGAAGTACATCTGCGTTCATACAAATTATTCATAAATATCGTGATTCATTTGTTGGCAACGAAAATGTACCACCAGAACGAATAGCGATTTTCGATGAAGCGCAACGTGCTTGGACACAAGAAATGATTGAGAAATTTATGGCAACTAAAAAAGGGGTATCTCCGTTTCCTTATAGTGAACCAGAATTTTTAATTAGTACCATGGACCGTCATAAAGATTGGGCTGTAATTATTTGCTTGGTTGGTGGAGGACAAGAAATTAATACTGGAGAAGCAGGACTTCCTGAATGGTTTGATTCATTGCGTCGTACTTTCCCAGATTGGGATGTGTATATAACACCACAATTAAATGATGATGAATACCGTCGTGGTCGCAATTGGAATGATATGATTTCAGGATTGAATATTTATGAAAAAAATGAACTTCATCTTGCTACTTCAGTACGTTCATTCAGAACTCCTGATTTAGCTGCGTTTATAAAGGCTGTATTAGATGCAAATACAGATGAAGCGAAAAGACTTTATAATATAATTAGAAATAAATATCCAATTGTGATTACTCGTGATTTGAAAAAAGCAAAAAAATGGGTAAAAAATCATTGCCAAGGCACAACCAGATACGGATTATTGGCAAGTAGTGGCGCTTTACGCTTAAAACCTGAAGGGGTTTTTGTAAAAAATGATGTAGATGTTGCCAATTGGTTCTTAAATGGAAAAGATGATGTTCGTTCAAGTTATGCGCTTGAAGATGTTGTAACGGAATTTGATATTCAGGGATTGGAACTTGATTATTCCATAATTGCATGGGATGCTGATTATCGTTATTCAAATGGCGAATGGACATATCATAACTTTAAAGGCACCCGTTGGAATAATGTTGTTTCAGAAGAAAAACGTTTATATTTAAAAAATGCATATCGAGTTCTTCTTACACGTGCGCGTCAAGGAATGGCAATTTTTGTTCCTTATGGTAGCGATAACGATATAACAAGAGCACCTGAATACTATGATAATATTTATTATTATTTAAAAGAAATTGGTATCGAAGAATTATAAAAAAAGCCATGGCCTCTTAAAAGAAGTCATGGCTTTTCATCGAAAACAATATCAAAGATAAAAGAATAATCCGAACACTCCGTTGATTTGAATGGTGTTCGGATTATTACTGTTTGGTGCGAGTGACGGGACTTGAACCCACACGTCTATACGGACACTAGCACCTCAAGCTAGCCTGTCTGCCTATTCCAGCACACTCGCAAAGTATTAAGTTTTCGACCTTTTTTGTGGCCTTGCCTTAACGACTTGTTTATTATATCACAACAGTTTTGGTTTGTCAAGCACTTTTTGAAAAATTTTTTTAAAAATTTTAATATTTTTTTATTTCGTAGATCTCAAGCCGATATCCTGCGGCTTTTGCTTCTTTATATAACGAGCTCATACGAGCCAGCACTGCATTTTCTTCGTATATAAGTGCATCGATAGAATCGTTGTCTGTTACGAAGTCGAAATTGTCGCGTATCTGCTGAAGCTTTTCCGTAAGCTCAGTGTATTCTTCTGCAAGACGTTTATGCTGAAGCTCGGTGTAAGTAGGGGGCTTTTTGAATAAGTACTTCATATCCTGTCTCCGTATGTAAGTTTTTTATTACAGGATATTGGGAAATTACGGTTTTTATTCCTTGGAATAAGATTATATTTTATATAAAGTATTGCATTAATTCTGCGGATATGATATAATATACTGGAATATGAGTAACTATATACAGTACAAACTGATAGAAAAGGAATAATTATGGAAAAGGAAACAGAAGTTAAGATAATATACGGCAAAAACTCTGTTATAGAGGCGCTTACCTCTGATGCGGAGCTTGATATCCTGTACGTGCAGAAAGGGATATCTCTCGGAAAGATCATTCCTCTTGCCAAGCAGAAAGGCATTGTGATAAAAGAGGTCAGCGACGAAAAACTCACTGCCATGACAGGAACACAGAAGCATGGCGGCACGGCTGCTTATCTTGCCGCTGCGTCCTATTCGACTGTCGAGGAGATACTGGAGATATCAAAGGAAAAGGGAAAACCTCCTTTTATAATCATCGCTGATGAGATAGAGGATCCTCATAATCTCGGCGCGATAATCCGTACTGCAGAGGCTGCGGGTGCTGACGGAGTTATAATCCCAAAGCGCAGGAGTGCAACACTGAATGCCACGGTCTATAAGACCTCGGCAGGTGCGGCGGCATGGATGAAAGTCGCAAGGGTGGCGAACCTCGTTGATACTATAAAGCAGCTCAAAAAGGAAAATATATGGGTGTTCGGAATGGAAGCTGACGGAACTCCTTACGATAAGGCTGATCTCACCGGCGGCGTTGCGCTTGTGATAGGTTCGGAGGGCTTCGGGCTAGGCAGACTTGTCCGCGAGAACTGCGACATGATACTGTCGCTTCCCATGAATGGAAAGATAAACTCGCTGAATGCTTCGGTTTCGGCGGGAATACTGATGTATGAAGTTGTAAAGCACCGTTGATTTGATTTGCAGGAGTGTGGAAAATGTCTGATTATAATATTGACGATATTCTGGCAGAAATAGACCGAAAGCGCGATACAGGCGACAAACCTGCTTCGGAGTATTCCGCAAGCGTTACTGAGATAATCGGCGGTAATGAGCTTGAGGAAGCGATCCGTGGCTCGGGCAGAAAGCGCCGTACCGCTGCCGATGTTGAGGCAGAAGAGAATGCAGAGCATCTTGAAGCGCAGAAGCGTGCCGAGGAGATCGCACGTGCTGCCGAGCGCGCCAAGGAGAAAAAGGCGATGAAGCAGGCAGAGGCGCAGCGTCGCCGCGAGGAGCAGGAACGCGCAAAAGCTGAAGCCGAGGCGCGCCGCCGTGAAAAGGAAGCACGTCTTGCAGCGGAGGCAGAGGAAAAGCGTCGCATAGAGGCAGAGCGAGCTGCGGAGGAAGAGCGTCTGCGTAAGCTGGAGCTTGCGGCAAAAAGTGCCGAAGAGGAACTGGCTTCTGTCACCGAGGAATTTGAGGTGCCTGAGTCTGAAGAGGCTGTCGAGGAGCATACAGGCTTTACCGCTGAGATATCTTCTCCCGAGGAGGCTTCTAAGCTTTTCGCAGACACAGAGGAGCAGGATATCGTAATCCCTGAGAGCGAGTATGTCCAGCCCTATGTGAAGCCTGCTGTTTCGGGCGAGGATGAAGATATAATCTTCCATACAAGGAGCGATCTTGTCACTACAGCTACACAGCAGATAAGAAAGCAGCAGCGTATCGAGGAGATAAACCGTGCCCTGCTTGAAGCGGATATGTCCGCTGAAACAAATGACGAGCTTCTTGACTCCATCAATCCTATGGCTTCCCGTGCAAAAGCTGAGGAGGAAGTACGAAATGCCGAGACTGTATCGGGCGATACCCTTGCAGTCGCAGGTAACGACCTCAAGCGTCTTTCGGGTGCAGAGGAGCACGTTAAGGAGTATTCTCCCGTTACCTCCCGCAGAAAGACTGATGGCGAGCGTAAAGCGGAGCAGGTGCTGGTGACCCCTGTGGAGCCCCCGCATGATGAAGATGTGGTGGAATACGCAACGGCAAAGCAGCGCCGCAGCAACGAGGCACTGGTGGCATCTTTAAATAAGAAGCTCAAGGAGCAGCGCGAAAAGAATCTTGAAGCAGAGCGTACCGTTACGCTGACAGATCTTTCCGAGCCCGGCAGAATGCCCTCCCACGCATTGAATATAGACTATGAAAAGCAGCTTATAGATACAGGTATACTCAATAAAAGCGATCCTGTTGCTGCGATCCGTGAGGCGGATGATCTTGCAGCCCGCAAAAAGCGCAGGATAGCAAGCTTTATGCTGGAGGATATCGACGACGAAACGGATTATGATGAAGAGTATGACGACGATTACGACGAAGAAGCTGAGGTCATCGACCTTGATGATGAGGCGGTTATAACCGAGCGTCTTAACCGTGCTTCAAAGGGTCTTACAGGCAGACTTGTGATACTTGTTCTGCTTATGCTTGCCACTATCGGAGCAAATCTTATTTTCCGACTCAATATCGAGGGAATCCCGCTCCTTTCCGATCTGTGCAACAAGTTCAATGTTCAGAACTTCCTTTATACAAATCTCACTATCGGAATACTCAGCTTTGCAGCGTGCTCAAGTGTTGTTACCAACGGCTTCTCGCGCCTTGTTAAGCTCAAGCCCGACGGTGACACGCTGTGCGCATTTTCCCATGTGGGAGCGATTGTTGCGATAATCGCATATCTCGCGCAGCCCTCTATGCTGGTTACTAACAACGCACACGTTTATCTTATGGTATCCCTTGGCTCGCTGTGCTTCAACACGGTTGCAAAGCTGTGCACCGTAAAGGCGGCGCAGAACAACTTTGCGTTCATTTCGGGCGACCGTGGCAAGTATTTTGTAGAGTGCCTCAGCGATGAGGGTTCTGATAAGCTTGCCCGTGGCACAGGCACAGGTATTCCTGTGGTTGCGTCCATGAGAAAGACAGAGCTTCTGTGCGATTTCATCATTTCCACCTATTGCGAGGATATTTCCGACAGGATATCCCGTGTTATGACTCCCGCAATACTTGCTGCAGCTCTTGCAGGTGGAGTTATGACATACTTCATGTCCGTAAGTTCCTATCTTATGGAGAATGTGGCACTCGGTGCCACTACAGCCACAGCAGTACTCGCACTTGGCGCAACATTCAGCGGTACGCTGACAGTAATGCTGCCTATGCTCACTGCATCTAAGGTGCTGACAGGCAAGAATGCATCCGTTCTCGGATACAGTGCCGTTGAGGATGTAAGCGACACCAGCGCTGTGCTTGTAGAGGCAAAATCCCTGTTCCCCGTGAATTCTGTTAAGGTAAACAATATCTGGGATTACAACAAGAACGGTTCCAAGGGAACACAGCACATCCAGATCGATGATGCGATCATCTATGCCGCAAGCCTTGCAGTAAGTGCAGACAGCGTTCTTGCCGATGCGTTCTTCAATATGCTCAATTACAAATCTGCGCTGCTTAAAAAGGTCAGCAACTGTGTTTATGAGAGCAACCTCGGTGTTATGGGCTGGATAGGCAGCAGACGAGTGCTGCTCGGCAACCGTGACCACATGAAATCCCACGGCGTAGCAGTTCCCGATGCAAAGAAGGAATCCGCTGTAAATAAGAACAATGACGAGGTCGTATACCTTGCGGTAGGCGGCGAGGTGTGTATGCTGTTCTTCGTGGAGCTTACTGCAAACACTCAGGTGAAGCAGCACGTTGAAAAGCTTGCCAAGAACGGTGTAAGCCTTATCATCAAGACAGTAGACGGCATGATAACCGAGGGCGTTATCGCGGAATTGTTTGATATCGGTGCGGAGAGTATCCGCGTGATCCCCTATGAAGCCCACGATGAGTTCGAGGAGCGTACAAAGTACGTATCCAAGGGCAGTGCCGCAGTTTCCTGCGATGGAACCTTCTCTTCCTTTGCAGCGGCAATCAACGGCTCCAAGAGCCTTTATAAGAAGATAAAGCTTGGCTGCGCAGTTCAGATCGCAGGTGTTGCGCTGGGCGTGCTGCTGGTGTTCATCTTCGCGTTCTTTGGTAATTACAGCATCGCTGACACAGTGCAGGAGGGCTCCTCTGTATCTCCGTATTTCAGAAATGATGGTTTCAATTTCTTTGATATGCTCAACAGCTTCTATCTGTGCGTATACAATCTCGCATGGATGATCCTTGTTGTGATCGCGCAGGCATTCAAGCGCATAAAACCGTGACGCTGGACGAAGAGTATATGCTGAAAGCCCTGGAGCTGGCCGAAAAGGCGTATGCTCTTGGGGAGATACCCGTCGGCGCGATAGTTGTATCGCCCGAGGGAGAGGTTATCGGCGAGGGTTACAATCTGCGGGAGCATCTCAATTCCCCGATAGCCCACGCTGAGATAATCGCGATAGAGCAGGCTGCAAAGCGGCTGGGGCAGTGGAGACTGACAGATTGTACGCTGTACGTCACGCTTGAGCCGTGTCCGATGTGCGCAGGGGCGATCTTAAACGCGCGGATCGACCGCGTTTACTATGGCGCGCGCGACGAATCGTTCGGCGCCTGCGGCGGAGTCTTTAATCTCTTCATGGAAGCATTTCCACATCCTCCGGCGCTTGTCGGCGGCGTACTTGCAAAAGAGTGCAGCGAGATACTGCGCAGCTTTTTCGGAACGCTTCGCAAGTAGAAAACTTAAAACTTTTGTAACAATCACCCCTATATTTGTTAACATAAGTTTCGTACCCTATACTTGCAAGAGACAATGACTTCTTTTCATCCAATCTTCCAATCCTTGTGAAAAGCGGGACGGTTCACACCGTCCCGCTTTTCGCTTTTTT